>NZ_JNWQ01000003.1 GCF_000716875.1 Streptomyces novaecaesareae | reverse complement strand
CAGCTCCGACAGGAGGCCGTCCACGCCATCCCGGTCGGTGGTGTGGTCGTCCGCGAAACGACGGTCACCCGTCGCATCCGGCACGTACTTCACACAGACGACGATCCTCAAGCTCATCAGCGGTTCTCCTGTCACGGGTGCACGGATGCACGGATCCATGGCCTCAGGTCATGCCGAGGGTACTGAGTGCCAAGGCCGGCCCGGCCGCGACCCGCGCGTCGCAAGTGCTACCTGGACCGGCATACCGTGTCGGCTCTCTTCGACTGGCGTCAGAGGCTCCACCGAGAGAATACGGCACTCAGTACCCCTCGTAAAGGAACTCAGTACCCTTCCCGGTGCCCGGGGGCTCGCGGGCCCTCCTCTCCCGGCGGCGGCCCGCCCAGGGCGACGGCGGCCTCGCCCGTGTAGACGCGGAAGGCGAGGGACTCCTGGAGGTAGAGCCGGATCGTGTCGGCGTCGTGGGAGAGGTAGCCGACGGAGACGTCCTGGCCGAGGAAGAGCTCGAAGTCGCCGCCGCGGGTGGAGAGGAGGAAGGCGCCTTCCAGGGCGGGGGCCCAGATGATGTCGCCGTCGAGGAGGCGGGCCAGGTGGTTGTGGACGGGGTGGCCGTGGTCGCTGGTCTCGTTGACGGCGGTGAAGGCGGCCGCGCCGAGCAGCAGGGAGTACGGCCCGCCGACGCCGGCCAGCCGCAGGGCCGTGAGGGCCCGGCTGACTGCCTCGGGGTACTCGCGGACGTCTTCGGGGAGCCGGACCGGGGGGTTGCTGGAGGCGGCCCGGATGCCGTCGATGGCGGCGGCGCGGTAGCCCTCGAAGACGGCCCGGTCCTCGGCGAGGGCGAGGGTGCGGGCGGCGTCCTTGACGGGTTGCCAGTCGGAGTCGCGGGAGCCGCGCTCGACGTCGTCCACGGCCTCCCGGCGGACGGTGAAGGGCACCCGCAGCTCGACCACCGGCTGGGCGGCCCGGGCGTGCGCCCGGACGCCGTCGGCCGGCGGTTCGATGCCGGTCAGATGGCCGGTGCCGACGGCCGCGAGCGTGCTGCCCCCGGAGCCGTTCAGGTCGACCACCCGGCGGCCGGCGATGTGCAGCTTGAAGGTCTGGCGGGCCTCCTCCTCGATCTCCTCCCACGCGGCGGCGGAGACGGGGGCGAGGTCCCGGTGGAGGTTGTTCATGTGCGGGGTCCTGTTCGGGAGGTCTGCTTGAGGCTGCCGATGCCCAGTGAGCCGTCGCCCGGGGCCGACGGGCCGGACGCGGCGGACGCGGCGGTACCGGGCTCGGCGGTACCGGGCTCGGCGGTGCCCGGCGCCAGTGGCGGGGAGTCGAGGAAGTCGGCGGTCGGGACGAAGAACAGCGAGCCGGTGGCGGCGGTGGAGAAGTCGAGCAGCCGGTCCGTGGTGCCGGGCGGGTTGCCGACGAACATGTTGCGCAGCATCTCCTCGGTCACCCCGGGGTCGCGCGCGTAGCCGATGAAGTAGGTGCCGAAGGTGCCGCCCCTCCCGCCCGTCCCGGCCGAACCGGAGGGGCCGAAGGAGCCGAAGGAGCCGAACGGCATGTTGAAGCGGACGATCTTCCGCTCCTCGCCGTCCGGGCCGGTGATCACGGTGAGCGCCACGTGCGAGTCGGCGGGTTTGGCCTCGTCGGCCAGCTCGATGTCGGTGAGCTTGGTGCGGCCGACCGCCCCCTCCTGCTCCTCGACGCTGAGCGCGTTCCACTTGTCCAGGTCGTGCAGGTACTTCTGGACGATGACGTAGCTGGCGCCGGCGAAGGCCGGGTCCTCCGCGCCGACCAGCGCGGCCCTCACGGCGGCCCGGCCCTCCGGGTTCTCGGTGCCGTCCACGAAGCCGAGCAGGTCCCGGTCGTCGAAGTACTTGAAGCCCTGGACGGAGTCGACCACCGCGGCCGCCCCGGCGAGGCGGCCGGTGAGCTGCCCGGCCAGCTCGAAGCAGAGGTCCATCCGCTCGGCCCGCAGGTGCAGCAGCAGGTCGCCGGGGGTGGCCGGGGCCAGGTGCCGAGCGCCGGCCACCTCCCGGAAGGGGTGCAGGGCGGCCGGCCGGGGGCCGTCGAAGAGGCGGTCCCAGAGCTCGGAGCCGATGCCGGTGACGCAGGTGAGGCCGCCCTCGGGGGCCCGGAAGCCGACCGAGCGGCGCAGCCCGGCGAGGTCGGGCAGCAGGGCGCGGACGGTGTCCTCGCCGCCGGGTTCGACGGTGAGCACCAGGAAGACGGCCGCGCCGGTGAGCGGGGAGAGGACGGCCTGTGGCTCGGGCCGGGGCTGCGGTTCGGGCTGCACGGTCTCGGACCTCCTCGGTTTCGGGCCGGCTCGGTTTCGGGGCATCTCAGGACAGCAGGGTTATCTCGTGACACCCTGGCCATCTCGGAACATCCGGCCCAGTACACCGCACAGCAGACGAATCGGCACGGTCGGCACGCACCCGTACGGCCCCGTCGGACGGTGCTCCGACAGGGCCGTACGGGTGAGCGGTCGCGCCCTTCCGAGGGGGCGTCAGGCGCGGCGCCGCCCCGCACCGGTGGCCGTCACCACCGCGCCCAGCACCGCCGAGGCGACCGGCACCACCAGGGCGGCCCGGAACCCCTCCAGCACGCTCGCCCCCGAGCCGAGCGCGGCCAGGTTCACCGTGGTCACCACCGAGAGGCCGAGCGCCGCGCCGAACTGGAAGGAGGTGTTGAGCAGCCCGCCGGCCAGCCCCTGCTCCTCCTCCGCGACGCCCTCGGTGGCCGCGATGGTCAACGGCCCGTACGCGAGTGCGAAGGCGAGCCCGGTCAGCAGCATGGTCGGGAACATCATCGGGTACGTCCAGTCGGCGCCGACCGGCAGGAACAGCCCGTACGAGAGCGCGGCCAGCAAGAAGCCGCCGAGGATCACCCGGGCGTTGCCGAAGCGCTCCACCAGCTTCGGGGTGAGGGTCGGTGCCAGCACGGAGTCCACCCCGATCGCGAGCAGGGCGAGGCCGGTCTGCAGCGGGGACCAGCCGCGCAGGTCCTGCAGGTAGAGGGTGGCGACGAACTGGAAGCCGAAGAACGAGCCCGCGAACAGCACCGCGCCGAGGTTGGCCCGCAGCAGCGGCCCGGAGCGCAGGATGCCGGGGCGCACCAGCGGCGAGGGCGAGCGCCGCTCGATCACCGCGAACGCCGCCAGCAGCGCCAGCCCGCCGGCCAGCACGGCGGCGGTGGTGCCGGATCCCGCGCCCGGCTCGCCGATCCGGACCACTCCGTACACCAGCAGCAGCATCGCCCCGGTCGCGGTGACCGCCCCGGCCAGGTCGAAGCGCCCGCCGCCCGCCCGGTCCGGCGCGGCCTCGCGCGGGATCAGCGGGACGGCCGCCGCCAGCAGGGCGCCCGCCAGCAGCACCGGGGCGAAGAACACCCACCGCCAGCTGACCGCCGTCAGCAGGCCGCCGACCACCAGGCCCAGCGAGAAGCCGGCCGCGGCCAGTCGCTGGTCAACTGGACGGAGACGCACCAGCCCGAGATCGCGGCCGCGCGGACGGCGTACGACGCGCGGGAGGGTGCGTCCTGAGACACCGCGAGGGGCGGGCGCGCCGGCTCGCGCACCCGCCCCTTCCGCCCCCTGATCCGCCGCTGACGGTTCAGGCCCGCAGCGCCGCCAGTTGCTCGGCGAACGGCACCACCTGCTCGGGCAGCGCCGGGGCCGCCGGGCCGCGTCCGGACAGCAGCGCCGCCAACTCGCCCGCCGCGCGGTCGATCCGGCGCGGCAGCCCGTCGGTGAGCTCGCTCCCGGCCGCGCCCCAGTCCTCGGTGGCCGCGTAGACGGCGGTCGGCAGCACCACCGCGCGCAGGTAGCCGAACAGCGGACGCACGGCGTGCTCCAGGGCGAGCGAGTGCCGGGGCGTGCCGCCGGTGGCGGCGATCAGCACCGGCTTGCCGGTGAGCGCGTCGTGGTCGATCACGTCGAAGAAGGACTTGAACAGGCCGCTGTAGGAGGCGGTGAAGATCGGCGTGACCGCGATCAGCCCGTCCGCCTCCGTCACCGCCTCGACCGCCTCACGCAGCGCGGCGCCGGCGAAGCCGGTGACGAAGTTGTTGGCGATCTCCGTTGCCAGGTCGCGGAGTTCGACCACCTTGACGTCCACCTGGCGCCCTGCTCCGGCGAGTTGACGGACCGTCGATTCGGTGAGCCGGTCCGCCAGCAGGCGGGTCGAGGAGGGCTTGCTGAGCCCGGCGGTCACCACCACCAGCTTGAACGCGGTCACTTGGCCACCTCCACCGTCTCGTTCTCCCGGGCCGCGACCAGCGCGGCGTGGGTCGGCCCGTCCGGCACCTCGGCCGGGCGGCCCTTGGCGAACTCCTCCCGCAGCACCGGCACGACCTCCTCGCCGAGCAGGTCCAGCTGCTCCAGCACCGTCTTCAGCGGCAGGCCGGCGTGGTCCATCAGGAACAGCTGACGCTGGTAGTCGCCGAAGGTCTCACGGAAGGTCAGCGTCTTCTCGATGACCTCCTGCGGGCTGCCGACGGTCAGCGGGGTCTGCTCGGTGAACTCCTCCAGCGAGGGCCCGTGCCCGTACACCGGCGCGTTGTCGAAGTACGGGCGGAACTCGCGCACCGCGTCCTGGGAGTTCCTGCGCATGAACACCTGCCCGCCGAGGCCGACGATCGCCTGCTCGGGGGTGCCGTGGCCGTAGTGGGCGTAGCGCTCGCGGTAGAGCTCGATCAGCTTCCGGAAGTGCTCCTTGGGCCAGAAGATGTTGTTCGCGAAGAAGCCGTCGCCGTAGTAGGCGGCCTGTTCGGCAATCTCGGGGCTGCGGATCGAGCCGTGCCAGACGAACGGCGGGACGTCGTCGAGCGGGCGCGGGGTGGAGGTGAAGCCCTGCAGCGGGGTGCGGAAGCGGCCCTGCCAGTCCACCACCTCATCGCGCCACAGCTGGTGCAGCAGCGCGTAGTTCTCGATCGCGAGCGGGATGCCCTGGCGGATGTCCTTGCCGAACCACGGGTAGACCGGGCCGGTGTTGCCGCGGCCCATCATGAGGTCCACCCGGCCGTCGGCGAGGTGCTGCAGCATCGCGTAGTCCTCGGCGATCTTCACCGGGTCGTTGGTGGTGATCAGGGTGGTCGAGGTGGAGAGGATGATGCGGTCGGTCTGCGCGGCGAGGTAGCCGAGCATGGTCGTCGGCGAGGACGGGACGAACGGCGGGTTGTGGTGCTCGCCGGTCGCGAAGACGTCCAGGCCGACCTCCTCGGCCTTGCGCGCGATCGCCACCATGGCCTTGATCCGCTCATGCTCGCTCGGAGTCCGGCCGGTGGTGGGGTCGGCGGTCACGTCACCGACGGTGAAGATTCCGAACTGCATGCTGCTCACCAATCCCAGGTAGTCAAACTTTCAACCACCTTAGCAGTCGGGTGGGGACGCTTATTCCCGCCGACAATGGAAGGCGGGACACCGGCAACCAGATGGAGCCCCGGAAGGGCGGCGGACGATGGCGCCGTACATCGCGGTCAGCGCGCTGAGCCACGAGGGCCTGGTGCGGGAGCACAACGAGGACAGCCTCACGGTCGGACCGTGGACCCTGTGCGCCACGGTGACCACCAACCCGCAGACCCTGATCTTCCCGCTCGGCCCGCCCTGCGTGGTCGCGGTGGCCGACGGCCTGGGCGGCCACCCCGGCGGCGAGGTGGCCAGCGCCCTGGTGGCCCGCCGGCTCGCCACCGACGGCGGCGGGCTGGCCGACGAGGAGGCCGTCCGGGAGGAGCTGCAGGAGTGCAACCGGGCCGTCTACGCGGCCGCCGCCGAGGAGCCGGAGCTCGCCGCGATGGGCACCACCGTGGCCGGCCTGGTCCTGCTGCCCGAGCAGGCGCTTGCCTTCAACGTCGGCGACAGCCGGGTCTACCGGATCACCGGGGACGGGCTGAGCCGGGTGAGCGTGGACGACAGCCCGCCGCTGCCGCCCGGACAGCGCACCACCTCGATGGTCACCCAGACCCTGGGCGGCTCGCTCGGGCTCACCTACGTCGAACCGCACGTCCGGGCCGCCCCGCTGGCCGCCGGCGACCGGTACCTGGTGTGCAGCGACGGCCTGACCGACCCGGTGCCCGAGGAGGAGCTGGCCGAGCTGCTGGCCCGGCCGTACGAAGGGGGCGAACGCTCCGACGGCAAGGCCGCGTTCGAGCTGTGGAAGGCGGCCATCGAGGCGGGCGGGCCGGACAACATCACGCTGGCGCTGGTGCGGGTCGGGGCGTAGTCGGCGCGTGGTCGGGGCCTGGGAGGGGCGCAGTCGGGGCGTAGTCGGAGCGCAGGGGTGCCTGGGGAACGGCCTCGCCCCGGCGGGGCGCCGAAGCGCTCCGCCGGGGCGGTCACCTGTCCGTTCGCCGTGCTCGGCTCACATCGCGCTCGTGACGGTCACCCCGCTGAAGCCCTGCTGGGCGTAGAGGCTGAAGTACACGTAGCCCGCCGGCGGGTTGGTGACGGTCAGCGTCTCGGAGTTGTCCGGGCCGGTCGACCGCGCGGTGTACGCACCGGTGTACGCCCAGCTGCTCGCGTTGTAGTAGAGGTCGCCGTTGCCGGTGCCGCCGCTGGTGGTGATCTTCACCTGCTTGGTGCCGGCCGGCACCAGGAGGTAGAAGTGCGCGTAGTTGCCCGTGGTGGCCGCGACGTTGCTGCGGGCGCAGCCGGCGTCCAGCTGCCGGGTGTCGGCGGCGGTGCACTCCGGCACCTGCGGGACGGTCGGGGTCGTGGCGCAGGCGCCGTTCGCGCAGGTGGTCAGCCAGCTGTCGAAGCCGGCGTCGTACCGGGTGCCGATGGTGGTCTTCACCAGGGTGCGGGCGCCGGCCCAGTCCCCCACGCGGTACTTGGCGAGGACCGCGTCCATGTCGGGGCGGTGCTGCTCCAGCATGTAGCGGACGGCGAGGTAGCCCCAGCGGTAGACGCGGTCCTGGTCACCGTAGACGGTGTCGAAGAGGTCGCTCAGCTTGTAGGTGTGCCGGGCGGCCGCCGCGATGGCGCCGTCGTTGGTGACCTTGCGGTACGAGTAGGAGACGTACTCGGCGAAGCCCTCGACCCACCAGACGGTCGGGGTGGTCATGCCGGCGTTGAAGTCGCCGTACATGTCGAACCGGCCGTCGAGGTAGTGGGTGTACTCGTGGTTGAGGTTCCAGATCTCGAACGACGGGCGGGCCCACTCGGCCTCGTAGCAGAGGAAGCGCGGCTGGTTGCCCGCCGCGGCCGGGTTGCCCTCCAGGTACATGCCGCCGTTGTTGGTGTCGATGCCGTAGATCGCGGCGGCCAGCACCTGGTAGTCGAGCGAGGAGTGGAAGACCACGACCTCGATCGTGTCGTTCCGGTCGTCCTTGACCGGGCCGTTGTCCTTGACCACCGAGTGGAAGAAGGCGTCCTGGCCGGTCAGGCTGGTGCAGGCGGTGCCCAGTTGGGTGCTGTCCAGCGCCTGGGCGATCAGCTTGATGCTCGGGCTGCAGGTGTAGTTCACCGTCAGCACACCGGACTTGAGCTGGTCGGAGGCGTTGCAGGTGCCGTAGTACGAGCAGTTGCCGGCGTCGTAGTAGCCGACTGCCTCGGCGACCGCGGCCCACTGGTGGACGGTGCGGCCGCTCGGCGCGGACTGTGCGGCCAGCGCCTTGGCGAGCGGACGGACCTTGGCCTGGAGCGCCGTGTCCTTCAGGAAGCGGCCCAGCTCCTTGGTCGCGTTGTAGGGCAGCACGTCGAAGCCGCCGCCGAGCAGGTCGTTGGTGCGCCCGGCGAAGGCCGACAGGGCGTCCAGCACGCTCGGGTCGGCCTCGACGGCGGCGTCGAAGCCGTCCACCTGGTGGCCGCGGAACAGCACGGTGAACACCGGGTTGACCGACCAGGCCATGCCGGCCGGGTTCCAGGTGGCGCTGTCGTAGTCGGTCAGCAGCCGCTTGACCACCGGGAGGTAGCGGACGTTCTCCTGCGCGCTGTCGATCAGGGTGACGGACTCGCCCAGGATGGGCGCGTTGCCCGCGGCGACGTCGCGGGAGTGCGCGCTGCCGAAGAACGCGTCCAGCCCGGAGCGGATCGCGGTCTGCAGGGCGGTGCCGTACGTGCCGACGTCGTCCTTGTGGTACCACTGCACGAAGTAGCCCGCGCGCAGGTAGAGCACCAACTGCTCGACCGAGGTGGTGTTGTCGCCCGGGTAGCTGCCCGCCGCGTCGCGCAGCGCGTACGCCACGGTGGCCATCTGCTCCTCGCGGAACGCGCCGCGCGCGTCGCCGCCGGTGAGCTGGAAGAGGCTGTTGATGCACTGGACGTCGGCGGCCTTGATGTGCTGGACCAGGTCGCTGCCGGTCCGGCCGGTGAAGTCACTGATGGTGCAGGCCTGTTGGGCCGCAGCGGAGAGGCCGTTGGGCTGCGCGGTCGGCCGGGCTTCGGCCGGCCGGGTGTCCAGCGGGAGCGGGGCGCGCTGGTCGGCGGAGGCGAACTGCCGCTCACCGTCGCCGCGTTGGGGGGTGCCGGTGGCCGGCTGGGGGGCCGGTCCGGCGGGGGTGGTGGGGGCGGGCGTGCCGCCGCCGGGGGTGGCGACGGGAGCGGCCTGGCTCTGCGGGGCGAACAGGCCGACCGCCAGGAAGAGCGACAGGACGAGCGTCAACAATCGTGCCAGCTGCGGGAGTCGCAGCAGACGTGCGGGACTCACGTGAGGGCCTCCGGGCCGTCGTCGGCCGCGATTGGGGCGCGGCCGGTGGGGGATCGAGGACCGTTGGCGACGGCGCCGCGTGGGGGCGGTTCCGTCGGGGACACGGCGGGGGATGTGACATGTACCATGGCACACATCACATGTCTTGGGAACCCTCGCCGCCGTGTGCGATGTGCGCGGAAAGCGCGCAGAGGCCGTGGTGACGGTTCGTCACCACGGCCTCCGGGCCGGTGAGTTGGTGCGCTTCGGGGCCACTGTCTGGCTACTGCCGGGCCGCCGCCGGGCCGGTGAGCCGCCGGGCCGCGAACGGCCCGGCGGGACGCGCTACTTGCGCAGCAGCAGGATCACGCCGGCCGTCACCAGGCCGACCACGACGGCGGCCACGCCGTACGCCAGGCGGTGCGCCCGCACCACCGGCAGGAAACGGTCCACGGCGTAGCGGCCCGGGCCGGTCAGCGCGAGCGCGGCGGCGCCGGCGGTCAGCAGCAGCTCGTACTCGCTGCCCTTCGGGGCGAAGAAGCCGCCGCCCCAGGTGACGGCGATCGCGTTGACCATCGTGCCGACGATCGCGGCGCCCGCCAGCGGGGTCAACAGGCCGACGGCGAGGGCGAGTCCGCCCAGCGTCTCGGTGAGGCCCGCCACCACGGCCATGGTGTTGCCGGCCGGGTAGCCGCTCATGGTGAAGAACTGGCCGGTGCCGTCGATCCCACCGCCGCCGAACCAGCCGAACAGCTTCTGGCTGCCGTGCGCGGCCATCGTCAGGCCGAGGACCAGGCGCAGGAGCAGCAGTCCGGCGTCATAGGCGTGCGGGGAGGTCGTCGCGGGGCCGGAGGTCTCCCGGGCCGGGCGGAGGGTGGGACTGGTGGCGGCGGTCGTGCTCGGGCTGCTGCTCGGCATGCGCGTCTCCATCGATCGAGGGTCGGTCGTCGCCGGCGGGGCCGGCGTGAGTGGTGTGTGGTGAGGGCGGCGGGCGGGGGTCGTCACCCCGGCGCCTTTGTTCAAATTTGAACCGCCGCTCCTCGACCGTACCCCGGAGTTCGAATTTGAACAACCGACGGCCCGTGAACGACTCGCGGACCCCGCCCGCACCGGGGCAGGGTGGAGACATGGCTCAACGCAGGCAACACCAGCGGGCCGCGCGCACCGGCACCCCGTACACCGAGGCCCTGGACGCCTTCGGCGACCGCGTCCGGCTGATCACCCCCGACCAGTGGGACTCCCCCACCCCGTGCACCGACTGGTCCGTCCGCGACCTCGTCAACCACCTCACCGGCGAGCAGCTCTGGGTGCCCGAGCTGCTGATGGGCGCCACCATCGCCGAGGTCGGCGACCGCTTCGACGGCGACGTCCTCGGCACCGACCCGGCCGCCGCCTGGGCCGACGCCGCCACGGCCGCCCGGGACGCCTGGGCCGTCCCCGGCGCCACCGAGCTGACCGTCCACCTCTCCTTCGCCGACGTCTCCGGCCAGTACTACCTGGACCAGCTCACCACCGACCTGGTGATCCACACCTGGGACCTCGCCGAGGGCATCGGCCGGCGCACCCGGCTCCCGGCCGACCTCGTCGACTTCGCGCTCGGCGAGATCACCGGCTACGGCGACCTCTCCGGCAGCGGGCTCTTCGACCCACCGCTGCCCGTGGCCGGGGACGCCGGCCCGCAGACCCGGCTGCTCGCCCTCACCGGGCGGCGGGACGGAGGGTGACCGGGCCGTGACCGGAGGGTGACCCGGGGCCCGCCCCGGGGCGATCGGCCCGACGCCGGATACTGGAAGGTACGGGGGCAGACTTCCGTGCGAGAGGCGGGCACCATGAGCCGCAGGCCGGACATCCTCGACGAGTTCACCGCCGACCACCGGGCGGTCACCGACCTGCTCGACCGGATCGATGCCGCCCCGGCCGGCGGCGCCGAGCGCGCCGAGCTGGTGACCCGCCTGACCGACCTGCTGTTCGCTCACTGCGCCGCCGAGGAGGAACACCTCTTCCCGGTCGTGCAGCACGACGTGCCCGACGGCGGAGCGCTGGTGTTCGGCAGCATCCACGACCACCTGGCGATCGGGCAGTACCTCGCCGACCTCCAGGCGCTCGGCCCGGCCCACCCGGCCTTCGACACCCTGCTGCGCGGCCTCGCCGACACCCTGCGCCGACACCTGCGCGGCGAGGAGGAACAGCTCTTCCCCGCCGCCCGCAAGGCCCTGCCCGCCACCGCCCGCACCGCGCTCGGCGACCGGCTCCGGGCGGAGCGCGCGGAACTCGAAACGCCGGCCGACTGAGCGGGCCCCGGGTCGGTCAGGCAGGTCAGGCCTTCGGGCTGGTCAGACAAGCCAGACCGGTCAGGCCTTCGGGCCGATCACCGCGAACCGGGCGCCCTCACGGTCCTGCAGCCGGGCCACCCGTCCGTACGGGGAGTCGAAAGCCGGGCCGAGCGCCGCACCGCCCAGCTCGACGGCCCGGGCCACCGCCAGGTCGGTGTCCGGGACGGCGAAGGACACCTCCCAGTGCGGCGGCATCCCCGCCGGGCCGCCCGCCTGCTCCTTGGCCAGCGCCGCGACGCTGTTGCCCTCCGCGCGCAGCACCACCCGGTCGTGCTCCCAGCGGACGTCGAAGCGCTCCGGGTCGCGGCCGTCCCAGCGGAACACCTCGCCGTAGAACAGCGCCGCCGCGAACGGGTCCGGGGTGCGCAGCTCGATCCAGACCGGGGCGCCGGGCAGCTCCAGCTTCCGGGCCCGGCCCAACGGGCCCTCCCAGATGCCGAACACCGCGCCCGCAGGGTCCGCCGCGAAGGCGACCCGCCCGGCGTCGAAGGCCAGCGGGCCGACCGCCAGCGTCGCGCCGCGCTCACGCACCGCGTCGGCGGCGGCGTCCGCGCTCTCCGTCCCGAAGTAGCTGGTCCAGGCGACCGGGATCGCCCCGCCTCCCGCAACGCCCAGGCCGGCCACCGCCTCGCCGCCGGTCACCGCGTGCACGTACGGCCCGAAGCGGTCCGGCCCGACCTCGAACTCCCAGCCGAGCAGCGGCCCGTAGAACTCCTTGGCCCCCTCCAGGTCCCGGGTCATCAGGCTCACCCAGCACGGAACGGCCGCCACGCAACGCACCTTGGCGGTCTCACCGCTGCCCATCGCGAACCTCCTCGCCCACCCGGCCGCCGGGCCCCTCCCGACTCCCACGGCCCACCGGCCGCCCGGGACGCCCACAGCCTAGGGCGCGACCCCGGACACCCCGGGGAAGCCATGCCCGGGATCAGCGCACCCAGTTCTTCAGCGGCTCCGTGTCCAGGGAGATCCCCACGGGCTCGGGGAGCTGCACGGTCCTGCCGAACGGGAGGGTTTGAACGCGCTCGTAGCGCACGCCGTCTGGCTGGCTGTGGACGACGACCTCGGCGGATTCCCGGTCGATCAGCAGGTAGACGGGAATATCGGTCTCGGCATAGGCGCGGGGCTTCTCGACGCGGGCCCGGTGGTCGGCTTCGGCCTCGGCATCGGTGATTTCGGCGACCATCAGCACCGAACCGGCATCGACCCACTCCCCAAGGCCCGCGAAGGCCTCGGAGGGTGCCAGGACGCCGTCCGGATACGCGCGTCCGTCCCGGGCTCGCTGCACCTTCACGCCGTGGTGGTGGAGGAACAGCTCCGGCCGCGCCTGGAGGCAACTGCGCACCAGCCACTCGACCACGCGACTGTGATTGCCGTCCGGTCGCGGCTTGACCGCCAGTCGGCCGTTGAGGAACTCCAGCCGGATGCCTTCGACCGCCCGGGGGGCGAGGTGCGCGAGCTCCTCGAACTCCCCGGGCAGCATCTGCGGGCGGCCGAAGGTAGCGGTCATGGGCCTTGCTCCTTCGTCCGGACGTCCCATCGTGCGAACGATCGCACCGGTGGGTGGTTACGGGCCGTCCGGCGGTCCTGCTGGGATCACGCGTTCCGGACGGCCTCGCGGGAGAGCTTGAGGGTGGTCTGGAGGGCGAGGAGGTAGCCGGCGTGCATGCGGTCGGCGGCGGCGTCCTCGGCCTCGCCGCCGCCGAGGTCGAGTTCGCCGCGGAAGGTGAGGGTGAGGCCGTTCTCGTCCTCGTCGATGTCGTTGTGGATCACCCAGGTCGCGGCCTCGTCCTCGCGGAAGAAGCTGACCCGGGCCTTGGGGTGGAAGACGATCTCCTCGCGGACCCGCTCGCCGTGGAAGACCACCTCGCGGACCAGGCCGTTCTCGGTGCGCTCCAGGACGGTGCACTCGTCCATCGCGGCGACGAAGGGGACGGCGTTCTCGGCCTTGCGCTGCAGGCCCGCCCAGACGTCGTCCCGGGTGAGCTTGACCTCGTCCTGGTCGGCCGGGTCGTTGACGCGCACGGTCTGGCTGACGACTCGCATGGCTGGCTCCCCTGTTCGGCTCGGCACGGGCACTTACTTGCCCGGCCAATCATTTTGCTTGCGCGGCCAAGTAAACGCCTCCGACCCAGTCGGCGCAAGGGGATACCGCAGATGGATGCCAAGTGCTTGCCCATACAATGACCGCGTGCGCGATTCACGGAACCAGCCCCTCGCCGAGGCGGGCGGCACCAGCCAGGCCATCGCCCGGGTCTCCCGGCTGCACCGGGCCAACGCCGAGCGCCTGCTGCGCCCCCACGGCCTGCACGCCGGGCAGGAGCTGCTGATGATGCTGCTCTGGGAGCGCGGGCCGCAGCCGCAGGCCGCTCTGATCGACGAGCTGGGCGTGGACGCCTCCACCGTCACCCGGATGGTGCAGCGCCTGGAGCAGGCGGGGTTCCTGCGGCGCCGGCGCAGCGAGACCGACCGGCGGGCCGTGGTGGTCGAGGCGACGGCGGCAGCCTGCGCGCTGCGCGACCAGGTCGCGCAGTCCTGGCGGGAGCTGGAGGCGATCACCCTGGCCGGACTGGACGAGGCCGACCGGGCCACCCTGGCCCGCCTGCTGGGACGGCTGGAGCGCAACCTCGGCGCGGACCCCGGGGCGGAACCCGGCTCGACGGACCCCGGCTCGACGGACCCCGGCTCGACGGACCCCGGCTCGACGGGCGCCGACGACCCGGAGATGTGACCCAGGTCACATCCGGGGAGGAAATTCCGGGGACGGATTCCCCGTTTCCGATTACATTGGCAGAAGCGGGGAGAAGTTCCCCGGTACTATGAGGGAGTAGTCGTCGTGACCACCGCAGCCGCTGAGTCGGTCCGTCCCGCGGGGAGCGTCCGCACGCCGAAGTTGCGTGCCGACGCGAGCCGGAACCGGGAGCGGATCGTACTGGCGGCCCGGGACGCGTTCGTCGAGCACGGTGCGGATGTGCCGCTGGACGAGATCGCGAAGCGGGCGGGGGTCGGCAATGCCACCTTGTACCGGAACTTCCCGGACCGGATGGCGCTGATCCGCGAGGTGGCACTGCTCGTCAAGAACCGCATCCTGGCCCTCGCCGAGACGGCGACGGTGGAGGCGGACACCCCTGACGGCGGTGGCCCGTTCGACGCTCTGCAGCGGTTCGCGCACGCGGCCGTCGCGGAGAAGGTCGGCGGACTCTGTCCGTTGTTCACCAGCCATGTCGACCCGTACGACCCGGAGTTGACCGAGGTCCGAGAGCGCCTGCGGTCCGCCGTGAGCGGACTGATGGAGCGCGCCCGGGCCGCGGGCGAACTGCGGCCGGACGTCGACCACGGCGACCTGTTCATCGCGATGGGCCAGCTGACCCGGCCGCTGCCGGGTACCTCCTGCAGCCTGCTGGAGGGGTTCGTCCACCGGCACCTGCAGCTGTTCCTGGACGGCATGCGTGCGCCGGCCCCTTCGGTGCTGCCCGGCCGGGCGGCGACCTTCGAGGACTTCCAGCCCCAGAACTGATCCGAGCACCGACCCCAGAACCGACCGACCACCGGCACTGACCGGCCGGCGCCGCCCCGGCGCGCCTGCACACGCCTTCGACTCGCCGTTCCGACACGCTGTTCTGACGCGGCGTTCCGCCACACCGCTCCAACACGCTTTCCCAGCACGCTTCTTCACCGTACGGCGACCAGCCGTTCCCGTACGGCAGTCGACCGTTTTCACGCACACCACGCACCGTGAAGTGAGTACCCCCATGCCTGTAACCGACGCCCGACCGGCGACGCTGCCCGATCCCCGGCGCTGGAAGGCGCTGATATTCATCGGCCTCGCCCAGCTGATGGTCGTCCTCGACGCGACCATCGTGAACATCGCCCTGCCCTCCGCACAGCGGGACCTGGGCATCACCGACGGCAACCGCCAGTGGGTGATCACCGCCTACGCGCTGGCCTTCGGCGGCCTGCTGCTGTTCGGCGGCCGGATCGCGGACCTGTGGGGCCGCAAGCGGACGTTCATCGTCGGCCTGACCGGCTTCGCCCTCGCCTCCGCGCTCGGCGGCGCCGCGGCCAACACCGCGATGCTGCTCGGCGCCCGCGCCCTGCAGGGCGTGTTCGGCGCACTGCTCGCCCCGGCCGCGCTGTCGCTGCTCGCGGTGACCTTCACCGAGGCCAAGGAGCGCGCCAAGGCCTTCGGCATCTACGGTGCGATCGCCGGTGGCGGTGGCGCCATCGGCCTCATCCTCGGCGGCCTGCTGACCGAGTACATGAACTGGCGCTGGACCTTCTTCGTCAACATCCCGTTCGCCATCGTGGCCGCCGTCGGCGCCGTCATGGTGATCCGCGAGCCGGCCGAGGGCCGCAACCGCAACCGTCTGGACGTTCCCGGCGTGCTGCTGGTGACCACCGGCCTGGTCTCCCTGGTCTACGGCTTCACCCGGGCCGAGTCCAGCGGCTGGACGGCCGGCAGCACCCTGGGCCTGTTCGCCGCGGCTGCCGTGCTGCTCGCCGCCTTCGTGGCCGTGGAGCTCAAGGTCAAGGCCCCGCTGCTGCCGCTGCGCGTGGTGCTGGACCGCAACCGCGGCGGGGTGTACCTGTCGCTGGGCATGGCCGTGATCGGGATGTTCGGTCTGTTCCTCTTCCTGACCTACTACCTGCAGATCGTGCTCGGCTACAGCCCGGTGCTGACCGGTGTGGCCTTCCTGCCGATGGTGGCGGGCATGATCACCGGCTCGACCCAGATCGGCGCCCGGCTGATGACCCGGGTCCCGGCGCGCTACCTGATGGCACCCGGCTTCCTGGTCGCCTCGATCGGCATGTTCCTGCTGACCCACATCGGCCTGGACACCTCCTACCCGGCGCTGATCCTGCCCGGCCTGATCCTGATGGGCCTCGGCATGGGCTCCGCGTTCATGCCGGCCATGAGCCTCGCCACGCACGGCGTCCAGCCGCGCGACGCGGGCGTGGCCTCCGCGATGGTCAACACCTCGCAGCAGGTCGGCGGCGCCATCGGCACCGCGCTGCTGAACACCATCGCGGCGAGCGCCACCACCAGCTGGCTGGCCTCGCACGTCACCGCCGCGGCCACCGCCTCCCCGGAGGCCGCCAAGGCGCTGCAGTTCCAGGGCATGGTGCACGGCTTCTCGACCGCGATCTGGGTGTCCTTCGGGATCCTGGTGGCGGCCGCCGCGGTCGCCTTCACCTTCATCAACGCCGGCCGGCCCGGCGCGGCGGGTGCGGGCGCCGGCGAGGGCGCCGCGAAGAGCGACGAGGTGCCGGTGCTGGTGCACTGACGCCACGGGCCCTCGGGGCCACTCGGGTGCGTACGCGGCCCGTCCGGTGTTTCACGACACCGGGCGGGCCGCTCGCCGTTTCCGGGCCCCGGTCGGTGACACCCGGCCCCGGCCCCGGCCCCGGACTACGGCACGTCGGCCGGTGGCACCCCGGTCCACGGCACCCCGAGTAGAAGTGGGGATCACTCCCCGATTAAGGTGGGCGCCAGTACGAAACGGGGGCATCTCCCCGTTTTCTTCGGACCGAGGTGCGTGCACATGACCCGGAAACAGAGCCCAGGGCGGGGGCAGCGGGCCGCCGACTGGGCGGACGGCCGGCTGGGGATCTACACCCTGGCCAGGGCCAACCTGCGGAAGATCTTCCCGGACCACTGGTCCTTCATGCTGGGCGAGATCTGCCTCTACACCTTCCTGATCATCATCCTGACCGGCGTCTACCTGACCCTGTTCTTCAAGCCGAGCATGGGCGAGGTCGTCTACGACGGCTCGTACGTGCCGCTCAAGGGCATCGGGATGTCGGAGGCCTACGCCTCCACCGTGGACATCAGCTTCGAGGTGCGCGGCGGTCTGCTGATCCGTCAGATCCACCACTGGGCGGCGATCGTCTTCGTCGCGGCCATGTTCGTGCACATGATGCGGGTGTTCTTCACGGGCGCGTTCCGCAAGCCGCGCGAGATCAACTGGCTCTTCGGCTTCCTGCTGCTCTTCCTCGGCATGCTGGACGGCTTCTTCGGCTACTCGCTGCCCGACGACCTGCTGTCCGGCACCGGCATCCGGTTCATCGAGGGCGTGCTGCTGGCCGTACCGCTCGTCGGCACGTACATCCAGATGTTCCTGTTCGGCGGGGAGTTCCCCGGGCACGACATCATCCCGCGGTTCTTCACCATCCACGTGCTGCTGATCCCCGGCATCATGCTCGGGCTGCTGGTGGCGCACCTGATCCTGGTCTTCTACCACAAGCACACCCAGTGGGCGGGCCCCGGCCGGACCGAGAAGAACGTCGTCGGCATGCCGCTGATGCCGGTCTACATGGCCAAGGCCGGCGGGTTCTTCTTCCTGGTCTTCGGCATCATCGCGCTGGTGTCGGCGATCGCGACCGTCAACCCGATCTGGTCGTACGGCCCGTACCGCCCGGACCAGGTGTCCACCGACGCCCAGCCGGACTGGTACATGGGCTTCGCCGAGGGCCTGATCCGCGTGATGCCCGGCTGGGAGATCGGGCTGTGGGGCCACACCCTCAACCTCGGGGTGCTGATCCCCTTCCTGCTGTTCCCGGTGATCCTGTTCGCGATCGCGGTCTACCCCTTCGTGGAGAGCTGGGTGACCGACGACACGCGCGAGCACCACCTGCTCGACCGGCCGCGCAACGCGCCCGTGCGCACCGCGCTCGGCGCCGCCTGGATCAGCCTCTACCTGGTGATGCTCGCGGGCGGCGGCAACGACCTCATCGCCACCCATCTGCACCTGTCGCTCAACACCATCACGTACGCGGTGCGGGCCGGCGCCTTCGTCGTCCCGGTGGTCGTGTTCGTCGTGACCAAGCGGTGGTGCCTCGGACTCCAGCGCCGGGACCGCGACAAGGTGCTGCACGGCCGCGAGACCGGCGTCATCAAGCGCCTGCCGCACGGCGAGTTCACCGAGCTGCACGCCGGGCTCACGCCCGCCGAACTCCACCGGCTCACGGCACACGAGCAGCCCCGCCCCCTCGAACTGCCCGCCCCCGTCGACGAGAATGGAGTGGCCCGCCCGGCAGGAGTGCTCACCCGCACCCGCGCCAGGCTGTCCCGCGGGATCCACGGCGAGCACGCGCAGATCCCCAAGCCCACCGCCGAGGAGTACCGCGAGATCACCGAGGGCCACGGGCACTGACCCGCCCCGAGGCCAGAGGGAGGACATCGTGCACCACCGAACCGACCGGCTCGCCGACAGCAGATACCTCCTGCTGACCACCTTCGGCGAGGACGGCAGCCGGCTGGAGTCGCAGCTCTGGGTGGTGCCGGACGGCACGGCGCTCGGGATCTGGACCCCGGCCCACTCCGGCGAGGCCGAACGGATCCGCCGCCACTCCCGGGTGCTGATCGGCCCCTGCGACGCCCACGGGCGCCCGACCGGCCGCAGCCTCCCGGCCCGCGCACGGCTCTGCGACGCCGACGCGACGGCGCGCTACCGGACCGAGCTGATCAACAAGTACGGGCTGACGGCGCTGATCGCGCTGGCCCGCAGCCGGTTCCGGCTCGGGCTGGCCGGGACGGTCGGGATCCGGATCACGCTCAACGAGCTGGAGCAGCGGCTGGTCGGGCCGGAGTGGCAGCCGCCGGGTACGTACTGCGTGAACTGAGGGCGTGAACCGACGGCGTGAGCCGAGGGGCGGCTGGCGGTCACACTGCCGCTGAGCCTGCGCTCGGCCCGCGCGGATGAGCCCGTCGAGTGCCGGGGCCGGCTGGGGCCGGACCCGGCACTCGGCGTTCCCGCGTCTTCGCGCTTCCTCGTTTCTGCGCTTCCGCGTTGCGAGGGTGGGCTGCGGGCCGGAGGGCTCAGGGCCCGTCGTCGTCCGGAGCCCGCGCCAGGTCCCCGGGCTCGCAGGCCTCCCGGCCCGTCCCGACGTGGACGACCTTGACCGCCCGCTCCGGGCCGCCGGGCACGACCTGCTGCTCGTGCCCGCAGCGCGGGCAGATCAGCGGGATCCGGGGGCGGGTCGTCGGCTCGCGTTCGGTGCCGTCGCCGCCGGGGCGCGCGGTGGTCACGTCAGCGGGTGGGTCGGGACCGGGCTGACCTCCTGGATCTCGCCGTGGGCCTTGGTGAGCAGTTGCGAGGCGAGGTCGTTGAGCGCGCGGGCCCCCGCGACCTCCTCGCCGACCCGCAGCTGGTCCGGGTCGGAGGGGTGGCGGCTGCTGTAGCCGTGGGCACGCAGTTCGGTTCCGTCGCCGAGCCGGAGCAGGGCGGCGGCGCTGGTCCGCGGACCGTCCTCACGGAACTCCATCTCGATGTGCCAACCGACCAGAGTCTGCATGGCGGATCACCTCCATCGGTTACCCCTCCAGAGTGCGCCGCACCCAACGTGAACACCAGGCAGCGGGTTCGGGGCCGCCTCCGGAGACAAGTTGAACGCGTTCAAGTCGGCGGCGTAGAGTCGGCGGCGAAGCTCATTTGAACACGTTCAAGGGGGGTGTGCCCGGCATGGGAAAGGGCACCACGGAACTGGTGGACCTGCTGGTCCTGCTCGGCATGGGCGCCGTCGTCCCGCTCGGCCTCGCCCTGATCGACGAACCCGGACTCGCCCGGATCCGTCGGCTCTGGCCGCTCGCCGCCGTACCCGGCGCGCTCTCGCTCTGGCTGCCGCACGGCGGCCTGGCCGCCGGCAACGCCGGCCTCTACGCCCTGGGCACCCTGGCCATCGCCCTGCACGCGCCGCTGCGACTGGCCCGCACCCGCTCGCTCGCCCCCGCCGAGGTCGCCGTGCTCACCGCACTCGCCGCGCCCTCCGTCGCCGGGGTCGCGCTGGTCGCCGAGCGCTCCGGCTACCCGCTCTTCGGCTTCGAGCCGCACATCCTGGCGCTGACCGTCCCGCACTTCCACTACGCCGGCTTCACCGCCGCCCTGGTCGCCGGGCTGGTCTGCCGCACCGCCGACCCCGCCTCCCGCGCGGCCCGCTGCGCCGCGCTCAGCGTCCCGGCGGGCACGCTGCTGGTGCTGGCCGGGTACTTCCTCGGCACCTGGTGGCAGTTCGCCGGGGCGGTCGTGCTGGCCACCGGAATGTGGCTGGTCGGCCTGGTCACCTGGCGCGAGCTGCGCCCCCGGGCCGGCGACGCCGCCACCGCCCGGCTGCTCGCCGCCTCCTCGGCCGTCCTCGCGCTCACCATGCTGCTCGCCCTCTGGTGGGCGCTCGGCCGGGCCGCCGGACTCCCCCACCCCACCCTGACCTGGATGGCCGCCACCCACGGCGTCGGCAACGCGCTCGGCTTCGCCCTCTGCGCCCTCCTCGCCTGGCGCCGACTCACCGCACCCCGCACCGACACCCCGGAGGCCCACCGATGACCGACTACAGCTACCCCGAACAGGGCGCCAGTGCCACCGGCACACTGCCCGACGGCTACCACCACCTGCGGCACCGGGCGCTGATCGGCCACGGCCGCGCCGCGCTGACGGTCGCCGGAGCCGCCCTGCTCGGCTGGCGGATGCACCGGCTGGCGGGCGTCCGGATCGACGCCGACGCGGACCAGGCGGCCCCCGGCGTCGCCGTCCACTGCGCGATCGGTGTCGGCCCGCTGCGTGCCGGGGCCCCGAACCGGGTGCTGGCCGCCGTCGACGGCCCGGACCGCTACGGCTTCACCTACGGAACGCGGCACGGCCACCTGGCCCGCGGCGAGGAGACCTTCCTGGTCGAGATGGGGCCGGACAAGGCGGTCTGGTTCTCCGTCACCGCCTTCAGCCGGCCCGTCGCCCGGTACGCCCGGCTGGCCGGCCCGCTGCTCCCGCTCGCCCAACGCGCCTTCGCCCGGCGCTGCGGGCGGGTGCTGGCCCGGATCGCGGCGGACGCGGCGTGAACGGCGCGGGGTGAATGGCGCCGAGAAATGCGCTGGTCGGCGGGGTGGGCCGTCCGGGATGATCGCCGGATGTTCTCGATGCAGCCGGTCCTGGAGATCTTCGCCCCCGACGGCTTCGTGCTCTGGCCGACGGCCGACCACGGGCCGTACGGGAATCTCGCGCTGGACGGGCGGTTGACGCCCGCCGAGGTGGGCACGGCGGTGTGGCGGCTGGCCGACGTCAACGACGTCGAGCTCGACCCCGAGGAGGAGGCCGAACGCGGCCCCCGCCCGGAGGACCCGCTGGGCGCCTTCCTGCACGGGCTGCTCACCGACCCCGGCCCGTACGCCCCCGGCGGCCTGCGGGTCACCGACTCGGCCACCGGCACCGTCTTCGGGCCGGGCTGCTGTACCGGCCTGGAGGAGTGGCGCGGCTGGCTGGACGCGGCCGACGGCGCCGACCCGGCCTGGTTCGGCCACGACCCGGACGCCCGGGTCGAGTGCGTCGGCCCGGTCGCCCGGCTGACCCAGGACGCCGAGGACGAGAACAGCCCGGTGATCGAGCTGCCGGTGGACGAGCTGCGCCGACTGCTCGCCGGGGCCGAGCGGGACCTGCGCGACTTCCTCGACCTGGCGGCGAGTTGGGCCGAGCGGCAGCTGCCCGGCCACGCCACCGCCCTCACCGCCGCGCTCGCCCGCGCACTCGACCTGGAACCCCCGGCATGACCAGCTTCCACACCCACCGGGCCCTCGTGCACGACGCCTCCCTGACGGTCCACCGTCGGCTCGGCGCGCTGCGGACCTGCCTGACCCTGTTCGCGCCCTACGGCTTCCGGGCGACGTACCACCACCTGACGGTCAGCGCCCGGATGCCGCGCAACCCGGAGGCGGACCCGGAGTCACTGGTGCGGGCGGTGGACGAACTGCACGAGGCGCGGGAGCTCTGGCGCGCCCGGGCCGAGGAGTACGCGGAGCAGCGCCGGGCACAGAAGCGGACCGGACGGCGAGGGCCCGCGGAGCAGCCCTGGTGGAACAGGCCCTGGTGGGCGGCGCCGGACACCGCCTGGCGGCAGGACCCGTTCCTCCACCCGCCGCTGCGGCTGCCCGACTACGTCCGGCGGCGCAACGCCCTGCAGGACGGCGCGGAGTTGCCCGGTTGCCCGGCCTGCGGGGACGAGGGGCCGACGGTGCCGGTCCCCACCGGGCACGGGCGGGCCGAGCTGTGCCGGACCTGCGCGTGGGTCCTGAAGCCCTGCCCGTCCGGACGGTGGTACAGCTTCGAGCCGGCCCTGCGGGTGGGCTGGAGCGGCATCTGGCAGCGGCAGCACATGACCGGCGCGGGCGAGCCGAACCCGCGCTGGCCCGGCGTCCGGGGGCCGGCTCGGATCGAGCGGCTGGAGCCGTACGAGGTGCACCGCCTGTTCTGACCCGGGATCCGCGGCGACTCAGGTCTGGGGTGACTCAGGTCTGGGGTGACTCAGCTGTGGTGGGCGGGGACGACGACCAGCACGGCGCCGCTGCCCTGGACCCGCACCTCGAAGTGGTTGATGGCCCCGGGCTGGAACGCCGCGCTGCCGGTGGTGCGCAGCACGCCGTCCGAGCTGCCGTAGCCACTCGCCGGGATGGACCAGGTATTCACCGTCTGCCGCTCGCCGTTGTCCGCCACGGCGACCAGTTTGCAGGTCAACGGGCCTTGTACGCCTCCGAGTTGCATGCTGATCCGGCTGCCCCAGGTGGTGCCGTCCACGCCGACGGTGGCGTGCGCTCCGGTGGTCGGGTCGGTGGCGCTGAACTGTTCGGCCACGGCGACCACGGCAGGGGTGCTGTCGGCGGTGAGCACCGCGGCCGTGACGGCGGGGCCCGCCGCCATCATCGCGGTCGCCGCCAGGGCCAGCGCCAGCCGCCGCACCCGGCCGCGCCGCCGGACGGTCCCGACCTCGGCGACCAGCCGGTCCAGGAGCCGCAGGTCCGGGTGCGGGGGCGGGCCGGCCGGGTCCAGCCCGGCGGCCTTGGCGGAGGCCGTGTACTCGGCCAACAGCGGTTCCATGAAGCCGAGTTCGGACACCTGCTCGGTGCACAGCGGGCAGTCGGCCAGGTGCCGCTCGAAGGCGGCGCGCTCGGCGGGCTCCAGCAGGCCGAGGACGTACGCGCCGACGTCGACGTGCCCCGGGCCACCGGGCACCTGGCCGGGGCCGCCGGGCACGGGATCCGGGCCGCCGGGAGCGCCGTTCGGGCCCACGGGCGCAGGGTCGGGGCGCTTGGTCACGATGTCACTCCCCGTTCCTCCAGCGCGAGCCTGAGCGAGCGCAGTGCGTAGTACACCCGCGACCGTACGGTCCCGGCCGGGATGCCGAGTTCGGCGGCCGCCTCGGTGGCCGTGCGGCCCTTCAGATAGGTCTCGACGATGATCTCGCGGTGCGCCGGCGAGAGGTCGCCGAGCGCGTCCGCGACGGTCATCATCCGCAGGGCCCGGTCGAGTTCGTCCTCGGCGGGCAGCAGTTCCAGGGCCGAGGCGTCCACCTCGTACGGCCTGGCCCGGGCGCTGCGGTGGCCGTCGATCACGATCCGCCGCGCGACCGTGACCAGCCAGGGCCGCAGCGAGCCCGCCTGCGGGTCCAGCCGGTGGATGTTGCGCCAGGCGCGGACCAGCGTCTCCTGGACGACGTCCTCGGCCCGCTGCCGGTCGCCGGCGACCAGGTGGAGCACGAAGCCGAAGAGCGGACCGGCGTGCTCGTGGTACAGGGCGCGCATCAACTCCTCGTCCGACGCCCCCGTGCCGTGGCCGGCCGTGCCGCCGGCGGGGTGCTCCTCGGTCACCACTTCATCGTTGCGCACCCGGGCCTCCTGGTCGAGGGCGGTCGACATCGGTCAGCTGCCCGGTCGGTCAGTAGCCCGGGATGCTGGGCATCGGGCTGGGGGTGGCGGGGCTCGGCGTGGCGGGGCTGGGAGTGGCGGGGCTCGGGGCGGACGTGCCGGTGCCCGCCTTGCCCCCGCTCGGGGTCACCGCGAACCAGGTGCCGGCCACGCCCTGGCCCTTGGTGTCGCCGGGCTTGGCGTCCTGCGAGTAGCGGTAGACCGGCCGGCCGTTGAGGGTGATCTGCTTGGTGCCGTCGGAGCGGGTGACGGTGCCGACCAGCTTGCTGTCGATGCCCTTCACCGTGACGTCGCCGTTGGCGTGCTCGGGCGGCCAGATCGTGGCGCAGCTGCCGTTGCAGTAGGACTCCGGCGGGTTGTCCTCGTCCTGGTCGAAGCGGTAGAGCGTGAAGCCGGCACTGTCGGTGACGATCGTGCCCAGCTTGGGGTCGGTGGCGACCTGCAGGGTGGCGCTCGCCGGGGCGCTCGGGCTGCTCGACGTACTCGGCGCACTGGGCTTGGCACTCCCGGAGGACCCGCCCCCGGACGACCCGCAGCCGGCGACCAGGGCGGCCACCGCGATGCCCGAGGCGGCCACCACGGCGGCCCGGCGGGTACGGGGTTTGCTGTGCATGGGGAGCCTCCCGCGGTCGGAACGGAAACGGATCGGAACGGAAACCGACTGGACACCCTTCTGTACGGGCGGTGCCGGCCGGCTGCTCAATGCCGGGCACCGCCGGGCGCACCGGGCGCCGGGTACGTCCGGAATACGGTGCCGGGCGGCACCGTTGTCGCGGGCACATGGCCTGTACCGCAGCGTCCGGAAAGGAAGGGACCGCGAGATGAGCAGCACGGTCGAGCTGACCAAGGAGAACTTCGACGACATCGTCCCGGGCCCGGAGGGCAAGGACTTCGTCTTCATCGACTTCTGGGCCGGGTGGTGCGGGCCGTGCCGCCAGTTCGCCCCGGTGTACGAGAAGGCGGCCGAGCGCCACTCGGACCTGGTCTTCGCCAAGGTGGACACGGAGGCGCAGCAGGAGCTCGCCGCCGCGTTCGGGATCCAGTCGATCCCCACGCTGGCGATCATCCGTGAGGGCGTGCTCGTCTTCTCGCAGGCCGGTGCGCTGCCGGAGGCGGTGTTCGAGGACCTGATCGGGCAGGCCCGCGACCTGGACATGGTCGAGGTGAAGCGCAAGGTCGCCGCGGAGCAGGCGGCCGACGGCCAGGCCTGAGCAGACACACCTCAGGGCCCGGGGAGTCGTACTCCCCGGGCTCAGGGCCCGTCTTCGAGTCGGGCCCTAAGGTCGTCGGCGGAAGGTCCCACCGACGAAGGAGTGATCCGCCATGAGCACGTTCGTACTCGTCCCCGGGTTCTGGCTCGGCGCCTGGGCGTGGGACGAGGTGGCCGCGCCGCTGCGCGCGGCCGGGCACACCGTCCACCCGGTGACCCTGCGCGGGCTCGCCGAACGCGCGGGCGAGAGCGGCGAGTTCGGCCTGGAGGACCACATCGCCGACCTGGCCGAGCTGCTGGTCCGCGAGGACCTGTGGGACGTGGTGCTGGTCGCGCACAGCGGCGCCTGCGCCCCGGTCGGCGGGATCGCGGACCGGATGCCGGAGCGGATCCGCCGGGTGGTCTACCTGGACTCCGGCCCGATGATCGACGGCGGTTCGCTGTTCGACCTCTGGCAGCCCGACTACCGCGAGGCCGCCGACGCCTCGGTGGTCGACGGCCGCCTCCCGATGCCGCCCTGGGACGTCATCGCCGCCCACGGCGCCAGTGTGGAGGGCCTGGACGAGGCCGCGCTGGCCCGGATCCGCGCGCGGGTCACCCCGCACCCGGCCGGGGCGTACCGGGACCGGCTGCGGCTGACCGGCGCCGGGGCCGCCCTGCCGCAGGCACTGGTGTCCTGCTCCTTCCCGCTCTCCCAGGTGCGCGCGCTGATCGCGGCCGGCCACCCGTGGTTCGCCGGGCTCGACGGCCCGAACTGGGAGCTGCGCGAACTGCCCACCGGGCACTGGCCGATGTTCTCCCGTCCGGCCGACACGGCGGCAGTGCTCGCGGAGCTCGCCGCGATCTGAACCCGCGTGTGTCCGTCCGTCGCGCGGGCGCGTCCGGCCCGGCAGGATGGGGCCCACGCCGCACCCGAGCGGACAGCGGGGCAACGGGGCCCCGGTGGGCGAGCGGGTACGGGGTGACCATCGAGACGACGGAGGACCGGATATGACCAGCACCGCCGAGGAGTACGACGTCATCGTCCTGGGGGCCGGCCCGACCGGCGAGAACGTGGCGGACCGGACGGTCGCCGCCGGGCTGCGCACGGTGATCGTGGAGGCCGAACTGGTCGGCGGCGAGTGCTCGTACTGGGCGTGCATGCCGAGCAAGGCGTTGCTGCGCCCGGTGGCCGCGCTGGCCGACGCCCGCGCGGTGGCCGGCTCCCGGGAGGCGGTCGGCGACGGCCGGCTGGACGCGGCCGCGGTACTGGCCCGGCGGGACTCCTTCACCTCGGGATGGAACGACGACGGCCAGGTGCGCTGGCTTCGGGACACCGGCATCGAGCTGGTCCGCGGCCACGGCCGGCTGGCGGGCGAGCGGACGGTGACGGTGGAGGCCGAGGACGGCAGCGAGCGGATGCTCACCGCCCGGCACGCCGTCGTCGTGTGCACCGGCAGCCGTCCGGTGCTGCCCGCGCACGTGCCGGGGCTCGCCGACGCCCACCCGTGGACCAACCGGGAGGCGACCGGCGCGCCGGCCGTCCCGGGACGGCTGGCGGTGGTCGGCGGCGGGGTGGTCGGGGTGGAGATGGCCGCCGCCTGGCGGGCGCTCGGCTCCGAGGTGGTGCTGCTGGTGCGCGGCGACGGGCTGCTGCCCAGGATGGAGCCGTTCGCGGGCGAGCTGGTCGCCGAGGGCCTGCGGGACGCCGGGGTGGACGTCCGGTTCGGCACCGAGGTCACCGCGGTGGAGCGGGCGGACGGCTCCGGGCCGGTGGCCCTGACGCTCGGGGGCGGGGAGCGGCTGACCGCCGACGAGGTGCTGTACGCGACCGGCCGGGCCCCGCGCACCGCCGACATCGGGCTGGAGCAGGTCGGGCTGAAGCCGGGCGGCTGGCTGGACGTGGACGACAGCTGCACGGTGCTCGGTGTGGACGGCGAGTGGCTCTACGCCGCCGGGGACGTCAACCACCGGGCGCTGCTCACCCACCAGGGCAAGTACCAGGCCCGGATCGCGGGCGCGACGATCGCCGCCCGCACCCAGGGGCGCCCGCTGGACACCGCGCGCTGGGGCGCGCACGCCGCGTCCGCCGACCTCGCGGGCGCGCCGCAGGTGGTGTTCACGCAACCGGAGGTCGCCGCGGTCGGCCTGACCCTGGCCGCCGCCGAGGAGGCCGGGCTGCGGGTCAAGACCGTCGACCACGACCTCGGCGCCGTCGCCGGGGCCTCGCTGTACGGCGACGACTACCGCGGCCGGGCCCGGGTGGTCTTCGACCTGGACCGCCGGGTGCTGGTCGGCGCCTGCCTGGTCGGCCCCGGCGTGGCCGAACTGCTGCACTCGGCGACCGTCGCGGTGGTCGGCGAGGTGCCGATCGACCGGCTCTGGCACGCGGTGCCCGCCTACCCGACGATCAGCGAGGTCTGGCTGCGGCTACTGGAGGGCTGCCGGGGGTGACACCCCCTCGGCGAGCGGGCGGCCTCCCAGGTGACCGCACGGCCTCCCGGGTGAACGCACGGCCTCCCGGGTGAACGGCGCGGCGAGATGTGACCACCGGTGAACGGCGGGACACTGGCGGTTGGGGGCCGTCCCGGGGGGCCGCACTCGTGACCAGGTGGTGTGAGACATGACCGAGGTGCTGTTGGCCGTCGGAACCGAGAAGGGCCTCTTTCTCGGCCGCAGCCGCGACCGGCTGACGTGGGAGTTCAGCGGGCCGCACTTCCCGATGAACGCGATCTACTCCGTCTCCATCGACCGCCGGGGCGGCCGGACCAGACTGCTGGCCGGCGCCGACAGCAGCCACTGGGGGCCCTCGGTCTGGCGCTCCGACGACCTCGGCGCGAGCTGGTACGAGCCGCCGCAGCCCGCCATCCGCTTCCCCGAGTCCACCGGCGCCTCGCTGACCCGGGTCTGGCAGCTGCAGCCCGCCGGACCGGAGGCCCCCGGCGTCGTCTACGCGGGCACCGAGCCCGCCGCACTGTTCCGCTCCACCGACGGCGGCGAGACCTTCGCCCTGGTCGAGCCGCTCTGGAACCACCCCCAGCGGCCGCAGTGGGGCGCCGGCTACGGCGGCCAGGGCCTGCACACCATCCTCACCGACCCGCGCGACCCGCAACGGCTGCTGGTCGCCGTCTCCAGCGGCGGCGTCTACCGCAGCAAGGACGGCGGCGACAGCTGGGAGCCCTCCAACGCCGGTCTGCGCGCCGAGTTCCTCCCGCCGGAGAGCCAGTACCCCGAGTTCGGCCAGTGCGTGCACAAGATCGCCCCGGACCCGGTCCACCCGGACCGGCTCTACCTGCAGAACCACGGCGGCGTCTACCGCAGCGACGACTGGGGCGGCAGCTGGCGCTCGATCGTGGACGGGCTGCCCGCCGAGTTCGGCTTCGCGGTCGCCGCCCACCCGCACCGGGGCGACACCGCCTACCTCTTCCCGCTCGGCGGCGCCGACGACCGCATCCCGCCCGACCGCCGCTGCCGGGTCTTCCGCACCACCGACGGCGGGACCAGCTGGCAGCAGCTCGCCGACGGCCTGCCCGGCGAGGACCACTACGGCATCGTGCTGCGCGACGCCCTGCGCACCGACGACGCCGACCCGGCCGGGATCTACTTCGGCAACCGCACCGGCGACGTGTACGGCAGCCACGACGAGGGCGAGAGCTGGTCGCTGCTGCTCTCCCACCTGCCGGACGTGCTCTGCGTCCGGGCGGCGACGGTGGCCTGAAAAACCGGTTGCCCGACGGCTCGGCCTCGGTGAACATGGGCCGCCGACGAACGATCGCACGACTCTCGTGGATTGGGGTGGGCCATGGCCGAGGACTGGGTGGTCAGGCACGACGGCGAGGGCACCCCGGTGCTGCGCTACCTGCTGGACGAGCGGGAGGGCCGGCCCTGGGCCGACCTGCTGGAGGTGCTGGACGAGTCCGCGGACGCGTCCGGGTACATCCGGGCCGAGCTGCCCGGGTGGGTGGTCTCCGGCCCCCCGGAGCTGGGGCAGCGGCTGGTGGCGGACGGCGCGACGGTGCTGCGGCACGCCCACACCTTCCGGCGGGACCTGCGCGCCGATCCCCCGCCCGCCGACTGGGCCGGGGCGCCGCTGCGCGAGGGCCTGCGGGCGGTGCCCTGCGACCGCGCACCCGAGGAGCTGTTCGCGGCCTGGCGGGCCGCCTTCGCCCCCGGGCACGTCGACCACTTCGCGGCCGACGACGCCCGGGCGCTCACGGAGCGGCTCGGGATGCTGCTCGCCGGGAAGGCCATCGGCCCCGTCCTGCCGTCCAGCCTGCTCGCCGTGGACGCCGAGGACCGCGTGGTGGCCGCGGCGGTGCTCACCGACCGCAACGGCCTGCCGTGGATCGGCGAGGTCTTCCGCCACCCCGAGCTCGGCTACCGCGGCCTCGGCGCCGACCTGCTGCGCCGGGCCGTCGCGGACGCCGCCGAGCGCGGGCTGGCCGACCTGCACCTGGTGGTGTCCGAGGGCAACCCGGCCCGACGCCTGTACGAGTCGCTGGGCTTCCTGCTGCAGGAGACCTCGCTGACCGTGATCGTGCCGGATTCCGTCTAGGGGCGGGCGAGTTCCAGCACCGCGATTCCGGCCAGGACGGTGACGCCGGCGGTCAGCCGCAGCCGGCCGAGGCGCTCCCGGAACCGACCGAGGCGAGCCACGCCCGTTCGGCCGTCCTCTTCGCGGACGTGATCACCAGCTTCTGCAGATCAGTGCTCTTGGGGTAGGGAAGCCCGGCTTTCCGGGCCTCCTTCCGTGCGGCAAGAGCGTCGTTGTACACCACCCGAGCACAACCGAACGTCCGGGCCAGCAGAGCGCGCTGACCCGCCGTTGGGTAAAGGCGGTACGAGTACCTCAGGTGCACGGGGCCAAGCTATAGGGCACCACTGACAATGGCCCTTCGGCCTGGAGACGACAGCCAGCCGGCTCGCCCACCTGGCCGTCGTGGACGCGCTCATCCAGACCCTGCTGGCGCTGCGCGGGCGCCCCGCCGAGCAGGCCCTCGCCCTCTCGGCGGACATCTGCGCGGACCACGCCTACTGAGGCCCGTGCCCGCCCTCCACCCGGGCGCCGCGCACCACGACCATGGTCAGGCCGACCGCGACCAGCAGCTCCGCCCAGAAGAACGCCGCGTAGTCCAGCAGCGAACCGATCGGCGGGCTGCCGGGCGCGGCGTTGCGCATGCCGACCAGCGCGAACAGCGTGGCCGCCATCCAGCCGAGGGCGGGCCAGATGATCCCGCGCCGCTGCCGGACGATCAGCCAGGCCGCGACCAGGACGGACAGCGCCAGCGCCCACATCGCCGCCATCATGAACCAGGCCAGGATGAAGGTGCTGCGCGAGCGGCTGATCCGCTCGGTGACCGCGACGGCGCCGCCCTCGCTCACCTTGGCGTTCTGTTTGAAGACGAAGAACGGGTCGGCCTCCTCGACCGCGATCACCACCGCCGCGGGCTGCCCGCCGATGGTGGCCTGGAAGCCGATCAGCGTGTGGTAGCGGTCGAAGGGGTAGTCGGTGATCCGCCCGTCGAGCAGGTTGAACGTCACCGTGCTGGAGGCGATCTGCTGCCCCGCCGGGTACCTGATCGAGGTCTGCTCCAGCGAGGTGGTCTCCAGCACGACGTCCCGGGCCGGCACCAGCGGGTTGTCGGCCTCCTGCAGGGCGCCACCGTGCGGCAGGAGCAGGACCTTCGCGGTGAGCGTCTGCGCGGCCGCGTCCACCCGCTGGAGCAGCACGTGCACCTCCAGGAAGTCCGGGCCGGGGGCGGTCCCGACGATCTGGGCGTGGCTGCGGCTGGAGCGTTCGTCGAGGTAGAGCAGCAGCCCGGCGACGACGGACAGCACGATCGCCACCGCCACGGCGTACGCGCTCCAGAGCCGGACCTTCGGCCGGGTGGCGCTGCCGACCCGCGCCCGGGCGCGGAGGCGCACCCGTGGCCGGGCCGTCGGGCGCGGCGGCCGGGTGGCCCGGCGGTGCGGCGGCGTGCTCATCGACCTGCTCCCACGGTCGGCGGCGGCGACGGCGGCCGCCCGTTCCGCCACCCTCCGCGCGGCGCCGCCCGCCCCGCAACCGCAGACGGCCGATCGGGGCCCGCCCGTCGGCCGGAAAACGCGCTGGTCGGCGGTGTCAGGGGCGCTGTGTAGGCTCAACGGTCATGGCGAGGGTGACGAGGGACGATGTGGCGCGGGCCGCGGGGACGTCCACAGCGGTCGTGAGTTATGTGATCAACGACGGCCCGCGGCCGGTAGCGCCGGCGACCCGGGCGCGGGTGCTCGCGGCCGTCGAGGAGCTCGGCTACCGCCCCAACCGGGTCGCCCAGGCGATGGCGCGGCGGCGGACCAACCTGCTCGGGATGGTCGTGCCGGACGCCCGCCAGCCGTTCTTCGCCGGGCTCGCCCACGCCGTCGAGCAGGCCGCCGCCGACCACGGCCGGCTGCTGCTGATCGGCAACTCCGACTACGCCGACGAGCGCGAGGCGCACTACATCCGCGCCTTCCTCGGGATGCAGGTGGACGGCCTGATCCTGGTCACCCAGGACCCGGCCACCCCCGGGCTGACCGGCTTCGACGTGGCCGACGGCACCCCGGTCGTGCTGCTGCACCACCGCGCGGAGAGCGCCAACGGCGTCTCCGTGGTGGCCGACGACGAGGGCGGCGCCCGCGAGGTGGTCGGCCACCTGCTCGGCCACGGGCACGCCGGGGTGCACTGCTTCGGCGGCACCTTCGCGCTCAGCCCGCACGACCCGGTGACCGCCCGGACGGCGGGCTGGCTCGCCGCGCTGGAGGAGGCCGGGCTGCCCACCGAGGGGCGGCTCACCCCGGCGCCGTTCGACCGCGTCCGGGCGCACGCCGCGGCGCTCGCCCTGCTCGCCCGGCCGGACCGGCCCGCCGCCGTGTTCTGTGCGACGGACGACCAGGCGATCGGTCTGCTGCGGGCCGCCGACGACCTGGGGATCCGGGTGCCGGAGGACCTCGCGGTGGCCGGTTTCGACGACATCGCCGAGGCGGTGATCGCCGGGCCGGCGCTGACCACCGTCACCACCGCGCAGGACGAGATGGCCCACGCCGCGCTGGAGCTCGTGCTCGGCGGGGCCGAGCTCCGCGCCGCCGGCACCCGGACCTTCCCGACCCGGCTGGTCGTCCGGCGCTCCTGCGGCTGCCCGGCGCCGGACCGGCCGAGCCCGGACCGGGCAGCCCAGGGCCGGCCGGCCCTGGGCTGACACCAGCCCGGCGCCGCCGGGCGTCAGCCCAGCTGGAACGTGGCCTCGACCGGGTAGTGGTCGCTGGGCGCGTTGGTGTCGAGCTGTCCCGGTGCCCAGCCCGCCTGCGGGTCGAAGTCGACCTTGACGTCGGACATCGCGGTCGGCGCCGGGCGGCCCGGGGCGTTGAGGTAGCCGATGTAGTCGAGGTCGTCCCGGTAGTCCTTGGGGAAGGTCTCGACGCCCGCCATGTACTGGCACCAGGCGGAGACCGAGCAGTCCATGGTGGCCAGGCTCTGGCTCGGGTCGGTGGCCGGGGTGCCGAGCACGCCGTTCACCGCGTTCTGCGCGTTGGCGTAGTCGCCGCGGGCCTGCCCGTGGACGTACTCGACGTTGAGGTCGCCGCCGATCAGCACCGGAGCGCCGCTGCCGACGATCCCGTCCACCCAGGCGCGGATCTCGGCGAGCTGGCCGAGCCGGGTGGACTGGGTGGTGTCGGTCGAGACGTCCGACTCGTCGGCCTGCAGGTGGGTGCCGACCACCCAGGCGGTGCTGCCGTTCTTGGTCACCTTCACCAGCGCCGCGCCCTTGTTGGCGTGGTAGTCCCAGGTGCCGTAGGTGGAGTTGGCGAACACGTGGGCGTACTGGGCGGTGATCGGGTACTTGGAGAGGATCATCGTGCCGCCGTTGATGACGAACCACGAGCTGGAGCAGTTGCCGCTGATGCCCGTCCAGCCGCCGCCGGAGCAGGTGCCGCCGACCACCGGGGTGCGGTACGGGTAGAGGTCGGCGAGCTTGCTGTTGATGTCGGCGGTCGAGCTGTTGTTGAACTGCTCGTCCAGGACGACGACATCGGCGTTGTGCTGACGGACGATCTGCTCGATCACCGGGGTGCGCCGGGCGGCCTGCTCGTTCTGGGTGCTGTCGACCACGGCGGTGCCGAGGTCGACGTTGAACGCGAAGACGGACAGCGTGGTGGGGCCCGCCGGGGTGCCGGCGGTGGCGGCCGGGGCGGTGCCGCCGAGCAGCAGAGCGGCGGCGGCCGCCGAGGTGAGGGCGGTGGCCGTGCGACGCGAGAGCATGGGCGTTCTCCTGGGGAATTCGTCTACCCTGCGGGGCCCGGCGCCGGGGTGGCCGGCGGCCGGGATTGGCGGACGAACGTTAGCTACCGCCCGGTACGGGGGGAAGAACGCCAGGAGAGCAGTTCCGACCGATCATGTGACCGTGAGATGTCTGTACAGGTCGGGGCGGGTGGACGACAAGATGTCTGTACACCCTTGCACCGCCGTCGCCTCTGCGCCGAGGGCCGCGCGAACCGCCGTCAGCCGTCAGCCGTCAGCCGTCCAGCAGTTCGTCCGCGAGCAGATCCATCAGCACGTTGTCGTGCCAGGTGCCGTCCGAACCGCGCTCGTACTGGCGCATGGTGCCGACGGCCCGGAAGCCGACCTTGGTGTAGCAGCGGATCGCGGCGAGGTTGTCCGCGGCCGGGTCGATCACCAGCCGGTGGTAGTGGTGGTCGTGCACCAGGTGCCGGGCCATCGTCCGCACGGCGTCGGTGCCCAGGCCCAGGCCGTGCACCGTCGGGTCGAGGTAGAGGTCCATCCCGGCGTGCCGGTACTCGTCGTCGTTGTTGGCGTACCACTGGATGGCGCCGACCACCTGGCCGCCCACGTCGATCGCGAAGGTCTCGGTGTCGGGCGATTCCAGGTCGTTGGCGACCTCGGCGGGCAGGTCGTCGCCGCCCCGCCAACGGGCGAACACCTCGGGTGTGCCGCGGATGGCCGCCAGGGCCGGGATGTCGTCGGTGGTGGCCGGGCGGAGCGTCACCAGGGTGCCGTGCAGAATCGTCCCCATATGGGGCATGTTGGCACGGAAACCCGGCCGCGGCGAGCGTTTTTGCCGCATTGCCCGTACCCCTCGCGACCAGGGAGGATGCTCCGCCCGGGCAACCACCGCGGCGGGTGTCACGTGGTGGGCCGCGGAGGGTGTCACACCGCGGGCCGCGCCGAGTCGCCGAGGGGGCCGAGCCACACGTCGGTGACGGCGCTGACGTAGCGGGCGCCGCAGTGGTCGTCGGGGACGACGAGCTGCGGGCCGGCGGCGTCCAGCGGGGCACCGTCCATACTGGTGGCCAGCAGGATCCGCTGGCCGCCGAAGTCCGGGTCGATCTCGGCCCAGGAGACCACCGCCCGGTGGCCGTCGGCACCGGCCACCGAGAGCAGGAAGCGCAGCCGCTGCTTGCGGCCGGAGAAGTCGATCCGCGGCCGCGCCTCGCGCAGCACGTCCAGCAGGGCCGGGCCCTCGTAGCCGTGGCGCTGCTCGCCCTCCGTCCGGCAGTCGAAGCTGACCTCGACCCGGTGGGCGGGGAGGGCCCGCAACTGGTCGACGGTCAGCTCGGCGGGCCGGTCGAGGTGGCCGTGCAGCCGGACGGTGGGTCTGGCCGGGGTCATGGTGCTCCCTCCTCCCGGACCGCTGCGCCGCGGCCCGGGAGGAGGGTTACCCGAGCGGGCCCGGTGGCATTCGCAGTTGCGACGCTGAAAGGCGGTATTCATCCGCAACTACGATGACGGACGTGCCGATCAGCCGGAATCTGCGACCCTCCCGGGGTGGGCGCGCCGGGACGCGCGTACCGGGACGGGCCTTACGGGGTCTCGTCCAGGCGCAGCCGGGCGCTGACGCGGCCGAGGCCCTCGGCGAGGACGGCCAGTTGCTCGCGGGTGAGGACGTCGATCAGCAGCTCGCGCACCAGGGCGACGTGCCCGGGCGCGGCCTGGCGCAGCATCTCCCGCCCCTGGTCGGTGAGTTCGGCGATGACGCCGCGCACGTCGCTGGGACAGGAGCGGCGGGCGACCAGGCCGGCCCGCTCCAGCTGGGTGACCTGGTAGGTCAGGCCGCTCTTGGAGGTGATCAGCCTGTCGGCGAGTTCGGTCATCCGCAGCGAGTCGCCGGGGGCGGCGGACAGGTGCACCAGGATCTCGTACTGCTGGTGGGAGAGGCCGGAGTCCTCCTTGAGCTGGCGCTCCAGCCGGCGGTTGAGCAGGTTGCTCGCGACGACGAAGCCCCGCCAGGCGGCCATCTCGTCCGGGTCCAGCCAGCGGGGTTCGTTCAATGAGGACATGGTGTGCAGCCTACTCCTGTTGTTCAAATTCGAACGAAGGTGTACCGTCGATCGGAGTAGAGGTTCAAATTTGAACTACTATGGAAACCGACAAACCGAGGAGGACGCCATGAGCGCCGCGGCCCCCGCGCGCATGCCAGCCCTGTACCTGTCGCACGGCGCTCCGCCGCTCGCCGACGACCCGATCTGGCCGGGCGAACTGGCCGCCTGGTCCGCCGACCTGCCCCGGCCCAAGGCCGTCCTGATGGTCTCCGCCCACTGGGAGGAGGCCCCGCTCGCCCTCGGCGCCGTCACCACCGTGCCGCTGGTCTACGACTTCTGGGGCTTCCCCGAGCACTACTACCGGGTCCAGTACGCCGCCCCCGGCGCGCCGGAGCTCGCCGAGCGCGTGCGCAAACTGCTGCGCGCCCCCGGCACGCCCGTCCAGGACATCCCCGACCGCGGACTCGACCACGGCGCCTACGTCCCGCTGGTGGAGATGTACCCGGAGGCCGACATCCCGGTGCTGCAGGTGTCCCTGCCCACCCTCGACCCGCAGCGGCTGCTGGAGATCGGCCGCAAGCTCGCCCCGCTGCGCGACGAGGGCGTGCTGATCGTCGGCAGCGGCTTCTTCACCCACAACCTGCGGGCGCTCAGCAGCGACGGCCGGATCACCTCGGTGATGGCCGAGTTCGACGACTGGGGCCGGCGCGCGCTGGAGGCCCACGACCTGGACGCGCTGCTCGACTTCGAGCACAAGGCCCCCGCCGGGCGCCTCGCCCACCCGCGCACCGAGCACTTCGCCCCGCTGTTCGTCACCCTCGGCGCCGGCGAGGCCGACCTGGACAGCCAGCGCAGCGTCATCGACGGGTTCTGGATGGGGCTGGCCAAGCGCTCCGTGCAGCTGGGCTGAGCCCGGACGGGCTACAGCGACCGGTCGGGCTACAGCGAGCAGCAGGTGAAGCGCTCGCCGATGTGCTCGGGCTGCTCGACCTCGTCCACCAGGGCGACCGCGTAGTCCGGCACCGAGATCCGGCTGCGCCCCTCGGCGTCGGTGAGCAGCTGCTCCAGGCCGGTGCGGTAGTGGCCGGTCCGCTCCCCCGGGCCGATCTCGGCGGGCGGGCTGAGCACCGTCCAACGGATGTCGGAGACCATCCGGTAGTAGTCCAGCGCCGCGCCGTGCGCGTGCATGATCTGCAGGACCGGCTCCGGCAGCCCCGGGGTGTCCCAGACCCGCACGCCCGGCGCGGTCTCCAGGCTGCCCGCCCCGCCGACCGCGATCAGCCGGGGCGCGGCGCCGCCGAGCCCGCGCAGGCCCTCGACCAGGGAGCGGGCGGCGGGCTCGATCAGCGCCAGGTGGCCCGGGCCGTCACCGCCGCCGACGGCGCTCACCAGGACGTCCCGGCCGGCCGCGACCCGGGCGACGCCCGCAGGATCCAGCACGTCCGCGCGCTCGACGAGGGCCGCCCCGCCCCGGTAGCGGTCCGGGTCGCGGACCACGGCGACGACCTCGTGCCCGCGCGCGGCCGCCTCCGCGACGACGGCGCTGCCGATGGTGCCGTTGGCGCCGATCACGGCGATGCTGACCATGGGGTACCTGCCTGATTGCTCGGGTGCGGGGGGATGGCGTCAGACAGGGTCGATTATCGGATGGTTCCGCCGTGTCGGCCCGGGGCGTCGGCCTCTCGCGTGAACCGGACGGCCGCCCGCTCGTCCTCCTCGGACAGGCGGGCGGCCACGGGTGAGCGGGCGGCCACGGGCGGACGGGCAGCCGCGGGTGGGCGGACGGACCGGGGCACTCGCTCAGGCGTCGCCGGTGGCGACGCGCTCGGCATGGCTGCGCTCGACGCAGAACTCGTTGCCCTCCGGGTCCGCCAGGGTGACCCAACCCTTGCCGCCCGGGACGCGGTGGTCCCCCACCACGGTGGCGCCCAGGGCGAGCAGGCGCTCCACCTCCTCGTCCCGGTTGCGGTCCTGCGGCTGCACGTCGAGGTGGACCCGGTTCTTCACCGACTTGCCCTCGGGCACCCGGATGAACAGCAGCGCGGCCCCGGCGGACTCCACCAGCGCCTCCTCGTCCCCCGGGTTGTCGTCCTCACCCAGCGTGCCTTCCAACACCTGGGCCCAGAACGAGGCCAGGGCGTGCGGGTCGGCGCAATCGATCGTCACATGTCGTACCAGAGAAGCCATGCGGCCTACTCTGACCTGCGTCGTTCGGATCCGTCCAGCCTTTTCCTGGAGTGCCGGTGGCCGTCCAGCGGGAACTCCGGCGGGAGAGCGGCCAGCACCTCCTGGAAGACGTAGCCGCTCTTCTCCGCGACCCGGCAGGACGCCGGGTTGTCCACCTGGTGCAGCAGGTCGATCCGGCGCAGGCCGTCCTCGGCGAAGGTGGCGAAGGCCCAGGCGGTGAGGGCCTCCACCGCGCGCGGGGCCACCCCGCGGCCGCGGGCCGGGCCGGCCGTCCAGTACCCCACCTCGGCCGCCTCCCCGCCCGATTCCCCACCCGCTTCCCTGCCCGCTACCCCACCCCGGACGCCGCGCTTGAGCACGACGTTGCCGACCAGCTCGCCGGCGTCCAGGACGGCGAAGCTGTAGCGGGTGCCCGCCGCCCAACCCTCGTGCTGCAGCCCGAGCCAGCTCGCGGCCTGCTCGGCGTCCTGCACCGGGATGCGGGTGAAGCGGCGCAGCGTCTCGTCCCGGTAGATCTCGATCAGGGCCGGCCCGTCGGCCTCCTCGAAGGGGCGCAGCAGCAGGCCGCCATCGGCCGTCGGGAGTGCGGCGAGGGTCATTTCAGGCCCTCCCAGCCCCAGCGCGGGGTCGGGCCGGGCTCGCCCAGGTCGGTGCCGGCCGGGGAGGCGGAGACGTCCTCGGCGATCTTCGTGCCCCAGTCGAAGTACTCCAGCACCCGGCTGCGCAGCGGCTCGTCCTCGGGCAGCTCGCTGCGGGCGGCCCCGGCCATCAGCTCCATCCAGCGCAGCCGCTGCTCCTCGGTGATGGCCAGGCCCAGGTGGGCGCTGAGCAGGGCCTGGTGGCCGCCGAGTTCGTCGGTGAAGGCGGTCGGACCGCCGAAGACCTCGGCCAGCCAGACCGCGACGTGCTCGATGTGGGTGGGGGTGAAGTCGGCGAAGACGGGGGCGAGCAGCGGGTCCGCGAGGACGCCCCGGTAGAAGGTGTGGCTGAGCCGGCGCAGGGCGTCGATGCCGCCGACCGCCTGGTAGAGGGTCTCGGGCCGTTGGTCGCTCATGAGTGTGCTCCCCGTGGGTGTGTGACTGTGCGTCGGGACCTTCCTAGCAGGCGGACGGCCCGCGTGCGGGCGCGGGCGTCCCTCACGGCTCGGAGGTGCCCGCTTGACCCTGACGCCGGCGGCAGGGTCGGAGGGTGGTGCGCATGGACGAATTCCTGACGGGCGACGAGAGCGTGAGTGTGGCGAAGGACCGGGTCGTGGTGGTCACCGGGGCCGGGACGGGGATCGGGCGGGAGACCGCGCGGGCCTTCGCGGCCGAGGGGGCGCGGGTGCTGGCGGTCGGGCGGCGGCCGGACCCGCTGGCCGAGACGGCGGCCGCCCACCCGGGCCGGATCGTGCCGCTGGCCGCGGACGTGACCGGGCCGGAGGCGCCGGAGGTGATCGTCGGGGCCGCGCTGGAGCGGTTCGGGCGGCTGGACGTGCTGGTCAACAACGCCGGGATCGTCCGGAGCGGCCAGGGGATCGGCGGCTACGACCGGGCGGGGATCGAGGCGCTGCTGGCCACCAACCTGGTCGCCCCGGTGCTGCTGGGGCAGGCCGCGCTGCCGGCGCTGAGCGACAGCCGGGGCGTGATCGTCAACGTCAGCACCGCCGTCGGGCAGCGCGGCTGGCCCTCCAACGCGGTGTACGCGGCGAGCAAGGCCGCGCTGGAGACGGCCACCCGCAGCTGGGCGGTGGAACTGGCCCCGCGCGGGATCCGGGTGGCGGCGGTGGCGCCCGGGGCGATCGACACCCCGATCGCCGACCACTCCGGGTACGGGCCCGAGCAGCGGGCGGCCGTCCGGAAGTGGCAGATCGAGCACACCCCGCTGGGCCGGATCGGCCGCCCGGAGGAGGTGGCCTGGGCGATCACGCAACTCGCCTCCCCGCAGGCCTCGTTCGTGACCGGCGTAGTGTTGTCCGTCGACGGGGGCGCGCTGGTGGGCTGACGCACGGGTCAGGCGGGTCGGGCAGGGGGCGTACGGGTGCGGATCGGCGAGCTGGCGCGGGCGACGGGCGCGACCGTCCGGGCACTGCGGCACTACGAGCAGGCCGGGCTGATCGGCTCCGAGCGCGAGCCGAACGGCTACCGCGAATACCGGGAGTCGGCGGTCGTCCGGGTGCGCAACATCCGTGCGCTGGTGGCCGCCGGGCTCACCCTGGCGGACATCCGGCCGCTGCTGGGGTGCCTGGACGGGGACGTGCTCGCGGGCCGGCCGTCCGAGCGGGTGCTGGCGATCGCCCGGGAGCGGCTGGCGGTGGTGGAGCGGCGGATCGCCGACCAGACGGAGACGCGGGACCGGCTGGTGGCCGCCCTCGCGGCGGCGGGCGAAGCGGCGGCGGGCGTCGCGGCGGCGGGCGTCGCGGCGGCGGAAGGGTGCCCGGCGGAAGGGTGCCCGGCGGAACGGTGAGACCCCGTAGGAGAGCGACACCCCCGATCGGGGGTGTGCAGGGGGCGGCCGGAAGAGGACAGTGGGCGCATGCAGATTCCACTCTCCGTGATGGACTTCCTCGACCGGGCCGAGCTGGTCTACGGCGACCGGGTCGGCATCGTCGACGAACCGGCGCAACCCGCCGAATCCTGGGGCGAGCTGAGCTACCGCCGAGTCGCCGAACTCGCCCGCGCCCAGGCGGCCGGGCTGGACCGGCTCGGCGTCGGGCCCGGTGAGCGCGTCGCCATCGTCTCGCACAACTCGGCGCGGCTGCTCACCTCCTTCTACGGGGTGAGCGGGTACGGCCGGGTGCTGGTGCCGGTGAACTTCCGGCTCAAGGCCGAGGAGGTGGCGTACATCGTCGAGCAGAGCGGCGCCTCCGTCCTGCTGGTCGACCCCGAACTCGCCGACGCACTGGGCGGGGTGGTGGCCAAGCACAAGTTCCTGCTCGGCGCGGACAGCGACGCCGTGCTGTACGACTTCGACAACGCCCCCCGCCGGTACGCGATCTCCGAGAACGACACCGCGACCATCAACTACACCAGCGGAACCACCGCCCGCCCCAAGGGCGTTCAGCTCACCCACCGCAACGTCTGGCTGAACGCGACGCTGATGGGCCTGCACTACGGCGCGAGCGACCGGGACGTCTACCTGCACACCCTGCCGATGTTCCACGCCAACGGCTGGGGCCTGCCGTTCTCCCTCACCGGGCTCGGCGCCCGGCACATCGTGCTGCGCAAGGTGGACGGCGCGGAGATCCTGCGCCGGGTCGAACGGCACGGGGTGACCTTCCTGTCCGGTGCGCCCGCCGTCGTCCAGATGGTCCTGGACGCGGCGGCCGACTGGGACGGCCCGGTGCCTGGCCGGGACCGGGTGCGGATGATCGTGGCCGGTGCGCCGCCGCCGACCTCGGTCGTGCAGCAGGTCGAGGAGCAGCTGGGCTGGGAGTTCATGCAGCTCTACGGCCTGACCGAGACCTCCCCGATCGTCACCGTCAACCGCTCGCGCGCCGAGTGGGACGCGCTGCCGGCCGCCGAGCGGGCCGAGAAGCTGGTGCAGGCCGGTGCCCCCGCGCTCGGCACCCAGCTGCGGGTCGACGCCCAGGGCGAGGTGCTGGTGCGCTCCAACACCGTGCTGGACGGCTACTGGCAGCAGCCGGAGGCGACCGCCGAGGCACTGCGGGACGAGTGGTTCCACACCGGCGACGGCGGCACCCTCACGGACGGCCAACTCACCATCTCGGACCGGAAGAAGGACGTCATCATCAGCGGCGGGGAGAACGTCTCCTCGATCGAGGTGGAGGACTGCCTGTACAGCCACCCGGCGGTCGCCGAGGCGGCGGTGATCGGGGTGCCGCACGAGAAGTGGGGCGAGACGGTGAAGGCGCTGGTGGTGCTCCGGGAGGGCAACGGGGCCGTCACCGAGGCCGAGTTGATCGCGCACTGCAAGCAGCGGCTGGCCGGCTACAAGTCGCCCACCACGGTGGAGTTCCGGGAGGCGCTGCCGCGCACCGCCACCGGGAAGCTGCAGAAGTTCCGGCTGCGCGAGCCGTACTGGACCGGGCGGGAGCGGCAGGTCAACTGAGCGGCCGACCGGCCTCGGCTCAGCCGACCAGGCCCGACTCCCGTGCCGCGAGGGCGAGTTCGGTCCGGTTGCGGACACCGAGCTTGTGCATCGCGGACTTGAGGTAGCCCGTCACGGTGTTGCGGGTCAGGCCCAGTCGGGCGGCGATCTCCGGGTTGGTCCGGCCGGTCGCCGCCCAGCGCAGCACCTCGTGCTCGCGCGGGGTCAACGGCCGTACGGGGGCGGCCGGGGCGGGCTTCTCGCGGCCCCAGGCGGCGGCCTCCGCGAGCGCCCGGGAAGCGGCCTGGGCCAGCCTGCTCACGGCGGCGATCCGGACGTCCCCGTACGGCACGACGGCGCGCACCGAGGCGTACACCACGCCGTGCACGGTGGCGCCGTCCAGCAGGGGGACGGTGAGCATCGCGTACAGGTCCTCGGCGGCCACGGCCGCGTCGTAATGGTGCGAAATGGTCGTCGCCGCACGGTAGTCGGGCACCCAGGTGGGCGCGCGTTCGGCGAGCGCGCGGCCGCCGAGGCCGAGCCCGGCCGGGACGGGCACGTCGTGCAGCAGGTCCGCGCGGGTACCGGCCCAGTGGCGCAGCACCATGCCCTCGCTCCCGGCGCGGCTCCCGGGCAGCGTCTCCGGCACCCCGACCAGCCCGACGTCCACGCCGCACTCCGCCACCACCCGCCGGGCGAGGTCGCCGAGCACGGCGTCCCGCACCAGCGCGGCGGCACGCGCGGCGACTCCGGCGGCCTCGGCAGCCTCGGCGACTCCGGCGGCTTCGGCGGTCTCGGCGGCTTCGGATTGCGCAGCTTGAGGGGTGTCCGCGCTTTTCATCGCGCGATTGTCACACGCGGCGGGGCCGGTGGCGAGAGTCCTGACATGGGTCTTTCGTGGAATCGCGGGCGGGCCGGCCAGGCCCGGCATAGGGTGCGGGCCGGGATTACCGACGGGTAGTGCGGGTAGCGCGGGGCGGCCGAGAAGGCCGGGAAGAGGGGAAGACGATGACCACGGACCGGAGCGACCGGAGCACTCCGACGGACGTCCTGGGCGGGCTGCTGGCGGACCTGCGGGCCGAGAGCGAGGTCCTGGACGGGCTGGTCGTCGGGCTGCCCGCCGAGGGCTGGTCCCGGTCGACGCCCGCCGAGGGCTGGACGATCGCCCACCAGATCACCCACCTGGCCTGGACCGACGACTGGACGGCGCTGGCCGCACGCGACCCGGAGGGCTTCACCGCGGCGCTCGGCGACCGCTTCGGCGCGCTGCTCGCGGCCGGCGCCGACCCGGTCGAGGAGGGCGCCCGCGAGGGTGCGGCCGCCGAGCCGACGGCCCTGCTCGCCCGCTGGCGGGCCGGGCGGGAGGAGGTGCGGGCGGCACTCCCCGCCGTACCGGCCGACGTACGGCTGCCCTGGTTCGGCCCGCCGATGAAGCCCGCCTCGATGGCCACCGCCCGGCTGATGGAGACCTGGGCGCACGGCCAGGACGTCGCGGACGCGCTCGGCGTCACCCGCGAACCCACCGCCCGGCTGCGGCACATCGCCCACCTGGGGCTGCGTACCCTGGGCTTCGCCTTCACCGTGCACGGCCTGCCCGCGCCGGAACGCCCCGTCCGGCTCGAACTGACCGCCCCCGACGGCGGGGCGTGGGCCTTCGGCCCGGCCGACGCACAGGACGTGGTGACCGGCCCGGCCCTGGACTTCTGCCTGCTGGTGACCCAGCGCCGGCACCGGGACGACCTCGCCCTCACCGCCACCGGCCCGGTCGCCACCGCCTGGCTCCCGATCGCCCAGGCCTTCGCCGGGGCCCCGGGCAATGGTCGCGATCCTCGCCCGTAGCAGCATAGTTGACTTGTCGTCACATCCGGCCACATATCCGGCCACGCGGAAGGGTGGGCCTCAGAGGCCGATCCGGAGCGGGGTGAGCCGGGTGGCGATCAGGTTGGTGGCGCCCCGGTCGCGCTCGATGTGGCCGTGGACCAGCAGCCCGGCCCGATCCAGGGCGGTGCGGCGCTGGGACTCCCAGACCGGGCGGTTGCAGATCACGTTGATCAGGCCGGTCTCGTCCTCCAGGCTGAGGAAGAGCACCCCGCCGGCCGTCGGCGGCCGCTGCCGGTGGGTGACCAGGCCGCCGACCACCACCGCCGTTCCCGGTGCCACGTCCGGGAGTTGGGCGGCCGACAGGGCGCCGCCGCGCTCCAGGTGGGAGCGCAGGTGCTGGAGCGGGTGACTGGTGGCGGAGGTGCCGGTGGCCCAGAGGTCGGCGATGGTCTCCTCGACCGGGCTCATGTCGGGCAGGTCCGGCGCCTCGGTGCCGGGCGTGGTGCCGGGGATCAGTTCGGCCGAGATCTCCGCGAACGCCGCTGCCGACCACAGCGCTTGACGTCGCGTCAGTCCGAAACAGTCGAAGGCGCCCGCGGTGGCCAGCGCCTCCAGGACGGGCGCGGGCAGGCCGGGGGGCGAAGTCCTCCAGGTCGGCGTACGGCTGCCCGGCCACGATCGCCTCGGCCTGCGGGGTGCCGATGCCGCGGACGGTCTCCAGGCCGAGCCGGATCGCCGGCTGCGGGCGCCCGGCGGTCAGCGGCGGGGCCGGGGTCGGCCCCCGGTACGGCTCCAGGGTGGGGCGCGCCCCGCTGACGTTGACGTCCACCCCGCGCACCCGCACGCCGTGCCGCCGGACGTCCGCGACCAGGCTGAGCGGCGAGTAGAAGCCCATCGGCTGGTTGGCCAGCAGGGCGCAGGTGAAGGCCGCCGGGAAGTGGTGCTTGAGCCAGGCGCTGGCGTACACCAGGTAGGCGAAGCTGATCGCGTGGCTCTCCGGGAAGCCGTAGTCGGAGAAGGCCTCGATCTTGCCGTAGACGTCCTCGGCGACCTCGGGCGGGATTCCGCGCTCGGCCATCCCGCTCAGCAGCCGCTCGCGCAGCCGGGCGACCCGCTCGTGCGAGCGCTTGGCGCCCATCGCCTGGCGCAGCCGGTCGGCCTCGGCGGGGCTGAACCCGGCGCAGTCGATGGCGAGTTGCATCATCTGCTCCTGGAACAGCGGCACCCCGAGGGTCTTGCCGAGCGCGTTCTCCATCAACGGGTGCGGGCAGTCGGCCGGTTCGGCGCCGGCCCGGCGGCGCAGGTACGGGTGGACGGAACCGCCCTGGATCGGGCCGGGGCGGATCAGCGCGACCTCGACCACCAGGTCGTAGAAGTGGTCCGGCTTGAGCCGGGGCAGGGTCGCCATCTGGGCCCGGGACTCGACCTGGAACACGCCGACGGTGTCGGCCCGGCGCAGCATCGCGTACACGCCCTTGTCGTCGTCCGGGATGGTGGCCAGGTCGTAGCGCAGTCCGTGGTGCTCGGCGACCAGGTCGCAGGCGTCGTGCAGGGCGGCGAGCATGCCGCGACGACCACGCCCATGATGAACGCCAGGATCGCCGGGAGGTGGTGCAGGGCCTGTGCCCACTGCCCCCGCGCAGCCGCGATGCCCAGCAGGACGATGTTCCCGGTCTGCGCGTTGGCGAAGACCCCGCCGTGGCCGACGAACGTGAAAGCGTCGAGCGCCCCACCCACCACGGCGAGCAGTACGCCCAGCCGCACGGAGTGCGATGTGGGGAGAGGCGCCTGCGGAGCGGGGTTCTGCACCCGGCGGTCCGGTGCCGGCTTCCGCTGTGGGGACGTCGGTTCCGGCAAGTCTCGTTCCTCCGATCGGGGCGCCCGGCCGCGTGCTGTCGGGCTCGCCTTCCGGACACGGAAGCCGGATGTGCGCCCTGATCCGTCGGGCGGTCGAAGACGGTCGGCCCGAAGCAGTGCTCCGGGCCGACCGGGTGGCCTTCAGAATGCGGGCTGGTTCAGGCGACGACGGGGACGGGGCCGCTCGTGGTCTTCGGGGTGGATTCGTGGGTGTCCGGCATGGGGGCGGGGCTGAACGGGAGCTCGCCTCGCAGCACGGCCCGGGCGCGGTCCTGGTCGAGCTGGCCCTCCCAGCGGGCCACGGCCAGGGTGGCGACGCCGTTGCCGACCAGGCTGGTCAGGGCTCGGGCCGTGGACATGAACCGGTCGATTCCGAAGATCAGCGCAAGGGCGGCCACCGGAACGTGCGGGACGGCGCTCATGGTGGCGGCCAGGGCGATGAAGCCGGAGCCGGTCACACCGGCGGAGCCCTTGGAGGTGAGCAGCATGACGGCCAGCATGGTCAGCTGCTGCCCGAGGCTGAGGTGCACTCCGACGGCCTGGGCGAGGAAGACCGACCCCATGGTCAGGTAGATCGCGGTCCCGTCGAGGTTGAAGGCGTACCCGGCGGGCAGTGTGATGCCGACGACCGGCTTCGAGGCGCCCGCGTGCTGCATCTTGCCCATCATGCGCGGCAGGACGGGCTCGGTGGACGCGGTGCCCAGGACGATCAGCAGTTCCTCCTTGATGTAGCGGAGAAACGGCAGCAGCCGCAGGCCGTTGAGGCGCATGACCGAGCCGAGGACGATCAGCACGAAGAAGAGCGCGGTCAGCCAGAACGAGCCGATCAGGAGCGCGAGGGGGCGCATGGTGCCCAGGCCGTACTTGCCGATGGTGAAGGCCATGGAGCCGAGGGCGCCCGCGGGGGCCAGCCGCATGATCCAGTTGATGATCGCGAAGATCACCTTGGAGAGGTTCTCGATGCCGCGGGAGATGGGCGCGCCGGCTTCGCCGCTGGCCTGCAGGCCGAAGCCGAAGAGGATGGAGATGAGCAGTACCGGCAGGATCTCGTTGCCGGTGAGGGCGCTCACCAAGGTGCTGGGGATGATGGCGAGCAGGAACTGCACGAAGCCTGCGTGGCTCTGGGTCGCGGCCTGGGGCAGTTTGTGCGTGGAGAACGTCGCGGGGTCGACGTGCAGGCCGCTGCCGGGGTGGACGACGTTGACGACGATCAGGCCGACCAGCAGGGCGAGGGTGGTCAGGACCTCGAAGTAGACCAGTGCCTTCAGGCCGACCCGGCCGACCGTGCGCATGCTGTCCATGGAGGCGATGCCGTGGACGACCGTACAGAAGATGACCGGCGCGATCATCATCTTCACCAAGGCGATGAAGCCGTCGCCGAGCGGTTTCAGGCCGGCTCCGAAGGACGGCCAGAGCCAGCCGACGAGGGCGCCGACGATGACGCCGATCAGGCACTGGACATAGAGCGGGGAGAGCAGCCGGCGGGTTCTGGATCGGGTGGTGACGGTTCCCGGGGCTGCGGCGTTGCGGCTCATCTGGGACGGCCTTCCAGGACAGGGACGAGGAGTTCGGCCCGAGCGATACGCCGGGCGGCGCGGTGTAGGAGCACGGTGGGGGACGCGCCGTCCGGGGTGGGGACGGTTCGGGTGGTGATCACGCCTGCGGGGGTGCCCAGGCGCAGGGTGCCGTCGGCGGTCTGCCGGGTGAAGCGGTGGGCCAGCGTGCCGGGGATGGCGGCGGCGGTGGCCAGGGCGACGGCGGAGGTGAGGCCGATCGCCGGGTGCGGGGCGTGCATGGAGACCATCCGGACGGCCAGGTCGTACTCGTCCTGACCGACCAGGGTGCCTTGGGTGCTGCGGTACGGGGCCGGGCCGGCGACGATGCCGACCTTCGGCACCGCATGGCTGACCGGGTCGTCCTCGCCGGCGAGGCCCATCGCGATGGCTGCCTGGCGGCGCAGGACGGTGAGCGCGGGAAGCACGGCGCCGAAGTCGGCGAGGGACACGGCAGCATCGAGGCCGAACACCTTGGCGTCGAAGAGCGCGGCGGGAGCGCCGGCGTCGACGAGGGACGCCTCGATGGGACCGTGCGGTCCGGTCAGGGTGTCGAGGGCGCGGCCGGTGGGCAGCGCGCGGCCGGTGGTCGAGCCTGCCGGGTCCTGGAACCCGAGCAGCACGGGCACGCCGAGCGCGGAGGTGCCGGGAACGGCGGCAGTGCCCTGGTCCGGCGCGGCGAGGCCGGGGGTGGGGATCGTGCCGGTGAGCCGGGCCCCGGTGTTGGTGTTGATCATGCGGACGGTGGTGGTCTCCGAGGTGATCGGGACCAGGCCGTGGTGGACGGCGTAGAGCGCCACGGCGGTGGCGCAGTTGCCGCAGTTGCTGGCCCACTCGACACGCTCGTCGCCGATGCCGACCTGGGCGAAGACGTACTCGATGTCGGCGCCGGGCTCGGACGACGTCCGGACGACCGCGGCCTTGGACGTGGTGGAGGAAGCGCCACCGACTCCGTCGATCTGACGGGGGTCGGCCGCGTTGAAGGCGGCGAGCAGCAGCGTGTCCAGGTCCATCCCGGTCGCCACCACGTCGTGGTGGTCGAAGATCCAGCACTTGCTGGTCCCCCCACGGATCATCTCGCCCTGCAGACGCAACACAACCGACTCCTCGTGGAATCCCGACGGCTTCTCCGTGCGGGGTGCGTTCCACAGTGGGTTACGGCAGCGTGAAGTACAATCTCGGAAATCTGCATGGGCATTTAGCTACGATTAACGCTGGAGGTGGCGTCATGCTGGATGTCCGGCGCATCCTGCTCTTCGCGGAGGTCGCCCGTCGCGGCTCGGTGACCGCGACCGCGCGCGCCCTCAGCTACACCCCTTCAGCGGTGTCGCAGCAGATCAGCCGCCTGGAGGCGGAGGCCGGCCAGCCCCTTCTGGAGCGCCATGCGCGGGGCGTGACCCTCACCGATGCCGGGCGCGTCCTGGCTGAGCGCGGGGAGCGGATCGAACGTGAGCTGAGGGCTGCGGACAACGAACTCGCCGACTTCGCGGGACTGCGCGCGGGCACTCTCCGTGTCGGCACTTTCCCCACGGCGGGTGCCTCCCTGCTCCCGTCCGCCGTCATCGCCTTCCGCGACGCGCACCCCGACATACGGCTGACGGTGCGCAGTGCCCGCATCGCCGGACTGTGGTCGATGCTGGAGAACCGGGAGATCGAGCTCTCCCTTATGTGGGACTACGACTGGTGCCGCATCGACCGCGAGGACGCCGTCGTGACCCCGCTCCTCGACGACCCCCCGGCCCTCCTCGTCAGCGACCGTCATCCACTCGCGGGCCGCCCCTCGGCCACGCTCGCGGAGGTCGCGGGCGATCCCTGGATCACCCGTGCCGAACAGCACCCGGTCGCCGAGGCCCTCGACCGCAGCTGCCGCGCCGCCGGCTTCGAGCCCCAGATCGCCTACGAGGCCCACGACTACCAGGAGGCCCAGGCCATGGTCGCCGCCGGCATCGGCGTCGCGCTCGCACCGACCCTGGCCCTGGAAGGCATCCGCCCTGGCGTCAGCGTCCTGCCGCTGCAACCGCCGGCACCGGTCCGCCGCATCCTGCTGGTCCGCATGTCCGACCACTCGCTCACGCCCGCCGCGCAAGCCTTCGCCGCACTCCTGCGCGACCGCGCCGCCGCCCGCACCCTCTGAACTCCCACGGGCGCGATCGGCCTTGCCGACCCGCCCGGCGGCTGCGCCAGGTGGCGACGTTCATCGGCCATGGCTGGCACGGTTGGTGTCCAGCAGTCAGATTGCTGCCGCGCAGCGGCTTGCGGCCCGAACTGCACCCAGAGTTTGAAGACCGTCGCGGTCGGAGGGCCTCGAAGCCGCCGATGTCATGCCCCCAGAACGCGGCGCGGCTGAGCGCGTGGTCGGTCGGTTGCGGTCCAAGCCCAGCGCCGTCGAGCAGGCGCCGCGCGGGAGCGCGGGCGGAGCGATTCCGCGCATCAGGCAAGGACAACTACCCGGAAGCCAGGCATGGTTGGAGCGTTTTCTCACGTCGGTTCCCGGCCCTTCCTCCTGCCAGGGCATCCACCTCGAACTCGGTAGCGGAGGTGAGGCGAAGGCACGAGGTCTGGCTCGCCCCGGAGCCGACCGCGGACCAGCTCGCCCTGCCGGCCGTGCAGGTCAGTGCAGCCGAGAGCCCGTCCCAGGTTGCCGCTACCTGGCTGCGCGCCAGCAGCGCGTCGTGAACCGCCCGGCCGGCGGCCTACTGTGCGATGAAGGACCACTGGAGGTTGGGGCTGCCGTTCCAGCCCCACTGCTTGGTGACGGAGCCGGAGGCGACCTGGCCCCCGCCGTCCAGGACCAGACCCGTGGTGCGGTTGGCGATGCTGTACAGGCCGTTGCCGCGGTTGGTGATCTGCCACTGCTGGTTGTTGCCTCCGTTCCAGGCAGCCTGCTGGACGGGGGCCCCGTTGGAGGTGGCGCCCCAGCCGTCGGCGACCATGCCGTTGGTGCGGTTGGCCAGCTTGTAGTAGCCGTTGCCGAGGTCGACGGCCTGCCACTGGAGGTTGGTGCTGCCGTTCCAGGTCCACTGCTTGAGGTTGCTGCCCGAGGCGACGTTGCCGCCGCTATCCAGGGCCAGGCCGTCGGTGACGTTGCTGATCCGGAAGTAGGTGGCCGGGTTGAAGATCACCTTCAGCGACGTGATGGCGTCGTTGTTGCCGGTGTTGCGCAGATCGGAGTTGTCCGCGCTGAAGGTCCACGCCGTCCCGGTGAAGTTGTCGCCGGAGTAGCCGATCACCTGGTAGCCGACCGGCACCCGCAGGGACGAGATGGTCCGCGCCGCCAGACCCGCGCTCTGCAACTGGGCGGCCGTGTAGCCGCCCAGCACCAAGCCGGCCGCCGTGCCCGCGTAGGAGACGTCGCTGTACGCGGTGACCACGCCGGTGCCCCCGGGCTGGAGGACGGGGATCTGACCGGAGAAGGTGAACTTCAGCACGTAGGCGAGGGCACTGAACGGGGCCGAGGACGACGGCAGGGTGATGTGCAGGCCGTCGCCCGCCTGGGTCGGGGCGGGCAGGCTGGTGTACGTGCCCGCGGTCGGATTCAGCAACTGGACCGAGGTCAGGGAGCTGAGGTCGATGCGGCCGCCGGCCAGGGTGCTGATGGTCGTGGAACTCCCGGGCCAGCCCAGGACCGTGGCGTACAGGACTGTGCTGTCCTTGCTGCGGGTGAACCGGAAGTCCTGGTTCGTGCCCGCCACGGGGGTGGTGAAGGAGCCGCCGCCCATCTTGGTCGGCCCCTCCCCGTAGACCGTCCAGGCCCGGGTGGCGTACAGGGACTCGCCGAACCGGTGGAGGTGGTCGCCGATGCCCAGCAGGACGTCCTTCTGGCCCTGGGGGATCGTCCCGTCCGCCATCGGAGCGATGTTGAGCAGCATGTTGCCGTTCTTGCTGATCCGGTCGATCAGCGCGTGCAGCATCTGCTGGGTGGAGTAGTAGCCGATGCCGACGGTATAGCACCAGCTGGAGCTGGAGATGCTGTCGTCGGTCAGCCAGTACGGGTTGGCGATGTCGCCCGGGCCGCCGCGTTCGTAGTCGAAGACCTCGCCGAGGTTGTCGTAGCCGTCCTTGTACGTGGCCACGACTTCCTTGCCCCAGCCCAGGGCCTGGTTGTAGTAGTACGACAGGAAGTTCAGGCGCTGCGTCTCGTCGACCTTGGAGAGGTCGAAGTCCTCCCACAGGATGTCGGGTTGGGCCAGGTCGACGACCTCCTTGAGCTTGTCGTACCAGAGCTGGTTCTCCGCCGTGCTGCCCAGCTGGCCGAAGAGCTTCTGCAGGCTCGCGGTCGGCTGCGCCGGCGCGTGGTCGTAGTAGCCGTTGAAGTTGTAGGCGTGGTGCATCGCCACCAGCAGCTTCAGGCCCTTGCCCCGGATCGCGTCGCGGAAGATCTGCAGGAGGTTCAGCTTCGGCCCGCGCTGCAGCGAGTTCCACTCGTTGACCGTGCTGTTCCACATCGAGAAGCCGTCGTGGTGCTCCGCCACCGGCCCGGCGAACCGGGCGCCGGCGTCCACGAAGAGCTGGGCCCAGGCGTCCGGGTCGAAGTTCCCGCCCTGGGAGGCCAACTTGGGCGAGAACTGCACCCAGTTGCCGGACTTGTCGCGGGCCCCGTCGAGGAAGTTGTTGTACGGCCACACCGACGGGTCCCCGTAGGTGGCGATGTGATGGTTGTTCACGTCGTTGCCGCGGATGTACATGTTCCGCGGGTACCACTCGCTGCCGTACGCCGGGACGCTGAAGGCGCCCCAGTGGAAGTAGATCCCGAACTTGGCGTCCTGGAACCACTCCGGCGCCGGCGGGTGCTGGTCCACGGACGCCCAGGTGGGCGAGTAGGACGACGGGGCCGCGAGCGCCTTCGCCGTACCGATCGTCAGGTTCGCCGTCGCGGCGGCAACGATGCCGGCGGCACTCGACAGGAAGACACGTCTGTTGATCGCCATGGCTGGATCCTTCGTCGTTGGGTGGGGGGAGGTTCCGGACCGCGACACCGAAGCCCGGCCAGCGCATGCCGTGCGGCTCGACACGACCTGCAGCGCGCGAGGGGGACAAGGGATGTGAGCGATAACAGCTCTACGGCCTTGCCGATTCTGGCAGCCTCAGGGTGACTGTCAAGACGTAGGACAGAACGAGTCGCCTGGCCCGATACATGGGATGTATCGGGCCAGGCAGCGAGTTGTCGATCGCTGGGCGCAAGGCCGCTGCAAGCGGTATTGGACGCAATGCGGTGAGCCCTCCCCCCTCGTCACGGAGTTTGAAGTCTGTGGCATACATGGGATGTTCGGCAGCGGTGAGTGCGTGATATCTCTACGAGGAAGCACTGTCGGCCGGGGCTCGGGCCAGTACGCCGAGGCGGGGCCGCTGAGTCATCGGGGCCGGGCGCGGAGCGGCCTGGAAGCGCCCACCCGAGCGGAGCGAGGGCAGGCGGACGCGGGGCGGGATGCGCGAGCGCGAACACGTCCGGCCGTGCTCGGGATCCGCCGACAGAGAAGGGATTTCTGATGAGAAAGCCATGGGCGGGGTTCTTCGTCGCGCTCGTCGTCGCCGTACTCGGTGCGCTGGCCACAGGCGTGACGCCGGCCTCCGCCGCGCCGGACACGCCTATTCGGCTGATGCCACTGGGCGACTCGATCACCTGGGGCCTGCAGAGCAGTACGGGCAACGGCTACCGGGGTCCGCTGTGGAGCGAACTGGCGGCGGACGGGCACCCGTTGGACTTCGTCGGCACGGTGCGCAACGGTTCGATGTCGGACCCCGACAACGAGGGGCACTCCGGATACCGCATCGACCAGATCGCCCCCTGGTCGACGCTTCGCTGGACCGGTACCGTCCCAACGTCGTGACGCTGGAGATCGGCACCAACGACCTCAACCAGGGCTATCAAGCCTCCACTGCCAGCGCTCGGTTGAAGTCACTGATCGACCAGATCACCGCCGATGTGCCGGATGCCACGGTGCTGGTGGCCTCGCTGATCGTGTCCACCAGTTCCACCGAGGAGCCGTACCGCTCGGCGTACAACCAGGCCATCCCCGGGATCGTGAGCAACGAGCAGGCGGCGGGCAAGCATGTCGGCTATGTTGACATGAGCACGCTTAACGTGGGAGACCTGGCCGACTTCCTGCATCCCAACAGGTCGGCACGGCCTGCGCCGCGCCGGCGGGCAACCAGCAGTGGACGCTCGGCTGACGCACTGCGCCTCAGCAGCCGTCCGGGCCTGCCTCCGGACATCCCGCGGTGTGCGGGACGGGCTCGCACCCCCGTCCCGCACACCGCAGCCGCGTTCACGGACTTCGCCGACGCGGTCGCCCGCGCTCCGTGCACACGCCCGCCGCGGCAGTGGGACTGTCCGAGAGGGGAGGCGGAGTCCAAGCCGATCAGCTTTCGTGAGGACGCGGCGCAGCCGTTCGATGACCGAATGCTGACGTGGAACCTGGACGATCGGACCGTCTCCATCTGGACGGTCGCGGGGCGGATCAAGGGCATCCCGTTCGTGTGCTCGCCGGAGGCGTTGAAGCTCCTGGCGCATCGCCGGGGTGAATCCGATCTGGTCCACCGTGATGGCCAGTGGTTCCTGATCGCCACCATCGACCTTACCGACCCCCCGTTGTCCGAGCCGACCGGTTGGATCGGCGTGGATCTCGGGATCGTCAATGCGACCACCAGCGACGGCCGGATCATGTCCGGGCGTCGCGCGGACCGGTACCGCAAGCGGATGCGCGCCACCGTCGCCAAGCTGCAAGCCAAGCGCACCAAGTCCGCCAAACGCCGTTTGAAGGCGCTGCGCCGCCGCGAGTCCCGCTTCGCCACCGACACCAACCACTGCATCTCCAAGACCATCGTCACCACCGCTGAACGCACCTCGCGCGGGATCGCCCTGGAAGATCTCAAGGGAATCCGCCAGAGGGTTACGGCCAGGAAAGAACAGCGGTACCGACTGCACTCCTGGGCTTTCGCCCAGCTCGGCAGCTTTGTCGAGTACAAGGCGCGACGCGCGGGTGTCGCGGTGGTCCGTGTGGACCCCAGCCCCAGCACCGTCAGGCGACACGCCTAGCACGGTGCAGGACGCAGGCGACTTACGGCAGCAGCCGCGAGTACGACTTGCAATCAGAGCTCCAGGATCGAGTGACAAGCTCGGTCCTTCAGGGCCGAGAAGTTGACGGCACAGCAATGGCGGCGGGGTGACCGGAACAGGTGCTTGGTCTCACGGAAGTCCAGGTCCGAGCTGTCGCTGATGGCGGAGCGGAGCTCCAGTAGGTCGGTCGGGTTGAGGACGCGGGTGCAGTTCTCGAACTGGTTTCAGGCCTGGTCGTAGTCGTTGTGCGGGCAGGTGCTGACGATGTACCGGTCCGGCAGGAAGTGCCCGTCGGTGCTCCGCGGCGGACGGAAGGCGGTCAAGGCGGAAAAATCTGTGGCTCTTCGCGGCAACCTTTTCGTCGTCTGCGGCCACTCAGTGGTGTCCGGCCAAGTGGTCCGGTCAGAGACACCGGCTGAAAGTGAGCACCGACATGTTCCCTCGCCCATCCACGTCGTCGGAGGCGTCGCCCGGCGGCCGCGCCCGCCGCGGTCGCCGTGGTCGCGTGTCGTCCCGCTCGGCCGTTCCGGGGCAGCGGACGCACCGCAGCCGCAAGTTGTACCAGCGCCGGGGTTTCTGGGCGGCCGTCGGCCTGGCGGTCGCGGGCGGCTCCGTGGTGGTGATCAACACGGCTTCGGCAGGAACCGTGTCCGTGGACACGGGCTCCTGGTACCTGCTGGTCAACCACAACACCGGCCAGGTGCTGGACGACTACGGCTACGGCGCGTACGACGGCGCTTCGGTGGTGCAGTGGAGCCGCACCGGCGAGGCGAACCAGCAGTGGAAGTTCATCGACTCGGGTGACGGGAACTACCGGCTGCAGAACCGGTACTCCGGCAAGGTGCTGGACGACTACAACTGGTCGAAGACCGAGGGCTCCCAGGTCGGGCAGTGGCACGACATGAACGGCGCCAACCAGCGGTTCCACCTGGAGAAGTCGTCGGACGGCTACGTGCGTCTGATCAACACCTTCAGCGGCAAAGCCGTCGAGGTCCCGCTCGGCTCCAAGGCCGACGGGGGCCAGATCGCCCAGTACCACGACTGGAACGGCGCGAACCAGCAGTGGCAGCTCGTCCCGGCCGGCAGCATCAGCGGCACCGGGAACACGGGGAGCTCCGGCAGCAGCGCCGCGCCCACCTTGCCCGCCAAGCCCACCACCCCTGCCACGCCGGGCGGCAGTGTTCCGACGAGCCAGGCCACGAGCAGTAACCACCCGACGTCGGCGCCGCCGGCCTCCCCGGCCGCTCCGGCGCCTGCGGGCGGCGGCAGCAGCCCGGCGAAGAGCTTCATGGGCAGCAGCACGGTGCTCATCGGCGGCTCGATGTCCGACGCCTCGGCGAGCGCCGCGCCGTTCGACGTGCAGTACGCCTATGTGCACAGCCAGCCCGCGCCCTCGTCGGACTACTACACGGCGGCCCGCTGCCAGGACGCGTGGTCGGGCTGGTGGGGCTGCTGGACCGGCAGCACCACGGCGCCCGGCACGTACGTGACCTACAAGGACGCCAATGCAGCTCATGCGACCTACCAGGGCAAGCCGCGCCCGCAGAAGCAGCTCTGGACCTGGTACTCGCTGCGCGACCTCGGCGACGCGGCGGGCCAGGGCGACGGTCCGGGCGAGGTCCAGGCCATCAACAGGGCCGACCTGCTCACCCGCTACCTGAACGACTACCGCTTCTTCCTCCAGAAGATCGGCACCTCGCACGACATGATCGACCTCGAGCCCGACTTCTGGGGCTACGTCCGCTCGCTCGGCAACCCGCACCAGGTCGCCGCACAGGTCACGGCCGCGAACCCCACGGACTGCGGATCGCAGGAGAACAGCGCCTCCGGCCTGGCCCAGTGCCTGATCTCGATGGGGCACAAGTACGCGCCGAACACCGGCGTGGGACTGCACCTGTCCTGCTTCGACTGGCAGCAGAACACCCCGCAGTGCGCCAAGGACTACGCGGACCTCGGGGCGAAGAACGCCGACTTCCTGGTCACCGACGTGACGGACCGCGACGCGGGCTGGTACGCGCTGCCCGCCCACGGCAGCCGTGACACCTTCTGGAACGACCAGAAGGGCTTCGCCGCGCTCGGCTTCTACAAGACGATGGCCGAGTCCGTGGGCAAGCCGGTGGTCCTGTGGCAGGTCCCCCTGGGCAACATGGCGCAGAACAACACGCCCAACCACTACAAGGACGACAAGGTCGACTGGTTCTTCTCGCACCTGGACCAGGTCGCGAACGCACACGTCGGCGGCATCCTGTTCGGCGCCGGCTGGACGGAACAGACCACGCCCGAGACCGACGGCGGAAACCTGATCAACAAGACGATCGCCTACCGCAACTCGGGCGGCACTCCGCTCAAGTAGGCGAATGCACGACTGTGGCCCCATCTCGGATGGCGTCGGCGCCGGTCCGTCGATCTGGTCGCCGGCGGCACCGACCTCGACCCACCCTCGAGCTGGTCTCCCGCCGGCCGGACCGTCGCCGTGGCGCGGACCGTGCCATCGAGGGCCAGGGCGCGTGCCGTTGACGCCTGGAGGCCGCCACCCAGCAGGGTGGCGGCCTCCAGTGCTGTCCCAGGGCGGTTCCGGCGCAGTACCTGGGGCCGTGCCAGCGGCCTCAAACGGTGCGCCCGGCCTGAGTGGTCGCGCGCGCTCGGAGAAGCTCCGGTTGGCGCGCGTAGACCGGTTCCCGTCAAGACCAACCCTGACCATGTTCGCGGCGGCCAGATGTGACCAGGATGCCCTGGGGATTTGCCATGGCATGCCCGATGGCAGATTCGGGCGCCGTGCAGCGGTGAGTCACGGCCGCTCCACCTGGGGTAATGGCTTGACCGATGCATCGAACAAGCGATCGAATAAGGTCTACGCTGGAGGGGCCGGAGGGGAGCCGGGTGTCGACGAAGGGGGCTGACCGCAGGAGCTGGAGGTGATGTCGGGTGTTCGCACACCTGCATGTCGCCTCCGGTTACTCGGTGCGCTACGGCGCCTCACTGCCCGGTCACCTGGTCGAACGGGCGGCGGAGCTGGGCCTGCGGGAGCTGGCGCTGACCGACCGGGACACGGTGGCTGGGGTGGTGCGGTTCGCACGGGCCTGTGCCGGGACGGGGATCCGGCCGCTGTTCGGGGCGGACCTCGCCGTCCCGCTCCTCGGCCAGGTACAGCCGGCCCAGCGGGGCCGCACGCCTGCTCGGGGTGGGGCGTTCGTCGCCGACTCCGCGCCCCGGGTCACGTTGCTGGCCCGGGACGGGCAGGGCTGGGCGAACCTGTGCGCGCTGATCACCGCCGGCTGGGCCGCCCGGGAACAGGCAGGCGGCGGGCAGCCGATCGTGCCCTGGAGCGCGATCCAGCAGCACAGTGAAGGCCTGACTGTACTGCTGGGTCCGGCGTCCGAACCGGTGCGGGTGCTGGCCGACGGCCGCACGGACCGGGCGGCAGAGCTGCTGGCGCCGTGGCGTGACGTCTTCGGGCAGTACCTGCGACTGGAAGCCGTGCACCACCGACGCACCGGTACCGGGCCGGGGTCGCTGCGGCTGGCAGCGCGCACCGTGGGTCTTGCCGCCGAGCTGGACCTGTCGACGGTGCTCACCAATGCCGTGCGCTACGCGACCGGCGACCGGGCTGCGATCGCCGACGTCCTGGATGCGGCCCGGCTGCTCACCCCCCTCCAGCCAGGCCGGGTCTGCAACGGGGAGCGGTCCTTGAAGGACGCCGCCGAGATGGCCGACCTTGCCGAGGAAGTGGTCCGCGCGGCCGGCCAGGAGCGGGGCGGGGCGGCGCACCTGCTGGCTGCCACCGCCCGTACCGCTTCCGAGTGCCGCCTCGATCCGTACGCGGACCTGGGGATCGGGCGGGTGCACTTCCCCGAGGAGCACGTCATCGACGTGGCCCCCGGCCGGTCGGCTCGTGTGCTGCGCGAGCGGTGCGAGGCGGCGATGGTCCGCCACGGCTACGACCGTTCCGCCACGATGCGCGCCCGCCTGGAAGCGGAGCTGCAGGTACTCAACACGCTCGGCTGGCCCTCGTATGCGCTCACGGTCGCCCGCATCGTCGATGACGTTCGGGAGATGGGCATCCGGGTGCAGGCGCGCGGTTCCGGCGCGGGCTCCCTGGTCGTGCACCTGCTCGGCATCTCCTTCGCCAACCCGCTCGACCACGAGCTGCTGATGGAGCGGTTCGTCAACCTGCGCCGCCGCTCCCTGCCGGACATCGACATCGACGTGGAGTCCGCCCGCCGCCTGGAGGTCTACCGCCGGATCATGGACCGGTTCGGCACCGAGCGGGTGTGCACCCTGTCGATGCCGGAGACCTACCGGGTGCGGTGGGCGATCCGCGACGCCGGCCTGGCCCTCGGCCTGCCCCCGGACGAGGTCGGCCGGCTCGCCAAGGCGTTTCCGCACATCACCGCCCGCTCGGCCCGCACCGCGCTGCGGGAACTGCCGGAACTGCGGCAGGTCGCCGCCGTGGCCGGCCGGTACGGCAGGTTGTGGGACCTGGTCGAAGGTCTCGACGAGCTTCCCCGCGGCACGGCCATGCACCCGTGCGGCGTCATCCTCTCCGACGCCACCCTGCTGCGGCGCACCCCGGTCGTGCCGACCGCCGGCGAGGGTTTCCCGGCGACGGTGTTCGACAAGGAGGATGTCGAAGGCGACGGTCTCGGTCTCCTGAAACTCGATGTGCTGGGCGTGCGCATGCAGTCGTCCATGGCGTACGCGGTGCGGGAGATCGAGCGGACCACCGGCGAGCGGATCGACCTGGACGACCCTGCCCAGGTCCCGCTGGATGACCCCGAGGCGTTCGAGCTGCTGCGCGAGGGCGAGTCGCTGGGCGTGTTCCAACTGGAGTCGCCCGGCCAGAAGGACCTGCTGGGCCGCCTTCAGCCGCAGACGTTCGCCGACCTCGTCGCGGAGATCTCGCTGTTCCGTCCGGGCCCGGTGCAGGCGGACATGATCCGGCCCTTCCTGCTCGGCCGGCACGGCACGAAGCCGATCGCCTACCCCCACCCCGACCTGGAGCTGTGGCTGCGCTCCACCTACGGCGTGGTCATCTACAACGAGCAGGTGGCGGGCCTGTTCGCCACCATGACCCGCACTGACCTGGCCATGGGCGAGGAGGCCCGGCGCGCCCTGGCCAAGCCCGAGCGGCTGGCGAAACTCCAGGCCTGGTACCGGCAGCGCGCCGCTGAGGCCGGATACCAGCCGACGGTGGTCGACCAGGTGTGGCGGATGCTGGAGAACATGGGCGCCTACGGCTTCGCCCGTGCCCACGCGACCGCGTTCGCCCTGCCCACTTTGCAGAGCGCCTGGTTGAAGGCGCACTACCCGGCGCCGTTCTACGCCGGGCTGCTTGAGCACGACCCCGGCATGTACCCCAAGCGACTCGTGCTGGCCGACGCCCGCCGGCGCGGGGTTCCGATCCTGCCGCTGGATGTCCAGCACTCGGCCGCCAACTACCGCACCGAGCAGCTCGCGGACGGCCGCCTGGGCCTGCGCATCTCGCTGGCCGAAGTCCGCGGCATCACTACCGACCAAGCCGCCCGCATCCAGGAGAGCCAGCCCTTCCACGACCTCGCCGACTTCTGGGCCCGCGCCCGGCCCAGCCACCCGGTCGCCGACCGCCTCGCCCGGATCGGCGCCCTGGCCTCCCTCGCCCCCGGCAGCGAGCGCCGCGACCTGCTCCTGCAGATCGACGAACTCCACCGCCACCACCGCGCCGCCGTCGGCCCGGGCCAGCTCACCCTCGCCCCGCCCGCCGCCCCTCCCGCAGGGACGAGCGGACTGCCGAAGATGACACTCAGTCAGGAGATGGAGGCCGAGCTGGAGGTGATCGGCCTGGACGCCTCCCGGCACCTCATGGAACCGCTCCATCCACTGCTGGACGAACTCGGCGTCACCCCCTCCCACCTGCTGCGGGAACAGCCGGCTGGCGCGACCGTGCTGGTCGCCGGAGCGAAGGTCGCCATCCAGACCCCGCCGATGCGCTCCGGACGGCGCACCATCTTCGTGTCGCTGGACGACGGCAGCAAGGGCGGCCAGGTCGACCTGACCTACTTCGACGACACCCACGAGCAGGCCGCCTACCCGCTCTTCCACCACTTCCTGCTGCTCGCCCGCGGCACCGTCTCGCGCCGCGGCAAGTCCGTCACCGTGATCGGCACCCACGCATGGAACCTCGAGGAGATCGCCGACGCCCACCAGGACGGCGGCACCGCCGCCGTCCGGTCCCTGCTCGCCACCGACCACGCACCGGACCCCACCACCGACGGCGCACAGAGGGTTCGGCCGCGGTCCGGCGGCGGTGCGGGCCGGCTGTGGCACGCCAGTCAGGGGAGCGCCGGATGACCACCACCAACACGACCGGTGCAGGAACGATTCTTCACCTGCGCGTTCACCGCGCCGACTTCGAGACTTACCACGAACTGTTCACGGTGCTCGGCGACACCACCCCCGTCGTCCAGGCACTCCCTCCGGACAGCGCGCTCCTGGATCTGGCCGGTGCCACACGCTACTTCGGCCTGGCACCGACGCAACTCGCGGACCGGCTGCAGACCCGCCTCGCGGCCCGGTACGGACTGGCCAGCACGGGAGGGATCGGACCCAACCGCATGCTCGCCACCCTGGCCGCCGACACCGCCACACCCGGCACCGTCCACGTCCTGCCCGACAGCCCGGCCGGGTTGGAGCAATTCCTGCGCAGCCGCCCACTGCGCGTCCTGCCCGGCATCGGGCCCGCTATGGAGCACACCCTGGCCCGGTACGGGATCGAGACGGTCGGCGACCTCGCCGACCTGCCGCTCGCCACCGTGCAGCGCATCGCCGGCGCCTCCACCGGCCGCCTCCTGCACGAGCGCGCCCACGGCACTGACCGGCGCACTATCGCACCGGCCGGACCACCTGCCACCATCACCAGTACCCAGCGCTTCGACCGCGACGTCCTCGACCCCGCCGAGGTCCGGCGCGCGCTGCTGGCCGCCGCCACCGATCTGGGGGCCCGGCTGCGGGCAGCCCGACAGATCGCCCGCACCGTTGAACTGCAGGTCACCTACGCCGACCGCTCCACCACCACCCGCTCCCGTACCCTGCGCGAGCCCACTGCCCACACCCCCGCCCTGCAACGGGTGCTGTACGAGCTGTTCTCCGCACTCGCACTGCAGCGGGCCCGCGTGCGGGCGGTGACCGTCCGGGTCGGCGAGCTGGCCACAGGGGCGCAGGCGGCAGAGCAGCTGACCTTCGACCGGCTCATCGAGGACGCCCGCACCCTGGAGCCGGTCATTGACCGGGCCGGGCAGTGCTTCGGTGCCGGGATTGTGTGCCCAGCCGTTCTCATGGAACCACGCCCGCGAGCTCGGAGGGCATGACCGGTCCTCCTGCTGCTCTACGGGCGGCCACCCCTCGGGGTCAGGAAGGGATAGACCTCGTGCCCTTTCTCAAGTGTGGGCTCAATGCCAGGTCTCGGGGCTTCAAGAGGTCATAGCGTCCCTGTGGTGCTTGGCAGTTCACGGCGCTGCGGTTGCGCGGTCCTGGCGTCGGATTCGCGTACGACGCTCGCCGCATCCACCTTGAGTGACTGGTTCGTGTCGCACGCATCAGGAAGTTTCCTCGCGTAGGCCTGCAGCCGCTCCCGTGTAGGTGCGGTCGCGGTTGCCATCCGGCTCAGTGGAAGCGCGCGCGCCCGCAAGGGGTTGAACTCCCTGTTCCCCAGGAGCCTTTCGGCGGCGAGGAGGAGGGCACCGCACTCTGCCGCGTCAATGGGAGCCGTGCGCGCGCCGCGGATCTGGTCCCGGCTGTCGCTGCCCCGGCCGCGTTCCCCGGTTTGCGTCATGAGGGCGACAACGGGGTCTGCGTGCCAGCCCACCGCCCGGGCCAAAGCCGAGGAGGGCAGCAGGTGCTTGCCGGAGGGCCAGCTCAGCTTGATCAGACGGGTTGCCAGCGTCAGATCAAAGAAGTACGTGGAGGGATCCCCGTGGTCGTGCGATGCTGCTGGTCCCTCCCCAGGCATGATCCGGTCGAGCAGCCGTTGCTGGAACGACAGCAGGTGCTCGATGTCCTCCTTGGCCAGGCGGCGCCCGGCACGGGAAGGCGCCCGGTCCAGCCAAGCTCCGCAGGTAGGCCCGGCCCGCTTGATCCATGTGGAGGCGGCACCAACCTCACGGTGGTCCCGGTGGACGTTGCGGCACTGGGCGGGATGCAGGCCGGGTACGACTGGGCGCTCGATGACGCTGATCCCCAAGACGCCGCCGTGGCCGTGGAGAGGAGTGTCGCACCCGGGACAGAGCGGACCCGCTCGGCCAGCGCCGTCGCCGACAGCCGGCCCTCGTGCCGCCACAGCCGGGAGGCCGTCCGTCCGTCCGCGCAGGCCACCTCGACGGCCACCCGGCGGCAGGTCAGCCCGGCCCCGGCCAGCCGCCCGTGCAGCGCCTCGGCCAGCGTGCGGGCGACGAACACCAGCGGTTCGGCCAGCGGCTCCGGCGGGTCGAAGCGCTGCTCGACCGCGAGGTCCGGCTCCTGGTCGCGCGGCACCAGCGGGCGTGGCTGCAGCCCGCGGGCCAGCCGGTGCGCGACCGTCCCGGAGGGGCCGAAGCGGTCCGCGACCGCCTCGGACGGCAGTGCGGCGAAGGCCCCGACGGTGGGCAGGCCGAGCCGCCCGAGCAGCTCGGCCAGCGCCTCGTCGCCCAGCGTGCTCACCGGGTACGGGGCGAGGAACTCCGCCGTCCGCCCGGCCGGGACCAGCACCCCGGCACGGGCGGCCAGCACGGCGGCGAACAGGCCGTCGGCGACGCCGACCAGGGCGTGCGGGGTGTTCGCCGGTGCTGCGCCAGGGGTTTCGGTGCTCTTGGGGGCTTCGGGGGGCTCGGCGGGGTTGGCAGGGTTGGGGGCTCGACAGGGGTGGGGAGCTCGGCAGGGTTGGGGGTTTCGGAGGTTTCGGGGGTGATCGCACCCGGGATCGCGTCCGGGACGGGCGGCTGCCCGAGGGCATCCGCCACCGCCGTACGGACCTTGGCGGCCAGGGCCTCCTCGCCGCCGAAGTAGCGGCCCGGGCCCTTCACCGGGATCGCGCACAGGCCCGGGCGGATCACCTCCACCCGGGGCGTGAACGCCTCCACCGCCGCGACCACCGGTTCGAAGCGGCGGGTCTCCGCCTCCGGGTCGCGGTCGCGCAGCTCCAGCTCCGGGCAGAGCCGCTGGGCCAGTTTGAGCCGCTGCCCCTGCCGCACCCCGGCTGCCCGGGCGCCCGCCGAGCAGGCGAGGATCCGCCCGCCCTCGGTCACCGCCACCGGGTCGTCGCCGGTGACGGCCACCACCGGCCAGTCCGGGCACCAGACCACCAGCACCCGGGGGGTCCGTTCCTCCGCCATCTCAGACCACCGCCGCGACGCGCGGTTCCGTCGGCTCCGCCACCGGCTGCGGCTGCTCCCGCACCGGGCGCACCGCACCGTACTCGTCCGGCAGCCAGAGCCGGGCAGTCCGGCCGCGCACCGCCGCGCCGCGGCCCTCGGCCACCACCTCCACCTGCCGGCCGGTGAGCTGCCCGTAGCCGTCGCCCAGCCCGAACCAGCGCCCGGAGCGCACCCCCAGCCGCAGCACCGCGCCCGGCCACGGCCCCGCCACCAGCAGCACGCAGCCGCTGCGCCGCAGCACCGACTCGGCACCCCCACCCGTCACTCTCCGTGCAGGTCACGCCGGGCGCCGTGGGGCGGACGGGTGAAGGGTTCGGCCGGACGGGCTACCGACAAACCTTTTTTCCTTGACAAATTTTTTTGTCGGATGGAAGCTGGAAGCGTGCTGGACGTCGCCGTGATCGAAGAACCCGCCGCGGCCGAGGCCTGCCTGGACCCGATACGGTCCCGGATCCTCGCCGCCCTCGCCGAGCCCGGCTCGGCCGCCATGCTGGCCACCCGCCTGGGCCTGCCCCGACAGAAGGTCAACTACCACCTGAAGGAACTGGAACGGCACGGACTCGTCGAGCTCGCCGAGGAGCGGCGCAAGGGCAACGTCACCGAACGGGTGTACCGCGCCACCGCGGCTTCCTACGTGATCTCCCCCAGCGTCCTGGCCGCCGTCAGCCCGGACCCCGCCCGCGCACCCGACCAGCTCTCCGCCCGCTGGCTGCTCGCCCTGGGCTCCCGACTGGTGCAGGAGGTCGGCACCCTGCTGACCGGCGCCACCCGGGCCCGGCGACGGGTCGCCACCTTCGGCATCGACGCGCAGGTGCGGTTCGCCTCCGCGGCCGACCGGACGGCCTTCGCCGACGAACTGGCCCAGGCCGTGGCGACCCTCGTCAGCCGCTACCACGACGAGTCCGCCCCCGGGGGCCGCAGCCACCGGGTGATCGTCGGGCTCCACCAGATCCCCGCGGCGACGCCCCCCGGCGGCCCGGGGGCGGGCGACGCGGTGGCGGGCGGAGCAGGAGCGGGCGGAGCAGGAGCCGGGGCGAGCGGAGCAGGAGCCGGGGCGAGCGGAGCAGGAGCCGGGGCGAGCGGCGACGAAGAGCCGACCGGAGCAGGACCGAACCAGGAGAACCCACGATGACGCACCCGTTCGAGATCGAGCTGGAGACCTCCCTGCCGGCGAGCCCGGAACAGGTCTGGGAGGCGATCGCCACCGGGCCGGGGATCGACTCCTGGTTCATGGGCCGCAACGAGCTGGACCCGCGCGAGGGCGGCACCGCCGTCATGGAGACCGGGGGCCACCGCGAGAAGGCCGTGGTCACCGCCTACGAGCCCGGCAAGCGCCTGGCCACCCGCACGGCCACCGCCGAGGACGGCCGCTTCATGGCCTTCGAGTACCTGATCGAGGGCCGGGACGGCGCCGCCACCGTGCTCCGCGTCGTCCACAGCGGACTGCTCGGCGACACCTGGCAGGACGAGTACGACGCCCTGCGCCGCGGCTGGCCCTTCCACCTCCACACGCTCCGCGAGTACCTCGCCCACTTCCCGGGGCGCACCGCCGTCCCCGTCTTCGCCGCCGCGCCGTCCGCCGGTCGGCCGGAGCCGGAGGTCCGCGCGGCCCTCGCCGGGGCCCTGTCGCTGCCGCTCCCGGTCGTCGTCGGCGCGCGGGCCCACGGCGAGCCGGCCGGGCTGCCGCCGCTGGACGGCGAGGTGGTCTGGGCGGACGACGAGCGCTTCGAGGTCCGCACCGCCGACGGGCTCTACACCTTCCACCACGGCTCGGGGCTGGTGCTGATGTTCCACCACCTCTTCGCCCGCCCGACACCGGACGGGGCCGAAGCCGCCTTGCAGCGGTGGCTGACCGGGCTCCTCGCCTGAACCGCCGCCGCAGACACACAGCCGGACTCACGAACACCCACGAGAAACCGAGGAACCACCCATGCGCACCCTGATCAGCACCGCTTTCATCTCGCTCGACGGCGTCGTCGAGGGCCCCGGCGGCGAGCCCGGCTACCGGAACTCCGGATGGACCTTCAAGGACGTCGAGTTCCTCCCCGAGGCGTACGAGATCAAGGGCCGGGAGCAGGAGGAGGCCACCGCGATGCTGCTGGGCCGGGTCAGCTACCAGGCGTTCAGCCCGGTGTGGCCGGACATGGCGGACTTCGCCCGCTACAAGACGCTGCCGAAGTACGTCGTCTCCACCACCCTCACCGACGGCGACCTGGTGTCGAACTGGGGCGAGACCACCATCCTGCGCTCGGTCGACGAGGTCGCCGCCCTGAAGGAGACCGAGGGCGGCCCGATCATCGTCCACGGCAGCGCCGCCCTGAACCACGCCCTCTCCGACGCCGGCCTGATCGACCGCTACCACCTGCTCGTCTACCCGCTGCTGCTCGGCGCCGGCAAGCGCCTGTTCAGCACCACGGACAAGGACACCCAGAAGCTGAAGCTGGTCGAGCATGAGGCCTACGCCAACGGCCTGCAGAAGCAGGTCTTCGACGTCGTCCGCTGATCCGCTGACCGCGCTCCCCTCCCCCGCCCCCCGTCCGGCCCATACCGGCCGGGGGGCGCGCCCGGCCCTTCGCGGCGGCCATCGGGTCAACAGCCTTGACCATGGCACGGGTTGGCGACCGGTCGGCACCGGAAATCGGTGGACAGGCCCCATGGGACCAACAGACTGATCCCATGACTGTGACGGATGACAAGACCGATCTGCGGATCTACCTCCAGGACGCCCGCGACGTCCTGCTGTGGAAGCTCGAAGGCCTCTCCGAGTACGACCTGCGCCGCCCGCTCACCCCCACCGGAACCAACCTGCTCGGGCTGGTCAAGCACCTCACCGGGGCCGAGGCGATGTACTTCGGCGCCACCTTCGGACGGCCCTTCCCGGAGCCGACCCCGCTGTGGTTCATCGGCGACACCGAACCGAACGGCGACCTGTGGGCGCGGGCGGACGAGAGCACCGAGGAGATCATCGGGCGCTACCGGCGGGTCTGGGCGCACTCGGACGCCACCATCGAGGCCCTGCCGCTGGACGCGACCGGCCGGCTGCCGTTCGGCGACCGACCCGAGCAGACCCTGCACCGCGTCCTCGTCCACATGATCGCCGAAAGCCACCGCCACGCCGGCCACGCCGACCTGGTCCGCGAGCTCGTGGACGGCGCCGTCGGCCAACGTCCCGACGGCGTCAACACCGCCGCGGGCGACGCCGACTGGTGGCGGGCCCACCACGACCGCGTGGAGCAGGCGGCTCGAAAGGCCGGCGGGCTCGCCTGACCGGCCCGCCTGGACCTGTCCGCCTGGACCCGCCTGGACCCGCCTGTCTGGGCCTGTCCGCCTTCGCCCTTGGCCTTGACCTGCAGGAACGCCGGGTCCCGCGCTAACCTCCCGGAATGACTCCGACCGGCCGCTACCGATGGCGCACCCGCGTGCGCAGCCACCTGCCCTGGTTCCTTGCCGAACGCGGGCTGTTCGGGAAGGGCCGCCGGGACTGCGGGGCCCACGAGTGGTACAACCACGACGGCGCCGTCGCCCGCTGCTACCACTGCGAGACGGGCGAGCAGCCCTGGCCCCTCCCTCCCGGCAACGCCGCGCCTCCGACCGGCGGCTGACCGCAACGCCCGTCCCGGGCCGGGCCGGGCCGGGCCGGGCCGGGCCGGAAGTGTCGGGCCGGGCCGGAAGTGTCGGGCGGCGGGCTGCGCTTCGGCCCCGCTTTCCGCGAAACCCTGTCGCACCGGGGCCGCCGTAGGGTGTCGGGCATGATCGGTACGGCGCAGGGTGTACGGGTGGACGTGCGGTGCGAGGGCTGCGGGGGCACCGCCGCCCGCAGCGTCGGGCAGTTCCTGATGTACGGGCGGGAGTTGTGGTGGGACGCCGAGTGCACCTGCCCGCAGTGCGGTGCCACCATGTGCGAGTACTGGGGGCCGGAAGCGACGCCCGAGGACGTCCGCGAGGCGCTGCTGGCCGCCCACGGACCGGCCCGGCTCCGACTCACCGCTCCGCTCACCGACCCGGTGGCAGTACTGCGGGTGCTCCGCGAGCGCCCGGGGACTTCGCTGCGGCAGGTGCGTGAACTCCTCGCCCGGCTAAGGGACTTCTGGCTGAGCGGGACGGCCGTCGAGATGGCGTACTTGCGGGTGCGGCTGGCCGAACGGGGCGTCGTGGCGGAGGTGGCGGACGGCTTCGGCCGGGCGTACCGGTACGTGGGGCCGCCGGAGCTGCGGGCGGCCGGGGTCGGGGCCGGGGCTGGGGCTGGGACAGGAGACGGCCGGGAGGCGCCGTCGGCCGGCCCTGCCGGTCAACCGGTGCGAACGGCGGGCGAGTTCGCCGCCTGGGCGGACGCCCGGACGGACGCCCGGACGGACCTCCGGACGGCGGCGGAGTCGGCGGAGCCGTTCACCTTCGTGGTCGACCTGGGCGGCATGCTGCGGCTCGCTCCGCGCCGTAGCGAGCACGTGGCGTGCGCGGGCGGGGAGCCGGTGCTGAGCGCCGGGGAGATCGGGTTCCGGCGGTCGGGCGGCGGCTGGGAGGTCGCGACGGTCAGCAACCTCTCCACCGGCTACTGCCCTGACACCGCCTCCTGGCCCGCCGTCGCCGCCGCCCTGACCCGCCTCGGCCTGCCACACCCCGGCGCCTTCACGTACGAGGCGGTCTTCCGCCGCTGCCCCCGGTGCGCCGAGTGCAACCTCGTCCGCGAGGAGCACTACGCCTGCGTCTTCTGCGACGCGGACCTGCCGGAGCACTGGAACGTCGATCCGGTGGCGGCGGCCGCGTAACGCCCGGCGCGGCCCCGGGACCGAAACCCGCGTGGCGATGTCGGGCGGTGCCGTTAGGGTCTGTCTTCGAACTCCCGTCGTCCGCCCGCAGGGCGGGCGGGGCGGCGTTGGGGTGCGTGCATCGCAAGGCGGAGGAAGACAGACCCTAAGGTCTGGGGGGTCGGCGCCGGGGAGGGGAAGGGTGGGGTACGTGGGGTGCGAGCAGGTGGTGAGGCTGCCGGGCGGGGTGGTGCACGCGGGGAGCCGGGAGTTCCTGGCGCGGGAGGGGCTGCCGGCCACGGGAGCGTTCCTGGAGTTCGGGGTGCTGCGGCCGTTCCCGGCGGACGCCGAACGGCTGTTCGTCCTCGGGGAGACGGACTACTGCACGCCCTTCGCCGCCGTCGGCAACCTGGTGCTGCTGGACGGCACGACCGGCGAGGTGTTCCTGGACAACGGCGGCCCCCGACGGGACCGGCTGGCCTCCGACCTGACCGCGCTGGCCGCGCTGGTGCGGGAGGTGGAGGCGGTGGCCGAGGCCGCCCGTCGGCCGGAGGCGCTGGACGGGCGGCGCGGGCCTGCGGTGGTGGCCGAGGTGCTGGCCGGTGCCGAGCGGCGGATGCGGGCGATCGATCCCGGGCTGTTCGGCAACGGCGCCACGCCGCCCGCGCACTGGGGCACCGCGCTGCTGGTGCGCGCACTGGGCTGGGGCGCCCTGCCGGGCGGCCCGGACGGGCCCGCGTACGAGGTCGGCCCGGAACTCGTCGCGGAACTCGCGGCGCTGACGGAGCAGGACGACGGGCCCGGTCGGATACACCGCTTCCGGCCCGAGCACCTGCCCGCCACGCTGGTGCACGAACCGACCCGGCGACTGCTGACCGAAGTCGGACTGCCGCTGGGCGGGGCGATGTTCGGGGTGTGCGACGAGCCGCTGACCACCATGGGCGAGGCGTACCCGGAGTACTTCGACGGCGAGGAGGACCGCCCGTACCAGCGCGACTTCATCGCCCTCGGGGACTGGCCGACCGACCTCACGATCGCCCTGGACGGCGCCACCGGCCGGCTGGAGCTGCCGGACTGGTACGACGACGGCCAGCCCGAGGCCTACCTGAACCGCGACCTGTCCGCCCTGCTCTACGCCCTCTGGACGTACGAGCGGCTGCGCGCCGAGTGGGACCGCTGGGACTACGGCCGGGGCCGGGACACCTGGGCGGTGTTCGACCCGCAGTCACTGCTGAGCACGGTGGTGGACCGGCTGGTGGAGGCCGTCGACCCGGAGGCCTTCGCCTCGCCCGGCTGCTCCTGGCGGCTGCTCGCCGAGGACGGGCACATGGGCGGGCTGCTCGGCTGAATCCTGGCGGTGTTGCCGGCGCTGGCGGTGCGGCTCACCGGGCTGACTCGGTCGGCCCGGTCGGCCCCGCCGGTTGGTCGGGCGTTCCGGCCCGGGGGCGACCGCGCCGGTACGCTGCCCTGATGGCGAACATCCGTGCGGCGGCGGGGCGACGTCGACGGGCGGTGCTCCTCGGCGGCGCCGCCGTCCTCTCCCTCGTCTCTGCGGGTGGACTGTACGGCCTGCTGTACGCACGGTCGTTGGGCTACGCCGAGCGCTGCGAGCACGGCCTGGTGCCGGGCGGTGGGCGGCTGCTGGAGACGGGCGCGTCCTGGCTGCCGCCGGACGCCTGGTGTCGGTTCGAGCAGCAGAGCCTGTCCACCACCCCGTTCTGGGCGCTGCTGCTGTTCTACGGCCTGCTGACGGCGGTGGTCTGGTCGGCGACCGGCCTGGTCCGGCTCGTCCGGCCGCGCCCGTACCCGGGGCCCGGGTGGCTGTCGGGGCACGAGCCCGGCTGATCCGGCCCCGGGGCAGCGGCGGGCAGCCGCCGCCGGTGCGGGGACGCGGCTCGTGGGCTCGGGCCCGACCGCCGGCAGCCCCCGGCGGGTACGGAGCGGGTACGGAGCAGGGACAGGAACACCGGCAGGAAGGCCGCCGCCAGGACGGCTCCGCCGAGCCAGAGCGTGGGCCGCAGCCCGAGGGATTCACCGAGGAGCCCGGAGAGCGCGGAACCGATCGCCAGCGCGCCGGTGAGCAGGAAGCGGAAGGTCGCGTTCATCCGGCCGAGCAGCGCGTCCGGGGTCATCCGCTGGCGCAGGCTCACCCCGAGCACGTTGTCCGTGCCGGTCTTGAGCGACACCAGCAGCCAACCCGCCCCCGCCACGAACAACCAGGGCCCACCGCCGATCAGCGGCACCAGCAACCCGGCGGGCGCCGTGCACAGGCCCGCCAGGGCGAGCGTACGGCCGTGGCCGAGCCGGGCGGCGATCAGACGGGCGCAGCGCGAGCCGAGCAGGATGCCGACCCCGCCGACCGCCCAGAACAGGCCCAACACCCCTGCGGGCATGTGCAGTTCACGCACGAACAGCACCGGGAGCAGCGTGTTGACCAGCTGGGAGCCGAGGTTGTTGACCTGCTCACCGAGCTGCGCGACGGCCGCGCCGACCTCGCGGTGGTGGTCCGCGCCGGGGACCGCGCCGGGAGACGGGCCGGAGACGGCCCCGGGGGTGCCACGCGCTCGGACGGGCTGCGGCTGGTCCACCTGCGCGACGACCCGTACCGCGTCGTACTGCCCCGGGGGCACCGGCTCGCCGCCCGGCGCGTCCTCGGCCTGGCCGAACTCGCGGACGAGCCCTGGGTGGGTGCCGAACCGCCCGGCCCCTGCCGGGACATCGTCCGGGTCGGCTGCGAGGCCGCCGGCTTCCGTCCGGCGATCGCGGTGGACAGCGCGGACTACACCACCGCGCAGGGCTTCGTCGCAGCCGGACTGGGCGTTGCACTGGTCCCCGAACTGGGCCTGACCCAGCGCCACCCGGGTGTCTCCGTGCGGAGACTGCGCGATCCGGAACCGGTTCGCATCCTGCACGCCGCCGTACGGGAGGGCGCCTGGGGGCAGCCGGTGCTCGGAGCGCTGGTCGCGGCGCTGCGGGCGGCGGGGGACGTGACGGGCCCCGCATAGGCTGAGCCGATTCGATCACTCGAAGGGACAGGTGAGAGATGCACGGCGCTACGGGGGACCTCTACCGCGCGTTCGCGGAGCGGGAGGCACGCGGCAACTCTGCGGTCTACCAGGACCTGGCCGAACACGTCGCCGAGGACGGGCAGTTGCTCGCACTGCTGGACGGGCTGCCGGCCGCGAAGCGGCAGCCGAACCTGCTGTTCGGTGCCGTCCGCCACCTGGGCGGGCCGGTGACGGCAGGCTGGCCGGCCTTCCACGACTGGGTGACGGCCCACCGGGACGAGGTGTCGGCGACGATGCTGGAGCGGCGGACGCAGACCAACGAGGCGGGCCGCTGCGCCACCCTGCTGCCACTGCTGGCGACGCTGCCGCAGCCGCTCGCGCTGATCGAGGTGGGCGCCTCGGCCGGGCTCTGCCTGTACCCGGACCGGTACCGCTACCGGTACCTCTCTGCGGACGGGACGGCTGGGGCGGAAGGGACGGGCAGGCCGGGCAGGGCGGACGGGGCAGCCCGGACGGCTGGGGCGGCCGCCGTGGTGGCCGAGTTCGGCGCGGCGGGGAGCCCGGTGACGCTGGACTGCACGGTCAACGGGTCGGTGCCGCTCACCGCCTCCCTGCGGGAGCGGCTGCCCGAGGTGGTGTGGCGGGCCGGGATCGACCTCAACCCGTTGGACGTCCGGGCCGAGGAGGACATGCGCTGGCTGGAGTCGCTGGTCTGGCCGGAGCAGGCCCATCGGCTGGACCGGCTGCGCGGCGCCGTCCGGGTCGCCCGGGCCGAGCCGCCGCTGCTGGTGCGCGGCGATCTCAACGCGACGGTACGGGAGTTGGTGGCGCAGGTGCCGGCGGGGGCGACGCCGGTGGTGTTCCACAGCGCCGTCCTCGCGTACCTGCCGCCGGAGGCACGGGAGGAGTTCGCGACGAGCATGCGTGAGCTGCCCGGGCACTGGATCTCCAACGAGGCGGTGTCCGTGCTGCCGACCGTCGCCCGACGCCTCCCCCGCCCGGCCCCGGCCGGATCCGGGCTGTTCGCGCTCGCCCTGGACGAACGGCCGGTGGCCTTCACCGGACCGCACGGGCAGTCCCTGGACTGGTTCGGCGACGCATAGGGCACGTCCGCCCGGGACAGCCCGGGACGGCCCGGTGTGCGTTCGGGCTTGAAGCTGCCGCAGCGGCAGCTTCTACCGTCGTGACCAGGGCCGGAGGAACCGGCCCCGGTCACGACGAACGTGGGGACTCGGAAGTGAGGAGGTGGCCATGGCCTGGCCGATTGCGGAGGTCGCCAGGATGTCCGGGGTGACCGCCCGGACGCTGCGGCACTACGACGAGATCGGGCTGCTGCCTCCGGCCTGGATCGGCTCCAACGGCCACCGCTACTACGAGGAGCGGCAGTTGCTGCAGCTGCAGCAGATCCTGGTGCTACGGGCGCTGGGCGTTGGCCTGACCGAGATCGCCCGGATCCTGGGCGATCAGGTGGACGAGCTGGACGCCCTGCGGGGCCACCACCGACGGCTGCTCTCCGAGCGCGACCGGCTGGACGCCCTGGCCGGCACCGTTTCCCGCACGATCGCCGACCTGGAACGCTCCCGGAAGGACGGCACTCCCATGACCATCAACCGCCCCGAGAACCTCTTCGAGGGCATCGAGCCCGCCGACGTCGACGCGAGCCTGCGCGACTTCCCCGAGCACGCCGAGGCGGCCCGGCGCGCCACCGCCGCGATGAGCCCGGCCGAGATCGAGGCCGGGCAGCGCGAGCGGACCACGCGCATGATCCGCCTGGCAGAGCTGATGGCGGCCGGCCACCCGGCCGACACCGAGCCCGTGCAGAGCATGATCGACGAGGAGTACCGCCTGCTCGGCACGATCCGGTCGGTCCCGGCGGAGGAGTACCTCGCGATCGCGCGGTCCTGCACCGAGAACGAGCGGTGGAGCGCCGCCTACGAGGCCATCGCCCCGGGCCTGGCCGCGTACCAGCGCACCGCCATGGAGGCCTACGCGGCGACGCGGCTGGCCTGAGCCCGGTTGACCTGAGCCCGGTTGGCCTGAGACCCGGTGGTCTGAGGCCGAGCGTGCGGTGGAGGAGGGGCGCCCCTCCCCCGCCGTCGCTGCCCCGCCGTCACTCCGTCCGCAGCGCCGTGACCGTCCGGGTCCGGGCAGCCCAGGTGGCGGGGAGGGCGGCGCCGAGCAGGGCCAGCACCAGGCCGCCGAGTATCAGCGGCCCCACCACCGCCGGGTCGAACACACCGAGGTCCGTCTCGGGCACGCCGATCCCGGCGGCGCGGGCCATCGCGGGCATCACCTGGTGGTGCACCAGGATCCCGATCGGCACCCCGATCAGCCCTGCCGCCAGCCCGCTGCCGCACACCGAGGTGAGCACCATGCCGACGGTCTGCCGGGGCGACATCCCGAGTGCCTTGAGCACCCCGAGGTCGTGGACCCGTTCCCGGGTGTCCAGCAGCACCGTGTTGAGCACTCCGAGCCCGGCGACCACGGACAGCAGCAGGGTGAGCGTCCCCGCCAGGGTGTTCATCGCCAGCACCACGATGTTGATGTGCTGTGCTCCCGGCTCGGCGCTCAGTCCCATCGGCCGGACCACTCCGTCGAGCGCGTTGGCGTAGGCGTTCGCGTCGGTGCCGGGGGTGAGGTCGATGTGGAAGGAGATCGCCTCGGCGGCGACGGCGCCGCCGAGCGGGGCCAGCGCGGCCCGGTCCATGAACACGAAGTCGCCGGTGGTCAGGACCTCGCCGGTGATCCTCGCCGGGGTGGTGCGCCCGTGGTCGGTGAGGGTCACGGTGTCTCCGACCTTCGCCCGGTTGGTGCGGAGGTAGGTGGAGCCGACCACGACCTCGCCGGGGCCGCTGAACCAGCGGCCGGAGACCAGTTGGTAGCCGCTCCACGAGACGTCGCCGGTGAACGCGACCGCCTCGGAGCGACCGGTGTTCCCGGCCAGGGTCACCGGCGTCGGGACGCTGCTGTACCAGGCCCGGGTGCCCGGGCGGGCGTCGATCGCCCGGGCCACGGCCGCCTCGTCCACCTGGTCGGCGGGCTGGCCGGGGCCCTCCATCGGGGCCTCGACCACGACCTTGCCTGCGCGCCCGGCCTCAAGACCGTCCTGGAGCAGGCCGAGCGAGAGCGTCAGGCCGACGCAGAGGGTGACCCCTGCGGTGCCGAGCACCACCGCGGCCGCAGTGGTCGCCGAACGGCCCGGCCGGTTGAGCGGGGTCGCCAGCCCGAGGCTCAGCGCACGCGGCACCGGGAGCCGGCCGATCCCGTTCTGCAGCCCCGCCAGGAGGCCGGCCACCCCGGCCCGGCCCCGGCCGCCTCGACCACCCCGGCCGCCTTGGCCGGCCTGACCGCCTTGGCCGGCCTGACCGCCTTGGCCGACCCGGGCGGCCGCCCGCTTGGCGCCCGGCGCCGTCCGGCCGACCGCGAGCGCCTCCACCGTGCGCAGCCGCCCGGCCCGCAGCGCCGGTACCAGCGCGGTGCCCGCCACCGCGGCCAGGGCCGCGGCCGGGACGGCGAGGTCCACCCAGAACGGGATGCCGAGCAGACCGCCGCGCAGGGCCTTGTGCGCCAGGCCGAGGACCGGGACGGAGAGCAGGTTGCCGCCGAGCACGCCGAGCGCCGTGCCGATCCCGGCGGGGATCAGCGCCTGGCCGAGGTAGGCGCGTGCCACCTGGGCGGGGGTGAAGCCCAGGGACTTGAGGATGCCGATCCGGCGGGTGGCCGCGGTGACGGCGCCGCTGACCACGACGCCGATGATCAGCACCGACATGGCGAGGCCGAGCAGCCCGAAGGCCGTCACGAACGGGACGAAGGTCGAGGCCGTCCGGTCGGCCTCCTCCTGGGCGGGCCGGTAGGAGGTGGCCTTGGTGAGCGCGCCGGGCGGCACCGCGGCGGCGAGCGCGGAACGGTCGGCCTCCACCTCGGTGTCGGTGCCGGCCCGGGCGAAGCGGTAGAGGTACTGGGCGGCGGGCGTGGTGCCGGGTGCGGTCAGCCCGGCGACCTGCTCGGGGGCCACCCAGCCGTCCGCGCTCCAGGAGACGGAGGCGGCGAGGCCGACGACCTTGAGCGTCGGCTGCCCGGGCAGGCCCGGGAACTGCATGCTGTCGCCGACGGCCAGCGGGGAGTGGCCGTCCAGGATCACCACCTCGCCGGGGCCCCGGACCCAGCGGCCGAAGGTGATCCGCAGGCCGTCCATCGGGCCGTCCTGCGCCCGGCCGACCAGTGTCATCGGCGGGAGCGGGCTGCCGGGCGGCGGGATCCTGGTGTCCTCGCCGGAGCGCGGCTGGACGGTGACCGCCGGGTACGGGCCGGCCGAGGCCGTCACGCCGGACGCGTGGCCCGCCGCGGCCAGCTGGGCCGGGCTCGCCTTGGCCGGGTCGTACAGCACGTTGAGGTGCGCGCCGTGCTGGTCGGCGAAGGAGCGCTGGTACGGGCCCTGGGCGGCGACCAGCAGCCCGGCCGCGAGGATGCACGCCGTCACGGACATCATCGTGGTGAGCACCATGACCAGGGTCTGCACCCGCTTGCGGCCCACCCCGGCCCGGACCACCTTGCCGAGCGCGCTCATGCGCCCACCTCCCTTCGCCCCGCGGCGGCGTCCGCCCGCCTGCGCCTTCCCTCGGTTCGCTCGCTCACAGCACTCCCCCGGGCGTCGGCACGGCCGCTGTGTCCCGGACCAGCCGGCCGTCGAGCAGTTCGATCGTCCGGTCGGCGCAGGCCGCGGCGAGCGCGGTGTCATGGGTGACCAGGAGGATCGTCTGGCCCTCCGCGTTGAGCCCGCGCAGCAGGTCGCGGACGTCGGCGGCGGAGGCGGTGTCCAGCGCCCCGGTGGGCTCGTCGGCCAGCAGCAGCGGCGGACGGTTCATCAGCGCCCGTGCCACGGCGACCCGTTGCCGCTCGCCGCCGGAGAGCCGACCGGGGAAGGCCTTGGCGTGCCGGGCGACCCCCAGCCGCTCCAGCAGCTCCCCGGCCCGGGCGCGGGCCTGCTCGCGGCGCATCCCGGCCAGCTGCGCGGGGAGCAGCACGTTGTCCTCCACATTCAGGTCGTCCAGCAGGTTGAAGAACTGGAACACCATGCCGATCCGCCGCCGCCGGTACTCGGCCAGTGCGGCCTCGCCGAGCCGGTGGACGGCCACGCCGTCCACCTCCACCGCGCCCTCGCTCGGGCGGTCGAGGCCGGCGACCAGGTTCAGCAGGGTGGACTTGCCGCTGCCCGAGCGGCCGAGCACGGCCACCGCCTCGCCGGCCCGTACCTCCAGGTCGAGCCCGGCCAGGGCGGGATGGGCGGCGTCGGATCGGTCGTACGTCTTGCTGACGCCGCGGATCCGGATGATCGGCGTGTTCACGGGCCCTCCACGGTTCGGGGTCCGGCACCGGGAGGACCCGGGGCCGGCTGACGGGACATGACGCTACGAATCACGGCGGGGGTGCGGACAGCCGTCTGGACGGCCTCTCCGAGGTGTATCCAGATACACCCCGAACTGGGTGTTCAGGCCTAGAGCGCAGACCGACCCGGCCGGGCAGACTGAGCCACCGAAAGATCGGGACCGGGGTCCGCTGGAGCTCCGGAGCCGAGGGCTGGGAGGCCTCCGAGCGGGGCTCCGGGACGGAGAGGGGGCGCGTGATGACGGCGGGAATGACAGCGGGAGTGACGGCGGAGCCGACAGCGGACGTGACAACGGACGTGCGGACGGGAGTGGTGGGCCGGGTGGCCCGGCGGGTGGGCCGGGCCTGTGTGGACGGGGTGCGCGCCTGGTACGTGGTCACGCTGGCCGTGACGGGCCTGATCGCGCTGCTGGCCGGGCCGATCCTGCTGGCCGCCGCACTGTTCGGCCCCGACGAGTCCCGGCCGTTCGGGCCGGGCGGCCCGTTCATCCTGGCGGTGCCGATGGCGCCGGTCGCCCTCTGGACGCTCTGTTGGGCCACCGGAGGCAGCGGCCGGGCGGTCGGGGCCGCCCTGTTCGCCCCGGGCACGCTCGCGGTGATGGCAACGCACGTCTACGGCGGCGCCGCCCCCGGCGGCCGCTCCGTCTCGCTCTGGCTGGCGCCCTCGCTGCTGGTGCTCTCGCTGTTCGGCGCCCGGTGGATCGCGACGGAGAGCAGGCGGGTGGTCGGGAAGTGGAGCGGGCGGCCGGTCCCGGTGCCGTACCGCCGCGCGCCCGGCGCCGTCGGCCCCTGGCGGCGGCTGCGGGCCGGCGGCTGGCTGACCGACCCGGCGACGTGGCGGGACTTCGCCTGGGCGCTGCTCACCGGCTGCGCGGTGCTGCTCACCGCCGCGATCGTCGTGCTGACCCCGATCGCGCTGGAGGTCTTCGGCCGGGGCGGACTCTTCTTCCCACTGGCCCTCGTCTACGGGATGGGCCTCTGCGCCGCCCCGGCGGCCGCACTGTGGGCCGCCCCGCCGGTCCTGCGGATCCACGAGAAGGCCGCCCGGGCCCTGCTCGGGCCCTCCCGGCGGACCGAACTCGCCCACCAGGTCAGCCACCTGGCCCGGACCAGGGCGGACACCATCGACGCCGGGGCCGCCGAGCTGCGCCGGATCGAGCGGGACCTGCACGACGGGGCGCAGGCCCGGCTGGTGGCCCTGGGCATGCTGCTGACCGTGGCCGAGCAGCTGAAGGACGACCCGGACGCCCTGGGCCCGCTGCTGGCCGAGGCCAGGGAGTCCTCGGTGAAGGCGCTGAGCGAGCTGCGGGACCTGGTCCGCGGCATCCACCCCCCGGTACTCGCCGACCGCGGGCTGGCCGACGCGGTGCAGGCGACGGCGCTGGACCTGCCACTGCCGGTCACCTTCACCGGCGAGCTGCCCGGCCGGGTGCCCGCCCCGGTGGAGTCGGCCACCTACTTCGCGGTCACCGAGCTCCTGGCCAACGTGGTGAAGCACGCGGGCGCCTCGCACGTATGGATCGAGATAGGGCACAGTGACGGGCTGTTGCGGATATCGGTCACCGACGACGGGCGCGGCGGTGCCGACCCGTCCCGGGGCACCGGCCTCAGCGGAACCGAACGCCGACTGGCCGCCTTCGACGGGGTGCTCGCGATCAGCAGCCCGTCCGGTGGTCCGACCATCGCGAACCTGGAGATCCCGTGCGCGTTGTCATCGCCGAAGACCTCTTCCTCCTCCGGGACGGCCTGACCCGGCTGCTGGAGGCCAACGGCATGAAGGTCACTGCGGCGGTCGAGAACGGTGACCAACTGCTCGCCGCGGTGGCCGCCGACCGACCCGACATCGCCGTGGTCGACGTCCGGCTGCCGCCGGGCTTCACCGACGAGGGGCTGCGGGCCGCGCTGGCCGCCCGCCAGGCGCACCCGGGCCTGCCCGTCCTGGTGCTGTCCCAGTTCGTGGAGCAGCTGTACGCCCGCGAGCTGCTCGCCGGCAGCACCGGCGGGATCGGCTACCTGCTCAAGGACCGGGTGATGGACGGCACCCAGTTCATCGACGCCGTCCGACGGGTCGCCCAGGGCGGTACCGCGATGGACCCGGAGGTGATCACCCGGCTGCTCACCCACAACTCCTCGGCCGGGCCGGTCTCCACCCTCTCCCCGCGCGAGCGGCAGGTGCTGGCGCTGATGGCGGAGGGCCGCTCCAACGCCGCCATCGCCCAACAGCTGGTGATCACCGAACGGGCCGTCGCCAAACACACCGCGTCGATCTTCGTCCGGCTCGACCTCCAACCCTCCGACGACGACAACCGCCGGGTGCTGGCCGTCCTGGCGTACCTCAACAACGCCTGATGGAGCCAACGTATTGAAAGGTCACCGACAAGTGGTGGGCGACCCTCCGCTGCAGGGGGCTCGCCCGCCGCCGAACGGGTCATTTAGGCTGGTGACGTGCTCATCCTTGTTCGCCGCCGCCACGTGGACCTGCTCCGCGTGACCAGCATGTCCTGTCGACGCTCCGGCTGAACCTCGCGCCACCCACCCTCAACGGCGGTCCCCACCCGGCCGCCACCACCTCCCGGCCCCCCGGAGCACCAGCCGCACCAGGCGTTTGCTCCGGCCACCCCTCGGTCGACCACCGGGGCCGGTCGGGACGAGACCCAGCGGATGTCACACATGACGCAGCAGTACACGCCCATATCCGAAGCCGGCTCCGGCTCCACCCCGGCGGACGCCCTCCCGGTGATCGACCTCTCGCTCGCCGAGGGCAGCCCGGACGACCGCCGCCGCCTGCACGACGAGCTCCGCGCCGCGGCCACCGGCGTCGGCTTCTTCCAGCTCGTCGGCCACGGCGTCACCCCGGAGGAGACCGCCGCGCTCACGGCGGCCATGCGCGCCTTCTTCGCGCTCCCCGAAGCCGACCGGCTCGCCGTGAGCAACCTCAACTCCCCCCACTACCGTGGCTACACCCGCACCGGCGACGAGCGCACCGGCGGCAGCCAGGACTGGCGCGACCAGCTGGACATCGGCGCCGAGCTGCCCCCGCACGTCCCCGGCGTCGGCGAGCCCCCGTACTGGTGGCTGGAGGGCCCCAACCAGTGGCCCGAGGCGCTCCCCGAGCTGCGCACCGCCGCGCTCGGCTGGATCGACCGCCTCGGCTCGGTCGCCCGGCGACTGCTGCACGAACTCCTCACCGCGATCGGCGCCAGCCCCGACTTCTACGACGACGCCTTCGCCGGCCACCCCCACCTGCGCCTCAAGCTGGTCCGCTACCCCGGCACCGCCCCGGACGGCGCCGGCCAGGGCGTGGGCGCCCACAAGGACTACGGCTTCATCACCCTGCTGCTCCAGGACACCGTGGGCGGCCTCCAGGTCGAACGCCCGGACGGCACCTTCCTGGACGTCCCGCCGCTCGACGGCGCCTTCGTCGTCAACCTCGGCGAACTGCTGGAGGTGGCCACGGACGGCTACCTCAAGGCCACCAGCCACCGCGTGGTCAGCCCGCCCGGCGCCCGCGAGCGCTTCTCCGTCCCGTTCTTCTTCAACCCGCGCCTCGACGCCCACATCGCACCGCTGGACTTCCCGCTCGCCCACCACGCCCCCGGCGCCACCGAAGACCCGGACAACCCCCTCTTCGCCGACTTCGGCCTCAACGAGTGGAAGGGCTACACCCGAGCCCACCCCGAAGTCACCCGCCGCCACCACGCCTCCCTCGCCTGACCCACCCCGAGGCCACCCACGCCCGAGGCCACCCGCGCCCGCCCCCTGACCCGGCCCGGGAGACCCCAGGCGGGTCGGGGGCCCGAGGCGGAACCGGGGCGATCCCCGTACGATGCCCCTGCCCCCAGCCGGACCCCCGGTGGAGGCGGGGGCTTCGGCGTACCGGGCGCCGTCGGCAGTACGGGCGGGAGGGCCTGCGCCCCGGAGGCCCGCCAGCGACCATGGCGACCAAGCCGGCCGGCGACCGGCGGCCCAGCGACCGGCGGCCCGGCGACCGGCGGCCCGGCGGCCCGGCGACCGGCGTGACCAACGTGACCAAGCGACACCACCGGCCGCCCCGAGCGGGGCCGCCAGGTGGTGGCAGCGGGCCGACCGTGCAGTCCGCTGTGGACCGGCACGGGCCGCACTGTCACACTGCTGCTGTCACAGCAGGAGTGTGCCAGCGCGGGAGGCAGCAGATGGGGGAGCACGGCGCCGGGACGGGTGAGGCCCGGCTGACGGTGGACGAGTTGGCGGCGCGGGCCGGGGTGACGGTGCGGACGGTGCGGTTCTACGGGACGAAGGGGCTGTTGCCCCCACCGGAGCTGGGGCCGCGACGGGTGGGGTTGTACGGGGCGGCGCACCTGGACCGGCTGGGGCTGATCGAGGAGTTGCAGCGGCAGGGCCTGACGCTGGCGGCGATCGAGCGGTACCTGGCCCGGCTGCCGGAGGACAGCACGCCGCTGGACCTGGCGATCCACCGGGCGCTGGTGGCGTCCTGGACGCCGGAGACGGCGGAGGAGGTCACCAGGGCGCAGCTGGAGCGGCGGGCCGGGCGCGGGCTGTCGGAGGAGCAGGTGGAGCGGCTCGTCGCGATGGGGGCGATGGAGCGCACCTCCGATCCGGAGGTGTTCCGGGTGGATCCGGGCCTGCTGCCGCTGGGGGTGCGGATCCTGGACGTGCCGATCCCGTTGGAGACGCTGCTGGCGGCCCGGGCGGTGGTTCTGGAACACAGCCGGGCGACGGCACGGGAGTTGCAGCGGCTGTTCCGGGAGACGGTGTGGAAGCCGTACCGGGAGAGCGAGCCCGAGCCGGCGGAGCTGGCCCGGATGAAGGCGCTGACGGACCACATCCAGCCGATGGCGGCGCAGGCGCTGGTCACGGCGTTCCAGCGGTACCTGCGGGAGGAGCTGGGTGAGGCCGTGCGGGGCACGGCCTCACCCGGGTGACGGGGCGTCAGTCGCCGAACGTCCGCCCCTCGGCCGCGATCCGCTCCAGCAGCGCCGGCGGCGCGAACCGCTCGCCGTACGCGGCGGCGAGTTCGCGGGCGCGAGCCGCGAAGCCGGCCGGGCCGCCCTCGTACCCGTTGATGTACTGGAACACGCCGCCGGTCCAGGCCGGGAAGCCGATGCCGAGGATGGAGCCCACGTTGGCGTCGGCGACCGAGGTCAGCACGCCTTCCTCCAGGCAGCGCACCGAGTCCAGGGCCTCGCTGAACAGCATCCGCTCCTTGAGGTCCTCGAAGGGGACGGGGGCCTCCTCGGGCCCGAAGGCGCTCAGCCCCGGCCAGAGCCGCCCGCGCTTGCCGTCCTCGCCGTACTCGTAGAAGCCCGCGCCGCCGCTGCGCCCCGGGCGGCCGAACTCGTCGACCATCCGGTCGATGACCGCGTCCGCCGGGTGCGGCGTCCAGGTGCCGCCGACGGCCTCCACCGAGCGCCGGTACTCGTCACGGATCTTGCGCGGCAGGGTGAGGGTGAGCTCGTCCATCAGGGAGAGCACCTTGGCGGGGTAGCCGGCCTGGGCGGCGGCCTGCTCGATGCTGGACGGGTGGATGCCCTCGCCGACCATGGCGACGCCCTCGTTGAGGAACTGGCCGATCACCCGCGAGGTGAAGAAGCCGCGCGAGTCGTTGACCACGATCGGGGTCTTGTCGATCTGCCGGACCAGGTCGAAGGCGCGGGCCAGGGCCTCGTCGCCGGTCTGCGGGCCGCGGATGATCTCCACCAGCCGCATCTTGTCGACCGGCGAGAAGAAGTGGAGGCCGATGAAGTCGCCGGTGCGCCGGACGCCTTCGGCGAGCAGCCCGATCGGCAGGGTGGAGGTGTTGGAGCAGAGCAGCGCGTCGGGGGCGACGACGTCCTCGATCTCCTGGAACACCTTGTGCTTGAGTTCGGTGTTCTCGAAGACCGCCTCGATCACGGTGTCGCAGTCGGCCAGGTCGGCGGCGTCGGCGGTGGGGGTGATCCGGGCCAGCAGTTCGTCGCGCTTGGCCTCGGTGGAGCGGCCGCGCGCCACGGCCTTGGCCAACAGCCCTTCGGAGTAGGCCTTTCCGCGCTGGGCGGCCTCGATGCTCACGTCCTTGAGCACGACCTCGATGCCGGCCTTCGCGCAGGCGTAGGCGATGCCGGCGCCCATCATCCCGGCGCCGAGCACGGCGACCTTGCGGACCGGCCGCTTCTCGATGCCCTTGGGGCGCCCGGCACCGGAGTTGACCGCCTGCATGTCGAAGAACAGCGCCTGGATCATGTTCTTGCTGGTCTGGCCGCAGGCGAGTTCGGTGAAGTAACGGGCCTCGATCACCATCGCGGTGTCGACGTCCACCTGGGCGCTCTCCACCGCGGTGGCCAGGACGTTGCGCGGGGCCGGGTAGGGCGCGCCGTTCAGCTGCTTGCGCAGGTTGGCGGGGAAGGCGGGCAGGTTGGCGGCGAAGGCCGGGGTCGCGGGGGTGCCGCCGGGGATCTTGTACCCCTTGACGTCCCAGGGCTGGACGGCGGTCGGGTTGGCCTCGATCCAGGCCCTCGCCCGGGCGGTCAACTCCTCGGGGGTGTCGACCAGTTCGTGCACCAGACCGTGCTCCAGGGCCTGCGCGGGGCGGTACTGGCGGCCCTGCAGCAGGAACTTCAGCAGGGCGTCGGTGATGCCGAACAGCCGCACCGTACGAACCACTCCCCCGCCGCCCGGCAGCAGGCCGAGGGTGACCTCGGGCAGGCCGATCCGGCTGGCCGGGGTGTTCAACGCGACCCGGTGGTGGCAGGCGAGCGCGATCTCCAGACCGCCGCCGAGCGCGCTGCCGTTGACGGCGGCGACGACCGGCTTGCCGAGGGTCTCCAGCGTGCGCAGCGCGCGCTTGATCCGCATCGACTTCTCGAAGACGGCCTCGGCGTCCTCGGGGCGGGCGGCGGAGAGCATCCGGAGGTCTCCGCCGGCGAAGAAGGTCTTCTTGCCGGAGGTGACGACGACGCCGCGCAGCTCGTTCGCGGCGGCGAGGCCGGCCAGTCGCCCGACGACGGTCTCGAAGTCGGCGGTGAAGGCCTCGTTCATGGTGTTGACGGACTGGGTGGGGTCGTCGAGGACGAGGGTGACCACGCCGTCCTGGTCCTGCTCCCAGCGGATGGTGGTGGTGTCGCTCATGGGTTCACGGTCTCCAGAATTCGCGGGGAGGGGGTCAGACGCGCTCGACGATGGTGGCGATGCCCATGCCGCCGCCCACGCAGAGGGTGATCAGGCCGTAGCGCAGGTCGCGCCGCTCCAGCTCGTCGATCACGGTGCCGAGCAGCATCGCGCCGGTGGCGCCGAGCGGGTGGCCCAGGGCGATCGCGCCGCCGTTGACGTTCACCTGGTCGGCGCGGAAGCCGAGTTCGCGGATGAAGCGGAGTGCGACGGCGGCGAAGGCCTCGTTGATCTCGACGAGGTCGATGTCGGCGGCGGTGAGCCCGGCCTTGGCGAGCGCCTTGCGGGTGGCCGGGGCGGGGCCGGTGAGCATGATGGTCGGCTCGGAGCCGGAAACGGCGGCGGAGACGATCCGGGCGCGCGGGCGCAGCCCGTACCGCTCGCCGACCTCGCGGTTGCCGATGGCGACCAGCGCGGCGCCGTCCACGATGCCGGAGGAGTTGCCCGCGTGGTGGACGTGGTCGATGGCCTCCACCCAGTGGTACTTCTGCAGGGCGACGGCGTCGAAGCCGCCGGCCTCGCCGATCGCGGCGAACGAGGGCTTGAGGCCGGCCAGGGTCTCGACGGTGGTGCCGGGGCGGATGAACTCGTCGCGCTCCAGCACGACCAGGCCGTTGCGGTCGCGCACCGGGACCACCGAGCGGTCGAACAGGCCGTCCGCCTGGGCCTTGGCGGCGCGGGCCTGGGACTCGGCGGCGAAGGCGTCCACGTCGGTGCGGGAGAAGCCCTCGATGGTGGCGATCAGGTCGGCGCCGATGCCCTGCGGGGCGAAGTTGGTCTCGTACGCGGTCATCGGGTCGGCGAACCAGGCGCCGCCGTCGGAGGCCATCTTGACCCGGGACATCGACTCCACGCCGCCGGCCAGCACCAGGTCCTCCCAGCCCGAACGGACCTTGGCGGCGGCCAGGTTGACGGCTTCCAGGCCGGAGGCGCAGAAGCGGTTCTCCTGGACGCCGGCCACGGTGTCCGGCAGGCCGGCCGCGACGGCGGCGATCCGGGCGATGTCGGAGCCCTGGTCGCCGACCGGGCTGACCACGCCGAGCACGATGTCGTCGATCGCGGCCGGGTCCAACTCGGGGAAGCGGCGGCGGATTTCGTGGATCAGGCCGACGACCAGGTCGATCGGCTTGGTGCCGTGCAGCGAGCCGGTGGCCTTGCCCCGGCCGCGCGGGGTGCGGATCGCGTCGTAGACGTACGCTTCGGTGGTCACGATGGGAGTGCCTTTCGGGGCGGGGGGCTTGGCGTCGAACTTGGCGGGGAGGCTTGGCGTCGGACCCGACGGAAGAGCCAGGTCAGGAGCCAGGTCAGGAGTCAGGAGTCAGGAGTCAGGAGTCAGCCGAGGATGGAGCGGCCCACGATCTCCTTCATGATCTCGGTGGTGCCGCCGTAGATCGTCTGGATGCGACCGTCGGTGAACGCCCTGGCGACCGGGAACTCGCTCATGTACCCGTAGCCGCCGTGCAGTTGGAGGCAGCGGTCGGCGGTGCGCTTCTGCAGTTCGGTGGCCCACCACTTGGCCATCGAGGCGTCGGCCGGGGTGAGCGCGTAGCGGTTGTGCTCGGTGATGCAGCGGTCGACGAAGGTCCGGGTGACGGCGCACTCGGTGGCGAGTTCGGCGATCTCGAAGCGGACGTGCTGCAGCTTGGCGAGCGGGCGGCCGAAGGCCTCGCGCTGCTTGACGTAGTCGGTGGTGATCTCGACCAGGTACTCGGCTCCGGCGATCGCCGCGGCCGCGATGGTCAGCCGCTCCTGCGCGAGGTTCTGCATCAGGTGGAGGAAGCCGCCGTTGAGCTCGCCGAGCAGGTTCTCCTTCGGGACCCGGACGTCCTCGAAGAACAACTCGGCGGTGTCCTGGGCCTTCTGGCCGATCTTGTCGAGGTTGCGGCCACGCTCGAAGCCGGGCGTGCCGCGCTCGACGGCCAGCAGGCTCAGCCCGTGCGCGCCGCCCTCCGGGGTGGTGCGGGCGACCACGATCACCAGGTCGGCGAGGATGCCGTTGGAGATGAAGGTCTTGGCGCCGTTGAGCAGGAAGTGGTCGCCCCGGTCGACCGCCTGGGTACGGATGCCCTGCAGGTCGGAGCCGGTGCCGGGCTCGGTCATCGCGATCGCGGTGATCAGCTCGCCGGAGCAGAAGCCGGGCAGCCAGCGGCGCTTCTGCTCCTCGGTGCCGAGCGAGGTGAGGTAGGGGCCGATGATGTCGTTGTGCAGGCCGATCGCGAGGCCGGAGGCGCCGGCCCGGGCGAACTCCTCGGCCAGCACGGCGGCGTAGCGGAAGTCCGGGGCGCCGCCACCGCCGTACTCCTCCGGGACGGCGATGCCGAGCAGGCCCCGGCGGCCGGCGGCGAGCCAGACGGAGCGGTCGACGATGCCCGCCTTCTCCCAGCGGTCGTAGTGCGGCAGCACCTCCTTGGCGAGGAAGGCCCGGACGGTGGCCCGGAAGTCGTCGTGCTGCTCGGTGAAGATCTCGCGCTGCAACGCTACTCTCCTTGTTCTGCTGCGGAGTCGGGGCCGGAGGAGTCAGGGCCGGAGGGGCCGGACACGTCGGGGCCGGAGGGGCCGGACACGTCGGGGCCGGAGGGGCCGGACACGTCGGGGCCGGAGGAGCCGGAGGAGCCGGAGGAGCCGAGGGACGGCACGCCCCAGTCCCGGGCCACCTCGGCGGTGTCGGCGCCCGGCCGGGCCGGTGGGCGGCGCAGCGCGCCGGGGGTGGCGGAGAAGCGTGGAGCCGGGGCGGGTTGGGTGACGCCGTCCGCCTGGACGTACGTCCCGCGCGCGGCCAGGTGTCCGTCCGCAGCGGCCTGACGCATCGTCAGCACCGGTTCCACACAGGCGTCGGAGCCGGCGAAGACGGCCTCCCACTCGGTCCTGGTCCGGGTGGCGAAGCGGGCGGCGATCCGGGCGCGCAGTTCGGGCCAGCGGGCGAGGTCGTACTGGCCGGGCGCGTCCGGGCCCAGGTCCAGCAGGCGGGCGAACTCGGCGTAGAAGCGCGGTTCCAGTGCGCCGACGGCCAGGTGCCCGCCGTCGGCCGCCCGGTAGACGGCGTAGAACGGCGCGCCGCCGTCGAGCAGGTTGACGCCCCGGCGGTCCTGCCAGTGGCCGGCCGCGAGCAGGCCCCACAGCATGCTGCCGAGGTGCGCGGCGCCGTCCACGATCGCCGCGTCCACGACCTGGCCGGTGCCGGTGGCCCGGGCGTGGTGGAGCCCGGCGAGCAGGCCGACGACCAGGTAGAGCGACCCGCCCGCGTAGTCGCCCAGCAGGTTGGCGGGGATCCCGGGCGCCTCGTCGGCACCGCCCGGCGCGGCCACCATCCCCAGCACCCCGGCGACCGCCGCGTACCCGAGGTCGTGCCCGGCGGTGGCGGCTCTCGGGCCGTGCTGCCCCCATCCGGTCATCCGCCCGTACACCAGTGCCGGGTTGCGCGCCAGGCAGGCCTGCGGGCCGACGCCGAGCCGTTCCGCGACGCCCGGCCGGTAGCCCTCGATCAGCAGGTCCGCCCGCTCGACCAGGTCCAGCACCTGCCCGGGCCCCTCGGGCGACTTCAGGTCGATCAGCACCGAGCGCTTGTTGCGGTTGGTGAGGTCGTGGGCCGGATCCGTGCCGAGCGGTGACGGCTCCGGCCGGTCCACCCGCACCACGTCCGCTCCGAGGTCCCCCAGCAGCATCGCCGCGAACGGCCCCGGCCCGATCCCGGCCAGCTCCACCACCCGCACACCCGCCAACGGGCCGCCGGTGCCCGGTACACCTGTTGCGTCACGCACTGGCCGCAGAACCCTTCAGGGTGTGACAGTAAAGCTGTAACACTCGGGATGATAGAGAAGCGACCCGCCGGTAACAAGACCTCCGCACCCACCCCGCCCCGGCCGGACCTGCGGGCGGGAAAATCACCGGACAGCCGTTCACGTAACGGCCTAAGGTACGAATCAGCTATTACCAGTATGACCGGCGACAACGGCCATCACGAGTGACAACCGGGGGAAGCACCATGACCACCGCCCAACAGCACACCGCCCGCACGGTCGTCACCACCTCCGCGCGGCTGGTGCTCACACAGCCGCGGCAGGAGGACGTCCAGGCGCTGTTCGCCGTGCACGGCGATCCGGAGACCAACCGGTACAACCCGCACGGGCCGCAGCGGGACCTCGCGCAGGCGCAGGAGATGCTGGACGGATTCGTGGCCGACTGGGCGCGGGACGGGGTCGGGTACTGCGCCGTGTCGACGCGGGAAGAGCCGGAGGCGATCATCGGCTACGCCGGGCTCTACCTGCACACGCTCGACGGGGAGCCGGTGTTCAACCTCTACTACCGGTTCCGGCCGTCCGCCTGGGGCAAGGGGTACGCGGCGGAGGCGGCCCGGGCGGCGATGGCGGAGGCGCTGCCGCGCTTCCCCGGGATCCCGGTGATCGCCCTGATCCACCCGGACAACCTGCCCTCCCGCCGGCTCGCCGAACGGCTCGGGCTGGTCGCGGACCCGGACGGGCGGGTCGACGACGAGGGCCGGCTGATCCACCGCATGGCCTGAGCCGAAGATCCCCCGCCGGGGGGAGCCGGATCCCGCCCCGGACGGAGGACCGGGGCGGGCGCGCGGCGCGACCGTGGGGGCATGAGAATCAACGAAGGCGCGGTACGGGCCGGGGCGGCCTGGACGGCGGTGGCCGCGACGGGGCCGTACCTGACGCTCAAGCTGCTGTGGCTGACCGGACATCCGGTGGGCTCCGACAATCCCGGCGCGATGGACGAGCTCTGGCTGCTGAACCTGCTCACCTTCGGAATGGACGCCATCGCCGTCGCCCTGGCGCTGGCCTTCGTCCGGCCGTGGGGCCGGCGGGCGCCGGCCGGACTGGTGGCGTTCCCGATGTGGGTGGCGACCGGGCTGCTCGGCACCATCCTGGTGGCGCTGCCGCTGTTCCTGCTGAGCAGCCTGCTCCTGGGCCCGGAACACAACGCCGCCCAGGACGACAAGGGCCTCGGCGGCTGGGTCTTCCTCGTCGTGTACGGCGGGTTCACAGTGCAGGGCCTCGCGCTGATCACCGCCTTCGTGCTGTACGCCCGGCGGCGCTGGGCCGGGCTGCTGACGGACCGGATCGGCGACCTGCCGCGCTCCGCCACGCTGACCGTGCAGCGCTCCCTCGCCTGCGTCGCCGCACTGCTCGCCGCCGGCGTGGCGGTGGCCCGGGTGTACTGGGCGGCGGGCGGCACCGCCGGACTGCCGGTCGCGATGGCGGAGGAGCGGAACCGGGGCGTGGCGGTGATGGACGGGGTGACCGCCGTGATGGCGGTGGCAGCGGCGGCGGCACTGCTGGTCCTGGTCTTCCGGATCCGGCCGCGGCGACGGCTGCTCGGGCCGCTGCTGGTGGCCTGGACGGCGGCCGGCTCGCTGTTCGGCTGGGGCAGCTGGCAGTTGGTGGCCCTCGGCGCGACGACGACCCGGGTGGCCGACCTGCGGAAGGCGGTGCCCGGGCTGATGCCCCTGGTGGAGACCGCCCAGGTGGTGACCGGGGTGCTGGTGCTGGCCGTCGGCGCGATCGCGCTGACCGAGCGGGCGGCCCGGGCCCGCAACGGCGCCGCTGACGTAGAGTCACCCAGGTGATCACGGGGGCGGGCACGCGGCTGCGGCGTGCGGCGGGGGCGATGGTCGGGCGGCAGGCCCGGCTGCGCTGGGTGCACCTGGTGCTGGGCGGTGCGCTGCTGATGCCGTACTGGATGCTGTCGGTGGTGATGCTCGGGGCACTCAACCCGGCGCAGGCGCCCGCCCGTCAGGCCCTGCTGCAGGTCCTGTCGCTGTTCACCTCGCTGCCGATGGCCGCCGTCACCGCGCTGGTGCCGACCGTCCGGGGGTTGGAGGGCGCGGCCGCGCGGGCCCTGTGCTCGACCGCGCGGCCGGAGGAACTGGCCACCGGGCCGGCCCGGGCGTGGCCCGCCCGGTGGCGCACCGCGCTCTGGTTCGTCCTGCACCTCTTCTTCGGCGGCGTGGTCGCCGGAATGACACTGGCCGGGGCGCCGTTCTCGGTCGTGCTGATCTTCAACGCCGGCGGCGCCCGGGAGCTGGCGCGCTTCTGGGAGGACCGCTTCCCCGGCTGGATGTTCACCGGCCCCGCCCTGGGCCTCGCCGTCCTGCTGCTGATCCTCCTCGCCAACGCCGGCTTCGGCGCACTGCTCGCCCGCTGGGCACCCGCCCTGCTCGGCCCGACCCCGGAGGAGCGGCTGGCCACCGCCGAACGCCGGGCCACGGTGCTCGCCCAGCGCAACCGGCTCGCCCGCGAACTGCACGACTCCGTCGGGCACGCGCTCAGTGCGGTCGGCATCCAGGCCTCGGCGGCCGCCCGGGTGCTGCACACCAACCCCGACTTCGCCGCCGAGGCACTGCAGGCGATCGAGGAGACCGCGCGGGCGGCCGTCGCCGAACTGGACACCGTACTCGGCCTGTTGCGCGAGGAGGACCCGGAATCCGCCGGATCCGCCGGACCGGCCGGACCGGCCGGGCCCACCCTCGCCGGGCTGGACGACCTGCTGCGCCAACTCGCCCGCACCGGGGTGACGGTGGACGCCGAACTGGCCCCCGGCCTGTCCGGACTGCCCGACGCCGTCTCCCGCGAGGCGTACCGGATCGTGCAGGAAGGCCTGACCAACGTCCTGCGGCACGCCGGGCCCGCCCCGGCCCGCCTGCGGGTCCGGCTGGCCGGCGGCCGGCTGGAGATCGAACTGACCAACCCGCTGGGCCCCGGCCGCCCGAGCCGCCCCGGCGGCGGGCGCGGACTGCGCGGGATCGGGGAGCGCGCGGCGGCCCTGCGCGGCGCCAGCACGGCGGGGCCGGGCGAGGACGGGACGACGTGGCGGCTGGCCGTCTGGCTGCCGTTGGGAGGGGCCGCATGACGAACGAGGCGGAGAGCGTGCACAACGGGGACGCAGTGGACGACGGGGACACGGTGCACGACGGAGACACGGTGAACAACGGGTACGGCCTGGGCACCGGCGCACCCGCCATCCGCGTGGTGATCGCGGACGACGAGCGGCTGGTCCGGATGGGCCTGCGGGTGGTGATCGACGCCGAGCCGGACCTCACCGTGGTCGGCGAGGCCGCCGACGGGGCCGAGGTCGTCCCGCTGGTGCGCGAACTACGGCCGGACGTGGTGCTGATGGACGTCCGGATGCCCGGCATCAACGGCATCCGCGCGACCGAGCAGCTGGTCGGCGGGATGGCCGAGCCGCCGAGGATCCTGGTGGTCACCACCTTCGAACACGACGACCACGTGTACGACGCGCTGCGCGCGGGCGCGGCCGGGTTCCTGCTGAAGCGGGCCCGGGCCGAGGAGATGGTGCAGGCCGTACGGCTGGTCGCGCGCGGGGACTCGCTGCTCTTCCCGGCGGCCGTCCGCGAACTCGCGCTGCGCCACGGCGAGGAGCGCCGTCGGGAGAGCGCGGCCGACCGGGGGCCGATCGGGCGGCTGACCGAACGGGAGGGGCAGGTGCTGCGACTGATGGCCACCGGGCTCAACAACGGCGAGATCGCCCGGCAGCTGGTGGTGAGCCAGGAGACGGTCAAGACGCACGTCGGCAGCGTGCTCGCCAAGCTCGGCGCGCGGGACCGCACCCAGGCGGTCATCGCCGCGTACGAGTCGGGGTTCGTGCTGCCGGGCTGAGCACGGCGGAAGGGCACCCGCCGGCACGGGCACCACAGGGTCGCACACGGGTTCCACCGCGCCGGTACCAGCGAGTAGAGTTCGATTTTCCCCTCTGCCGTCCGATACCTCCCGTATCGCCTGGAACGAACTGGTGGCCGCATGACAGTCCGGACCCGCCCCGCGCTGTGGTGGCGCATGGGAATCGTGCTCTCGGCGGGCCTGGGCCTGTCACTCGGAACGGCACCGCTGGTGTACTTCACCGTGCAGAGCAACGTCGTCGTGCTCGGCTACTTCATCGGCGCGGTGTACTGGATGACCAAGCGCGACACCGTCGACGCGCCCGCGCCCCGGCTGCGCGGCGCCGCCACGCTGTACATCCTGATCACCGGGCTGGTCTCGCACATCCTCCTGCAGCACGGCGCCAACCCGCTGCCCGGGCTGGTCGGCGGGCCGGACCGGCTGGCGCACTGGTCGTCGTTCTTCCTGCACTACGTGACGCCGGTGATGGTGATCACCGACTGGCTGGTGCTCAGGCCCCGCAACGCGGCGGCCTGGAAGGACATACCGCTCTGGCTGGCCTTCCCGCTGGGCTACGCGGCGATCGTGCTCACCCGCAACGCGCTGTTCGACGACTACCCGACGCCCTACCCCTACTTCTTCTTCGACCCGACCACCAAGGGCTACGGCTACGTCTGGGGCCAGATCGCCCAGCTGACCGTCGAGTTCGTCGTGCTCGGCGCACTCGTCGTCGGACTGGACCGGCTCGGAACGCTGGTCGCCGGCAAGCTGCGGCCCGCTCCGCAGGCGTAGCAACGCCGGTTGAAGCCACGCCGGTTGCGGCGACGCCGGTGTAGCCACGCCGGCGCGCCGGTTCGCTGTCGACCTCCCCGGGGACCGTTCCGCCGCGGCCCGGTAGGCCCCGAGGCGGACGCGGGTGCGACGCGCCGGATGACGCCCGGCCGGGACGGCCGCCCGTAGCGTCGACGGCACGGCGGCGGAGGTTCCGCGGGGGAGGCCGGGGTTCGGCGGAGGCCGGAGATGACACACAGGCCGGAGATGACACGCAGAGCGGCCGCCACGGCGGTGGCGCTCCTGACGGCCCTCGGGGCCGCGGCGACGGCCGGGTCGGCGGCGCAGGGGGCGGCCGCGGCGCAGGGGCGGCCCGGGAGCCCGCTGGAAGGGGTCTGGCGGACGGACGGCTACGGCACGGTGGTCACGGTCACCGGGGGCCGGCTCACCACCTACGACGTGACCGCGCACAGCTGCGTGCCCGGTTGGACCACCGCGACGCAGGACGGCGCGCCCGGACCGGACGGCACCGTCCGCTACGTCCAGGGCACCAACGCCCTGACCCTCACCCCGAAGGGCCGCAACCGGGCCGTCGACCGCGAGGAGGGCGGCGTCGGCACCAAGACGCTCCACCGCCTCGACGCGCTGCCGCCGCTGTGCACGCGGCCGGCGCCGAACGACCCGCTCGCCGTCTTCGACCGGTTCTGGGAGACCTTCGAGGAGAACTACCCCTTCTTTGCTGCCAAGGGCATCGACTGGCACGCCGTCCGGGACGAGCAGCGCCGCAGGATCACCCCGACGACGACCGTCGAGCAGCTGCAGGACGTCCTCGTCGACATGCTCCGGCCGCTGGGCGACGCGCACACCGGGCTGGCCCGGGTGGTCGGCGGGAACCCCGAGCCGGTCTACGGCGGGCACCGCCCCGGCAGCACGCCGCGCACACCGGAGCTGACCCGGCAGGCCCGGCAGGCGTCCGCCGCCCAACTGACCGGCCCGGAGCAGCTCTTCGCCGGCGGCCGGCTCGGTGTGGGCCGGCTCCCCGACGGCATCGGCTACTTCCGGGTGAGCAGCTTCGACGGCTACACCGACGGCGACTACCGGAGCCAGGTCGCCGAACTGGACAAGGCGCTGGACGCCCTGCTGGCCGACCCGAGCCGGCTCACCGGCCTGGTCGTCGACGTACGGCTGAACGGCGGCGGTTCGGACGCGCTCGGGCTGCACATCGCCGCCCGGCTCACCGACTGCCCGTACATCGCCTACCGGAAGGTGGCCCGCGACGACCCGGCCGACCCGACGAAGTTCACCCGGCCCGAGCCGATCACCGTACGGCCCTCGGCGGACGCGCACTTCACCGGCCCGGTGGCGGTGCTCACCTCCTCGATCTCGGCCAGCGCGGCGGAGACCTTCACCCAGGCCATGACGGGCCGCTCCCCGCACGTGGTCCGGATCGGCGAGAACACCCAGGGCGTGTTCTCCGACGTGCTGATCAGGACGCTGTCGCCGGACCTCATGGTGGTCCTGCCGAACGAGGAGTACCTCACCCGGGAAGGCACCACCTTCGACGGACCGGGCATCCCGCCGGACATCCCCACCCCGGTGTTCAGCCCGGACGACCTGGCCGCGCTCAGGGACCCGGCCCTGAGCACGGCCCGCCGGGTGCTCACCGAGGACGGGGTACTCACCGAGGACGCCCGGGGAGACCAGGACGCCCGGGACGCCCGGGACTTCCAAGGCGACCAGGACCGGCCGCAGTAGCCACGGCAGGAGCCCGCCGCAGCCGGGGGCCGAGGGCCGGTTGCCGCTACATCGGGTCCACCCCCCGCAGTTCGCCGTCCAGCTCCAGCCACCTGGTCAGGCCCAGGCCGCGCAGGAACGGCAAGTCGTGGCTGACCACGATCAGCGCGCCCTGGTAGGCGGCCAGCGCCTGGGTGAGCTGGCGGACACTGGCGAGGTCCAGGTTGTTGGTCGGCTCGTCGAGCAGCAGCAGCTGCGGCGGCGGGTCGGCCAGCAGCAGGGCGGCCAGCGTCGCCCGGAACCGCTCGCCGCCGGACAGGGTGGCGGCCGGCTGCTCGGCCCGGGCGCCGCGGAACAGGAAGCGGGCGAGCCGGGCGCGGATCGCGTTGTCCCCGGCGGCGGGCGCGAACAGCTTGACGTTCTCCACGACGCTGCGCTCGTCGTCCAGCAGGTCGAGCCGCTGGGGGAGGTAGCGCAGCGGCACCGGGGTGGTGATCTCTCCTTCCAGTGGGGCGAGTTCGCCCGCGATGGTGCGCAGCAGGGTGGACTTGCCGGCGCCGTTGCGGCCGACCAGGGCGATCCGCTCGGCGCCGCGCAGGTCGAGGTCGGCGGTGGTGCCGTAGGGCAGCCGGACCTTCTGCAGGGTGAGTACGGTGCGCCCGGCCGGCACGGCGGTGCGCGGCAGGTCGATCCGGATCTCGGCGTCGTCCCGGACGGCCTCCTCGGCCGCGCTGAGCCGCGCCTTGGCCTCCTCAAGCCGCTCGGTGTGCATGCCCTGGAGCCGGCCCGCGGTCTCCTGGCCCTTGCGTTTGAGCATCCCGGCGAAGATGTGCGGGTCGTTGCGGGTGACCGACCGCTTCTTCCCGTACGCGGCGCTGCGGTCCAGCCGGACGCGGGCGTCGGCCAAGTCCCGCTTCTGGCGCTGGACGTCGGCCTCGGCGTTGCGCAGCAGCCGTTCGGCCGTCTCCTGCTGGGCGGCGAGGGTGCGTTGGTACTCCTCGAAGTTGCCGCCGTACCAGGTGACGTCGCCGTCCCGAAGGTCGGCGATCTGGTCGACGTGGCTGAGCAGCTCGCGGTCGTGGCTGACGATCAGCATCACGCCGTGCCAGCCGGCCACCGTCTCGTAGAGCCGCTCGCGGGCGGCCCGGTCGAGGTTGTTGGTGGGCTCGTCGAGCAGCAGGACGTCGGGGCGGGCGATCAGCAGGGCGGCCAGCCGCAGCAACACCGCCTCACCGCCGGAGAGTTCGCCGGTGGTGCGGTCGAGGCCGAGGCTCCGCAGGCCGAGCCGGTCGAGCGTGGCGCGGGCGCGCTCCTCGACGTCCCAGTCGTCGCCGACGGCGTCGAAGTGGCGCTGGTCGGTGTCGCCGGACTCGATGGCGTGCAGGGCCTCGCGGGTGGCGCGGATGCCGAGCGCCTCGTCCACCCGCAGGGTGGTGTCCAGCGTCAGGCCCTGTGGCAGGTAGCCGAGTTCGCCGTCCACCCGGACGGTGCCGCCGGTGGGGGTGAGGTCGCCGGCGATCAGCCGCAGCAGGGTGGACTTGCCCGCGCCGTTGAGCCCGATCAGGCCGGTGCGGCCGGGGCCGACGGCGAGGTGGAAGCCGTCCAGGACGGGCTTGCCGTCGGGCCAGTCGAACGCGAGGTCGGTGCAGAGGACGGCGGTGGTGGGTTGTGCCATGTAGGGACTCCCGGGGTGGTTGCCGAAGGGGTGATGAGCAACACGGGGAGACACCGCGGGTGCGGAACCGGTACGGCCGGAGGACAGGACGGCGCAACGAAGCGCCGGGGGGCCGTGGCTGAGGTCGCACACACGCGCACCACGCGGCAACAGGGCCTGCGCGGCGGGGCGGTGTCCCGGGACCTCAGTAGAGCAACGGCCTTCTCCTTGTCTGGCTGATGACCCGGACAACGCTAGGGACGTCGACGGACGTGTGCAACCGATTTATCGAGCGCGGCGGACCCGGCGGGCGCGCGGCGGACCGGGCGGGCGCGGCGCACCGCGCGGCCACTCCGGACCGAGCGGTCCAAGTGGCCCCCGGCGGAGGCCTGGTGCCGATCCGGTGCCGATCCGGTGACAGCCTCGTCCCAGCCGGGGCCGGATGTAAGGAGTTCCTTATCCGCATGGCAGACTCCTCACCTGCCATACCTGCGACCTATGGGCCGTACCCGAGGAACGGGCCGTATGGCAGTAGTCACACAGGGGGATTTGAACTCATGTCACCGATATCCCGGCCGAGCCGTGCCGTCCTGGGCGCTTCCGTCGCCGCGCTGACCATGGTGGTCGCCACCGCCTGCGGCCCGGACAACAGCGACCCGGCCGGCGCCGAGACCGGCGCTCCCACCGTCGCGGCCAGCGCCTCCGGCAAGCCGGGCGCCGCCCCGATCAAGCTGCCCACCGTCGAAGAGCTGAAGACCTGGAAGCTCGACGACTGGGACAAGTGGGCCCAGGCGAACGTCATCACCCCGGCGGTCAAGGGCTACTGGACCCTGCAGAAGCTCCTGAACGCCAAGCCGAAGCCGCTGCCGCAGGCCCCGGCCCAGGACCCGACGCAGGCGCCCGCCCAGCCCACCGCGCAGCCGACCGGCGCGGCCCCGGCCCAGCCCACCGCCGCCCAGCCCCCGGCCGGCCCGGACCAGCTGCCCGCCATGGTGCCGGCGAAGCCCGTGGCGCACCCGTTCCCGAAGAACATGCACGTCAACGGCAAGATCTTCTTCAAGGACGGCAACGAGGACTACGTGTGCTCCGGCACCGTCATCTCGGACCCTGAGCACCCGGGCAAGAGCAACCTGGTGTGGACCGCGAGCCACTGCCTGCACGGCGGCAAGGGCAACAAGTACTACACCGACATCACCTTCGCCCCGGCCTTCAACAGCAACGGCGTGCTGAGCGGCGCCGGCAAGCAGCAGGCCAAGGTGGAGGACGCCGAGCCGTACGGCGAGTGGGGCGCGACCGCCGGCATGGTCTCGCCGCAGTGGACCGCCGAGGCCGACCCGGAGAAGGGCGGCCCCTGGAGCCAGTTCGACTTCGGCATCATCAAGGTGGCCAACCCCGACGGCAGCGCCAAGTCGCTGGAGGAGACCGTCGGCGGCTCCGTCCCGCTCTGGTTCAACGCCCCGCGTGACCAGCTCGCCTCGGTCAGCAACTACGGCTTCCCGGAGGGCAAGCCCTTCGACGGCGTCGAGCTGGAGCACTGCGACGGCGGCAAGCCGTCCAAGAAGACCGGCGACCCGAGCCGCCCGGCGATGCTGCTGATCGGCTGCAACATGACCGGCGGCAGCAGCGGCGGCGGCTGGTACACGACCAAGGACGGCAAGCCGGCCCTGGTCAGCGACACCTCCATCGGCAACGGCGCGAACACCTACGAGGCCGGTCCGTACCTGGAGGACGTGGCCCAGCACATGTTCGAGTACTTCTCGAAGAAGGCCAAGTGATCCACGGGGGGTGATCCCCCCACCGGGCCCGGGGGCCGCGGCTGCCACAGCCGCGGCCCCCGGGCCTTTCCGGGGCAGCGCGGGGTGGCCCGGGCTTTCTCCAGGCCGGGCCGGCCCGGGCTTTCCGGCCCGGCTCCTCCCACGGTTTTTCCGGCCCGGGGCCCGCTCCTCCTACAATCGGCCCCATCATGAGCGCCACACTCGTAGTCAAGGACCTCAGCGCCGGCCACGGCGAACGCACCCTCTTCTCCGGCCTGGACCTGGTGGTCGCCCCCGGTGACGTGATCGGCCTGGTCGGCGTGAACGGCGCCGGCAAGTCGACCCTGCTGCGCCTGCTGGCCGGCCTCGACACCCCCGAGGGCGGCTCGCTGCGGCTGAGCCCGGCCGGCGCCAACGTCGGCCACCTGCCGCAGGAGCCAGAGCGGCGCGAGGGCGAGTCGGTGCGCGACTTCCTGGCCCGCCGCACCGGCGTGGCGGCCGCGCAGGCCGCCCTGGACGAGGCCACCGAGGGCCTGGTCGAGGGCCGGGCCGGCGCCGACGACGCGTACGCCGCGAGCCTGGACCGCTGGCTGGACCTCGGCGGCGCAGACCTGGAGGAGCGCGCCGAGGAGGTCGCCGAATCGCTCGGGCTGAAGGTCTCGCTCGACCTGCCGATGACCGCGCTCTCCGGCGGCCAGGCCGCCCGGGCCGGCCTCGCCTCGCTGCTGCTCTCCCGCTACGACGTCTTCCTGCTCGACGAGCCCACCAACGACCTCGACCTGGACGGCCTGGAGCGGCTGGAGGCCTTCGTCAAGGGCCTGCGCGCCGGCACCGTGCTGATCAGCCACGACCGCGAGTTCCTGGCCCGCACGGTGACCAAGGTGCTGGAGCTGGACCTGCACCAGCAGCAGGTCCGCCTGTACGGCGGCGGCTACGAGGCGTACCTGGAGGAGCGGGCGGTGGCCCGCCGGCACGCCCGCGAGGAGTACGAGGAGTACGCCGACACCAAGGCCGGGCTGGAGGCCCGCGCCCGGATGCAGCGCGGCTGGATGGAGCACGGCGTGCGCAACGCCCGCCGCAAGTCCTCCGACAACGACAAGATGGGGCGCGCGGTGCGTGCCGAGTCCACCGAGAAGCAGGCCTCCAAGGCCCGCCAGACCCAGCGGATGATCGAGCGGCTGGACGTGGTCGAGGAGCCGCGCAAGGAGTGGGAGCTGCGGATGGAGATCGCCACCGCGCCGCGCTCCGGCTCGGTGGTCGCCACCCTGAACGGGGCCGTCGCGCGCCGCGGCGACTTCGCCTTCGGCCCGGTGGACCTGCAGATCGACTGGGCCGACCGGGTCGCCATCACCGGCGCCAACGGCGCGGGCAAGTCCACGCTGCTGGCCGCGCTGCTCGGCCGCCTCGAACTCGACGGCGGCAGCGCCTCGTTGGGCTCCGGCGTGGTGGTCGGCGAGGTCGACCAGGCGCGTGGCCTGTTCCTCGGCGGGGAGCCGCTGGCGGACGCCTTCGCCGCCGCCGTACCGGAGTTGTCGCCGGAGGACGTGCGCACCCTGCTGGCCAAGTTCGGCCTCAAGGCGGTGCACGTGATGCGCCCGGCCGGCACCCTCTCCCCCGGCGAGCGCACCCGGGCCGCGCTGGCGCTGCTGCAGGCCCGCGGGGTCAACCTGCTGGTGCTGGACGAGCCCACCAACCACCTGGACCTGCCCGCGATCGAGCAGTTGGAGTCCGCGCTCGGCTCGTACACCGGCACGCTGCTGCTGGTCACCCACGACCGGCGGATGCTGGACACCGTCGCGGTGAACCGGCGGATCGAGGTCCGGGACGGGCGGGTGCACGAGCTGTAGGGCTGTGGGCCCGCAGGCCTGCGGGCCGCCACCGTGACGGCCCCTGCGGGAATTGGTCTCGACCTCTTCCCGGAGGGGCCGTCATGTGCTGTGCTGTCCGCCATGGTTGACAGCACAGACAGCGCCGTGGCGGGGACGTCCCACCCGACCGTCCCGCTCGCCCCCATGACGGTGCCCGCCCACGAGGCCGAGGCCCGCAGCAGGTCCTTCCACGACGTGATGGCCCGGCGCCGGACCGTCCGCGACTACTCCAGCCGCCCGATCCCGGACGGCGTGGTCGAATGGGCGGTCCGGACCGCGGGCACCGCGCCCAGCGGCGCACACGTCCAGCCCTGGCGGTTCGTGGTGATCACCGACCCGGAGCGCAAGCGGCGGCTGCGCGAGGCGGCGGAGGCCGAGGAGCGCGAGTTCTACGGCCACCGGGCGTCGGAGGAGTGGCTGGCCGCGCTCGCGCCGATCGGCACCGACTGGCGCAAACCGTTCCTGGAGGACGCGCCGGCCGTGATCGTGGTGTTCGAGGTGCACAAGGGGCCCGACTCGCCGCGCCCCTACTACACCAAGGAATCGGTGGGGATCGCCGTCGGGCTGCTGCTGGCCTCGCTGCACCAGGCCGGGCTGGCCACCCTGACCCACACGCCGAGCCCGATGAGGTTCCTCAACGAGGTGTGCGACCGGCCGGCGGAGGAACGCGCGGCGTACGTGATCCCGGTCGGCTACCCGGCCGAGGGGGCGCGTGTGCCGGATCTGCGGCGCAAGGAGCTCGACGAGGTGCTGGTCCGACTCTGACGCGCCAGGGCGCGGGCGGGCGCGCCTGCTCGTAGGCGGGCGCGCGGGTCGGCGGACGGGCGCGTCGGCCGTGGCCGGGCGCGACGCTTCGCCACCGGACGCGCCCGCCGTCCGGGGATCCTGACGGAACCCGGATGGTGACAGGTCCCGGCCAAGGACATAATCGCCGTCATGAGCCAAGCACAGTCACGGTCCTGTGGCCCGGTCCAGGCCGGCCGGACGCGGACGGCGGTGGAGGTGACCGTCGGGCGGCCGCCCGAACTGCTGCGGCTGCCCGGCGGCCTCTGGTTGTGCCGGCGCCGCAGTACCCACGCGGTGGCGCTGAACCGGGCCGTCCGCGCCAACCTGGACCACCTGCGGCCCTGGCTGGAGTGGGCGGCCGAGGCCCCCACCCGGGCGCAGACCGCCGAACTGACCCGGGCCGGCTCCGCCGCCTGGGAGGCCGGCACCGACTTCATGTACCTGGCCGGCCTGGACGCCGAACCCGGCGGCGTGATCGGCGCCCTCGGCCTGCACGGACGGATCGGCCCCGGCGCGCTGGAGATCGGCTACTGGGTCGCCGCCGGGCACGTCGGCCGCGGCATCGCCACCGCCGCGGCCGGGGCGCTGACCGAGGCCGCGCTGGCGCTGCCCGGGATCACCCGGGTGGAGATCCACTGCGACCGGGCGAACACCGCCAGCGCGGCCGTCCCGCGCAAGCTCGGCTACCGGCTGGACCGGATCACCGACGCCGCCGTCCGGGCCCCGGGCGAGACCGGACGGCAGCTGGTGTGGATCAAGGAGCGCCCGCCCGTCGGCACCGTCGGCATCTGCCGGTAGCACCGGACACGCCGGACACGCCGGACAGGCCCTAGTAGCGCCCGCCCGTCGGCGCCGGGAGCGCGTCCAGCTCGGCGAGGTCGGCCGCCGTCAGCACGACCTCGGCCGCGCCCACGTTGTCCGCCAGGTAGCGCGGCGTCCTGGTGCCCGGGATCGGGAAGACGTACCGGCCCTGCGCCAGCACCCAGGCCAGCGCCACCTGCGCGGGCGTGACGCCGATCCGCTCGGCGACCTCCCGGACCTTCGCGACCAGCGCCAGGTTCGCCTTGAGCGCGTCCTGCTGGAAGCGCGGCAGCCGGCGGCGGAAGTCGTCGGCGGGCAGCTCGTCGAAGGAGGCGATGCTGCCGGTCAGGAAGCCCCGGCCGAGCGGCGAGAACGGCAGCAGGGCGATCCCCTGCTCCTCGGTGTACGGCAGGACCTCGGCCAGCGCGTCCCGGGTCCACAGGGACAGCTCGTTCTGCACGGAGGCCACCGGGTGCACCGACTGCGCCCGCTTGATCTCCTCGACGGTCACCTCGGAGAGGCCGATGTTGCGGACCTTGCCCGCCGCGACGAGTTCGGCGAAGGCGCCCCAGGTCTCCTCGATCGGGACCTCCGGGTCGACCCGGTGCAGCTGGTAGAGGTCGACATGGTCGGTGCCCAGGCGGCGCAGGCTCTCGTCGATCGAGCGGCGCACGTGCTCGGGGCGGCCGTTGCGCTCCTGCTGGCCGCCGCCGCCCGGGACGATGCCCACCTTGGTGGCCAGGAAGGCGCGCTCCCGGTACGGGCCGGCCAGGGCGGCGCCGACGACCTCCTCGTTGGTGTACGGGCCGTACATGTCGGCGGTGTCGATCAGGCCGACGCCGAGGTCCAGCGCCTGCCGGATCACCCCGACGGAGTTGTCGTCGTCCCGGTTCTGCACGTCGTAGGCCCAGGTCATGCCCATGCAGCCGAGGCCGATGACGCCGATCTCCGGGCCGTTGGTACCGAACGTGGCCTTGCGCATGACGGTGCTCCCATCGTGGTTTCCGTGGTTCGTACGGCGGTGCGTACGGCAGTGCGGGTAGTGCTGCGTGCAGTTCCGCGTGCGGCACTGCGTGATCAACGCCTTCAGCTTTCACCTTGGAGTGCGCTCAAGGTCAAGTCCGTTCGGAGCCAGGAGCGGAAGCCGCCGTCCAGGACCAGTTGCGCCAGCCGTCCGTACCCGCCGGCACCCGGGTGCGCGCCGTCGCCCGCCTCGGCCTCGGCCGCCCAGACCGGGTCGGCCGCCAACGCCTCGGTGACGTCGACGAACGGGACCTCGAACGCGGTGCAGATCCCGGCCAGTTCGGGGGCGAGCCTCCGCAGCCGTTCCAGGTGCGCCGCTCCCCCGGAGAGCACCGGCGGCGGGCCGACCACCAGCGCACCGAGGCCGCGCTCGCGGGCGCCGGCGAGCAGGGCGGCGAGATTGGCCAGGGTCTCCTCGTGCGCGACGCGCGGCGAACCGGCCTCCTCCACCGCGTCGTTGGCGCCCACGGAGACCACCAGCCGGTTGTCCGCGCCTGGCAGCGTCCGCGCCTCGGCCTCGGGCCAGCAACGGCGCAGCACCTGCGTCGAGGTGTCGCGTCGGACGCCGAGGTTGAAGGCGGTGGCGTGCGGCGCGGCGGACTGCAGCACCCGACCGACCCAGCCGCGGAACTCCGGGTCGCCGAGGCCCTGGACGAAGGAGTCCCCGAGGAAGCAGATCCGGGGACCGTCGAAGCTGGCTTGTATGGTCATCGGCCCACCGTAGGGGCGTATCCGGGGCGCGCGCTTCCGATTTCACCACCGGGCACGATGAAGCGGCCGTCGACCCCTCGACGTTCGTCCCCGGACCTTTCACCGGGCCATCACAGGTGACCACCCGTCAAACCGGCGCGAGAGGGCCCGCGCGCGGACCTTCCGCACCACCGGGCGCCGTCCGTCCGGTCTTGGCAGGGCCCACCGGGACGATCGACGCTCTGTGCACGGCCGATCATCGGCTCGTCATCACTGTTCCGTCATCACACAGTCCATCGGGGAGGCACCACCCATGCACCTCTCGCGCACCCACGTCGCCGCCATCGCCCTGCTCGCGGCCGTCACCACCACGCTCGCCGTCCCGGCCCAGGCCGCCGGCGGGCACCGCGCGCTCAGCCGCTTCGACGACGGCAGCTTCGAGTCGCCCAAGGCCCCGGCGAACGCCTTCACCGAGTTCAACACCGGTCAGGTGATCGGCCCGTGGAAGGTCGTCGGCGGCAGCGTCGACCTGACCGGCGCGGGCTTCTGGCAGGTCGCCGAGGGCGACCAGTCGCTCGACCTCAACGGCGCCACCAGCGGCACCATCACCCAGGCCTTCACCACCACCCCCGGCACCACCTACTCGGTGACGTACGCGCTGGCCGGCAACCCCGCGGGCGGAACCGTCCTGCGGACCGGCCGGGTGACGATCGACGGCCAGTCCTTCCAGGACTTCACCTTCGACGTCACGGGCAAGACCCGCGCCGCGATGGGGTACGTGGGGCGGCAGTTCACCTTCGTCGCGCAGAACTCCTCCACCACGCTGGGCTTCGCCAGCACCGTGGCGGGGCCGTACGGGCCGGTGATCGACAACGTGCAGGTCACGGAGTGCAAGCCGTGCTGCGGTTGACCGACCGACAGACCGGCCGACAGACCGGCCGCCTGACCGACCGCCTGACCGGCCGCCTGACCGGCCGAGTGGCCGGCCGCAGCCCGGCGGGCCGCCGCCTTAACCCTCCCTAAAACCTGCCTCCGGTGCGGTGCCCGGTGCCGGGAAGTGCTTGACGTGCACAGCTGGTCTAGTCCAGTTTGATGCTCAGCAACGCGCTCCCCGCACCGGACCACCCCCACGCTGCCGCCCGCCCCGCGCCTCCCCCCTCGCGGCGCGGGCGGCCACCACGTCCCGAGAGGCACCCCCATGCCCAGCGTGCACCAGCCTGCCCCCACGCACCGCCACCCCGCCCGCCACCCCGCCCGTCGCCCCGCCGGCCGCACCACCCTGCTGAGCCTCGCCGCCGCCACCGCACTGGCCGCCGGTGGCCTGGCCGCCCTCGCCGGGAACGCCGGGGCCGCCGACGGCAACCTGCTCGCCAACGGCGGCCTGGAGAGCGGCGCACTCAGCCCCTGGAGCTGTTCCGCCGGCACCGGGAACGTCGTCAACTCCGGTGCGCACAGCGGAACGTACGCACTGAAGGGGGCGGTCAGCGCGAGCGACACCGCGCAGTGCGGCCAGACCGTCAGCGTCCAGCCCAACACCACGTACCGCCTCAGCGCCTGGGTGCAGGGCCAGTACGTCTACCTCGGCGCCACCGGCAGCGGCGTCACCGACCCGGCCACCTGGACCCCCGGCGGCACCAACTGGCAGCAGCTGTCCACCAGTTTCACCACCGGCCCGGCCACCACGACCGTCACCGTGTACGTGCACGGCTGGTACGGGCAGGGCGGCTACCTCGCCGACGACATCGCCCTGACCGGCCCTGGCGGCGGCAACCCGACCACCACGCCGCCGACTTCGGGCACGCCCACCAGCGGGCCGAGCACCCCGCCGCCGAACGTCCCGCTCCCGGTCGCCCCGTACATCGACATGGGCGCCTGGCCCACCCCGTCCATGCCCGACATGGCCAAGGCCGGCAACCTCAAGGGCTACACCATGGGCTTCGTCACCGGCGTCGGCTGCAAGGCCAGCTGGTTCAACGCCTATGACCCGCGCACCGGTTGGGCCAAGGACCAGGTCGACGCAGTGCGGGCGGCCGGCGGCGACGTCAAGGTCTCCTTCGGCGGCGCCAGCGGCACCGAACTCGCCGCCGCCTGCACCTCGGTGGACTCGCTGTTCGCCGAGTACGACGCCGTGGTGAAGGCCTACGGCCTGCGCTACGTCGACTTCGACATCGAGGGCGCGGCCATCGCCGACACCGCTTCCAACGACCGCCGCTCCGCCGCGCTCGCCAAGCTGCAGCAGGCCCACCCCGGTCTCAAGGTCTCCTTCACCCTGCCCGTGCTGCCCGAAGGCCTGACCTCCGAGGGCGTCGCCATCGTCAAGTCCGCCCGCGACGCCGGGGTCACCACCGACCTGGTCAACATCATGGCGATGGACTACTACCGCAGCGGGACCGACTACGGCAACGCCGCCGTCCAGGCCGCCCAGTCCCTGTTCGGCCAACTCAAGGCGCTCTACCCGGCGAAGACCGACGCCCAGCTGTGGGCCATGGTCGGCGTCACCCCGATGATCGGCGAGAACGACGACCACCAGATCTACAACCAGGCCGCGGCCCAGCAGTTGGTGACCTTCGCCCGGCAGAACCACCTCGGCCTGCTCGCCTTCTGGGACGCCACCCGCGACGCCAACGCCTGCACCGGCGGCTCGCTCGCCAAGTGCACCAACATCCCGCAGCAGCCGTACGAGTTCGCGAAGCTCTTCGCCCAGTACGCCGGCTGAGCAGGCTGCGGTTCGGGGGTGCCGGTGAGCCTGCGGGCCACCGGCACCCCGTCCTTGCCTGCCCTTGCCCGTCCTTGCCTGCCCTTGCCCGCCCGCCCTTGCCCGTCGAGTGTCCGGAACCCTGCGTGTGACGCCGACCGTTCGCCCGGGAACCATCTAGCATGCGGTGACGCCGCCCCCCACGGACGGCAGTCACCCCACCCGCCCCCCATCGACGGGAGTCCCCGTGCGTCACCGCCTGTTCCGCGTCGCCCTCGCCTCCGCCGCCGCGCTCGGCCTGGCCGCCGCCACCGCCCCCGCCGTGCACGCGAACCCGACGGGTCCTGACGCCGTGCGCTGCCCCGAGGGCTACTTCTGCCTCTTCGAAGGGCCGCACCAGACCGGTCGCGTGCTGCTCGCCGAGGACGCGCACATCATGGAGGACTCCTTCCAGTTGGACGAGCTCGACGACATCGAGCCGCCGATCTTCCCGCGCTCCGCCCGCAATCCGCTCCCGGACGACTTCGGCTGCATCGTCCGGCTGAACGACGAGCCGAACTTCGGCGGCGACGAGCAGGAGGTCTCCGGGTTCGGCAACCACGAGCTCGACGGCCGCCGGGTCGGCTCGCTCACGCCCGACTGCGGCTGAGCCGCACGCCACCCGGGCCGAACCCGGAGAAATTGGCGTCTCATCGTTCCGGGCCGTCAGCTACTGTCCCTCCCACCTGTACGGCACGAAGGGGCGGACATGACGGTCCGGGACGACCACAACCAGCTCATCACCATCGCCACGACCGGAGCGACCGCACCGACGGGCGAGGCCGCACGTGCCGACGGCCTCACCACCGAGGAACTCGCCGCCTTCAGCCGCACACTCGGCCGCCTCCGGGCACTCCCGGCGCACGACCGCACCCGGCTGCACGCCGAGCGGCAGCTCAGCTCCTTCGTCATGGAGAGCCGCAAGCGCCGCCGCCAGGAGGCCCGGCAGGCCCTCCGGGACGCCGACGCCGAACTGCTCGCCACCACCGCCACCGGCAGCCGGCACCGCCGCGAGGACGCGCCGCTCACCCCGGCCGACGGGCCCGTCGGCGAGCTGCGGATACCGCGCAAGTGCTACGTCTGCAAGCAGGCCTACCGCCAGGTCGACGGCTTCTACCACATGCTCTGCCCGGACTGCTCGGCCGACAACACCACCCGCCGGGCCCTCACCACCGACCTGCGCGGGCGCCGCGCGCTGCTCACCGGCGGACGGGTCAAGATCGGCTTCCAGCTCGCCCTGATGATGCTGCGCGACGGCGTCGAACTGATCGTCACCAGCCGCTTCCCGCAGGACACCGTGCGCCGCTTCCGCGCCGCCGAGGACAGCGCGCACTGGTGGGACCGGCTCACCGTCGTCGGCATCGACCTCCGCGACCCGCGCCAAGTCATCGGCCTGACCGACCGGTTGCGCGCCGACGGACGCCCGATCGACATCCTCGTCAACAACGCGGCCCAGACGCTGCGCCGCCCGCCCGAGTCGTACGCCCTGCTGGCCACCGGCGAGTCCACGGCCCTCCCCGCCGCCGACCGGCGGGCCATCGCGCACGCCCCCGGCTTCCGACCGCTCGACGCCGGCGGCCAACTGCCGGGCGGATCCGGATCGTTGCTCCAGACCGGAGCACTTCCCGGAGCACTGCCCGGAGCACTGGACGGAGCACTGGACGCAGCCGGGTCGCTGCTCGACCTGACGGACGAGGCCGGGCTGCTGCCCGACCTCGCGCCCGCCAACTCCTGGTCCGCCACGCTCGGTTCGCTCGACCCGGCGGAGCTCCTGGAGACCCAGCTGGTCAACGCCCTGGCCCCGGCCCTGCTCTGCGACCGGCTGCTGCCGCTGCTGCTGGCCTCCCCGCACACGTCGCGCTACATCGTCAACGTCACCGCCGTGGAGGGCCGGTTCGCCGTCCGCAACAAGACCGCCCGGCACCCGCACACCAACATGGCCAAGGCCGCGCTCAACATGCTCACCCGCACCAGCGCCGCCGAACTCGCCACCCGGGGCGTACACATGTGCGCCGTCGACACCGGCTGGATCACCGACGAGAACCCGGCACCCAAGAAGTCCCGGATCGCCGCCCGGGGCTTCCGCACCCCGCTGGACATCGTGGACGGCGCCGCCCGGGTCTACGACCCGATCGTCCGGGGCGAGGCGGGGCACCCGCTGTCGGGGGTCTTCCTCAAGGACTACCGGGTGGCGGAGTGGTGACGGGCCTCGGGTCGGCTCAGGTGTCGTAGCAGCCGTCCCAGGGGGCGTGGAAGCCGAGGCCGTCGGGGTGGAGCTCGAAGTGGACCCGCTCCTCCTCGTCGTCCTCGTCATCTACTTCGTCATCGACTTCGTCCGGCTCGTAGTCGTCACGGACCAGGCCGAACAGCTCGCCGTCGACGTGCACGGCGAACGGGGCGATCGCGATGTCCCCGTACTCCCGGCCCGGCAGCGCGTCGAGCCACTCCCCCAGCAGCCGCTCGGCCTCAGCCACCTCGCCGACGGACCGGATCTGCGAGTCGAGGTGGCGGCCGGCGGCGTCGAAGCGGTGCAGGACCGCGTGGTTGCGACCGCCCGGGCAGACGACCGAGGCGAAGAACTGGCCACCCTGCCAACGCCCGATGGTGTCGGTACGGTAGCCGGGCTCGTGGCCGATGGGGATCAGGTCGGGAACGTACATGGCCGAACCATAGGCGCGGCCTGCGACAACGGCCCGGCCCGGCCGTACGGCGTGCTCAGCGACCGGTGGGCAGGTTGGCCCCGCCGGTGCAGTCGAACACCACGCCGGTGACGAAGGTGTTCGCCGCGAGCATGTGGATCGCCCGGGCGACGTCCTCGGCGCGGCCGACCCGGCCGACCGGGGTGGTGGTGGCGAGGCCCTCGAAGAGCGCGGCGCGCTGCTCGGCCGGGACGCGGTCCCACCACGGGGTGTCGATGACGCCGGGCGAGACGGCGTTGACCCGCAGCGGGGCGAGCTCGACGGCCAGCGGCGGGACCATCGCCTCCAACGCGCCATTGATGGCGGCCAGCCCGGCGGTGCCGGGGATCGCGGCGCGGGCGGAGGCGGCGGTGATCAGGGTGACCGAACCGTCCTCGCGCAGGTGTGGCAGGGCCGCCTTCAGGACGCGGACCTGCGGCCAGAACTTGGCGTCGAAGCCGGCGGCGAGGTCGGCCAGGTCGAGCTGCGCGAACGGGCCACTGCCGGCCGCGCCGCTGACCGCGACGACCAGGTGGTCCACGGCGCCCTCCTCGGCGAAGAAGGCGGCGAGCGCGGCGGGGTCGGTCGCGTCCAGCTGCCGGCCGGTGGTCTTGCCGCCGATCCGGGCGACGGCGGCGTCCAGCCGCTCGCGGTCGCGGCCGGTGACCACGACCTCGGCGCCGTCCGCCGCGAAGGCGCCGGCGGCGGCCTCGCCGATGCCCGAGCTGCCGCCCATCACGACGACGCGCTGTCCGGCGAAGAGGTTTGACGCAGTGCTCATGGCGGTGGGGCCTTTCGACTTGTCGAGACCGGTGGTTCCGCCAATAATGGTTGTCGAGACTGATAGTCTTGTCAAGCGGGGGTGGAGACAGTGGAGACAGTGGAGACAGTGGAGACCAGGGACACCGGAGCAGGAGGAGAAGGAAGCACGATGCAGGAGACCGGACAGACCCCGCCCGCGCGCCCGCACACCGGCCGCCGCCGCAACGAAGCCGCCCACCAGGCGATCCTCGACGCCGCCCTGCACCTGCTCGCCGACTCCGATGGCACACCCGTCACCATCGACGCCATCGCCCGCACCGCGGGCGTCGGCAAGCAGACCGTCTACCGGTGGTGGCCGTCCAAGGGCGCCGTCCTCCTCGACGCCCTCACCGACCGCGCCGACCAGGACGTCCCCGGCCCCGACACCGGCACCCTCCGCACCGACCTGCGCACCTTCGTCGCCACCACCTTCGACGCCGCCCAGCACAGCACCACCGCCTCCGCCCTGCGCACCGTCGCCCGCGAAGCCGCCCGCGACCCGCATCTCGCCGAACTCATGCGGACCTTCACCGCCACCCGCCGCACCGCGCTGCGCGACCTGCTCTCCCGCGGCCGCGAGCGCGGCGAACTGGCCGACGACGCCGACCTCGACCTGATCGTGGACCAGGTCTACGGAGTGTTCTGGTACCGCTTCCTGCTCGGCCACGCCCCCCTGGACACAGCCACGGCGGAACGACTCGCCGACTCGCTCGTCACGGGAAACACCGCCGACTAGCCACCGCCGGCCACAGCACCCCCGCACCCACGCGCCCACGGGGACCCGCCCCGACCCCACCCGCACGGGAAGTCGGCCCGCCCGACTTCCTGTGCACCTCCCCCAGCCCGCCCCGGGAAAAATATGTCGGTCGGTCTACATACTCCATCACCCCGACCCAGCCGCCTCGCGTAGGAAGTCGACCCCATCGACTTCCTACGCGGCCCCACACGGCACAACGGCGGGAAAATATGCAGACCGGTCCACATATTCATGCTCGTCGCACCCGGGCCCGCACAGGAAGTCGACCCGGCCGACTTCTCGCGCAGCACCGCAGCACCGCCCCGGGGGGCGGGGAAACGAATATGACGGTCGGTCTACATATTCGAGGCCCTCGCGCCCCTCGCGCACGAGAAGTCGGCCTGACCGACTTCCCGTGCAGCACCGAGCCCGGATGCCACCAGGGAATATGACGGTCGGTCTACATATTTGCCCCCTCGGGGCCACGGGGGCGTCAGGGCGGCAGAGGGTGGCGCATAGGAAGTCGGCCTAGCCGACTTCCTATGCGCACGCCTCGCGGGTCGCATGAAAGAGGAATATGACGGTCGGTCTACATATTCTCCCCGTGCCGGCTGTCACGCGGCTGGGATGCGGCGGTGGCGGCGGAAGCAGGAGTGGGCGAGGGCCAGGGACGATCGGGCCCCAGAGCTGGCGGGTGAGGTGCAGATCCGGGCGAGGGCGAGGACCTCGCGCCAGCCGCTGACCAGTCCCAGGGTGAGCTTCCCCGCCCCGGCGTCGGCTGCCCGGCGGAACCCGCTCCCCCGCCGGAGCCACCTACGTGTGCGCCAGCAGGCTGATGCACCCGCGGTCCGGCCGGTCCGGCCGGACCGGACGTGGCAGCTCCAGCCGCGCGGTGACGGTGAAGCCGGCCCGGCCCAGCAGGTCGATCAGGTGGTCGGCCGGGACGAGGTGGGAGGTGTACGACACCGGGTGGCCGTAGGCCGTGGTCGGCCGCAGGTGCTCGTCGCCGACGTGGCCGCCGAGGAGGAGGTGGCCGCCGGGCGCGAGGACGCGGTGGAACTCGCCGAACAGCGCGGGCAGCAGCCGGGGCGGGGTGTGGTGGACGGAGTACCAGGCGAGGATGCCGCCGAGGGCGCCGTCGGGGAGGTCGAGCGCACCCATATCGCCGCGCTGGAAGCGGAGTTGGGGGTATGCACGGCGGGCGAGCTCGACCATCTCGCCGGACACGTCCACCCCGAAGGCCGGTACGCCCAGCGCCGCCAGATGAGCGGTGATCCTGCCCGGGCCGCAGCCGAGGTCGGCCACCGGCGCCGGACGGCGGCCGGAGCCCGAACCGGAGCCCGAACCGGGGCCCGGTTCCCGCACCAGGTCCGCGAAGGCGGCCAGCATCGCCTGCGAGAGGGAGTCCATCCCCGTCGGTGGGACGACGGTGCGGACGTAGTCGGCGGCGACGGTGTCGTACGAGGTCCGGATGGCGGCGAGGTGGTCGGGCTCGGCCGCAGCGGCTTCGGTCACGGTGCCGCCTCCAGCCGTCGGCAGCTGCACGAGGCGTCGCAACCGTCCACCGCCCCAGGCCACTTCAGCTGCTCGGCGGCGGCGGCCCGCTGCGCGAAGACCTTCTCCCGCCGGTCGGCCGTCTGCCGCAGCACGTCCTTGCGCTGGCGCCGTGAGAGCCGGTCCACGTAGAGCTGCCCGTTGAGGTGGTCGGTCTCGTGCTGCAGGCAGCGGGCGAAGTAGCCGGTGGCCTCGATGGTGCGCGGGTTGCCGTGCCGGTCGAAGCCGCGCACGACCGCGCGGGCCGGGCGGGCGAGCGCGGGGGTGTCCGCGCCCGGGACGGAGAGACAGCCTTCGGTGTCCTCGATCAGCGGGCGCCCGGCGGCCTGCGGCTCGACGACCGGGTTGAGCAGGTGGCCGGCGTGCCGGACGCCGTCGTCGTCGGGGCAGTCGTAGACGAAGAGGCGCAGGTCCACGTCCACCTGGTTGGCGGCGAGCCCGCAGCCGTCGGCGGCGTACATGCTCGCGAACATGGAGTCGATCAGTTGCGCCAACTCCGGGCTGCCGAAGTCCTGTTCGCCGGCCGGACGGCAGGGGCCGTGCAGGATCGGCTCACCGATCTCGGTAATTCGCAGGACGGGTGGCACGGGCGGCACTCCTCGGCACTGGTCTCGGCACTGGTCTCGGCACGGGTCTCGGCACGGTTCGGGCATGACGGCTTGTCACGCGCCACTTGTCACTTGTCACCGACTTTGCAAAGTAGCAGACTTTGCAAAGTGACAGAAGAAGATCTCACCGCCACCGGCGCCCTCCCCGAGCACGCCGTCCGCACCGCCCTGCTGGAGTTGCTCGCCGAGCACGGCACCCTCACCTCCACCGCGGCCGCCGCCCGACTCGGCCTCAGCTCCGGCCTGTGCTCGTTCCACCTGCGGCAGCTCGGCCGGCACGGCCTGATCGAAGAGGCCCCGCCCGTCGACGGACGCGCCCGGCCCTGGCGCCTGCCCCACCACCCGCCCCGGCAGCCACCGGGCGCCCAGGCCGCGCAGAACCCCCAGGCCCCCGACGAGTTCGGCACGCTGGCCCGAGGCCTGGAGGACGAGAGCTACCAGCGCTGGCTCGCCCGCCGCACCGAGGCCCCGGCCGACTGGCAGCACGACGAGGCCTTCAGCGCCGTCGTCTACCTGACCCCCGCCGAGCTGACGGCCGTCGGCGAGGCCGTCCGCAAGGTCCTCGCCCGCTACCGGGGCCGCGAGGCCGACCCGACCGCCCGACCCGCCGACGCCCGCCCGGTCGCCGCCGTCACCCGCCTCTTCCCCCTCCTCGCGGAAATCCCCGGGACGCTCCCCGAGGAGCGGTGAGGGACGCTCAGGCCCGCCGCCAGGTCTGCCGGGCCATCGCCCGTACCACCGGCCCGACCAGCAGCCCCACCGCCGCGCCGAGGACGACCCCCTGCACCCCGTCCCAGACGTCCTGCACGTCGCAGCTCCGCCCGATCGCCGGCAGCGCGTAGTGCACCGCCGACACCGCGAACGGCAGCACCGCCGCCCCGACGAGTGCCACCGCCGCCCGCCGCCTGGTCCCCGCCAGCGCGGCCGCGAAGCCCACCGGCGCGTAGGTCGCCAGCTTGAGTTCGATGTGCCGCACGTGCAGCAGCTCGTACGGCGACCGCGGTCGTCCGCCCTCGACGGTGCAGTGCCGGACGGCGTCCTCCGAGAGTCGGAACGCCTCCGGTAGCAGGGTCGCCACGACCACCCCGCCGAGCCCGAGCAGCAGGACGAAGCCCACCGCCCAGTGGGCCCGCAGCAGCCGGCCCACCGGCCGGTTCAGCAGGGCCGCGGGCGCCAGCGAGAGCAGCAGCCCGGGCCAGAACATCGGCATCCCGCCGAGCACCGCACTGATCACGCCTCAACGGACGCCACGGGCACCCGCCCGGTTCTCGCCGACGGGTGGGGAATCACGGCGGGGCTGCGGTCGGCTCCACGGAAGGGGTCGCTCCGGAAGAGGCGTCGCTGCGGAAAGGACGCGGAAAAGACATTGCCCCGGCCCGGCAGGCCAGGCGCGCCGACGCCGCCCCGTTCAGCACCCTCGGCCTGCTCGACCGGCTGGTGTTCGACAATCCCGAGCCCCTGGTCACGCTGGCCGCCCTGGCCGGCGCGACCTCCCGCATCCGCCTGCAGGCCGAGGTGCTCATCGCACCGCAGCACAACACCGCGCTGCTCGCGAAGCAGACCGCCACGCTGGACCGGCTCTCCGGCGGCCGGTTCACGCTCGGCATCGGCATCGGCGGCCGCGAGGACGACTGCCGTGCCGCCGGCATCGACCTGCGCCGCCGCGGCCGTCGGTGCGGACGAGGTCGTGCTGTACTGCTGGTCCTCGGACCCGGACCAGGTGGGCCGTCTCGCCGACACCCTGTTCTGACCGTTCTGACGGTCGGGCCGTTCTGATCGGTCAGGCCGTTCGGACCGTACGGCCCCTTCAGGCCGCACGGCTCGTTCAGGCCGTACGCCCGTCAGTGCGGGATCGACGCGATCAGCTCCTGCGCCCCCTGCCGCTTGAGCGCCAGGGCCACCGAGGTCCCCAGGTCCTCCGGGCTGAGCGCGCCCGCCCACTCATGGGCGTCCAGCACCCGCTTGCCGTCCGGGGTGAAGACCCGGCCGCGCAGGGAGAGGCGGCCGTCCTTCTCGGCCTTGGCGTAGCCGGCGATCGGGCTGTTGCAGTGGCCCTGGAGGACGTGCAGGAACATCCGCTCGGCCGCCGCCTCGCGCCAGGTGTCGTGGTGGCCGAGCCCGGTGACGGCGTCGATGGTCGCGGTGTCGTCCTCGCGGCACTGGAGTACGAGGATCCCGGCGCCGATCGGCGGGCACATCGCCTCGGTGTCGAGGACTTCGGTGATCCGTTCCGGCTGGCCGATCCGCTCCAGCCCGGAGACGGCGAGCAGCAGCGCGTCGACGGTCCCGGCCTCCAGCTTGGCGAGCCGGCTGTTGGCGTTGCCGCGGATCGGGACGCATTCCAGGTGCGGGTGGGTGGAGGCGAGTTGGGCGATGCGGCGGACGGAGGAGGTGCCGATCCGGGTGCCGGGCGGGAGTTCGGCCAGGGTCCGGCCGTCGGGGTGGACGAGGGCGTCGCGGATGTCGTCCCGGCGAAGGTAGGCGGCGAAGACGGTGCCGGCGGGCAGTGGGCGGTCGGCGGGCACGTCCTTGAGGCAGTGCACGGCGACGTCGGCCTCTCCGGCGAGCAGCGCGGCGTCGACCTCCTTGGTGAACGCGCCCTTGCCGCCCAGGTGGGCGAGGTCGCCGGTCCAGCGGTCGCCGGAGGTGGTGACCGGCACCACCTCGGTGCGCAGGCCCGGGTGCAGAACGGCGAGTTCGGCGCGGACCCGTTCGACCTGGGCGAGTGCCATGGGCGAGGAGCGGGAGACGATGCGGATCAGCTCAGCGGTGGCCATGGCGCGATGATAGGGCGTCGAACAACGGCGGTTGATGTTCTGTCATGCGGATCGCGCATAGTTCCTCATCGCGCGTACGTCCTCATCGCGTAGTCCCTCATCGCGCGTCGCCGCTGCACGTCCTGCATCACCGAGCCCACCGCGTCGATCGCCGCCCCGGCCACCATCAGCACGCTCGCGCCCCCGAAGGCGTACCCCTCCCCCACGCCCACGCCCACCGCGGCCAGCGCGAGCGCCGGCAGGACGGCGACCAGCCCGGTGCCGAGCGCCTCGGCGACGGCGAGCCGCCGGCGCAGGGCGGCGACGTGCTCGACGGTCGCCGCGCCGGGCTCGACGCCGGGGAGGTAGACGCGGGTGCGCAGGTGGAGGTCGGGGTCGGTCAGCACGGACCGCCCGGCTCGCACCGCCAGGCAGGCCCCGGCCGCGCCGAGCAGGAACAGCAGGGTGAGGTACGGGAGTGCGGGCAGCCGCAGCGGGGCGAGCAGCAGTGCGGCGACCACCGCCGGGACGAATCCCCGGTGGCTGAGCACCAGCGGCAGGTAGCGGAGTTCGGCGCCCGGGCGGCGCCCCCCGAGCCGCGAGTACCGGACCTCGACCCGTCGCTCGCCCTTGCGGCCGGCGATCACCAGGGCAGTCGTCACGGCCAGGCCCAGCAGGGCGGCCACCAGCACCGGCAGGTACCCGCCGAGGCCGTGCCGGTCCATCCAGCGGGTGAGCGGCAGCAGCACCGCCGTGCCCGCCGCGGCGCCCGCCGCCAGGCCGACGACGGCGAGCGCCCCGTGCAGGCGCAGCACCTCCTCCGCGGCCGCGCCGGGGAGCAGGTGCCCGGCAGCACGCCGTCGGCGACCGGCCCGAGCACCCCCGGGTCGACGCCGGGCAGCGGCAGGCTCTGCCCGAGCCGCAAGCCCATGAGCCCATGAGCCCGTAAGCCCGTAAGCGAACAAGCCCCCCGCTCACTCGTTGTGCAGCACCTCCGCGATCGGCAGCCGGGCCGCCGACCGCGCCGGGACGAGCGCGCCGAGGACGGCGATGGCGACGCCCGCGAGTGCGAGCCCGGCGAGCAGCGGGGCACCCCAGACGTCGATCTGCGACTCCGGGAAGTCGATGATCCGGACGTGCTCGACGATCAGCCGGTGCACCACCACCCCCACCGGGATGCCGATGATGCCGCTGACCACGCCCTGCCAGGCCACCGAGGTGACCGTCATCGCGACGACCTGCCGGGGTGTCATCCCGATCGACTTCAGCATGCCGAGGTCGCGGCGGCGCTCGCGGATGGTGAGCAGCAGGGTGTTGAAGACGCCGAGGGCGGCGACCACCGACAGCAGGACGGTGAAGGTCGTACTGAAGGTCGTGATCGCGACGACGGGCCCTTCGCCGCCCGTGGTGACCACCGAGGTCGACAGGCTCGGGTCGGCGTCCGTGACGGCCTTCCGGTAGGCCGCGGCGTCGGTGCCGTCGGCGAGCCGCACGTCGTACTCGACCACGTGCGGGTCGGGGGTGAGCTGGGCCCGGGTGGCGTCGTTGGAGGTGATCGCGTTGGGGTTGCCCTGGGCCTCCTCGCCGACGATGGTGACGGTGGTCTGCCGGCCGTCCAGGAGCAGGGTGATCCGGTCGCCGAGCTTGAGCCCGTGCTGGTCGAGGAAGGCGGGCCCGACCTCGATCTCGTTCAGGCCGGTCGCCGGGCGGCCCTCGACCACGTCGAGCCGCCGGTGGTCGACCATGTCGTCGCCGCCGTAGAAGTCGGCGAAGACCAGCTGGGGCTGGCCGACGATGCCGACCCGGACCAGGCCGCGGACGGAGACCCGCTCGGCGCCGGGGGTGCTGTGCAGCATCGCCTCGGTCTGCTCCGGGGTCAGCCGGGGCGCGATCTTGTTCTCCGAGAAGGCACTGGTCTGCACGTCGATGTGGGTCTTGCGGTCGGGCGCGGTCATGGACTTGGCCAGGGTGCTGCTCACCCCGGTGGTCACGGTCACGGTGACGACGCCGAGCACGATCGCCGCCATGGTCAGCGCGGTGCGGGCCGGGCGGGCGAAGGGCTGGCCGAGGCCGAGGCTGACGGCGCGCGGCAGCCGGGTGCCGCTCAGCCATCGCTGGACCTTGAGCCCGCGCCCGCCGCGTGGCGCGCTGCCGGCCGAGATGGCCTGGGCGGCGGAGAGCCGGTGGGCGCGCGAGGCGGGGACGAGCGCGGCGAGGGCGACCAGCAGCGGGACGCTGATCAGGGTGGCGGCGGGCAGCCAGCCGGCCGGCTCGATCACGGCGGTACCGGTCGCGATCCCGCTGAAGGCGGCCTGGAGGATCGGGTACGAGGCCGCCCAGCCGGCCGCCGTCCCGAGGACGGTGCCGACGACCGCGGGCACCGAGACCATGGTCAGGTAGACCGTGACCACCTGGCGCGGGGTGAAGCCGATCGACTTCAGCACGCCGATGTGCCGGTAGCCGGAGACCACCGCGCCGCTCACCACGTTGCCGACGATCAGCGCGGCGACGATCAGGCCGAGCACGCCGAAGACCGTCATCAGCGGCAGGTAGGCGTCGGCGCCCGCGGAGAAGGCCTGCTTGAGCACCAGGTAGGACTGCCCGCTGGCGACGGCGTCCTTCGGCAGGCCCTCGGTGGTGTCGGCGAACGAGGCGGTCAGCTGCTGCTCGGTGGCCGCGTCGGTGAAGCGGTAGAGCATCTGCCGGCCGGTGGGGTGCAGGGCGGCGGCCTGCTCGGGGGTGACCCAGCCGCCGGCGGACTGGCTCATGTCGGTGGCGAAGCCGACGATGGTGAGCTTGAGCCCGGTGCCGGTGGTGAGCGGCGTGCCGAGGTACCTCGCCGAGGAGCCCCCCGGGGTGGCGATGACCACCTCGCCGGGTGCGGTGGCCCAGCGGCCCGCCAACAGGTCCGCCCGGTCCACCGGCGCGGCCACCGGGTCGGGCCGGCCGACCAGGGTGAGCGGGCCGGGCGGGTGGCCGACCCAGTCGGCGGGGATGGTCACCACGGCCTGGTCGAAGGGCCCGGCGGCCGCCTCGACGCCCGGTCGGTGGGCGGTGGCGGCCAGTTGCTCCGGCGTGGCCTTGGCCGGGTCGAAGAGGGCGGTGACGTGCGCACCGTGCTCGGCCTCGAAGGCGGCGTCGAACGGGGCCCGGGCGGCGCTGATCACCGCGAGGGCGAGCAGCACGGTCGCGGTGGAGCAGAAGACGACCAGGCCGATCACGATGGTCTGCACCCGGCGGCGCTTCACGGCCGCCCGGGAGGCACGCCAGACGGCTCCACTGCTCCCCTTGACGGTTCCCTCGCTTCGCTCGCTCATGACTGCGTCTCCAGCATCCGCTCCCGCGCCACCTTGCCGTCCGCGACCTCGACCAGCCGGCTGGCGCAGCAAGTGGCCAGGTTGGGGTCGTGGGTGACGATCAGCAGGGTCTGCCCGATCTGGTTGAGGTCGATCAGGAGGTCCATCACCTGCTCGCCGGAGCGGCTGTCCAGCGCGCCGGTCGGCTCGTCGGCGAGCAGCAGGGCCGGGCGGTTCATCAGGGCGCGGGCCACCGCGACCCGTTGGCGTTCGCCGCCGCTGAGCGCGGCCGGGTAGACGTCCTTGCGGTGCGCGACGCCGAGTTCGTCCAGCAGTTCCAGGGCCCGGCGGCGCGCCTGCTTGGCCGTGGTGCCGGTCAGCTGGGCGGCCAGGGCGACGTTGTCGAGGGCCGGGAGGTCGTCGATCAGATTGAAGAACTGGAAGATCATGCCGACGTGGCGGCGGCGGAACAGGGCCAGCCCGTGCTCGTTCAGCTGCCCGAGGTCCTGGCCCTGCACCCGGACGGTGCCGGAGGTCGGCCGGTCCAGCCCGGCCACCATGTTCAGCAGGGTGGACTTGCCGCACCCCGAGGGCCCCATCACGGCGACCGCCTCACCCGCGCGGATCCGCAGGTCGACGCCGTCGAGCGCCTTGGCGTCGCCGAACTCCTTGTGCACCCCGGACAGCTCGACGACGAACTGCGCGCCGTCGGGCCGGGTGGTCCCGTCGTGGTCGTTGCTCATGGTCGACGACGGTAGGTGCGGCGGCCCGGGCCGGGCGTCCCACCCCAGGTGTAACCGCGGGTGGCCGTAGTACCGGGGATGTACGGGGGCGGCACCCCCGGATGATGTCGATCAGGGGCTGGCCTGGGAAGCTGATGCCGTGTGGGGAACGGGGTGGGACTGGGCCGCGGTCGCGGTGGCGGGTACGGCGTGCGCGGGCGCCGGCCGGCTCGCGGTCGCTCTGGTCCGGGCGCGACGCATGTACCGGGCGGCCATCGGCGAGCGCGGCTGGCTGCTGGAACGGGAGCGGGAGAGCGCCGCCGGCGCCGCCGTGGACGCCGAACGGGCTCGGATCGCGGCTGAGTTGCACGACATCGTCAGCCACAACGTGAGCCTGATGGTGGTGCAGGCCGGGGCCGCGCGCGAGGTGCTGGCGACGATGCCGGAGGAGGCGGCGGCGGCGATGGGCGCGGTCGAGGCGGCCGGGCGGGACACCATGACCGAGCTGCGGCACCTGCTGGGCCTGCTCGCCCCGGCGGCGGACGGCAGCGAGGAGCCGGAGCAGGACGGCTTCGCGCCGCAGCCGAGCCTGAGCCGGCTGAGCCCGCTGATCGACCGGTTCGCCTTCGCCGGGCTGCCGGTCGAGGTCCGGATCTCCGGCGAGCCGCGGCCGCTGCCCGGCGGCATCGACGTGACGGCGTACCGGATCGTCCAGGAGGCGCTCACCAACGCCCTCAAGCACGGGGACGGGGTGACGGCGGAGGTGACGGTGCGGTACGCGGACCACTACCTGCGGGTGGAGGTGCTGAACAGCGGCCCGAGCGTGCTCTCCGGCGGGTCCGCCCCGGCGCCGAGGCGGGCGGACGGCGCCGGGCGCGGGCTGATCGGCCTGCGCGAGCGGGTCGCCGTGTACGGCGGGGACCTGGACGCCCGGCGCCGGCTCGGCGGCGGCTACCGGGTCCGCGCCCGCATCCCGCTGGACCGGCCGTGACGGAGGACGCCGTGCAACAGGAGCAGGGACAGGAACGCCGCCCGCGGGTGGTGATCGCCGACGACCAGGAGCTGGTCCGCACCGGCTTCCGGATGATCCTCACCGCGCGCGGCATCGACGTGGTCGCCGAGGCCGGCGACGGCGCCGGGGCGGTGGCCGCCGCCGTGCTGCACCGGCCGGACGTGGCGCTGCTCGACATCCGGATGCCCGGCATGGACGGCCTGGAGGCCGCCCGCCGCATCCTCGCCCGGGTGCCGGGCTGCCGGGTGATCATGCTGACCACCTTCGACCTCGACCACTACGTCTACGCCGCGCTGTCCGCGGGGGCCAGCGGCTTCCTGCTCAAGGACGTCACCTCGGCCCATCTCGCCGCCGCCGTACGGCTGGTGGACACCGGGGACGCCCTGCTCGCCCCCTCGATCACCCGGCGCCTGGTCGAGCGCTTCGCGGCCGGTGCCCCGCGCCCGGTGCCCGGGGCCGACGGCCCGCCGCTGCACCGCGACCTCGCCCCGCTCACCCCGCGCGAGGCGGAGGTGCTCGCCCTGCTCGGACGCGGGCTGTCCAACACCGAGTTGGCGCGCGAACTGACCCTCAGCGAGTCGACGGTGAAGACGCACGTGGCCCGGATCTTCGCGAAGTTGAACCTGCGCGACCGGGCGCAGGCGGTGGTGCTCGCCTACGAGACCGGACTGGTCTCACCCGGAGCCGGATCCACCGGCTGAGCCGCCCCGTCAACTGCCGTACAGAAAACGATAATTAGCACGACAATCATCAATCTCACTCAATCGTGGGAATGGTTCCGCGAACTCACACTTTTGCCAGTCCATGGGGGAACATCGGCATGTCCGCGCCCGGATCGTGACGCACCGTCCGGGCGGCATCACCTCCGGCCTTTGGATAGACCCGTGACTACCTCCGCCCCCGTGTGGGACTGCCCCTTCCACCACACCGACGGCCTGGAGTTCGACCCGCTCCTCAAGCGACTGCTCACCGAGGCCCCGGTCGCCAGGATCCGGCTGCCGCACGGCGAGGGCGAGGCCTGGCTGGCCACCCGCTACGAGGACGTCAAGGTGGTCACCACCGACCGCCGGTTCAGCCGCGCCGCCGGCATCGGCCGCGACCTGCCCCGGATGACGCCCGCCCCGATCGCCCAGGCCGAGGCGATCAACCTGATGGACCCGCCGGCCCACAACCGGCTGCGCCGCCTGGTCGCCCAGGGCTTCACCAACCGCCAGGTCGAGCGGATGCGCGCCAGGACGCAGGACATCGTCAACGGCTACCTGGACGAGATGGCCGAGCACGGCGCCCCGGCCGACCTGGCGCACTTCCTCTCCAACCGGCTCCCGCTCCACACCATCTGCGAGCTGCTGGAGATCCCCGAGGAGGACCGCACCCGACTGCGGGCCCGGGCGGTCGCCATGATGCGGATGGGACCGGGCAGCCGGGAGGGCCAGGAGGAGGCCAAGGCCGGCCTGCGCGCCTACTTCACCGAACTCACCGCCGCCCGCCGCGCCGCCCCCGGCGAGGACCTGATCAGCGCACTCGCCACCGCCCGCGACGGTGAGGACCTGCTGGACGCGGACGAGCTGGCCGTGATGGCGATGGTCCTGCTGGTCACCGGCCACGACACCAGCACCTACCAGCTCAGCAACATCACCTACACCCTGCTCACCCACCCCGAGCAGCTCGCCGAACTGCGCGCTCGGCCGGAACTGCTGCCGCAGGCCCTGGAGGAGCTGCTGCGCTTCATCCCGTTCCGGCAGGGCGTCGGCATCGCCCGGGTCGCCACCGAGGACGTGGAGCTGGGCGGCGTGCCGATCCGGGCCGGCGAGGCCGTGCACGTCTCCTACCTGACCGCCAACCGGGACCCGGCGATGTACGAGCGCCCCGACGAGCTGGACCTCGACCGCGGCGCGCCCACCCACATGGCCTTCGGGTACGGCCAGCACCACTGCCTGGGCTCGCACCTGGCCCGGATGGAGCTGCAGGTCGCCGTCGGCACCCTGCTGCGGCGCTTCCCCGGGCTGCGGCTGGCCGTCGAGCCGTCCGAACTCGACTGGGACTCCGGCTCGATCTGGCGCTTCCCGCGCACCCTGCCCGTCGCCTGGTAGCACCTCCCCCCGACACACCGTTCCTGACTGGGGAGACCCACACCATGGCAACACTCTGCCGCCCCGCCATCGCCGTACCCGAGCACGTCATCACCCTCGAAGAAACGCTTGACCTGGCCCGCACCCTGCACGCCGGCCACCCCCAACTCGGCCTGGCCCTGCGGCTGATCGAGAACACCGGGGTGCGGACCAGGCACCTCGTCCAGCCGATCGAGCGGACCCTCACCCACCCGGGCTTCACCCTCCGCAACGAGGTGTACGAGCGCGAGGCCAAGCTCCGCGTCCCCGAGGTGGTCGAACGCGCCCTCGCCCACGCCGAGTTGACCCCCCGGGACATCGACCTGATGGTCTACGTGTCCTGCACCGGCTTCATGATGCCCTCGATGACCGCCTGGCTGATCAACACCATGGGCTTCCGCTCCGACACCCGCCAGGTGCCGATCGCCCAGCTCGGCTGCGCGGCGGGCGGCGCCGCCGTCAACCGCGCGCACGACTTCTGCCGCGCCTACCCGGGCGCCAACGTGCTGATCGTGGCCTGCGAGTTCTGCTCGCTCTGCTACCAGCCGACGGACCTCGGGGTCGGCTCGCTGCTCTCCAACGGCCTGTTCGGGGACGCGGTGGCCGCCGTGGTGATGCGCGGGCACGGCGGGCGCGGCGTGCAGATCGAGCGCAACGGCTCGCACCTCGTCCCGGGCACCGAGAACTGGATCTCCTACGGGGTGAAGGACACCGGCTTCCACTTCCAGCTGGACCGGCGGGTGCCCGGCACGATGGAGCTGCTCGCGCCCGCGCTGCGCGGCCTGGCCGGCGAGCACGGCTGGGACGTCTCCGGGCTCGGCTTCTACATCGTGCACGCCGGCGGCCCGCGCATCCTGGACGACCTGTGCCGCTTCCTCAACCTGGAGCCGGCCACCTTCCGCTACAGCCGCGCGACGCTCACCGAGCGCGGCAACATCGCCAGCGCCGTCGTCTTCGACGCCCTCGCCCGGCTGTTCGCCGACGGCGGCGTGCCCGAGGGCACCAGCGGGCTGATCGCCGGCTTCGGACCGGGCATCACCGCCGAGATCTCCCTGGGCAGTTGGGTCGGCGCACCGACCGAGACGCTGCGCCCGCGCCGACCGCGCGCCATCTCCACGTCCGACATCGCCCTCGTCCATCCGGCGGCTCCCCGCCGTTTCCCGGCCGGCACTACGATCACCGAATGACCGATACCACGGACCGCACCGGAACCTCCGCCAGAGCCGCCGAACTCGCCGCCCTGTTCCCGGCGTTGCACGCGCCGCAGTACTGGACCTGGGGACGGTACGACGCGCAGTTCTCCACCGAGCTGCCGCCGGACGACCTGGTCACCAACATCCACCTGGTCGGCTTCGCCGACGGCGAGGTGGTGCTCTGCCGGGACGACCGGGACCACTGGTTCCTGCCCGGCGGCACCCGGGAGCGGGACGAGGACATCGCCTCCTGCCTGGAGCGCGAGCTGCGGGAGGAGGCGGGCGCCCGGCTGATCGGCGAGCCGGGCTGGCTGGGCGCGCACCGCTGCCGCACCGAGGACGCGGTGCCGTACCGGCCGTGGCAGCCGCACCCGGAGAAGGCCTGGCTGTGGGGCTGGGGCGAGGTCGTGCTGGACTCCGCGCCGACCAACCCGGCGGACGGCGAGCAGGTGGTCGAGGTCCGTACGGTGCCGGTCGCCGAGGCGCAGCGGCTGCTGCTGACCGGGCACGACACCTGGTGGGGCGAGCTGGTCGGGCTGGCGGTGGAGCTGCGGCGCAGGGCCGAGCTGGACTGAGGCCCTCCCGGTCGGGTTATTCCCACCGGGCCGGAAGACCACTGGAACGGCCGAACAGCGGAGAGCATTGTCCGATTTACAGTGATATGACTCGGTCATGGAGACCAAACTGCTGGCCGTGGACTACCCGGTGCTCAACATCTTCTGGACGATGCTGGAGCTGTTCCTCTGGATCCTCTGGTTCTTCCTGCTGTTCAAGATCATCACGGACATCTTCCGCAGCCACGACCTCAGCGGCTGGGGCAAGGCCGGCTGGCTGGTCCTGGTGATCATCCTGCCGCTGATCGGCGTCCTCGTGTACCTGATCGCCCGCGGGCAGTCGATGGGCAAGCGCGACGCCGAGCAGGCCCAGCAGACCGAAGCCGCGGTCAAGGCCTACATCCGGGACGCGGCCGGGAGCCCGCCGGACACCGGTGACGGCGACCGCAGCCACGTCGACGACCTGGCGAGACTGGCGGACCTGAAGGAGAAGGGCGCCATCTCCGACGAGGAGTACCAGAAGGCCAAGGACAGACTCCTGGTCTGAGGACGTACGGCCGCGGGGCCGGTGGACACCACGTCCACCGGCCCCGCCGTAGGTCTGAGCCCGGGTCCGTACCCGGTCAGCGCCGCCCGGAGCGCCGGTCGCCCGAGCCGCCGCCGGCGCCGCCGGTCAGGCCGGCCCGGCGCAGCGCGTCCGCCATGGCACTGTTCGCCGGCGCACCGCCGCCGGAGCCACCCCGGTCGCGTCCGCCCTGGCCGCCCTGGCCCTGGCCGCCGCGGTCGCCGCCGCGCCGCTCCTGGCGCGGCGGGCGGGCCTGGCGCTCCCCGCGCTCGCCGCCCCGGTCACCGCGGTCACCGCGGTCGCCGCGCCCGCCACCGACCTCGTCGTCCAGCCGCAGGGTGAGCCCGATCCGCTTGCGCGGCACGTCCACCGTGAGCACCCGGACCTTGACGATGTCGCCGGGCTTGACCACCTCGCGCGGGTCCTTGACGAAGGTCTTCGACAGCGCCGAGACGTGCACCAGCCCGTCCTGGTGGACGCCCACGTCCACGAAGGCGCCGAAGGCCGCGACGTTGGTGACCACGCCCTCCAGCACCATGCCGACCTCCAGGTCGCCGATCTTGTCGACGCCCTCCTTGAAGACCGCGGTGCGGAAGGCCGGGCGCGGGTCGCGGCCGGGCTTGTCCAGCTCGCCGAGGATGTCGGTGACGGTCGGGACGCCGAAGGTGTCGTCGGCGAAGTCGCCCGGCTTCAACGCCCGCAGCGCGGCGCCGTTGCCGATCAGCTCGCGCAGCTCCCCGCCGGTCGCGGCGAGGATCCGGCGCACCACGGGGTAGGCCTCGGGGTGCACGCTGGAGGCGTCCAGCGGGTCCTCGCCGCCCGGGATGCGCAGGAAGCCCGCGCACTGCTCGAAGGCCTTGGGGCCGAGCCGGGAGACGTCCTTCAGCTGCCGGCGGGTGCGGAACGGGCCGTTGGCGTCGCGGTGGGCCACGATGTTGTCGGCGAGCGTGCCGGTGATCCCGGAGACCCGGGTGAGCAGCGGCGCCGAGGCGGTGTTGACGTCCACGCCGACGGCGTTGACGCAGTCCTCGACCACCGCGTCCAGCGAGCGGGAGAGCTTCACCTCGCTGAGGTCGTGCTGGTACTGGCCGACGCCGATCGACTTGGGGTCGATCTTGACCAGTTCGGCCAGCGGGTCCTGCAGCCGGCGGGCGATCGAGACCGCCCCGCGGATCGACACGTCCAGCTCGGGCAGCTCCTGCGAGGCGAACGCGGAGGCCGAGTAGACCGAGGCGCCGGCCTCGCTGACCATCGCCTTGGTGAGCTTCAGCTCGGGGTGGCGCTTGATCAGGTCCTCGGCGAGCTTGTCCGTCTCCCGGGAGGCGGTGCCGTTGCCGATCGCGACCAGGTCGACGTCGTGCTTCTTCGCCAGCGCGGCCAGGGTGTGCAGGGCCGCGTCCCACTTGTTGGCAGGCTGGTGCGGGTAGATCGTGTCGTACGCGACGACCTTGCCGGTGGCGTCCACCACGGCGACCTTCACGCCGGTGCGGAAGCCCGGGTCCAGGCCCATGGTGGCGCGGGTGCCGGCCGGGGCGGCCAGCAGCAGGTCACGCAGGTTGGCGGCGAAGACCCGCACCGCCTCGTCCTCGGCCTCGGCGCGCAGCCGGGCTCGCAGGTCGATGCCCAGGCGCACCAGGATCCGGGTGCGCCAGGCCCAACGGACGGTGTCGCCGAGCCACTTGTCGGCCGGGCGGCCGCGGTCGGCGACGCCGAAGCGGGCGGCGATCCGCTGCTCGTAGTCGTTCTCGCCGGGCAGGTCGCCCTCGGACTCGCCGTCGTAGGGCGAGAGTTCGAGGCCGAGCACCTCCTCCTTCTCGCCGCGCAGCATCGCCAGGATGCGGTGCGAGGGGAGCTTGGTGTACGGCTCCGCGAAGTCGAAGTAGTCGGCGAACTTGGCGCCGTCCTGCTCCTTGCCCTCGCGGACGGTGGCGACCAGGCGGCCGCGGGTCCACATCCGCTCGCGCAGCGAGCCGACCAGGTCGGCGTCCTCGCCGAAGCGCTCGACCAGGATCGCCCGGGCGCCCTCCAGGGCCGCCGCGCCGTCCGCCACCGACTCGTTGAGGCTGCCGTTCTCGACGAGGGCGGCGGCGAGCGCGGCCGGGTCCTGCGTCGGGTCGGCGAGCAGGGTGTCGGCCAGCGGCTCCAGCCCGGCCTCGCGGGCGATCTGCGCCTTGGTGCGCCGCTTCGGCTTGAACGGCAGGTAGATGTCCTCCAGGCGGGCCTTGGAGTCGGCCGCCAGCACCTGGGCGCGCAGCGCGTCGTCCAGCTTGCCCTGGGCCTCGATCGACTCCAGGACGGCCGCCCGGCGCTCCTCCAGCTCGCGCAGGTAGCGCAGCCGTTCCTCCAGGGCGCGCAGCTGGGCGTCGTCGAGCGAGCCGGTGACCTCCTTGCGGTAGCGGGCCACGAAGGGGACGGTCGCGCCGCCGTCGAGCAGGTCGACGGCAGCCTTCACCTGCCCCTCGCGGACGCCCAGTTCCTCGGCGATCTTGCGCTCGATCGCCTGCTGGGCCTGCCGGGCCACCTGTTCGACTGGCGTGGTCACGAAGCCGGTCACCTTCTCCTTCAGAGCGTTCGCCGTACGCCCTGCATTCTGGCAGGTGCCGACGACGACACCCGGCCGCGCCCGGGGCGGCCGGGCGTGGCGCGGCCGGTCGACGGCCCCAAGGACGTTCGGGCGATGACCGGTTGCCGCATCGTGCCGCGTCCAGGGCCGACGGGCGTCACCCCAGGGTGAGCGAGCCGTCGGGCCGGCCGTCGGCGGCCAGGTCGATCACCGTCGTCCGGTTGCCGTAGCTCAGCCTGACCCGGTCCGGGCCGTCCCAGGCCGCGTCGATCCCGTCGCCGTAGTGGAAGCCCGCGTAGGCGATCTGCCAGCGGCGGGTGGCCAGGCCGGTGCCCTGGTCGACGAAGACCCACTGGGCGGTGTTGAGCATCCCGGGCTGCTCCTGCCGGACGATCCGCCGGTCGGGGCGGTCGGGTGCCCGCTGCGTCGCGGCGACCGCCGGGTCGTCGAGGAAGACCCACAGCGGCATCACCGCCGCGGCCGCCAGCAGCACCCCGATGCCCAGGACCACCCGGATCCAGGCCCGCCAGGTGACGCAGTACAGCACCACCAGCAGCAGTGGCAGCGCGACGGTGAACAGCAGCAGCGGCCGGTCGAACCACTCGCGCAGCACCAGCAGCCCGCCCGAGCGCTCGCTGTACGACCCGACCACGCCCAGCAGGGCGAGCAGCGCCAGCACCGCCAGGACCGCGCGCAGGGCCCGGCGTTCTCCCGCCGTCTGCTGACCGATCACCATGTCGTCAGCCTATAAGTCCGTACGGTTCGGGAATACGGCTGAACGAAAACGATCGGCGCTGTACGCTGCCGGGCATGTGCGCTGCCGCCCGGATGCACCCTGACGAGCCGGTGGTCGACGCGGCCCTGGTACGGCGGTTGATCTCCGCCCAGTTCCCGCAGTGGGAGCGCCTTCCGATCACGCCGCTCGTCTCCGCCGGGGCGGACAACGCGATGTTCCGGCTCGGGCCCGAACTCGCCGTCCGGCTGCCCCGGGTGGGGTGGGCGGCCGGGAACGTCCGGCGGGAGCAGCAGTGGCTGCCCGCGCTGGCACCACGGCTGCCGCTGCCGATCCCCGCCCCGCTCGCAATCGGCCGGCCCGCCGCGGGCTACCCGTGGGAGTGGTCGGTGCTGCGCTGGATCGACGGCGTCAACCCGGCGGTCGGCGCCCTCGCCGCACCCGTGGCCCTCGCCCGCGACCTGGCCGGCTTCGTCACCGCCCTGCGCGCCGTCAACCCGACCAACGCCCCGGCCGGGCACCGCAGCGTCCCGCTCGCCTCCCGGGACGGCGCGACCCGCGCGGCCATCGCCCAGCTGTCCGGCTCGATCGACACGGCGGCCGCCACCGCCCTCTGGGACAAGGCACTTCGGCTGCCCGAGTACGCCGGCCCGCCGGTCTGGATGCACGGCGACCTCACCCCCGGCAACCTCCTGCTCACCCGCACCGGCCGGCTCGCCGCCGTCATCGACTTCGCCCTGATGGGCGTCGGCGACCCGACGGCCGACCTGATCGCCGCCTGGAACCTGCTGCCCGCCGGCGCCCGCCCCGCCTACCGCGCCGCCCTGCACGCCGACGACGCCATGTGGGCCCGCGGCCGCGCCTGGGCGTTCTCGATCGCCCTGGTGACGATCCCCTACTACCGCCACACCGACCCGGCCCTGACCGCCAACGCCCGCCACGTCGTCCGCGAGGTCCTCGCCGACCGCAGCGTCTAACACACCTCCGGCTCGCCGAGGGCTGCGAGCAGGTGGCGCACCAGGGGGTTGGGGTCGTTGCCGCGCCAGGCCGCGGCGACCTCGGTGCGAGGGGTGCCCGGGTCGGTCCGGCGGAAGGCGACGCCGCGCAGGCGCAGGTGCCGGATGCCCGCCGGGGCCAGCGAGACGCCCAGGCCGGCGCCGACCAGTGCGCACACCGTCTGCCACTCCACCGCGTGCTGGGCGATCCGCGGGGTGAAGCCCGCGTCGGTGCACAGGCCGGTGATCCGGTCGTACAGCTGCGGGCCGTCCTCCCGGGGCAGCAGGACGAACGGCTCGTCCGCCAGCTGTGCGAGCCGGACGGTCCGTCGGCCGGCCAGTGGGTGGCCCGCCGGGAGCACGGCGACGAACGGCTCGCGCAGGACCGTGCGGAAGCGCAGCTCCGGCTCGTCCGTGGGCGGTTCGCGCAGCAGGCCGACGTCGATGGTCCGCTCGTGCAGCGCGGCGATCTGCGGTGCGCTGGTCATCTCCCGTACGTCCAGCCGGACGGCGGGGTGGCGCTGCCGGAAGGTGTCGAGCAGGCCGGGCAGGACGGTCAGGGCGAGGGAGGCGGAGAAGCCGATCCGCAGCCGGCCGGCCTCGCCGCTGCCGACGGCGCGGGCGGCGGCCAGCGCGTCCGCGAGGTCGGTCAGCGCCCGGCGTGCGGCGGGCAGGAGTTCGCGGCCGGCCGGGGTCAGGGCGACGCCGCCGGGGTCGCGGTGGAACAACGGGTGGCCGACCTTGTCCTCCAGCCGCCGGATCTGCTGGCTCAGCGGCGGTTGGGCGATGCCGAGGCGGGCGGCGGCGTGGCCGAAGTGCAGTTCCTCGGCGAGCACGACGAAGGCGTGCAGCTGCGGCAGGGGGAGTTCGGGGCGCTCCATACCTCCAGGGATATCAGATCATGCGGTGCGGAGTGTTGGACGTATCCCCGCAGGTCACCTAGCGTTCCCGGCATGACGCACCCAACAGAGCGACGCGCGATCCTGAGCGGTTCGACCTTCGAGGAGCGGATCGGGTACGCCCGCGCCGTGGTGGACGGCGACTGGGTGCACGTGTCGGGGACGACCGGGTTCGACTACACCGCCATGACCATCTCCGACGACGTGGTGGAGCAGGCCGAGCAGTGCCTGCGCAACATCGGGGCGGCGCTGGCCGAGGCGGGCAGCGGCTTCGCCGACGTGGTGCGGGTGCGCTACCTGCTGCCCGAGCGCGCGGACTTCGAACCCTGCTGGCCGGTGCTGCGCCGGTGCTTCGGCGAGGTCCGGCCCGCCGCCACCATGCAGGTGTGCGGTCTGGCCGATCCCCGGATGCGGATCGAGATCGAGGTCACCGCCCGCCGGTCCGCCTGCTGAGCGGTCCTGCTGAGCGGTCCTGCTGAGCGGCCGTCACCGTGTCGGCGGCTGTTGCTATGGTTCTCCCCGCCACTACGGGCGGGGGGAGCGGAATTGGCACGGAACGTGATCGACGTCAGTGTGAGCCGTCGGGTGCTGTGGGTCGGCGGGGACGCCTACCCGCTGCAGCACATCGCCCGGGCACGGCAGTTGGTGTGGTGGCCGCCCAAGAAGTCGCGGACGATCATCCGGTTCGTCCGGCAGTTGATCGGGCTGCTCTTCGCCACCGCCGCCGTCGGCGCGTTCGTCAAGAACTCGGCCGATCCCGGCGCGGCGGCGGCCGTCCCGAACATCCTGCTGCTCGCGGGCCTGGTGTTCATCGTCTACCGCCTGGTCGTCAAGCTGCGGCAGCGGGCGCTGTACAAGCTGGTCATCGAGACCTCCAACGCCGCGACCACCGCCGTGGTGAGCCACGATGCCCGGCAGATCGGCAGCCTGATCCAGATGATCATGGACGCGATCGACAACCCCCAGGCCGAGTTCGCCCTCCAGGTGGAGAACGTCCACATCGGCGACCGGATCAACCAGTACGGCGACCACAACATCGGGAAGCAGGTGGGTCGATGAGCGGCAACATCCACTTCGGTGACTCCGTCACCCAGCACGGCGACCACAACATCGGCATCATCAAGCACCAGGGCCCGGCCGACCCCCAGGCCGCACTCCGCGAACTCGTCGGCGCCGTGCGCGCGTTGCGCGCGCAGGTGCCGGCCGAGGACCGCGAGGTGCTGGACGAGTCGCTGGAGGCCATCGGGGGCGGCACCGACACCCCGCCGTCCGTCCTGCGGCGGGCGCTGCGGAACATCTCCGGTGTCGCGTCCCTGGTCACGGCGGGTGCCCCGGTGGTGGAGTCGGTCCGCCGGATCCTGGAGTCGATCAACTCCTGAGCGCCGGCGGGTGGCCAGGCAGCTGGGGCGGCCGGGACCGCGACACTCAGCCGGGATGACCGGGTAAGAAACCTTCCCCGGTCAAGCCTGCTGCTAGCCTGACCCCATGAGCGGACTGCGCGAGCGCAAGAAGGAACTGACCCGACAGGCCATCTCCGAGGCGGCCATCACGCTCTTCCTGGAGCACGGCTTCGACAGGGTGTCGGTGGCGGACGTCGCGGCCGCCGCCGACGTCTCCAAGCCCACCCTGTTCACCTACTTCCCCTCCAAGGAAGACCTGGTCGTCCACCGCTTCGCCGACCACCAGGACCAGGCGGCGCACGTCGTCCGCGACCGGCACCCCGGCGAGCCGGTGCTCGACGCGCTGCTCCGCGACTTCCTGACCGGCCTCACCCGGCGCGACCCGGTCACCGGCCTCAACGACCACCCGGCGGTGCTCGCCTTCACCGCCCTCGTCTACGGCACCCCCAGCCTGGCCGCCCGGGTCGGCGAGTACGTGGCCCGCGCCGAACGCTCCCTGGCCGACGCCCTGCGCGAGGCCCCCGACCTCCCGCAGCCGCGCGAACTCACCGCGTCGCTGCTCGCCGCCCAGGTCACCGCCACCCAGCGCGTCCTCGCCCTGCACAACTGGCGCCGCATCCAGGACGACGGCCGCACCGCCGACGACCTGCACGCCGAGGCCGCCGACGACGCCACCCGCGCCTTCGGCCTCCTCGCCCACGGCTACGGCCCGCCCGCCACCGGCGCCGGCGACGCCCCCGGGGCCACCACTGCCGCTGGCTAGAGTGACGCGCATGACGACGCGTCACCACACCTTCGAGGCCCTGCACAACTTCCGCGACCTGGGCGGCTACCCGGCCGCCGACGGACGGTCCGTACGGTGGGGCCTGCTCTACCGCTCCGACTCGCTCGGCAAACTCACCTCGGACGCTGACCTCGACAAGCTCCGGGCCCTCGGCATACGCACCGTGATCGACCTCCGCTACCCCTGGGAGATCGCCGCCAAGGGCCGGGTGCCCGACCTCGACGGGCTGGAGTACCACAACCTCTCGATCGAGCACCGCCCGTACGACCAGGCCGAGATCGACCCGGAGCTCGACCCCTGGCGCTACCTCGCCGACCGCTTCGCCGAGGTCGCCGAGGACGGGGTGAAGGAGATCCGCCAGGCCCTGGACGTGATCGCCGCCGCCGAGGCCCCGGTGGTCTTCCACTGCGCCTCCGGCAAGGACCGCACCGGCCTCATCGCCGCCCTGCTGCTCACCCTGCTCGGCGTCGCCGAGGACGACATCGCCGCCGACTTCGCCCTCACCGAGCTCGCCACCGCGCACTTCGTCGCCGACTGGCACGCCGCGCACCCCGGCCGCACCCTGCGCTGGCCCGGCTTCGGCCGCGCCCCGGAGGCCGTCATCCGCCTCACCCTCGCCGACCTCGCCGCCCGCCACGGCTCCGTCGAGGCCTACCTCACCGGCGCCCTCGGCATCGACCGCGACCGGATCGCCGCCCTCCGCACCCGCGTGCTGACCGCCTGACCGCCCGACCGCCCCTCCCGGCCGGTGGACCCGTACGGCCCGCCCGCGCGCACCCCCGGGGCGATAACTCGATGGCGGAAAGGGGCGGTTGCGAACGACCATGCGCGGTATGACTGAGCAACCCGCGCGATGGACCGAGGCGACCGTCCACCCCGACATGTGGGCGGATCCGGACGACGACCCCCGCAACAGCGACGGGCCCAGCCCGGACGGCGAACTCGGCGCGATCCACGACTGCCTGACGAACTACCGGCTGACCCTGCGGCTGAAGTGCCAGGGCCTGGACGCCGAGCAGCTGGCCCGGCGCTCGGTGCCACCGTCGACGATGTCGCTGCTCGGGCTGGTCCGGCACCTGGCCGAGGTGGAGCGGGACTGGCGCAACTGGCTCACCGAGGACGAGCGGCTGCCGAAGCTGTACGGCACGCGGGACGCGGACTTCGACGGGGCCGTCGCCGACCCGGCCGTGGTGGAGGCCGCGTTCCGGGACCTGGAGCGCGAACAGGCCGCGACCGACGCCGCGCTGGCCGGGTACCCGGACCTGGGCGAGCGGGTCGGACAGGGCGGGGTCGCGATCCGGGAGCTGCTGGTGCACCGGATCGACGAGTACGCCCGCCACTGCGGGCACGCCGACCTGCTGCGCGAGTGCGTCGACGGCCGGGTGGGCCAGTAACGGCCCGGTGCCGGCGGCCTGACCACAGCGCCCTGACCGCAGTGGCCTAGCGGCGGCGCCCCCGCGGCGGGCGGCCGCCGCCCTTGCCCGACCGGGGCTTCGCCGCCGGGGCCGCCGTGGTGGGCCAGTGGGCGGGCCGCTTGAGGCCCTCCGGGAGGCGGGTGGCGGCGTCGCCGCGGGCGGCGTCGAGCTGGGCCTGGGTGAGGAAGAGCGCGGTGGTGAGGTCGGCGCCGGCCAGGTTGGTGTCGCGCAGGTCGGCGCCGATGAGGTCGGCCAGCCGCAGGTCCGCCCCGGAGAGGTCGGCGGCGACGAGCAGGGCGCCGCGCAGGTTGGCGCCCCGCAGGTCGGCGCCGCGCAGGCGGGCGCCGAAGAGGTCGCCGCCGCGGTGCTCGCGGCGGCGCGGGACGGACGACCGGACGAGTTCGCTCGCCCGCAGCAGCAGCTCGCTGACCCGCTGCCGGTGGGCCGGGACGTCCACGGCGAGGATCTCCTCGGGGGTGCCGCCGGCGAGCCGGTCGGTCTCCTCCAGGGCCTGCCGCAGGTCGGTGTGGGCGGGCCGGGCGGGCGCGAAGGCGAGCGCCTCGGTGAGGTAGCGGAGCAGTTCGTGCAGCTGCCGGACGATCGGGAAGACCTCGAACATCTGCCCGGCGCTGTCCGGCTCCTCGCGCCAGCTGCGGCCGCCGAAGGTCACCTGGGAGACCCGCTGCCCGGCGCCGAAGCAGTCGTAGACGGTGCAGCCCTGGAAGCCGCTGTCGCGCAGCCGCACGTGGATTCCGCAGCTGAAGTCGGTCTGCAGGTTGCGGCAGGGGGTGCCGGCCGCCTTGTTCACGGCGAAGTCGGCGCCGGCGGCGAACGGCAGGGCGACGCAGCAGAGCCCGAAGCAGCTGCCGCAGTCGGACTGGAGCGGGGCCGGCGCGGCCGCCGTCGGGCCCTGCGGCGACTCGGTCTCGCGCACGTTCCGGGGTCCTTCCACCAGCTGGGCGCCGGTGCGACGCCTTGGACCCGGAAATCCTACTGGGCTGGGCAGACCGCCCCCGACGCCCGTAAGATACGAAAAGCATCAGAGACCATTACATGCGGCCGTGAGGCATGGCCGCGACACACGGGGGTGGGCAGCCATGACGGAGCCGGACATCAGGGAACTGGTCCGGATGTGGATCTCGGGCTGGGTCGTCTCGCGCGGCTCCGCCGAGCCGGTGGACCAGCCCTGGGGCTGGACCATCGACGTCGGCGCGCCCACCGGCGAGGTGGGCCGGCACGTGCTGCCCGAACCGACCGAGGCCGAGGTCCGCAAGATCGCCGAGGCCACCACCGCGCCGACCACCTGGCTGAAGCTGTTCGCCGAGGACGCCACCGTCCGCCCCTGGCTCGGCCCGCGGTGGCGACTGGACGTGCCCGGCTTCCTGATGAGCGTCCCGCTCGCCCCCGAACGACCCGCCGTCCCGGCCGGCCACACCGTGACCACCTGGGAGCGGGGCGGGGTCCTGCGGGTGCTGGTGCGCACCGAGGCCGGGCACCTCGCCGCCCGCGGCCAGGCGGGCCTGGCCGGCCCGGTGGCCGTACCGGACCAGATCACCACCGTGCCCGAGTTCCGCCGCCGGGGCCTGGGCGCCCTGGTGATGCGGACGCTGCAGTCCGCCGCGTACGAGGCGGGCGCCCGCACCGGCGTACTGGTCGGCACCCCGGACGGCCGGGCGCTCTACACCGCGCTCGGCTGGACCACCCACTCCCCGATGGCGAGCCTGGTCCTGGAGCCGGAGAGCCGGGATTCCTAGCTGTAGGGAAGCAGCTCGGGGCGCTTCGGCGGGCGGCCGTCGCCGGAGGAGCGGCCGGTGAGCCGGCGGCCGATCCACGGGCCGAGGTGGGCGCGCAGCCAGCGGGCGTCGGCGCGCAGCCGCTCGGTGCGGCCGGGCGGGGCGGCGGCGGGCAGCGGGGCGCGCCAGTCGAAGGTGGCGGGGCGGCCGAGCGCCTCCAGCACGCCTTCGGCGACCCGCCGGTGGCCCTCGGGTGACAGGTGCAGGCGGTCCTCGGCCCAGAGCCGCCGGTCGTCGAAGCAGGGCGCGGAGAAGAGGTCGACGACGGTGATGCCGTCCTGCCGGCCGAGCTCCTGCACGAAGGCCTTCATCCGCAGGATGGTGGGCAGCAGCCGGGCGCTGCCGGCCATCCGCCGGGTGGGGTCGGTGCTGGTGAACAGGACGACGGTGGCGCCGGCGGCGCGCAGTTCGCGGGCGCAGTCGGCGAGCAGCCGCTCGACCCGCTCGATGTCGCAGCCGGGGCGCAGCACGTCGTTGAAGCCGCCGGCCAGGGTGACGAGCTCGGCGCCCATCGCGGCGGCGGGGGCGAGCTGCTCGGCGTGGATCTGGCCGATGAGCTTGCCGCGGACGGCGAGGTTGGCGTACCGGAAGTCGCCGTCCGCCTGCCCTGCCTGCTCCGCCCGCTCGGCGTGCTCCGCCGCCAGCGCCCGGGCGACGCGGTCGGCCCAGCCCTGGTAGTGGCCGTCGGGCAGCAGGTCGTCGCACATGCCCTCGGTGAAGGAGTCACCGACGGCGACGTAACTGGCGTAGCTGCGGATGGTGGTGGGCACGGGCTGGCCTCCGCTCTCCTGGGTTGGCTCCGCGATCCGACGATCGTACGACCGCGCCTCCAGCGCCCCGCGCGAGGCCCCCACCAGGCCCCCACCGGGCCCCTGACCACGGCGCTCATTGCGCGTCGACCGTTCGTTTATCGGCCCGGGCCATCCTCCTGTCACGGGGCGGCGGCCGGCGACGGGGGCCTTGCCGCCGCCCCCACTCCCGCACCGGCCGTCAGCCGTCAGCCGTCAGCCCGCGACGGCCGCCACCTCGTCCCCCGCCTCGTCCCCCGCGACGACCCCCACCTCGTCCGCCGCCTTCCGGGGCGTGAACCAGTGCTCGCGCACGGCGTCGGTGGGCCGCTGCTCGCCGAGGGCGGGCAGGCCCCACTCCCCCAGCGCCTCGATGACCGGCCGCAGTTCGCGGCCGCGCCCGGTGAGCTCGTAGACCGTCGCGTTGGCGGGCCGTTCCAGCCGGCGCCGCACGACCAGCCCCTCGCCCTCCAGCTGCTTGAGCCGGGCGGCCAGGATGTCGGTGGAGACGCCGGGCAGGTCGGCGTGCAGGTCGGTGTAGCGGCGCGGGCCGCCCAGGAGTTCACGGACGATCAGGAGGCTCCAGCGTTCCCCCACCGCGTCCAGGGCGCGGGCGACGGCGCAGTACTGGTCGTAGCTTCGGCGTGACATGTGGATCAGCATAGCCAAAAGGTTGGACTTTCCAAGTGCCAACTTGGTAGAACAAAGCAGAAGCAGCGGAGCGGTGGTGACGGTCGGGAGGCCGCAGATGGAGTTTCGACAGTCCAGCAAGCTGAATGACGTGTGCTACGAGATCCGGGGCCCGGTGGTCGACCAGGCCAACGCCCTGGAGGAGGCCGGGCACAGCGTGCTGCGGCTGAACACCGGCAACCCTGCCCCGTTCGGCTTCGAGGCGCCCGAGGAGATCCTCCAGGACATCATCCGCAACCTGCCCAAGGCGCACGGCTACAGCGACTCGCGCGGCATCCTGCCGGCCCGCCGCGCGGTGGTGCAGTACTACCAGCAGCGCGGGGTCCAGGGCGTCACCGTCAACGACGTCTACCTCGGCAACGGCGCCTCCGAGCTGATCCAGATGGCCGTCACCGCGCTGGTGGACGACGGCGACGAGGTCCTCGTCCCGATGCCCGACTACCCGCTCTGGACGGCCGTGGTCCGGCTGGCCGGCGGCAAGGCCGTGCACTACCTGTGCGACGAAGAGGCCGAGTGGTACCCGGACCTGGACGACATCGCCGCCAAGATCACCGCCCGCACCAAGGCGATCGTCGTCATCAACCCCAACAACCCCACCGGCGCCGTCTACCCGAAGGAGCTGCTGGAGGGCATCCTCGACCTGGCCCGCCGCCACCAGCTGATGGTCCTGGCCGACGAGATCTACGACAAGATCCTCTACGACGACACCGAGCACCACTGCCTGGCCGCCCTCGCCGACGACGTGCTCACCCTCACCTTCAACGGCCTCTCCAAGGCCTACCGGGTGGCCGGCTTCCGCAGCGGCTGGCTGGTCGTCTCCGGGCCCACGCAGCACGCCACCGACTACCTGGAGGGCCTGACCATGCTCTCCGGCATGCGGCTGTGCCCCAACGTGCCCGCCCAGTACGCCGTCCAGGCCGCGCTCGGCGGCCACCAGTCCATCAACGACCTGGTGCTGCCCGGCGGCCGGCTCACCGAGCAGCGCGACATCGCGGTCAAGGCGCTCAACGAGATCCCCGGCGTCAGCTGCGTCAAGCCCAAGGGCGCGCTGTACGCCTTCGCCAAGCTCGACCCGGCCGTCCACCGGATCGTCGACGACGAGCGGTTCGTGCTGGACCTGCTGCTGCGCGAGAAGATCCACGTCGTCCAGGGCACCGGATTCAACTGGCCGCGCCCGGACCACTTCCGCTTCGTCACCCTGCCCCGTGCCGACGACCTGGAGACGGCCATCAACCGGATCGGCCGCTTCCTGGCGACGTACCGCCAGAGCTGATCCGTAGGCTCGGACCATGACCGTCCTGCGCTCCGTCGCCCTGTTCCTCCTCGCCGCGCTCGCCGAGATCGGCGGCTGCTGGCTGGTCTGGCAGAGCGTGCGCGAGCAACGGCCGTGGTGGCTGGCCGGGGTGGGGGTGGTGGTGCTCGGGGCGTACGGCTTCGTCGCGGCACTGCAGCCGGACAGCCACTTCGGCCGGGTGCTGGCCGCGTACGGCGGGGTGTTCGTGGCCGGCTCGCTGCTGTGGGGCGTGGTCGTGGACGGCTTCCGGCCGACCCGCTACGACGTGGTGGGCGCGCTGGTCTGCCTGGCCGGGGTCGCCGTGATCATGTACGGGCCCCGGCGCTGAGGTCCTCCCTCAACGCCGGGGCCGAGTACGGGCGTTCCGGGGCTACCAGCCCCAGCCGCCGCCCTCGCCGTCGTCGTCGCGGCCCGAGTCCCAGCCCTCGCCGACCTTGCGCAGGATCGAGTAGTTGTCGATCTGCGTGCCGTCCTCGGCCAGCGCGGTGACCTTCATGACCGACTTCTGGCCCAGGTGCGCCGGGGTGACGTCGACCTTGATGAACGAGTAGCCGGTGTAGCGCACCCGCGACCACTGGATGGTCTCGGGGGTCTTCACCCGGCCCTTGCTCCAGTAGTAGGTCTTGACCTCGTCCTGGTGGTTCTCGTGCCCCTCGTAGGTGTCCGGCACGTCGAACTTGTACAGGCTGCGGCCGGCCGCGCCCGCGGTCACGTAGACCACGCCGTCCTTCTCGGGCTCGATGGTGGCGCCGCTCGGCACCTGCTTCGAGACCTTGTTGCCCAGGATGGCGTCGGTGCGCTCGTAGATGTGGTTGTGGCCGTTGATGACCAGGTCCACCCGGTACTTCTCGAACAGCGGCACCCAGGCCTCGCGGACACCGCCCTCGGAGGCGTGCGCGACGGTGGTGGAGAAGGCGCAGTGGTGGAAGAAGACCACGACGAAGTCGATCGTCTCGTCGCTGCGCAGGTCCTTGAGGGTGCGCTCCAGCCACTTGGTCTGCTTGTTCGCCGAGACGCCAAGGTTGGCCGGGATCTCGTACGAGACGTCGTTGGCGTCCAGGGAGATGACGCCGACGTTCTTGTAGCGGAAGGTGTAGACGCCGGGGACGGCGCGCGGGTCCGGCCCGTTGTTCGGCAGGAAGAAGCGGGCGTTCTCGCCGCCGTAGCCGTTGGGCGAGTACCAGGCCTCGATGTCGTGGTTGCCGTAGGCGACCATCCACGGGATCTCGGCGGCGACCGTCTCGGCCTGGACCAGGAAGTCGTCCCAGGTCTTCGCGTTGAAGACGGACTTGTCCGGGTCGGTGCCGGAACCGGCCGGGTCGGCGTAGCAGATGTCGCCGGCGTGCAGGTGGAAGGCCGGCTTCTGGGCCTTGATGATGTGGTCGTTGCCCGCAGCGTGCGAGCTGACGCCCTGGTCGCCGAAGGCCGTGAAGGTGAACGGCTCGTACACCTTGCCCCAGCGGTGGTCGCGGGAGGGCGCGGTGCGGAAGGTGTGCAGGGTGGAGATCTGCTGCTGCGAGGCGGGGTCGAAGCCCTCGTGGCCGACACCGTAGTAGTAGGTGGTGTCGGGGTGCAGGTCCTCCAGCGCCACGTGCAGGTAGTACTGGTCCACCGGCTGGCCGGTCGGGGTCAGCGCCGGGGTGTGCAGGGCGCGCACCTCGGCCTGGACCTTGTGGCTCAGCTCCCACGGGTGCTTGCCGAAGCGCAGGAACGGCTTCTTGACCGGCGCCGGGACCTGCCAGGAGACGCGGAACTGGGTGTCCGGCTCGGGGCCGAACTGGAGGTGACGGCCGATCGGCGCGACCAGCGAGCCGTCGATGCCGTCCGTCGTGCCGCCCGTCAGCAGCTGCGGACCGGCCGGAGCGGCGAAGGCGGTACCGCTGCCCAGGGCACCGCCGACGGCGACGGCGCCGACGGTCACGGCCCCGGCGCGCAGCATCCGGCGGCGGGAGAAGCGGGCCCGCAGGTACTCGTGCTGCTCGGCCATGCTCATGCGGTCGGCAAGCTTGGCCGGCACGCCCATGTTGGGGATATCCATGCGCGGGACTCTGTCAGCGGCGCGTGGATCGAACACGGACGCGGGGTGAACGGGCCGCAGCGCGCCCCCCATTCGAACACCAATGTTCGACCATGGTTCGGTAAAGGGCATGTCCGCGTCGGCCCGACGCCGGATCATGGCCCCGGCCGGCCGGGCGATCTGAGGGGGTTTCGGAACCACCGTCCGGAGCCGGCCTTCCGGAGGGGTCAGGACGGTTCGTCCCACTGCGTGGCGGTCCGGTTCCCGGTGCCGTCGCAGGTGCGGCAGATCTCGTCCCGGTAGGCGTGCTTGGCGCCGGTCGCGTCCACCCGGTAGCGCACGTACACGCCGGTGCCGTCGCACAGGAAGCAGTTGCCGCCCCCGCCGCCCACCTCGGTGGTGCCGGTGCCCTGGCAGGTGCGGCAGCTGAGGCCGGCGGTCCGGCCGGTGCCCGCGCAGATGCGGCAGACCGTCGTCATCGTCTTCCTCCCTCGCGCGGAACCTGCTCGACGCCACCGGTCATGGTAGTGGTGCGGGTGGCGGAGCGGTCCTCGGATGACGATCCGACGATCAGACGGTCAGTCGGGAAACGGTCAGTCGGGAAACGGTGAGCCGGGAGTCGGGAGGCCGTCAGTCGGGGAGCGCCTCGCGGACCCGGCGGGAGACCGAGATCAGCTGGAGGTCGAGCAGACCGGGCGGGTCGGCCAGGCCCGGGCCGCCCGCGCGCACCCAGGCGGCTATGTCGTCGATCATCTCGTCCATCAGCACGAAGCCGAGCCAGACCGGCCGACCGCCCGCCGCCCGGCCCTCGCCGGAGGGGCCGACCACCACCACGTTGGACTGGGTGCACACGTCCAGGCACTTGACGGCCCGGACCCGGCCCGCCGAGCCCACCGCCGACTGCAGCCGCTCGTACTGCCCCGCGTGGTCCACGCCGGGGTGCTTCGCCTCGGTGCCGCAGCAGCAGCCGCGGCAGACGGTGACGGTCACCGGGGAGGCGGCGCCCCGCTTCCGGTCGCTGCCCCGGTCACTGCCCCGGGCGCCGTCGCGGTCGCGGTCTCGGCGGCTCATCGGTTCTGGTACCCCTCGTGGTCGGCGGCGCGCTCTGCACCCGCACTGTACCCGTCGGCCGGGAGCCGCCCAACCGGCCGGTGACAAGCGAGTGCACGAATTCCGCTCCACGGCGTTTCGGAAATACCTTCGATACACGGTGGAGCGAAATACGAAATGCGACCGGCTGTCATCTGACGGAATTTCGGCAATTTCCGCGCAAACCATGGACGGGCGCGAAACCTGGCAGTAACTTACCTGCGAGTAGCTGTGGCCCGGCTCGGCACGACCCCCACCCGTCGTTTCTCTCCCCCCAGGAGGAACCGTGCTCCGCCCTGCCCGGAAATCCCGGCACCTCCGGAATTCCACCGTGCTCGCCGCGACCGCCCTCGGCGCCGCACTGGCGCTCACCTCCACCAGCGCCCAGGCCGCCACCCCGGCCCCCAAGCACTACGTGGCGCTCGGCGACTCCTACGCCGCCGGCGCCGGCGTGCCCGGCCAGTCGGCCGGCCTGTGCCTGCGCTCCGACCGCAACTACGGCCACCTGGTCGCCGCCGCCCTCGACGCCGGCACGTACACCGACGTCACCTGCGCCGCCGCCAAGGTCAAGGCGATGACGCAGCCCCAGTACGACGCCTTCATCAGGGTCAACGACCCCCAACTGGATGCGCTGACCCCCGACACCGACCTGGTCAGCCTCGGGATCGGCGGCAACGACCTCGCGGCCAGCGACCTCGGCCTCGGCGAACTGGTCGCCACCTGCATCGCCGGAGCGGCCGTCAACCCGCTCGGCACGCCCTGCAAGGACGTCTACCACCACGGCTACTGGGACTGGCGCACGTGGTCCTGGCAGTACGGCAACGACGACCTCGCCGAGCGGATCACCACCACCATCACGCCGCAGCTCGCCGACACCCTCCAGCGCATCCACGCGAAGGCGCCCAAGGCCAGGGTGCTGCTGGTCGGCTACCCGTCCGTGCTGCCCGCCGACGGCTCGACCTGCATCCTGCGCCAGCCGGTCACCCCGGGGGACGTCGAGTACATGCACGGCGTCCTCAACAAGCTGAACGCCGCGCTCAAGGCCACCGCGGCGGCCGGCGGCGCGACGTACGTCGACACGGCGACGCCGACCGCCGGGCACGACGTCTGCTCGGACGACCGCTGGATCGAGGGCGCGCTGCCCGGCTCCCCCGCCGTGCCGTTCCACCCGAACGCGACCGGCGAGAAGGTGATGGCGGACGCGGTGCTCGCCGCGCTGCGGTAACGGATCGACAAGGCCCGGGCCGAGAAGCCCCGAGCCGAAGAAGCCCGAGCCGAAGAGCCCCGAGGGGCGGTGACCAGGCCCCGGTCACCGCCCCTCGGTCTCGTCGGTCTCCGCGTCGTCACTCGGCCTTGGCGGCGGCGCCGGCCTCCAGCCCGGCCGACCACTTCTCCTCGACGTTGCCGAACTTCCAGTACGCGATCGCCGCGGCCCAGGTGAGCACGAACAGTCCGACGATGGCGTAGCCGACGAAGTTGAGGTCCAGTCCGCCGATCCAGGCGACCGGCCCGCTGGTGATGTCCAGCTTCTCGCCGAGCAGGCCGATCAGCTCGACCGAGCCGATGACCAGCGCGACCAGCACCGACAGCCCGGTGACGGTCAGGTTGTAGTAGATCTTGCGGACCGGCTTGGAGAAGGCCCACTCGTACGCGAAGTTCATGAACGAGCCGTCGATGGTGTCCAGCAGGCTCATCCCGGCCGCGAACAGGATCGGCAGCGTGAGCAGCGCGTACCAGGGCAGCGAGAACGCCGCCGCGCCGCCCGCCAGCACCAGCAGGGACACCTCGGTGGCGGTGTCGAAGCCCAGGCCGAACAGCAGGCCCACCGGGTACATGTGCCACGGCTTGGTGACGGCCCTGGTGACCCGGCCGAGGATGCGGTTCATCAGCCCGCGCCGCTCCAGCTGGCGCTCCAGCTCGGCCTCGTCGTACTCGCCCTCGCGCATCTTGCGGAAGACCTTGAGGATGCCGTTGAAGGCGCCCAGGTTGATCAGGCCGAGGAGCAGCAGGAAGGTGCCGGAGACGGTGACGCCGATCAGGCCGGTCATCCGGTGCAGCGTCGAGTCGTCGGTCTCCAGCTGGTCGGCCAGCGAGCGGATGCCGAAGGCCAGCAGCGCGCAGAGGCCGAAGACGATCGAGGAGTGCCCGAGCGAGAACCAGAAGCCGACCGACAGCGGCCGCTTGCCCTGGCCCATCAGCTTGCGGGTGGTGTTGTCGATCGCGGCGATGTGGTCGGCGTCGAAGGCGTGCCGCATGCCGAGGGTGTAGGCGGTCAGGCCCATGCCCGCGCCGAACACCTGGCCGCCGACGTCGTAGCGCTCGGGTGCGACCAGCGCGAGCAGGGTGAACCAGCCGATGACGTGCAGCGCGAGGATGAACCCGCCCATTCCGGCCAGGCGCATCCACTCCTCACGGGTGAGCCGGTCGCGCCAGCGGGGGGCGGTCATCTTCGGGTCCTTTCGGCGGGGCGGGCGGAGCCGGGCCATCTTTCCGCCTGGACGCGAGCAGTTGCAAGTCATACGCAATTACGGTTCGGTTTCCGCTCGCCGCGAGATCACCACAACCCGTACAGGGCTTCGTCACCTCCCGGGGCTATCTCCGGTCGCTCTACGCGCGGATACTCCCGTTCTACGCGCGAAAACTCGGGCGCCGACAACCTCAACTCCCCACGGAGGAACGGCACATGACGATCCGCATTCGAACCGTCGCGGCCCTCTCCGGCGCGGCGCTGCTCGCCGCCGGCCTCACCACCCTCGCCCCGGCCGCCACCGCGGCCCCCACCGCCCCCGCGTCGGCCACCGCCGTGCACGCGGTGAGCGCCACGCCGCACCGGGTGCTGTTCGACAACAGCAAGGCCGAGACCGCCGGCAACGCCGACTGGATCATCAGCACCAGCCAGCCCGACCCGCTCGCCCAGAACCCCAACCCCACCACCGAGAAGAGCTGGACCGGCGCGCTCTCCGCCTGGGGCGTCGCCCTGCAGAAGACCGGCCAGTACAGCCTCAAGACCCTCCCCTCCGGCTCCACCATCACCTACGGCAGCGGCGGCGCGCTCGACCTCGCCAACTTCGACACCTTCGTGATCCCGGAGCCCAACATCCGGCTGAGCGCGAGCGAGAAGACCGCGGTCATGAAGTTCGTCCAGAACGGCGGCGGGCTCTTCCTGGTCTCCGACCACATCAACAGCGACCGCAACAACGACGGCTGGGACTCGCCGAAGATCATCAACGACCTGCTGACCAGCAACGGGGTGAACAACAACGACCCCTTCGGCTTCTCCGTCGACCTGCTCAACATCACCACCGACAACCCGCGCGCGGTCAACGACGCCACCGACCCCGTCCTGAACGGCTCCTTCGGCACCGTCACCGGCTCGATCCTGCGCAACGGCACCACCTTCACCCTCAAGCCCGCCGACAACCCGTCGGTCAAGGGCCTGGTCTACCGGACCGGCTACAGCGGCAACACCGGCGCCTTCTTCGTCACCAGCACCTTCGGCTCCGGCCGGGTCGCCGTCTGGGGCGACAGCTCCCCGATCGACGACGGCACCGGCCAGTCCGGCAACACCCTCTTCAACGGCTGGGACGACCCGGCCGGCACCGACGCCGCCCTCGCCCTCAACGCCACCGCCTGGCTGAGCAAGGCGTAACCGCCAGCCAGGGCGTAGGGCCCGACCGGGCCCAACCCCTCGCGGGGCCTTCACCAGGAAAACGGCCGAGTCCTCCCCTAGGGTCGGAATGCCGACGCCCGCGGCGGGTACGGGTGCCCCCCGTACCCGCCGCGGGCCCGTCGGCGCCCACCCGGCCCGGGACCCGATGGGAGCGGCCATGCCGTCGTACCCCTTCCACACCACCCGCGAGGACGTCCGCATCCCGCTGCCCGACGGCACCCAACTGGCCGCCCGGCTGTGGCGGCCGGTCGGCGACGAATCCGTCCCCGCGCTGCTGGAGTACTCCGCCGGCCGCCTCACCGACCGGACCGCCGCCGAGGACGCCCGCCGCCACCCCTGGTACGCGGGCCACGGCTACGCCGCCCTCCGGGTCGACACCCGCGGACACGGCAACTCCGACGGCACCCCCGGCGAGCCCGGCGGCGAACAGGAGCTGGCCGACGGCGCCGCCGTCATCGACTGGCTCGCCCGCCGCCCCTGGTCCACCGGCCGGGTCGGCCTGCTCGGCACCGGCACCGCCGGCACCACCGCGTTGCGGCTGGCCGCCCGGGCCCCGGGCGCCGTCGGCGCCGTGGTCACCGCCTGCCCCGAGGGCGGTCACCGGCTCGGCGGCGCCCTGCTCGCCGCCGGCCTGCACACCCGGCTCACCGCCCTCGTCGCCGACGCCGCCCTGCCGCCGGACCCGCGCCACGTCGGCGACGCCTGGCGCGGCCGCTGGCTGGCCCGCATGGAGGCCCTGGAACCGCCCGTCGACGCCTGGCTCGCCGCCGGCGAGACCACCGTGCCGGTGTCCGTGCCGGTGTTCGCGATCTCCGGCTGGGGCGACCCGTCCTGCTCCTTCGTCCTGCGCCTGCTCGCCGAATCCCCCACCGCGCGCGCCCTGATCGGCCCCTGGCCGCACGGCCTGCCCGAGGACGCCCTGCCCGAGACCCTGCGCTGGTGGGACCACTGGCTGCGCGGCGTCGACACCGGCGCCGCCAAGGAGCCCGCCCTGCGCAGCTGGATCGGCACCCGCTGGACCGGCGACGACAACTGGCCCTCCCCCGACGTCCGCCCGATCCACTACGGCCTGGACGGGCCGCTGCGCACCGCCGGCACCGCCTCCGACGACCGGTACGTCCACGTGCGCTCCCCCCAGCACACCGGCCTCAACGCCGGCGCCTACGTCCCGGACGGCCGCCCCGCCGACCAGCCGCCCGACCAGCGCGAGGAGGACGGCCGCTCGGTCTGCTTCGACTCCCAGCCGCTGCCCGAGCCGGTCGAACTGCTCGGCGCCCCCACCGTCCGGCTGCGGCTGCGGGAGGGCGGGCCCGCCCCGCTGGTGGCCGTCCGGCTCTGCGCGGTCGGGCCGGACGGCACCTCGGAGCTGGTCACCCGGGGCGTCCTGGTCCCCGACGGGCCGGACGCCGAGGTCGAACTCGCGGCCTGCGCCCGGACCGTCCCGGCCGGGCACCGGCTGCGGCTCGCCTTCTCCTCCGTCTACTGGCCGTGGGTGTGGCCCCCGGCCGAGACCACCGGGTACGCCCTCGACCCGTCCCGCTCCACCCTGAGCCTGCCCGTGCGCCACCTGGCCGCCGACGTCGGCGCCGCCCCCGTCACCTTCGAAGCGCCCACCCTGCCCGAGCCGCTCGACATCCACCTCACCGAGCCGCTCACCGCCCGGCCCGAACACCTCACCGTCCACGACATCGGCCGCCACGAGTGGCGCACCGAGCTCTCCCCCGCCACCGACGGCAGCCGCACCCACCCCGACGGCCTCGTCCGCGACGAGCACACCGTCACCGCCTACCGCATCCTCACCGACGCCCCGCTCAGCGCCCAGGCCCGCAGCGACCGCACCGTACGGCTGGAGCGGCCCGACATCGGCTGGGACGTCACCGTCCAGACCCGCACCCAACTGCGCTGCGACGCAGGGCACTTCCTCAGCATCGTGCAGCTGCGGGCGCTGGAGGCCGGGTCGGTGGTGTTCACCCGGGAGTGGCAGCACCGGGTGGCCCGCGACCAGCCCTGAACGAGGACCCGGTTCCGGTTCACCTCCCGGTCGTCCTCGAACGGCATCGTCGAGCGCGACTTCACCCTGGGCGACGTCCCCGGAGTCCTCTGGTCGCCGGCGTCCGGCGCCGACCGCGCAATCCGGCCGCACCTGCCAGGATCGACCGGGTGAACGCCCGCACGCTGTACCAGGACCTGCTCGACACCGACGGCCCGTACCAGGACCTCGTCGGCCCCTGGCTCGACCGGACCGCACCCACCGGCTACGCCGAACGCCTCCGGACCGCCGCCACGCACCGCAACCACTGGTGGACCGGCCAGGAAGACGGCCGGGAACTCCTCCAGGAGCTCTACGCGCTCAGCCGCGTCGCCGACTTCCTCCTCCTCGACCCTCAACTACCGCCCTACCTCACGCTGTTCACCGCTCTCGGGATGGCACCCTTCGAGGACGCCGCCCGCTTCGACCCCTTCCTGCACGAGATCGTCGAGGTCGAGCAGGCCGAGGACCCGAAGGCCCCGATCGAGATCCTGGAGGTCCGCCATCCCGGGCTGATGCTCGGCGAGCTGCTGTTCGGCCGCGCCGGGGTCCGGATCCGGGCCGGCGCCGCGCACGCCGAACGCGGAGTGGCCGACCGCTTCCCGCTATACTGGACCTTCCGCCGGGCCCACCGGCCCACCCACGACCTGTCCCACGGCTGGGGCAGCAACTCGCAGTGGAGCACGGACTTCCGCCTCGACTACCGCACCCCCGACGGCGACCACCTCAACGTCGCCGAGAACGGCTCGGTCGACGGCCCCCCGGACCGCGACCACGACCGCGCCAAGGACCTCGCCCCCGAGGAACGCCTGCTCACCCCCACCGAACGGCGCGAACTCCTGCGCCACCGCTGCCTCCTGCGCACCCCGCAGGCCGCCGAAGCACTCGCCGCCTCCCCCGGCTGGCAGGACGAGCTGTGGCCCTACGAGTGGCGGCTGCCGGCCGGGGAGGTGTGATCGGCCAGGACCTCGCCGCTCACCGGCCGACCGCGAGGTCCTGACTGCCCACCACCTTCAGCAGCCGCAGCGCCGCGTGCGAGGGGGTGCCGGGCGCGGCGGTGTAGAAGATCGTCCACTGGTCCCGGTGCGGGTCGTGCAGGGCCTCGCAGTCGAGGTCGAGCGGGCCGACCACCGGGTGGAGGATCCGCTTGCTGGTCGAGCGGCGCACCTCCACGTCCTGCCGCGCCCACAGCTCCCGGAACTCGGCGCTGTGCGCGAGCAGCCGCTCCACCAGGGCGCGCAGAGCGCTGTCGACGGGGTACCGGGCGGCCGCGGAACGCAGGTCGGCGACGGCGCGGCAGGCGAAGCCCTCCCCGCCGGAGGGGTCGTGGAGGGCGCGGGCGGCCGGGTCGGTGAAGAACCGCCAGACGAGGTTGCGCTCGCCCGGCGGCAGCACGGAGAAGTCGCCGAGCAGTGCGGCCGCCATGGCGTTCCAGGCGAGGACGTCGCGGGCGGCGCTGCAGACCATGGCCGGGGTGTCGTCCAGCCGGTCGAGCAGGTGCAGCACGCCCGGGCGGACATCGCGGGCCAGGCCGGGCGGCGGCAGCGGCGGTTCACCCACCAGGTGGTGCAGATGGGCGCGTTCGTCGTCGGAGAGCCGCAGCGCCCGGCTGATCGCCCCGATCATCTGGCGGGACGGCCGCGGGCCCCGGCCCTGTTCGAGGCGGATGTAGTACTCCACCGACATCCCGGCGAGCTGCGCGACCTCCTGGCGGCGCAGGCCCGGGGTGCGGCGGCGACCGCCGGCCGGCAGGCCGACGTCGGCCGGCTGGACGCGGGCGCGCCAGCGCCGCAGGAAGGCGGCCAGCTCCGCCCGATCGATGTGTTCCACACCCCCGAGTCTGGCCCGGCCGCGGCCCGGACACCATGGGACCGCCGGTACCACCCTCGGCAGTGCCCTCCCGAGCGCGCCGCCGCTCGGCCAAGGTCGGGGGCATGACCACCGCAACGCAGCACCGCATCGTCCTGATCACCGGCGCGACCAGGGGCATCGGCCTCGCCACCGCCGGTGAACTCGCCCGTGCCGGGCACACCTTGCTCATCGGCGCCCGCGACCCCGAGCGCGGGGCCGCGGCCGCCGCCGGGCTCACCGCGCAGGGCCTCGACGCCCGAGCCGTCCACCTGGACGTGACCGACCCCGCGACCGCCACCGCCGCGGCCGAGCTGATCGCCGCCGAGTACGGCCGGCTGGACACCCTGGTCAACAACGCGGGCGTGGCCCGGGACTGGCGGCGCACGCCGGAGGAGCTGCCCGTCGAGGCGGTGCGCGAGACGTACGAGACCAACGTGTTCGGCGTCGTCGCCGTCACCAACGCCGTGCTGCCGCTGCTGCGCCGGTCCCCGGCCGGGCTGATCGGCAACGTCTCCAGCGGCCTCGGCAGCTTCTCCTTCCTGGCCGACCCGGACTCCCCGGTCTGGGAGCACGCGACCCTGCTCGCCTACAACTCGTCCAAGGCCGCGCTCAACGCCGTCACCCTGGTCTACGCCCGGGCGCTGCGCGACAGCGGCATCAAGGTCAGCGCGCTGGAGCCGGGCTACTGCGCGACCGACCTCAACGGGCACAGCGGCCACTCCAGCGCCGAGGAGGGCGGCCGCCGGATCGCCCGGCAGCTCGGCGAGGCCGCGGCCGGGCCGACCGGCCGGTTCTTCCACCCGGAGGGCGGCACCTACCCCTGGTAGCCGGCCCCGAAGCTGAGGCGTGTCCTGGACGGCCCGCGAAGCTAGGGCGTGTCCTGGACGGCCCCCGCGGCGATGAGTCCGGGCAACTCGCGCATGTCCGCGAAGACCACGGTGCCCGGCCCGGACAGCCACTGCGCCGGGGTGATGCCGCCCGCGTAGCCGAGGGCGCGCATCCCGGCGGCGCGGGCGGCCTGGACGCCGGGCCGGCTGTCCTCGACCACGACGCAGGCGGCCGGGTCGACGCCCATCGAGCGGGCGGCGTACAGGAACAGGTCGGGGGCGGGCTTGCCCCGGCCGACCTCGGTGGCGCTGAAGATCCGCCCGGCGAAGCGGTCGTGGAGCCCGGTCCGGCCGAGGGTGTGCCGCATCTTCTCGTGCGTGCCGCTGGAGGCCACGCAGGTCGGCAGGTCGATCGCGGCCAGGGCCTCCGGCAGTCCGTCCACCGGGGTCAGCCCGGCGTCCACGGCCTCGGCGTGCAGTTCGCGGAAGCGCTTGTCCCAGACCGTCGCCGTCTCCTCCCCCAGCCGCTCGGCCAGCATCGCGTGGTTGGCCGCCTCCGACCGCCCGACGAACCGCTCGACGGCCTCCGCCTCGGTCAGCGGCCAGCCCAACTCCTCCCCCAGCCGCACCAGCACCCGCACGGCGATCACCTCGCTGTCCACCAGGACGCCGTCGCAGTCGAATATCACCAGCTCAATCGGCTTGATCATCGGGCCAGCATACGGCGGCCGGGCAGCCCGCCCCCGGAGGTTTCCGGGGGCGGGCTGCCCGTGCGGGGCTGCGGGGGTCAGCCGGTCTGGACGGAGGTGTCGTCGATCAGGAAGCTCGTCTGCAGCGAGGAGTCCTCGGTGCCGTTGAACTTCACGGTGACCGCCTGGCCCGCGTAGGCCGACAGGTCGAAGGTGCGCTGCTGGTAGCCGGCCGCGGCGTCCACGTTGGAGTAGGTCTTCAGCGTGGTGCCGTTGACCGACACGGTCAGCTTGTCGTACGCGGTGCTGCCCGTCTCCGCGGTGTCGATG
>NZ_JNWQ01000002.1 GCF_000716875.1 Streptomyces novaecaesareae | reverse complement strand
ACCCACGACACCCCCACCCTCATCACCGGCACCCTCCGCCGCAACGAAGGAACCTGGACCCGCCTCCTCACCTCGGCCGCCGAAACCTACGTCCACGGCGCCCCCGTCGACTGGACCCCGTTCCTCACCCCCGGTACCCACCCCGACCTCCCCACCTACCCCTTCCAGCACCGCCGTTACTGGGTGGACACCGTCGGGACGGGCACGCCGACTGCCGAACCTGACGAACGCACTGCGGATTCGGCCGGGGCACAGCTGCGCCGACGCCTGGCCGAACTGGCCGAACCCGACCGCGAGCGCCTGTTGCTCGATCTGGTGGAGTCCCACGCGACCGCCGTCCTCGGCCTCACCGATCCGCTCCCGCCGGGACGCTCCTTCCACGAGCTGGGATTCGTCTCGCTCACCGCGGTCGAGCTGCGCAACCGGCTGATCACCGCCACCGGTCTCCGGCTCCCGGCCGGCGTCGCCTTCGACCACCCGACACTCGAAGCCCTGGGCCGCCACCTGCTCGCCCAGCTCGCCGGCACCGAACCCTCGGTCGACGACGCACCGCCCGTCCCCGCGGCGACCGCTGACGACGACGAACCCATCGCCATCGTCTCCATGGCCTGCCGATACCCGGGCGAGGTGCGCAGCCCCGAGGACCTGTGGCGGCTGGTCGCGGACGGCCGCGACGCGATCACGCCGTTCCCCGAGAACCGGGGCTGGGACCTCGACAACCTCTACGACCCCGACCCCGAGCGCCCCGGCCGCACCTACGCCCGCGAGGGCGGCTTCCTCCATGACGCCGACCGCTTCGACGCCGCCTTCTTCGGCATCGGCCCGCGCGAGGCCCTCGCCATGGACCCGCAACAGCGGCTGCTGCTGGAGACCTCCTGGGAGGCCTTCGAACGCGCCGGCATCGACCCGGAGTCGCTGCGCGGCAGCCGGACCGGCGTCTTCGCCGGCAGCAGTGGCCAGGACTACCACCTGCTGGCCCAGGAACGCCCGGACGGCCTGGAGGGCTATCTGCTGACCGGCAACGCGGCCAGCGTCATCTCCGGTCGGCTCGCTTACACCTACGGGCTGGAGGGGCCGGCCCTGACGGTGGACACCGCGTGCTCCTCGTCCCTGGTCGCCCTGCACCTGGCCTGCCGGTCGCTGCGCGCCGGCGAGAGCACGCTCGCGCTCGCGGGGGCCGTCACCGTGCTGTCCACGCCGCAGGCGTTCATCGGCTTCAGCCGACAGCGCGGACTGGCCCCCGACGGCCGGTGCAAACCGTTCGCCGCCGCGGCCGACGGCACCGCCTGGGGCGAGGGTGCGGGTGTGCTGCTGCTGGAACGGCTGTCCGACGCCCGCCGCAACGGGCATCCGGTCCTGGCCGTGATCCGGGGCTCGGCGACCAACCAGGACGGCGCGAGCAACGGCCTGTCCGCGCCCAACGGTCCCTCCCAGCAGCGGGTCATCCGGCAGGCCCTGGCAAGTGCCGGGCTGGCGCCGGGCGCAGTGGACGCGGTCGAGGCGCACGGGACGGGCACGCCGCTCGGGGACCCGATCGAGGCCGAGGCCCTGCTCGCGACGTACGGGCGCGACCGGTCGGCGGAACGGCCGCTGTGGCTGGGCTCGGTGAAGTCGAACATCGGGCACACCGCGGCGGCCGCCGGGATGGCGGGCGTGATCAAGATGGTGAAGGCCATGGAGCACGGCCTCCTACCGCCCACCCTGCACACCGACGCCCCCACCCCGCACGTCGACTGGTCCTCCGGCGCGGTCGCCCTGCTCACCGAGCCGGTGGCCTGGCCGGAGGGGGACCGTCCCCGGCGCGCGGGCGTGTCCGCCTTCGGCATCAGCGGCACCAACGCCCACGTGATCCTCGAACAGGCCCCGACGGCGCCCGAACAGCCGCCCCTGCCCGACGCGTCCAGGGACGACGCGTCCGGGGACGACGCGCCGCACGCCCTGCCGGAGCCCGGGGCACCGGCCGAACCGACGCCTCCCCCGCCCCCGCCGCTCGTCGCCTGGCCGGTCTCGGCCCGCGGCGCGGCCGCCCTGCGCGGCCAGGCGGAGCGCCTGCGGGACCACCTCGCCGAGCTCCCCTCCGCCACCCCCGCCGCCGTCGGGCGCTCGCTGGCGCTGTCCCGGGCCGCCCTGCCGCACCGGGCGGTCGTGCTCGGCCGCGACCTGCGCGAACTGCGGGCCGGACTGGACGCGCTGGCCACCGGCGGCACCGCACCCGGAGTGCTCCGGGGCACCGTGACCCCCGGCCGGGTCGGCTTCCTCTTCCCGGGCCAGGGCAGCCAGCGGCCCGGCATGGGCGAGGGCCTCCACCGGGCCCATCCGGCCTTCGCGCAGGCGCTGGACGAGGTGTGCGAGCAACTGGACCAGCACCTGGCCGAGCCCGGGCGCCCGGCGCTGCGCGACGTCCTGTTCGCCCCGGAGGGCACCCCCGCGGCCGCCCTGCTCGACGAGACCGTGTTCACCCAGGCCGGGCTCTTCGCCGTCGGCCTGGCGACATTCCGCCTCCTGCGGTCCTGGGGCGTGACGCCCGACTACGTCGGCGGCCACTCCGTCGGCGAACTCACGGCGGCCTGCGCGGCCGGCGTGCTGACGCAGGACGACGCCTGCCGCCTGGTCGCCGCGCGCGGCAGGCTGATGCAGGACTCGCCGGGCGGCGGCGCGATGGTGGCCGTCGAGGCGTCCGAGGACGAGGTGGTACCGCTGCTGGCGGGCCGGGAGGACCAGGTCGGCATCGCCGCCGTCAACGGGCCGCGCGCCACCGTGCTCTCCGGCCTGGCCGAGGCGGTCGAGGAGGTCGCGGCCGTACTCACCGCACGTGGTTGCCGGACCAAGCGCCTCCGGGTCACCCGGGCCTTCCACTCGCCGTTGATGGACGGTGTGCTGGACCGCTTCCACGAGGTGGCGAGCGGGCTCGCGTACCGGCCGCCGCGGATCCGGCTGCTGTCGAACCTGACCGGCGGGCCGGCCTCGGCCGAGCAGGTGTGCACACCGGAGTACTGGGTCCGGCACATCCGGGAGGCGGTGCGCTTCCACGACGGCTTGCTCCGGATGGCGGCGGACGGCGTGACCACCTTCCTCGAACTCGGCCCCGGCGGCGTGCTGTCCGCCCTGGTGCGGGACGCGCTGGCCGACCGGAGCCCGGCTCCGGCGGCGGTACCGCTCCTGCGGCGCGGCCGGCCGGAGGCGGACAGCGCGCTGACCGCGCTCGCCGGTGCCCACGTCCGTGGCGTGCCGGTGGACTGGGCTGCCGTCCTCGCCGACTCCGGCGAAGGCCGGGTCGCCCTGCCCACCTATGCGTTCCAGCGCCGCCGGTTCTGGCCGGAGGGCGTCACACCGGCGGCCCGGCCAGCTGAGCGCACCGCCGAGGTGCCCACCGCTGAGGCGCCCACCGCCGCGCCGGGCGACACCCGGACGCCCGAAGCGGAGACCTCCGAGCGGCCGCAGGTACGGCTGTCCGCCCTCAGCCCGGCCGAACGCGGCCCGTTCCTCCGCGAGTTGGTGGCCGCAGAAGTGGCCACCGCGCTCGGTCACGCCTCGACCGAGGACGTGGAGACCGGTCTCAGCCTGCCCGAGCTGGGGCTCGACTCCCTCGCCGCGACCGAGCTGAGCGCCACCCTCCAGGCTGCCACCGGACTGGACCTGCCCGCCACGGCGGTGTTCGAGCATGCCACGCTCGACGCCCTCGCCGCCCACCTCCTGGCCCGGTTGGACGCCGTCCCGACGCCGCCGACCGGTCCGTCCGGCGGCCTGCTGGCCTCGCTCGCGCCACGTGCGGCGGAACTGGGCCGGTTCGCGGAGTTCACTGAACTCCTCGCCGCCGCCGCGCGGTTCCGCGACACCTTCGACAGCCCGCCCGCCCCGTCCGGCCGACCGGCTCCCGTTCGCCTCACCCAGGGCCCGGCCGCCCCCCGCTTCTTCTGCTTCCCTTCGTTCGCGAGCAGGTCCGGTGCGCACCAGTACGCGCGGCTCGCCGCCGCCGTGGGCGGGCGGCACGAGCTGTGGGCGCTGCCGGCCCCCGGCTTCGCCGCGGGCGAGCAACTCCCGTCCGATCTCGACGCGTTGGTGCGCCTGCACGCCGAGGACGTCGAACGGCTCGCCGCCGGGCAGCCGTTCGCGCTCCTGGGCCACTCCGCCGGCGGCTGGGTCGCGCACGCCGTGGCGGCGCGCCTGGAGGAACTCGGTGCCCTCCCGGTGTCGGTCGTCCTGCTGGACAGCTACCGGCCGGGCAGTGCCATACTTCCCCGCATCCAGGCAGAGATCGCCGCCCAACTGACGGACGGTCGGATTCCCTCCGGCAACCTGCTGGACGACGTCTGCCTCACCGCGATGGGCGGCTACGCCCGGCTCTTCGAGGCCTGGCAGCCCCAGCCCCTGGCCACGCCCACGCTCCACCTGCGCGCCGCCCGGCCGCTGCCCGGTTTCCCCGCCGCCGACTGGCAGGCCTCCTGGCCGACTCCGCACACCGGGGCCGAGGTTCCGGGCGACCACTTCACGATGACCGGCGAGCACAGCCCCACCACCGTGCGCGCCGTCCTCGACCGGCTCGCCGAGCCGGCCGCCTGACCGTCCCGACCACCACGATGTCCGATTCCCGACGAACCCGACGAGGGTGAGCAGAACTTGACATCCTCCCCGCGCTAAAGCACGGGGATTCCGGCCGCGCCTGCGGCACGGGGCTTGCGCCCGGTGCCGCCGGCGTTCCGGTGGGTTCCTGTTTCAACGGGCCGTGCCCGGCGTGGGATCGCCACGCCGGGTCTCACCGGTCCTCCGCAGGCGTTTAGCCTGTCCGCCTGCCCGGCGGCCAGGATGTTCCGAGCAGCATTGAGGTCACGGTCATGCAGCACACCACACGCACCACAGGCCCACTCCCGGACGCGCAGGGGTTTGGGTCCGTCGCGGTGTTCGCACGCCGAGCAGAGCTGGGAGGACGGGAACGCGCGGGGCACGATGCCGACGTGGCGTCCGTACCGGGCGGCTTTCTCTTCGAGGAGGCGCCGGAAGGTGGCCCATCCGGCGTCGTGGACGGACTTGGCGAGTCGGCCTCGGGCGAGGCCGCGCACGTTCAGGTCCTCCAGGTACACCGCTTGGGTTTCGCGAATGATCCTGGTGGTCTGTTTGTGCAGCCAGTCCATGCGGGTGTCGGCCACCTTGGCGTGGGCCTTGGCGACCTTGCGGCGGGCCTTGGCCCGGTTCTTGCTGCCCTTGGCCTTGCGCGAGAGTTCCCGCTGCGCGGCCTTGAGTCGCTTCTCCGCCTTGCGGAGGAAGCGCGGGTTGTCGATCACGCTGCCGTCGGACATGACGGCGTAGGTGGTCAGGCCGAGGTCGATGCCGACCTCGGCATCGACCTCGGGCAGGTGCTCGGGTTCGACGTCCACGACGAAGCTGGCGTGGTACCGCCCGGCCGCATCCAGCACGACCGTCACCGACGACGGATCGGCCGGAAGCGAGCGCGACCACTTCACCCGCACGTCGCCGATCTTCGCCAGGTTCAGCTTCCCGTTGCCCCGGATGCGGAACCCGTTGCGGGAGAACCGCAACGACTGCCGGGCATCACGCTTCGACTTGAACACCGGCAGACCCACCGGGCGACCGGCCCGCTTGCCGGACTTCGAGTCGAAGTAGTTGCGGTACGCGGTGTCCAGATCGCGCAGGGACGACTGCAACGCGTCCACCGACACCGACCCCAGCCACGACCGGGCCTCCGTCCTCTTCGCGTCGGTGACCACCGCCTTGGCCAGGGCACCGGTCGGGATCCTCGACCGGTCCGTCTTCCACGCGGCCTTCCGCAGGGCGAGCGCATCGTTGTACACCACCCGCGCACACCCGAACGTCCGGGCCAGCGAAGCGCGCTGACCCACCGTCGGATAGATACGAAAGGAGTACCTGAGATGCACGGAATCAACCTACCGGCAGGCACCGACAACCAGAGGCGGCCACCCGCACGGCGGTTCGCCCTGACGGCGAAACCCCACCACCTGACCCGCTCCGCAAGCAGCCCGTTTCCTCCCCCGGCTAAGCCGGGGGTATCCACGGAGGTCCCCGATGAACACTGACAACGGCAACCGGCCCGCCTCCCTGGACCAGGCGGTCCACGACGGCCAGGCCCCCTACCACCGCCGCGCGCTGACCTTCTACGACCTGATCGTCTTCCGCGGCAGCGCGCCGCTGTTCTGGCGGTGCTCGCCGCGGAACTTCCAGCGGATGTACGACGACTGCCTCGGTGCGAAGCACCTGGAGATCGGCGTCGGCACCGGGTACCTGCTGGCGCACGCCCGGTTCCCGGTGTCGAACCCGCACATCACGCTGGCCGACCTCAACCCCAGCACGCTCGACTTCACCGCCGAGCGGCTCGCACACTTCAGGACCACCAAGGTGGTCGCCAACGCCCTGGAGCCGCTGCCGGTGCCCGCCGAGAGCCAGGATTCGGCCGCCCTGAGCTTCCTGTTGCACTGCATCCCCGGCAGCCTGCGCGAGAAGGGCGTGGCCATCCGGCACGCGGCCGCGGCCGTGAAGCCCGGCGGCACGGTCTTCGGCAGCACCGTGCTGTCGTCGGGAGTCCCGGTCACCGGTGCCGGCCGCTGGCTGATGGACAACCTCAACGCGAAGGGCGTCTTCCACAACGACCAGGACGACCTGGAGGACCTGCGCGACCAACTGAAGCAGAACTTCGACGACTTCGACCTCGTCGTGCGCGGCTCCGTCGGCCTGTTCCGGGCCCGCAAGGCCTGAGGCGTGAGCTCCGGCCCCGTCCTCCCCGTCCTCCCCCGACCCGTTGACCCTCCCCGACCCGTTGACCCGTTCCCGGAAGGAACCGACGCCATGGCCACCCGCTGGTACCCGATCGAGGAGGCCGACGACTCGCTCTTCGCCACGGCCCCGCTCTACCACGCCCGTACGGTGGAAGTGCCGTTCTCCGCGGAGGAGACCTGGGCGGCCCTGACCGGCGACGGCGTGTCCAGCTGGACGAAGGGGATGCGGCGGCTCACCTGGACCTCGCCCCGGCCGTTCGGTGTCGGCACCACCCGCGAGATCGAGATGGACGGTGACTTCACCCTCCGCGAGCGCTTCTTCCGCTGGGAGGAGGGCACCCGCAAGACCTTCACCGCGACCGAGGCGACCCGCCCGATCTTCCGTCACCTGGTCGAGGACTACGTGGTCGAACCGACCGGGAACGGCGCCCGCTTCGGCTGGCGCTGGGCGGCCGAGCTGAACCGCCCGTGGTCGTTCCTCCAGGGCGCGCTGGACCGCTTCTTCTTCGCCCCCACCGGCCGCTCGCACATCGACGGCCTGCCCGCCTACATGGCCTCCCGGCACGGCGCCGCGCACCGCTGAGCACCCGGCCCCACCCCCGCCCCCGAACGAAAGAGGAACCGAATGTGCGGGATCGCCGGCTGGATCTCCTTCCAGCACGACCTCGAACGTGAACTCTCCACCCTGACCGCCATGACCGACACCATGACCTGCCGCGGTCCGGACGCCGGCGGCACCTGGCTGTCCCCGCACGCCGCGCTGGGCCACCGCCGGCTCGCCGTCATCGACCTGACGGGCGGCGTGCAGCCGATGGTGGTCGAGACACCGGACGGCCCGGTCGCCATGACGTACAGCGGTGAGGCGTACAACTTCACCGAACTCCGGGACGAACTCCGCCGCCGGGGGCACGAGTTCCGCACCTCCAGTGACACCGAGGTGGTGCTGCGCGGATACCTGGAGTGGGGGCAGGGAATCGCCGACCGGCTCAACGGCATGTACGCGCTGGGCATCTGGGACGGCCGCGTGGAGAAGCTGGTGCTGCTGCGCGACCGGCTGGGCATCAAGCCGCTCTACTACTTCCCGACCGCCGACGGCGTGCTGTTCGGTTCGGAGGCGAAGGCCCTGCTCGCCCACCCGGCGGTGGACCCGGTGGTGGACACCGACGGCTTCCGTGAACTGTTCGGCTTCGTCAAGGCCCCCGGCCGCGCGGTCTGGGCGGGCATGCACGAGGTCAAGCCGGGCTCCATGGTGACCGTCGACCGCTCGGGCCTGCGCGAGCACGTGTACTGGCAGTTGGAGGTCGCCGAGCACCGTGACGACACCGCGGCCACCGTCCGGCAGGTCAGGGAACTGCTGGAGGACAGCGTGGCCCGGCAGCTGGTCGCCGACGTGCCGCAGTGCGTGCTGCTCTCCGGCGGCCTCGACTCCAGCGCCCTCACCGCCCTGGCCGGCCGCCGCCTGGCGGCCGGGGGCGAGCGGGTGCGGACCTTCACCGTCGACTTCGAGCAGCCGGACGCGTTCCGCCCCGACGAGCTGCGCGGCTCGCCGGACGCGCCGTTCGCCCGCGCGGTGGTCGAGCACGTCGGCGCGCAGCACCACGACATCCGGCTCGACCACCTCGAACTGGCCGATCCCGAGGTGCGCCGGGCCACCGTCACCGCCCGCGACCTGCCGTTCGGCTTCGGCGAGGCGGACAACTCGCTGTACCTGCTGTTCAAGGCGATCCGTCGGCACTCGACGGTCGCCCTCTCGGGGGAGTCGGCCGACGAGATCTTCGGCGGCTACCCGTGGTTCCACCTGCCGGAGGTCCAGCAGACCGCGATGTTCCCGTGGGTGACCGCCTCCGGCCTCGGCCCGAGGAAGCACCCCACCAAGCTGATCGATGCCGAGCTGTTGCTGCGGACCCTCGACGTCCCCGGCTACTGGGCGCAGCGCTGGAACGAGTCGGTCGCCGGCATCCCGGTGGTGGACGGCGAGGACGCGCACGAGCGGCGGATGCGCGAGTTCTGCCACGTGCACCTGACCAGCCTGCTGGGCATGCTCCTGGACCGCAAGGACCGGATGAGCATGGCGGTCGGTCTTGAGGTGCGCGTACCGTTCTGCGACCACCGCCTGGTGGAGTACGTCTACAACACCCCTTGGGCGATGAAGACCTTCGACGGCCGGGAGAAGAGCCTGCTGCGCGCCGCGGTGCGGGACGTCCTTCCCGGGTCCGTGGTGGAGCGGGTGAAGGCCCTCTACCCGCACACCCAGCAACTCGCCTACGTGGGGCAGTTGCAGCGGCAGGTCGGCGACCTGCTGTCGGGCGACCACCAGGCGGTCGCGTTCTTCGACCGCGCCGCGCTGACGGCGGCCGCGGGTGCTCGGCCCGAGGCCGTCGACCGGGACGAGCGCGAGGCCTTCGAACGGGTCCTCGACCTGGCCGTCTGGCTCGACCTCTACCGTCCGACCGTCAAACTCTCCTGAGGAGTCGCATCATGCCCGTCGACAACGATGTCTACAACACCCATTCCTGGTGGCAGGACGACCAGCCGTTCGCCACGCTGGAGGCCTTCACCCCGGCCCGGTTCGACTACTTCCGTGGTGTCCTCACCGATCGGCTGCGGCTGGACCTCACGGGCCTCAGGGTGCTCGACGTGGGGTGCGGCGGCGGTCTGCTGGCCGAGCTCTTCGCCGGCGCCGGGTGCCTGGTCACCGGAGTGGACCCGTCCGGCCCGTCCCTGGAGGCTGCGGGCGAGCACGCCCGGCAGTCCGGGCTGGAGATCACCTACCAGCAGGGCTTCGCCGAGCAACTCCCCTTCCCTGACGGGACGTTCGATCTGGTGTACTGCTGCGACACCCTGGAGCACGTGACCTCCGTGGACCAGGCGGTCGGCGAGGCCGTGCGGGTGCTCAAGCCGGGCGGCCACTACCTCTACGACACCATCAACCGGACTTTCCGGTCCAAGCTGGCGATGATCAAGATGGCGCAGGACTGGAAGTCCGTCAGTTTCGCGCCCAAGGACCTGCACGACTGGAAGAGCTTCATCAAGCCGGCCGAGCTCCACGCGGTCTTCCGCAAGCACGGCCTGGCCAATCAGGATCTCGTCGGATTCGCCTCCACCCGGCCGCAGTTGGAGCTGCTGAAGGCGATGCGCCGCAGGGCCCGGGGCGAGATCACGTACGGCGAGCTGGGGCGGCAGTTCCAGCTCTCCGTTCACAAGGACACGTCGGTGATCTACGCCGGCTACGCACGGAAGGCTGCGAAGTGACCACGACCACCACCCCCGACGTCCGCGTCCCGGTACTGATCGTCGGCGCCGGTCCGGCCGGCCTGACCGCCTCGTTGGCGCTCTCGCGCCACGGCGTCGCCCACCTGGTGATCGGCAAGTACCCGGGCACGGCCCACACCCCCCGTGCTCACCTGCTGAACCAGCGCACCGGCGAGATCCTGCGCGACCTCGGTGTCGAACCGCAGGTGACGGCCGAGGCGACCCCGAGCCCGATGCTGGCCAACCACGTCTTCATGTCGACCTTCGCCGGCCCCGAGGTGAGCCGGCTGGACGCCTACGGCAACGGCCCGGACCGCATCGGCGACTACCTGGCGGCCAGCCCGAGCACGATGTGCAACCTCGCGCAGCACCTGCTGGAGCCGCTGCTGGTCGAGCAGGTCCGGCAGGCCGGGGTCGGCGAACTCCGCCTCGGGCAGGAGTTCCTGCGCCTGGAGCAGGACGAGGACGGCGTCACGGCCGTGGTCGCCGACCGGCAGTCCGGCCTGGAGTACACCGTGCGCGCCGACTACGTGATCGGCGCCGACGGTGCGCGGAGCCGGGTGATGGAGCAGGCCGGACTCACCGTGGAGGGTGCCACCGGGCTGGCCAAGGTCGCCTCGGTCTGGTTCGAGGCGGACCTCTCGCAGTACTGCGCCGACCGCCCGGCCATCCTGTACATGGGCGCCGTGCCCGGCAACCCGCCCGAGGACGGCCGGGTGTTCGTCAGCATCCGCCCCTGGAACGAATGGGTCTACCTGCGCTTCCTCGACCACGGCGCGGAGTTCGACCGCGACGACCACGAGGAGATCCTGGCGCACATCCGGGAGAGCATCGGCGACCCGTCCGTCGACATCCGGATCAAGAACGTCTCGCCGTGGGAGGTCAACGCGGTCGTCGCCCCCCGCTACGCGAACGGCCGGGTGTTCTGCGTCGGCGACGCGGTGCACCAGATGCCGCCGACCAACGGCCTCGGGCTGAACTCGGCGGTCGCGGACTCCTTCAACCTCTGCTGGAAGCTGAAGCTGGTGCTGGACGGCTCGGCCTCGCCCGCGCTGCTGGACACCTATCAGGCCGAGCGGCTGCCGGTGGGCGGCCAGATCGTCGACCGTGCGGTCCGCAGCATGATGGACTTCCTCGGCATCCCGGCGGCGCTGGGCTTCACCGCCGGGCAGACCGCCACGGAGCAGTGGGACCTGCTGCGCGGCCTCGCCGACGACACCGAGGAGGCCGCCGCCCGGCGCGCCGCGCTGGCCGCCGCGACCGACCGGATCAACTACCAGGTCAACGCGCACGGCGTCGAGATCGGCTACCGCTACCGCAGCGGTGCCCGGGTGGACGACGGCACGCCCGAGCCGGTCGGTGACCGGGACCCGGAGCTGTACTACCAGCCCACCACCTGGCCCGGCGCGCGTCTGCCGCACGCCTGGCTGGAGGACGGCGGCCGTCGCCGCTCCACCTTGGACGTGGTCGGCCGGGGCCGCTTCGTCCTGCTCACCGGCCGCGGCGGCGATCGCTGGCACGACGCCGCCCGCGAGGCCGCCCGGCTCACCGGGGTGCCGGTGACGGTCCGCACGATCGGCTCCGCCGAGGGCCTGCGCGACCCGTACGGGGCCTGGGAGCGGCTGCGCGAGGTCGACGCCGACGGCGGCGTCCTGGTCCGCCCGGACGGACACGTGGCCTGGCGCGCCCGGACCGCCGACTCCGCCGATGAGCTGCCCAAGGTGCTGGCCGAGCTCCTGCACGCACCCGCCGGGCCCGCAGCCTGAGCCTCCGCCGGGTGGCCCCTTCCCGGCCAGGGGCCACCCGGCGCCGGACACCGGCTGGGGGCCGCGCCCGGGGCGGTCAGCGCCGGCGGGCGGTGATCAGGCGCTGCAGGACGATGAAGACGAACAGCAGGGCGCCGATGACGATCCGGGTCCACCAGGAGCTGAGGGTGCCCTGGAAGCTGATCACGGTCTGGATCAGCCCGAGCACCAGCACGCCGAGCAGGGTGCCCAGCAGGTAGCCGGAGCCGCCGGTCAGCAGGGTGCCGCCGATGACGACCGCGGCGATCGCGTCGAGTTCGAGGCCCACCGCGTGCAAGCCGTAGCCGGACAGCATGTAGAAGGTGAGCAGCACCCCGCCGAGCGCGGAGCAGAAGCCGCTGATCGCGTACACGGTGGTCTTGGTGCGCTGAACCGGCAGGCCCATCAGCAGTGCCGACTGCTCGCTGCCGCCGAGCGCGTACACGTTGCGGCCGAGGCGGGTGTAGTGGAGGACCACGAATCCGACGGCGACCACCAGCAGCGCGATGACCGCGCTCGGTGAGACGAACAGGCTGCCGAGCGGGATCCGGGTCTGCGCCATGGCGGTGTACTGCGGGTCGGTGATGGAGATCGAGTCGATGCTGATCGTGTAGCACAGGCCGCGGGCCAGGAACATGCCGGCCAGGGTGACGATGAACGGCTGGATCTCGAAGACGTGGATGACCCAGCCCATCACCCAGCCGCCCGCGGTGCCCATCAGCAGGACCAGCGGGATCACCAGCAGCGGCGGCCAGCCGTGCCGTTCGACCAGCCAGGCGGAGACCATGGTGGACAGCGCCACCACCGCGCCGACCGACAGGTCGATGCCGCCGGTCAGCACGACGAAGGTCATGCCGACCGCGACGACCAGGAGGAAGGCGTTGTCGATCAGCAGGTTGAGGACGACCTGGCCGGAGAAGAAGCCGTCGTACTGCACCGAGCCGATGCTGAACATCGACACCAGCAGGGCCGCGGTGACCAGCAGCGGGATCTGCCCGCGCAGGCGGGTCAGCAGGGCGTTGGCGTTCACTTGCCGACCTCCCGGTTGATGGGGGCCACGGCGTGCGGCCGGGCGGCGGCGGTGCGCCGGGCCCGGGCGCCGCGGCCGGCGAGCTTGGCGCGGAAGGCGGGCGACTGGATCAGACAGACCGCGATCACCACGAACGCCTTGAACACCAGGGTGGTCTCCGGCGGGATGCCGATGGTGTAGACGGTGGTGGAGAGGGTCTGGATAATGAGCGCGCCCAGCACGGTGCCGCCGATCGAGAACCGGCCGCCGTTCAGCGAGGTCCCGCCGAGCACCACCGCGAGGATGGCGTCCAGTTCGATCCACAGTCCGGCGTTGTTGCCGTCGGCGGCCGAGACGTTGGAGGACACCATCAGGCCGGCCAGCGCCGCACACAGTGCGCTGAACACGTAGACGAGGGCCACCAGCCGCATCGCCCGGATGCCGACCAGCCGGCTGGCCACCGGGTTGCCGCCGACGGACTCCAGCAGCAGGCCGAGCGCGGTCAAGCGGGTCAGCAGGACGGCGGCCAGCACCACCAGGGCGCTGAGCAGGATCGCGAACGGCATGGTCAGCCAGTAGCCGCCGCCGATCAGCTTGTACGGGTCGCTGGTGACGGTGATGATCTGGCCGTCGGTGATCAGCTGGGCCACGCCGCGCCCGGCGACCATCAGGATCAGGGTGGCGATGATCGGCTGGACGCCGACCTTGGCCACCAGCACGCCGTTGACGACGCCGAGCACCAGGGCGCTGCCGAGGGCGATGCCGACAGCGGTCAACACGGTGCCGAGGCTGCCCGGGTCGGCGGACCGGCTGATCTGCAGACAGGCCAGGGCGCCGGAGATCGCGACGGTCGAGCCGACCGACAGGTCGATGCCGCCGGTGGCGATCACCAGGGTCATGCCCAGGGAGACCAGGATCAGCGGGGCGCCGAAGTGCAGGATGTCGATCAGGGAGCCGTAGAGGTGACCGCCCTGGACGTGGACGGCGAAGAAGCCGGGGGTGAAACCGAGGTTGGCGACCAGCAGCACGGCCAGCACCACGGCCGGCCAGAACAGCCGGAACCGGGTCACCGCCTTCAGCGGGCTCGTCGCCGTTGCAGGTGGAGAGCCGGGTGACGGTGCCTGACTGCTCGCCGTGCTCATTGGTCCGCTCCGCTCGCAATGGTGGCCATGACGCGCTCCGGGGTGAGCTCGCCGTCGTTGTCGAGCTGGGCGACCATCCGGTGGTCGCGCAGGACGCCGACCCGGTGGCTGAGCCGCAGCACTTCCTCCAGTTCGGCGGAGATGAACAGCACCGCCATGCCGTCCTCGGCGAGGTTCGCCACCAGCTTCTGGATCTCGGCCTTCGCCCCGATGTCGATGCCGCGGGTGGGTTCGTCCAGGATCAGCAGCTTGGAGTCGGTGATCAGCCAGCGGGCGAGCAGCACCTTCTGCTGGTTGCCGCCGCTGAGGTTGCGCACGAGTGCCTCGGGGTTGCCGGGGCGGATGTCCAGGGCGCGGATCCAGCGCAGCGCGTACGCGTCCTGCGCGGTGCGCGACAGCGGACGGAGCCAGCCCCGGGCGGCCTGCAGCGCCAGGACGATGTTCTCCCGGACGGTCAGTTCGCCGACCAGGCCCTCGGTCTTGCGGTTCTCCGAGCAGAACGCGATGCCGTGGGCGATCGCGTCGCGCGGGCTGCGCAGGACGGTCTCGGCGCCCTCGATCCGCAGCGTGCCGCCGTCGCTCTGGTCGGCGCCGAACAGCAGCCGGGCGGCCTCGGTCCGTCCGGAGCCCAGCAGCCCGGCCAGTCCGATCACTTCGCCCGACCGGATGGCCAGGTCGTACGGGTCGACGGCGCCCCGCCGGGTCAGCCCGTCGGCCTGCAGGAACGCCGTTCCGCCGGCCGGTGCGGTGCGCTCGCGCCGCTTGCCGCCGCCGAGTTGGTCGAGTCCGGCGAGTTCGGCGCCGATCATCCGGGAGACCAGTTGGACCTGGTTCAGCTCGCCGATCAGGTACTCGCCCTCCAGCCGGCCGTTGCGCAGCACCGTCATCCGGTCGCAGATCTCGTAGATCTGGTCGAGGAAGTGCGAGACGAACAGGATCGCCACGCCCTGGTCGCGCAAGCGCCGTATGACGGCGAAGAGTTGGCGCACCTCGTCGCGGTCCAGGCTGGAGGTCGGCTCGTCCAGGATCAGCACCTTGGCGGAGACGTCGACCGCGCGGACGATCGCCACCAGCTGCTGGACGGCGATGGAGTAGCTGTTCAGCGGCGCGCTGACGTCGATGTCCAGGTCCAGCTCGCGGACCAGCTCGGCGGCCCGGCGGCGCATCGCGGCCCAGTTGATCAGGCCGAACCGGCGGGGCTCCCGCCCGATGAAGATGTTCTCCGCGACCGACAGGTTCGGGCAGAGGTTCACCTCCTGGTAGACCGTGCTGATCCCGGCCTGCTGGGCCTGCAGCGGCCCGGCGATCCAGACCTGACTGCCGGCCAGCACCACCTCGCCGCCGTCGGCCGGGTGAACGCCGGTGAGCACCTTGATCAGGGTGGACTTGCCGGCGCCGTTCTCCCCGATCAGCGCGTGCACCTCGCCGGGGAAGAGCCGGAAGTCGACCCCGTCCAGCGCCACCACCCCGGGGAACTCCTTGCGGATTCCCCGGACTTCCAGGACCGGTTGCTGCACCCCGGTTCTCCTCTCATCTGTCCCGGACGCGTCCGGTCCCGGACGCGTCCACCCTCGGCCGGGGTGGGTCAGTACTGACGGTTCGGCAGGGCCGCGGTGGCCTGCTCGGGGGTGAAGGTGCCCTCCTCGGTCTTGATCCGCCGCGGCACCTGCTCACCCGCCTTGACCTTCTTCACCAGGTCCATCAGCTGGTCGCCGAGCAGCGGGTTGCACTCGACGTCGTAGTTGATCTTTCCCTGGCTCATCGCAGTGAAGGCGTCCTTGACGCCGTCCACAGAGACGATCTTGATGTCGGTGCCCGGCTTCTTGCCGGCCTCCTCGATCGCCTGGATCGCGCCGAGCGCCATGTCGTCGTTGTGCGCGTACAGCACGTCGATCTTCGACTGGGACTTCAGGAAGGCCTGCATGACCTCCTTGCCCTTGGCGCGGGTGAAGTCGCCGGTCTGCGAGGCGACCACCTTGAACTTGGGCTCACCCTTGGTGGCGTCCGCGAAGCCGGACTTGCGGTCGTTGGCCGGCGCCGAACCGGTGGTGCCCTCCAGCTGGACGATGTTCACGTCACCGCTGTTGGCCGCATACTCCTTGACCAGCCACTCGCCGGCCTTCTTGCCCTCCTCGACGAAGTCGGAGCCGAGGAAGGAGACGTAGAGCGACTCGTCCTTGGAGTCCACCGCGCGGTCGGTCAGGATGACCGGGATGTGCGCGTCCTTGGCCTCCTTCAGGACGGTGTCCCACCCCGATTCCACCACCGGCGAGAAGGCGATCACGTCGACCTTCTGCTGGATGAACGAGCGGATCGCCTTGATCTGGTTCTCCTGCTTCTGCTGCGCGTCGGAGAACTTCAGCTCGATGCCGGCCTTCTTCGCCGACTCCTGGACCGACTTGGTGTTGGCGGTGCGCCAGCCACTCTCCGCACCGACCTGCGAGAAGCCCACGACGAGTTTGTGGCCGGAGCCCTTGTCGGCGGAGCCTCCGCCGCCGGAACCACAGGCGGTGAGGACGGCGACCATCGCACCGGTGACCAGGACTGCCGCAACTCTCTTGGACATGGGGGGACTTCCTCTCGGGATCGTCGATCGCGCACGGACGGCAGCACCGGCCGGCGTTCACTGGACTGAGGGCGGGACGACTGGGCGAGGCGAACGGGCAAGACGAACGGGCGAGACGGCGGGACGACCGGGCGAAACGGATGGTGCGAGGCACGACTCGGGCAAGGCGCACCGTTTCGTCCGCGTGAACGCGGTGTGGTGACGGTGTTTCACCTGAGACCAGATTGTTAGCGCTCACATTCGGGTCGACAAGACCCACTCCGGCCCGTTACCCAATCTTGACCGGCGCCGCCGGGGCCCGGGTGCCCGACCCGGACCCCTGCTCCACACCGACCGGACGCCCCGCGCCGCGATCCGCTCCCGATGCCGACGAACCGTCGGACATCGGCTCGCTTCTGCGAGCGTCAGCGTCAACTCCCGCTCGTTTACCACCTCTTGACGCACCGACTGACCGGCTGGCTTCATGGGCGATGGGAGCGCTCCCAGCTTCCGGGCTCCCACCCTCGCGTCCCCTCCCCCTCCGCAGGAAGGCTCCCACCCATGCCTCCCGTCCTCTCCGGCCGCGGGCTGCCCCGGCGCGCGGCCGCCGCGCTGACCGGCCTGGCCCTGGCCGCCGGCGGGCTGACCGCCGCCGCGTTCGCCCCAGCCCCAGCCACCGCAACCGCCGCAACCGCAACCGCCGCCACCGCGGTCGCCGATTTCCCCGTCCGCGTGAACCAGCTCGGTTACCTGCCGGACGGTCCCAAGCGGGCCACCGTGGTCAGCTCGGCGACCGCCCCGCTCGCCTGGCAGCTGCGCGGCGCCTCCGGCGCGCAGGTCGCCTCCGGCACCACCACCGTGCACGGCGCCGACCGGGCGTCCGGCCAGTCCACGCACCTGGTGGACTTCGGCGCGTACACCGGCACCGGCACCGGTTTCACCCTGGTCGTGGACGGATCGGTGAGCCACCCGTTCGACATCTCGGCCGCGCTGTACGACGGGCTGCGCGGCGACAGCATGTCGTTCTTCTACCAGCAGCGCAGCGGCATCGGCATCGACGCGGCCCTGGCCGGCAGCGCGTACGCCCGCCCCGCCGGCCACCTGGGGGTGGCGCCGAACAAGGGCGACACCGACGTGCCGTGCCAGGCCGGAGTGTGCGACTACCGGCTGGACGTCCACGGTGGCTGGTACGACGCCGGCGACCAGGGCAAGTACGTGGTCAATGGCGGCATCGCGACCTGGGAGCTGGTCAACTCCTTCGAGCGGGCGCACCGTTCGGGCAATGACGCGGCCCTCGGCGACTCCACGCTGCGCGTCCCCGAGCGCGGCAACGGCGTACCGGACGTACTGGACGAGGCCCGCTGGGAACTGGACTTCCTGCTGCGGATGCAGGTCCCGGACGGCCGGCCGAAGGCCGGGATGGCCTTCCACAAGATCCACGACGCGCAGTGGACCGGCCTGCCGACCCGGCCCGAACTCGACGACCAGCAGCGCGAGTTGCACCAGCCGTCGACGGCCGCCACGCTCAACCTGGCCGCCACCGCGGCCCAGTGCGCCCGGGTGTACGCGCCGTACGACGCCGCCTTCGCCGCCCGCTGCCTGGACGCGGCCCGCCGGGCCTGGACGGCGGCGCTGGCCAACCCGAACGTCCTCGCCCCGGCGACCGACAACACCGGCGGCGGCGCGTACGAGGACTCCGACGTCTCCGACGAGTTCTACTGGGCGGCGGCCGAACTCCTGGCCACCACCGGCGAGTCGCAGTACCGGGACGCGGTCACCTCCTCGCCGCACCACAGCAAGCCGGTCGACGCGTTCTGGTGGGGCGGCACCGCGACGCTCGGCCGGATCACCCTGGCCACCGCGCCCGGCGTGGCCCTGCCCGCCGACGACGTGACCCGGCTGCGCGGCCTGCTGACCTCGGCCGCCGACGGCTACCTGTCCACCATGGCCGGACAGGGCTACGCGGTGCCGATCCCCGCCGACGGCTATGTGTGGGGCTCCAACAGCTCGGTCGCCAACAACGCGATGGTGCTGGCCGTCGCCTACGAGCTGACCGGCGCCGCGCGCTACCGGACCGGCGCGCTGGAGACGATGGACTACCTGCTGGGCCGCAACGCCCTGGACCGCTCCTACGTGACGGGCTACGGCGAGCGGGCCTCCGAGAACCAGCACCACCGGTTCTGGGCGCACCAGAACGACGCCTCGCTGCCGCACCCGCCCGCCGGCTCCTTCGCGGGCGGCCCGGACGCCGCCCTGGAGGACCCGGTGGCAAAGGCCCAACTGGTGGGCTGCGCACCGGCGGCCTGCTACGTCGACGACATCGGCTCGTACTCCACCAACGAGGTCGCGATCAACTGGAACGCCTCACTGGCCTGGCTGGCGGCGTTCGCCGCCGAGCGGCGGTCGGCGCCCGCGGCGTCCTGCTCCGTGGCGTACAAGGTCGACAACGCGTGGGGCAACGGGTTCACCGCCACCGTGACCGTGCAGAACACCGGCACCTCGACCGTCTCCGGCTGGACGCTCGGCTGGAGCTTCCCGGGTGACCAGCGGATCTCCACCGCCTGGAACGCGACGGCGACCCAGTCCGGTGCCTCCGTGACCGCCCGGGACGCCGGCTGGAACGGCGCCCTGGCGCCCGGCGCGCGGGCGAGCTTCGGCTTCCAGGCGACGTACTCCGGGGCCAACCCGGCACCGGCCCGGTTCACCCTGAACGGCGCCAACTGCGCCTGAGCACCGCCCCGCCTGAGCACCGCCCCGACCAGCTGCCCGCCGCACCGTCACGGTGCGGCGGGCAGGCCTGTTCCGGGGCCGAGCCGGGCCGAGGAGGAGCGTGAGCGGCGGCAAGTCCGCGCTGTGGCGCACCAGTTCCGGTGACTCGATCGTTACGCACGCGGGTCGGCGCAAGGGCTTGGCGGACCTCATCACAGGACGTATGTTGTCGCGGGCAACAAACCTTCCCTGCTTCGTGCTCGTGCCCATCCCCACCCTTCATCGGCCAACGCACGTCCGGCACAGGTCGGACACGCCTCGAAAGGACCCTGCCCATGCGCAAGGGGCTCCTGTTCGCCACCGCCGCCTTGTCAGCGGCCCTGCTCTCCACCGTCACCGCCTGCGGCTCCTCGGGCTCCGGCTCCGGCTCCGGTTCCGGCTCCGCCGGCGGCAAGAAGCCGAAGATCGGCGTGATCCTGCCGGACAGCAAGTCGTCCGTCCGCTGGGAGACCGCGGACCGGCCGTACCTCGCGGCGGCCTTCAAGGCCGCCGGTGTGGACTACGACATCCAGAACGCCGAGGGCGACAAGCAGGCGTTCCAGACGATCGCCGACCAGATGATCACCAGTGGCGTGAACGTGCTGATCATCGTCAACCTCGACAGCGGAACCGGCAAGGCCGTCCTCGACAAGGCCAAGACCCAGGGCGTGGCCACCATCGACTACGACCGGCTCACCCTCGGCGGCTCCGCCCAGTACTACGTCAGCTTCGACAACGACCAGGTCGGCAAGCTCCAGGGCCAGGGCCTGACGAAGTGTCTGAGCGACATGGGCGCCAAGAACCCCGTCGTGGCCGAACTCAACGGCTCTCCGACGGACAACAACGCCACCCTGTTCGCCAACGGCTACAACAGCGTGCTGGACCCGCTGTACGCCTCCGGGGAGTACACCAAGGGCCCCAACCAGTCGGTGCCCGACTGGGACAGCGCCCAGGCTCAGACGATCTTCGAGCAGATGAACACCAGTGCGCCGAACATCGGCGGGGTGCTCGCGGCCAACGACAATCTGGCCAACGCGGCCATCGCCGTACTGCGCAAGAACCACCGCAACGGGCAGGTGCCGATCACCGGTCAGGACGCGACGGTGCAGGGCCTGCAGAACATCCTGGCGGGCGACCAGTGCATGACCGTCTACAAGGCCGTGAAGAAGGAAGCTGACGCGGTGTCAGCCCTCGCGGTCGAGCTGGCCGGCGGCAAGAAGGGCCAGACCAGCGTCACCGTCCACGACCCGACGGGCAACCGCGACGTCCCGGCGGCGCTGCTGACACCCGAGGCCATCGTCAAGAACAACATCCAGGACGTCATCACCGACGGCTTCGTCACCAAGGCGCAACTGTGCACCGGCGACTACGACGCGCTGTGCACGAAGGCCGGCATCAAGTAGCGCGAGCGCCGGCCCTACCCGTGGGCCCCGCGCCGCCGGTGGCGCGGGGCCCACCCCGCCAATCCCCAGGAGCCTCACCCATGACAGAGACACCGACTCTCGAGTTGCGCGGGATCGACAAGAGCTTCGGCCCCGTCCAGGTCCTGCACGACATCGCGTTCAGCGCCTACGCGGGGGAGGTCACCGCACTCGTCGGCGACAACGGCGCCGGCAAGTCGACGCTCGTCAAGTGCATCGGCGGCATCCACCCCATCGACGCGGGGGACTACCTCTTCGACGGTCAGCCGGTTCAGGTGCACAGCCCGCGCGACGCCGCCGCGCTCGGGGTGGAGATCGTCTACCAGGACCTCGCACTGTGCGACAACCTCGACATCGTGCAGAACATGTTCCTGGGGCGGGAGAAGCGCCGCGGCATGGTGCTCGACGACTCGACCATGGAGGAGATGGCCGCCGCGACGCTCCGGGGACTCTCGGTGCGCACCGTCAAGTCCCTTCGCCAGAAGGTCTCCAGCCTCTCCGGCGGCCAGCGCCAGACCGTCGCCATCGCCAAGGCGGTGCTGTGGAACAGCAAGCTCGTGGTCCTCGACGAGCCCACCGCGGCCCTCGGCGTCGCCCAGACCGCGCAGGTCCTGGAACTCGTGCGCCGGCTGGCCGACAACGGCCTGGCCGTCGTGCTCATCTCGCACAACATGAACGACGTCTTCGCGGTCTCCGACCGGATAGCCGCACTGCACCTCGGACGGATGGCCGCTCAGGTCAAGGCCTCCGACGTGACACACGCACAGGTCGTCGAACTGATCACCGCGGGCCGCAGCGGCAACCTGGGCCCTCGGACCACCCCCAACGGAGCCGCCGTATGACCTCCGCCCTCGCCCCCCAGAAGCCCGAGCGGCCGAACCGCCCCACCGACTCCGAGGAAGGCCCGTCCCCGACCGCCCGCCTGGGGGACGTCGGCCGCAGCTACCTCGCGCAGGTGCGCGCGGGCGAGCTCGGTGCCCTTCCCGCCATCGCCGGCCTGATCGTCCTGTGCGTGTTCTTCGCCGTCCTGCGCCCGGTCTTCCTGTCCAACCTGAACTTCGCCAACCTGCTCACCCAGAGCTCGGGCAGCATCGCCATCGCCATGGGGCTGGTGTTCGTCCTGCTCCTCGGCGAGATCGACCTGTCGGCCGGCTACGCCAGTGGTGTCTGCGCCGCGGTCCTGGCCATCCTGCTGACCGACCACGGCTGGCCCTGGTACGCCGCGGTGACCGCCGCCATGCTGACCGGCGCGGTCATCGGCCTGCTCATCGGCACGCTCGTCGCCAAGGTCGGAATCCCCTCCTTCGTGGTGACGCTGGCCGCGTTCCTCGGCTTCCAGGGCGTCGTCCTGATCCTGCTGAAGGAAGGCACGAACGTCTCGGTCAAGGACCCGACCATCCTGGCCATCGCGAACGACAACCTCAGCCCCGTCCTCGGCTGGGTCCTGCTGGCCGGCTGCGCCGTCGGCTACGCCGTCCTGCAACTGCGCCGCAGCCGCGACCGGCTCGGCCGGGGCCTCGCCGGAACCCCGATGGCGCTCCTCGCCATCCGGACCGGCGCCGTCGTCGTGCTCGGGGGCGCGGCCGTGTTCCTGCTCAACCAGGAGCGCAGCCGCAACGTCATCGTCAGCTCCCTCAAGGGCGTGCCCATCGTCGTGCCCGTGATCGGGGCGCTCCTCCTGCTCGGGACGTTCACCCTGCAGCGGACCGGCTTCGGCCTGCACATCTACGCCGTGGGCGGCAGCCCGGAAGCCGCCCGCCGGGCCGGGATCAACGTCGCCTTCATCCGAACCGCCGCCTTCGTCATCTGCTCCTGCCTGGCGGCCGTCGGCGGCATCATCGCCGCCTCCCGGGGCAACTCCGTGGACCCCAACACCGGCGGGAGCAACGTCCTGCTGCTCGCCGTCGGCAGCGCCGTCATCGGCGGCACGAGCCTGTTCGGCGGTCGCGGCCGCGTCGTCGACGCCGTGCTGGGCGGCCTGGTCGTCGCGGTGATCCAGAACGGTATGGGCCTGATGGGGTACTCCTCAGGCGTCAAGTACGCTGTCACGGGATCGGTTCTGCTGGTGGCCGCCGGTGTGGACGCAATGTCCCGCCGCCGCTCAGCCCAACGATGAGGGTCGCCAGCCCCAACGATGAGGGTCGCCAGCCATGAAAGCCGGTCCTTCCCAGGAAGAGGTCCGCCAGCACAACCTGGGCGCCCTGCTGCGCCTCGTCCACTTCGACGGGCCCACCTCGCGCGCCGTCCTGGCGACCCGGCTCGGCCTCAACCGCAGCACCATCCTGGGTCTGGTCGGCGATCTGACGGCCGCGGGCCTGGTCCGCGAGGAGCTGCCGCAGGAAACCGGCCGGGCCGGGCGGCCCTCGCTGGTCGTGAAGCCGGAGTCCACCCGCGTGCACGTCCTGGCGGTGGACGTGGGCGTGGAGCGCCTGGCGGCGGCCCTCATCGGCCTCGGCGGCGTGTTCCTGGACCGGCGCGAGTGCCCCTGGCCCGACGGGCACCCGCAGGACCCCGCGCGCGTGGCCGCCATCCTCGCCGGATTCGCCCACGAGATGCTGGCCCGCGCACCGGCCGGCAGTTCGTGCGTCGGCGTCGCCGTGGCGGTGCGCGGCATCGTCCGCCACCCCGACGGGCTGGTCACCCTCACCCCCAACATGGGCTGGCAGGGCGTCGACTTCGCCGGTGCCTTCGCCGACCGGCTCCGCCTGGACGTCCCGGTCCTCGTCGCCAACGAGGCCAATCTCGGCGCGCTCGCCGAGCACCGGCGCGGCATCGGCCGAGAATGCCAGAACCTCGTCTACCTCCACGGCGAGGTCGGGATCGGCGCCGGAGTGATCACCGACGGTGAACTCCTGCGGGGCGAGCGCGGATACGCCGGCGAGATCGGCCACATGAACGTCAACCCGTACCAGGGGCGGCCGTGCGGCTGCGGCGCCCACGGCTGCCTGGAAGCCGAGGCAGGTGAGCGCGCCCTCCTGGAGGCCGCCGGTCGGGACGGCGGCGTCACCGGGGTCGACGCCGTACGGTCGGTGGTCATCGCCGCCGACCTCGGAGACGTCACCGCGCGTGCGGCTCTGCACCGCGTCGCGGACTGGCTCGGCATCGGCATCGCGAACCTCGTCAACCTCTTCGATCCGGATCTGGTCATCCTCGGCGGCACCCTCCGGGACGTCTTCCTCGGATCCGCCGCACAGGTGCGCAGCCGGATCAACACCAACGCCCTCGCCGCGGTGCGGGAGCACCTGCGGCTGCGAGTCAGCTCACTCGGCGGCGACACCGTCCTGATCGGCGCCGCCGAACTGGCGTTCTCCGAGGTGCTCACTCGACCGCTGGAGACGCTCACCCGCATCTCGGAGCAACGCCAGGGCGACAGGCAGCCACAGTTGATGCAGCCCAGAGGGTGACCCCGGGCGATGGCGCCTCCCAGCCCGTTCGGGGGCGGGTGCGGGGACGAGGCTGAGGTCCCAACCATCAGTGCCAGTGGCATATTTCTGTGGAACGGGCCACTGCGGGGGACGATGGCAGCACGTAAAACTCTTGTGATTCAGGTGAGTTGACCATTCGCGAGTTGTAATGTGGAGTGAGCATGACGCTCTGGCCGGCGTCGCGCCTCGTGTTCGGGGCGGGCCGGTCATGGCTGCCATCGGCGCGAAGGGGGAGCTTCCTGATGGCAAACGCGAAGGGTTATGACGTCTCCGACTTCCAGTCGGGCATTCCGGGGGATGCGGAGTTCGTCTTCATCAAGGCCACCGAGGGCGGCCGCACCGGTCAGTCGGGCTACGCCGACAAGCTCGCGGACGCCCGGGGGCGGGGGCTGGTGGTCGGGCACTACCACTTCCTGCACGCGGAGAACCCGGTCGACGGCGAGGTCGAGCACTTCTGCCGGGTCGTCGGGCAGGTCCCCGCGGGCGAGCTGTTGGTGCTGGACTTCGAGCCGTACGGGCAGTCGGTCGGTGACGACGACGCGACCGCGGCGAAGAACCAGTGGCTGGCGGCGGTCAAGCAGCGCTACCCGGACCATCTGGTCGGGCTCTACACCAACCGGGACTACTGGTTCCGGACCGACGACAACGCGGGTGACTTCCTGTGGATCGCGGACTACGTGTCCGCGGGTTCGCCGCGGATCCAGGCGTCCTGGCGATTCCACCAGTACAGCGACGATCCGCTCGACGCGGACGTCTTCAACGGCTCGCTGGACGACCTGAAGGCGTGGGCCGGTCTCACCCCGGGCCCCGGCCCGACTCCCGCACCCGATCCGACACCGACGCCCGCGCCGCAGCCGGCCGGCTGGCCGGGACTGCAGCTGGTGAGCCGGGACCAGTGGGGCGCGCGACCGTGGCGCGAGCCCAACGGCTCGATCCCGTACGCCGGTCCGCGCGCCGGGGTGAAGGTGCACTACCTCGGCACCCAGTACGACTTCGGCGCCCACGACACCTGCCCGGCCTACGTGCGGCGCCTCCAGGCCTCGCACATGGACGACGACGGCTGGTCGGACATCGGCTACAGCTTCGTGGTCTGCGAACACGGCTTCGTGTTCGAGGGCCGCGGCCTGAACCGGCGCAACAGTGCCAACGGCGACGTCCCGCTCAACGAGGCCCACTACGCGGTGTGCGGGCTGGTCGGCTCCTCCGGGTCCACGGAGCCGACCCCGGACCAGCTCAACGGTCTGCGGGACGCGATCGAGTACTGCGAGCAACAGGGCCCGGCGGGAGCGGAGATCAAGGGGCACCAGGACGGCTACTCGACCGACTGCCCCGGCCCGGCGCTGTACGCCTGGGTGCAATCCGGTGCGCCTCGCCCGTCCGGGACGGTGGTCACACCGCCGCCACAGCCCGCGCCGCAGCCCGACCCGACACCGGCCCGCTACCAGAGCAGCGTCGGCGGCCTGCCGTACGGCTACGGGGCGCACGGTCCGCAGGTCACCATGGTCGGCGAGGCACTGGTGACGGCGGGCTTCGGTTCGCACTACGGTCAGGGCCCCGGCCCGGACTGGACCGACGCCGACACCCTCAACTACGCCGACTACCAGCGCAGTCTGGGGTACTCGGGCGGGGACGCGGACGGCGTGCCGGGCGAGACCTCGCTGCGCCGACTGCTGGGCGGGCCGATCCCGCTGGCCGAGGTGTCGAAGTCCCGGGTGGTCGCGGCCGCCCGCCAGGACCCGGGCGCGGCCGAGGGCGCCACCACGTACGCGGACGACGTGTACACGGTGGAGCAGGCGCTCTGCGCCGAGGGGCTGCTCGATCGGCAGTGGGTCGACGGTTCGTTCGGCACCAGGACCATCGACGCCTACTCCGCCCTGCAAAGCAGGTACGGGTACAGCGGGCAGCAGGCGGACGGCATCCCCGGCATCAACTCGCTGACGAGGCTGGGCCAGGCGCACGGCTTCACGGTCGCCGGCTGACGTCGGCTGAGGAGGATCGATGTACCAACTCGCCCTGTCCCTGTGGCGCACCTGCGTGCCCTACATCGTGGCGTTCCTCGTGGTGCAGGCCGCGCGGCTCGGCATCCGCCTGGACGACGCCTCCGTCACCTCCGCCCTGGTCACCGGCTTCGGCACGGTCTACTACGCGGTGTTCCGGTTCCTGGAGCACCGGTTCGGCGCGACGTGGGGCTGGTTCCTGGGGGCCGCCCGGCCGCCGTCCTACCAGCCGCCGGCGGCCACTCCGCCGACCGCGCCCGCGCCCGTGCCCGCGCCCACCACCGAGCCTGCGCCCGCACCCGCACCCACCACCGCGCCCACGCCCGCACCTGCACCTGCACCTGCACCTGCACCTGCACCTGCACCTGCGCCCACGACGCCAACCACGCCCTCCCGACCCGACTACCGGAACATGCCCGAAGGCGGCTGACGGCCGGCCGGGCACCGCGCGCGGGGGTTTCGGAATCCCGGATTCCGCAACCCCCACACAATAAACACAGTAATACAATTGGCCTTCCCAGTTATTTGTCTTGACGAACAGTCACCAGAATATGAAACTGGGCCTGCCACCAATGCATCGGGGCCTCGCGGCCAATGAGGCCGCCATTCGAATCCATATCTCCAGGTCCCTTGATGCACGAAGTGAACGGAGGGGGAATTTGCCGACGACACCGACCTACCCGGGCGTCTACATCGAAGAGCTTCCCAGCAGCGTCCGTACCATCACCGCGGTGAGCACCTCGGTGACGGCCTTCGTCGGGGCCACCCGGCGCGGCCCGCTCGACCAGCCCGTCACCATCACCAGCTTCGCGGACTTCGAACGCCGTTTCGGCGGGCTCGCGACGCAGAGCCCGGTCAGCTACGCCGTCCAGCAGTTCTTCCTCAACGGGGGCTCGGTCGCGGTCGTCGTCCGGGTCGCGGCGGCCGGCACCGGGGCCGCCGCGGGCGTCACGCTCAACTCGACGCAAACCTCCACCGCCACCCCGGTCCTGGACGTCACGGCCGTCGAACCGGGGCTCTGGGGCGCGGCACTGCGGGTCGCCGTGGACTACCGGACGTCCACTCCCGGCGACACGTTCAACCTGCAGGTGTTCGACACCTCGGGTGCGGTCCGGGAGTCCTTCGCGGACCTGTCGGTCCAGGACAGCAGCCCCCGGTTCGCCGAGACGGTGGTGAACAGCGGCTCGGCGGTCGTCCGGGTGAAGGTCCTGGCGGCCAGCCGACCGGACCCGGTGGGCACCGTCTCCAAGCCGTTCGCGGCCACCCTGCCCGACCTCACCCCCGAGATCCAGGTCAAGATCGGCGACGTCTCGCGGACGGTCAAGATCCACGACCCGGCCGTGGACGGTGCCGCGCCGACCACCGTCACCGAACTCGCCCTGCTGCTGGAGCGCAAGCTCCGCGCGCTGCCCGACGCTCCGGGCAAGCGGGCGTTCGCGGGCACCCGGGTGAGCCCGTTCGGCCGGCAGCTCCAGGTCGTCGCCGGCTCCACCGACCCTGCCGACGTGGTCCGCTTCCTCGGCGAGGCGGCCAACAACCTCGGCCTGGAGGGCTCGGTCAGCCCGCCGGTCTTCGCGCTCGCCGGCGGCCAGGACGGCGGGGCCCCCGGCCTGACCGACCTGATCGGCAGCGAGGCGGGCAAGACCGGCATCCAGGCCCTGCGCGACGTGCAGGACGTCAACCTGCTGGTGCTGCCCGAACTGGCCGGCTACGCCAACGTGGACGACGCCGTCACGGTGGTCTCGGCCGCCCAGGCGCTCTGCGTGGAGAAGCGGATGTTCCTGATCGTCGACTCGCCGCAGGCGTGGACGACGCTGGACGCCGCCCGGGCGGGCCTGTCCGCCTTCGACTCGGTGCGCAGCGACCACGCGGCGCTGTACTTCCCGCACCTGGAGCTGGTCGACCAGCTCACCGGCCGGCTGCGCGGCTTCCCGCCGTCCGGCACCATCGCCGGCGTGATGGCGCGCACCGACGGCCAGCGGGGCGTGTGGAAGGCCCCGGCGGGCACCGAGGCCGGCCTGCCCGGGGTGCGCGCCCTGACCGTCCCGCTGACGGACCGGGAGAACGGCCTGCTGAACCCGCTCGCGGTGAACTGCCTGCGCACGTTCCCCGTGGTGGGCCCCGTGGCCTGGGGTGCCCGGACCATGGCCGGCGCCGACGCGCTCAGCTCGCAGTGGAAGTACATCCCGGTGCGGCGCCTCGCGCTGATGCTGGAGGAGAGCCTCTACCGCGGTACCAAGTGGGTCGTGTTCGAGCCCAACGACGAGCGGCTGTGGGCGCAGATCCGGCTGAACGTGGGCGCGTTCCTGCACTCGCTGTTCCAGCAGGGCGCGTTCCAGGGCACGTCCGCGCGCTCGGCCTATTTCGTCAAGTGCGACAGGGACACCACCACGCAGGACGACATCAATCGCGGTGTGGTGAACGTCGTGGTCGGATTCGCGCCGCTCAAACCCGCGGAATTCGTGATCGTCAAGATCGAGCAGCTCGCCGGACAGTTCGAGGTTTAGGATCCCATGGTCGAGTTCACCGTCAACCCGTACCGGTTCGATCCGTACAAGAATTTCAAGTTCCTGGTCGTCTGGGACGGTCGGGTCGTCGCCGGAATCAGCAAGATCAGCCCACTCAAGCGCACCACCGAAGTGGTGAAGCACCGCAGCGGGGGCGATCCCAGCGCGCCGCGCAAATCGCCGGGCCGCACCGACTTCGAGGCGATCACCCTGGAACGCGGGGTCACCCACGACCCGGAGTTCGACCGCTGGGCCAACAAGGTCTGGATGGTCGGCGCGGGCCGCGGGGCGGAGGTCTCGCTCCGGGACTTCCGCAAGGACCTGGTGATCCAGGTGCTCAACGAGGCCGGCCAGGTGGCGGTCGCCCACAAGCTGTACCGCGCCTGGCCGAGCGAGTACCAGGTGCTCGGCGAACTGGACGCCAACGCCAACGCGGTGGCGATCCAGAGTCTCAAGCTGGAGGTCGAGGGCTGGGAACGGGACGAGGAGACGCCGGAGCCGGAAGAGCCGTCGTTCCAGCAGCCGGCCTGAGGGGCCTGACCATGGAACTCGCCGGGGAGGCGGCCCTGTTGGCCACCTGGGAGGCCGGGGTGACGGCCAGCCGCAGCGGGCGGGCCCTGCTGCTGCACACCGTCGCACGGCCCACCGCCGGGCCGCAGGAGCTGCTGGCCGTGCCGGTCGGCGAACGGGACGCCGAACTGTTCGGCCTGCGCGGCGAGTTGTTCGGCGAACAGCTCACCGTACGGGTGGGCTGCCCGAGTTGCGCCGAGGACATGGAGTTCGCCTTCGACGCCGGGCAGGTGGTCGGTGCCGGCCGGTCGCCGGCCGGACCGCTGCGGGTGGAGTCGGACGGCTGGCGGGTCGACTTCCGGCTGCCCACCACCGGCGACCTCGCCGCCGCCGAACAGGCCCCCGCGGGCGAGGCCAAGGCCGTCCTGCTGGAGCGGTGCGTGCTGACCGCCGAGCACGACGGGGAGCCGGTGCCCGCCCGGCGGCTCCCCGGGCAGGTCCAGCAGCGCGTGGCCGAGGCCGCCGCCGCGGCCGACCCCTGCGCGGACGTCCGGCTGAACCTCAGCTGTCCCGAGTGCGGGCGGCAGGCCCTCGCCGAGCTGGACATCGCCTCCTACCTCTGGGAGGAACTGGACGCCTGGGCCCGCGCGACCCTGCTCGACGTCCACCTGCTGGCCACCGCCTACGGCTGGAGCGAGGCGGAGATCCTGGCGCTCAGCCCGCTGCGGCGCCGCTACTACCTGGAGCTCTGCGCAGATGCCTGACTACTTCGACCGCCTGGTCACGAAGGGCGACCCGGGCGGGGACGTCGTTCGCGTGCGGCCGCGCCTGCCGGGGCCGTTCGAGCGGATCGACGCGCTCGGGGCGGCGCTGCCGGCCGCCGAGGAGTCGCCCGCAGCGGGCCCGGAGGCCGGGCAGCCCGTTCCCGCGCTGCTCCCCCGGCCGGCGGTGGCACCGCGTCCGCTGCCGTCCGAGGGCCCGCCCCGGCCGGCGCTTCGTGAGGCGCCGCCGACTGCTCCGGCCGTGCTCCCGCTGCCGCGCACGCCCCTGCTGGTCGCGCCGTCGCTCGCCCCCGCCGTCGCGCCGCCCACCGAGCCGGTGCCGCGGGAGACGGCCGCCCGCCCGGCAGCCGTACCGCCGCTCACCACGCCGGCCCGGCGGGCGGGCCCGGAACCGGCGGCGCCCCGGCCGGTGGCTCCGGTACGGCAGTCCACCGCTGCGGCCGCTCGGCGCCCGGCCCCGGTGGCGGCTGCCCCGGGTGTCACCCAGTCGGCGCGTCGTCAGCAGCGGCCGGCCGAGCGGGTGGTCCGGGTCCAGATCGGGCGGGTGGAGGTCAGGGCCGCGGAGCGCACCCCGGCCGGCCCGCGCCGCCCGGCGTCCGCCCGCCCCTCGCCCGCCCTGAACCTGGACACGTACCTCAACCGGGAGCGCTGATGACCGATCGAGTCAGGGGGTGAGCCCATGAGTAACCATCTCGCGATCGCCACGGTGAGCGAGGCGCTGCGGCTGCTCATCACCCGTGCGCTGTCACCCGACATCCCGTTCGCGGTCGAGGTCGGCACCCGCAAGCCGCCGACCGAGCCGCCGGCCGACCCGACCATCACCGTGTTCCTCTACCAGGTCACGCCCAACCCCTCGCTGCGCAACCGCGACGCACCCACCCGTGCGACGGACGGCACCGTGCTGACCAGGCCGGCCGCCGCCCTCGACCTGCACTACCTGATCAGCTGCTACGGCGAGGAGTCCCAGCTGGTGGGCCAGCGGCTGCTCGGCTGCGTGGTCCGGGCGCTGACCGAACAGCCGATGCTGTCACGGCAGTTGATCGAGGAGGCGGCCGCCCAGCCGTACCTCGTGGGGACGGACCTGGCCGCCTCGCCGCAGCGGGTGCGGTTCACGCCCACCACGATGGACGTCGACGAGATGTCCAAGCTGTGGACCACGCTGTTCCAGACCCCCTACGCACTGTCCGTGGTCTACCAGGCCACCGCCGTCTTCGTGGAGGGCAAAGCCGATCCGGTGGCGGGCAAGCCGGTGCTGCGCCGCACCGTGCGGGCCGTGCCGTCCCGCGGGCCGCTCGTCGAGCGGGTGCTCTCCCGCCCGGCCGGGGCCCCCGGCGCCCCCGAGGAGGGGCCGGTGACCAAGGACCGGGAGCTGGTGGTGGTCGGCTCCGGTCTGCGCGCGGACCTGGTCGTGGCCCGGTTGGGCGAGCGCCGGGTGACGGTCGACCCCGGCGGTGTCCGGGACGACCGGCTGGTGGTCGCCGTCCCGGAGGACCTGCCGCCCGGCGTGTACCAGGTGCAGGTGCTGCACGGACTGGCCCTGGACGGCCGGCCCGCCGCCGACCACCTCGCCGTGGAGTCCAACGCGCAGACCTTCGCCCGGCAGCCGCGGATCGCCGCGGAGATCGGCACGGCGGACCGCGCCGACGGACCGGCCGGGGTCTCGGCCCGGCTGGACGTCCGGTTGGACCTGCCGCTCCGGGACGACCAGCAAGTCCTCCTGTTACTGGACGAGTTGAGCCCGCCGGCCGGGCGGCCCGCGGCGAGCTACCAGTTCCGCGCACCCGCACCGTCGCAACCGCGCACCGACCCGTTCGCGGTCCGGGTGCCCGTCACCGGCGTACGGCCGACGGCCTACCTGGCCCGGGTCCAGGTGGACGGCGTGCCCAGCGAGTTGACGGTGTCCGGCGACGGGGCCTTCACCGGCCCCGTGGTGGACCTGACGCACTGACCGCTGGACTGGACGGGGGGAAAGATGAGCACGCGCCGCAGGCAGGGCCGCGACGGCCTGGCGGAGGAGTCGCACCGGCAGTCGCTGTCGGCCGCGGTCGCCGCCGTGCTCGAACGGGTCGACGCGCACGCGGCCGGCCGTACCGCCGAGCCGGCCGAGCCGACCGAGCCGTCGGCCCCCGGCACCCGCCGGGGCGGGCGCCGGCCGCCCGCCACCGCCCTGGACGCGCTCAGCGCCTCCTTCGGGCTCACCCCGTTCGAGCGGGACGTCCTCGTGCTGGCCGCCGCCCCCGAGATCGACCCCACCGCCGCCGCCCGGTGCGCCGCGGCCGGCGGCGACCCCGGGCGCGGGTACCCGACCTTCTCGCTCGCCCTCGCCGCCCTGGAGCGGCCGCACTGGAGCGCGCTCACCCCGGTGGGCCCGCTGCGCCGGTTCCGGCTGGTCGAACTGGACGACGAGACGGCGCTCACCGCCTCCCGGCTGCGGATCGACGAGCGGGTGCTGCACTTCCTGGTCGGCGTGCCGTACCTGGACGTGCGGCTGCACGGCCTGCTCACCCCGGTCGGGCCGCCCGGCGAACTGCCCGGCCCGCACGAGCGGTGCGCGGCCGAACTGGCGCAGGGGTGGTCCGCGGCCGGGCTGACCGGCCCGCCGCACGCCGAGCTGACCGGCGCCGACCGCCGTACCCGCTGGGAGATCGCCGCCACGGCGGCCCACCGCGCCGGGCTCGGCCTCTACGTCGCACACCGCGAGGACCTGCCCACCGAGCCCGCCGAGCGCGAGCAACTCGCCCGGCTGTGGCAGCGGGAGGCGATCCTGATCCCGGCCGCGCTGCTGGTGGAGGGCGGGGAGCCGGCCCGGGAGCGCCCGCAGTCCCCGAACGGCGCGGAGGCCTTCCTCGCGAGCCTGGCGGTGCCGCTGGTGGTGTCCGGCGACGAGCCGCAGCCGGTGGGAAGCTCCGACCGCGCCCGGCTGACCGTGCCCCCACTCGGCCCCGAGGAGCAGCTGGGGATCTGGGCCGAGGCGCTGGACGGCGCGCCGGGGATCGCCGAGGGCGAACTCCGCGCGCTGGCCGCGCAGTTCTCCCTGCCCGGCCATCTGATCCGGTCGGCCGCGGCGACGGCCCGGCGGGCGGCCGAAGACGGCCGGGACATCAGCCGACTGGCGTGGCACGCCGGCCTGGTGGAAGCCCGGATGTCCCTGGACGAGCTGGGCCGGCGGGTCGAGCCGCGCGCCGACTGGGAGGACCTGGTGCTGGAGGAGCGCCAGCGCGTGACGCTCCGCGAGATCGTCGCCCACGTCCGCCGACGCGGCACGGTCTACCAGGAGTGGGGGTTCGAGTCGGTGCTGCGCCGTGGCCTGGGAGTGACCGCGCTGTTCGCCGGCGGGTCGGGCACCGGCAAGACGCTGGCGGCCGAGGTCGTCGCCGGGCAGCTCGGGGTGGACCTGTTCGTCATCGACCTCTCCCAGATCGTCAGCAAGTACATCGGCGAGACCGAGAAGAACCTCCGGCGGGTCTTCGACGCGGCCGAACGCGGCGGTGCGCTGCTGCTGTTCGACGAGGCCGACGCACTGTTCGGCAAGCGCAGCGAGATCAAGGACAGCCACGACCGCTACGCCAATCTGGAGGTCAGCTACCTGCTGATGAGGATGGAGGCCTACCGGGGCCTGGCCGTACTCACCACCAACATGAAGAAGGCGCTGGACCCGGCGTTCATGCGGCGGATCAGGTTCGTGGTCGACTTCCCGTTCCCCGGGGTGCCGGAACGCGCCGAGATCTGGCGGCGGGTCATCCCCAAGCAGACCCCCAGCCAGGGCCTCGAACCCGAGCGGCTCGCCCAGTTGACCGTGGCCGGCGGCTCGATCCGCAACATCGCGCTGTCCGCCGCCTTCCTGGCCGCCGACGAGGGGTGCCCGGTGCAGATGCGGCACATGCTGGCTGCCGCGCGCACCGAGTACCTGAAGCTGGAGCGCTCGCTGACGCCCTCGGAGGTCGGCGGATGGATCTGAACGAGGGGCCCGGGACCGGGCGTTACGGCCCCGGGCGTGGCATCGCCGGGCGGAACGACCCCGAGCGTGGCAGCGCCGGGCGGATCGAGGTCGAGATCGGCGAGCTGGTCCTCGACGGCTTCGAGCCGATCGACCACGAGCGGCTGACGACGGCGTTCCGGACCGAGCTGACCCGCCTGGTCCGGACACGCGGCGTGCCGCTCGCGGCGGCCGGCGACCGCGCGCTGGACCTGCTCTCCGGGCTGCCACCGCTGCCGGCGGGCTCCTCACCGCAGCGGCTCGGCGAGGCACTCGCCCGCGCCGTGCACGCCGGGCTGTCCGGCGGCGGGCAGCGGGTGGAACGGGGGCGGACATGACCCAACTCAACGCCGCTGCAAGGGAATCCTCGCAGAACAACAAGCACGGCGGCCAGGCCCGGCGCAAGACGCGGGCGCCGAAGGCCCGTACCCCCGAGCCGAAGGAGATCGTCTCCGGCGCCGGTCAGCCGCTCGACCCGGGTGTGCGCCGGGAGCTGGAGGCGCGGCTCGGGCACGACCTCAGCCGGGTCCGGGTGCACACCGACCGGGACTCCGCCGCGCTGACCGAACTGATCGGCGCGGACGCCGTCGCGGTCGGCCCGGACCTCTTCTTCGGCGAGGGCAAGTACCGGCCGGCCGCCGAGGACGGCCGGCGGCTGCTGACCCACGAGCTGTTGCACACCATCCAGGCCCCGAACCCGCTCGGCGCGCTGCGGGCCGGCCGAGACCTGGGTGCGGTGAGCCTGCCGCAGGACGCCGTCGAACGCGAGGCGGAGCAGGGCGCGCGCGACGACCGGCCGACGGCGACGACGCCGAACGCCACGCCGGGCTGGCTCCGCTACGCGACCGTCGACGCCGACCGCTTCCGCACCGAACGACTCGATCCGGCCACCCTGGTCGACCGGCTGGCGGCCGGCATCCTGCGCTCGCTGCGCGGCGACCCGACCGACTCCTCCGGCCGAGTGCGCCTCCAACTCGCGCGCTTCGCCCCCGAGTTGCAGTCGGCCGTACTCGACCGGCTGGCGGACCGGCTGCCCTCCTCGGACTACACCCGGGTGCTGGAGCTGGTCGAGGCCGCGGAGCACCGCCCAGCCGATGTGGACGGCGCGCAGACGCCCGAGCCGGTGACCGATGCCGCCGACCGGGCCACCGACGACCGCGAGCAGACCGACGAGAAGGACCGCGGCGAACGGGACCGCCGGCGGCAACTCGACGAGGAGGCACGGCAGTCGGACGACCCGAAGGGTCGGCGCAAGCGTCGCAAGGGCCACGGCGACAAGGAGGGCAAGGGCGACAAGGGGGGCGACAAGGAATCCCCGGAGCAACAGGACGAACAGCAGGCACCGCCCACGGAGGGCGAGGCCGCGCAGAATCCACCGGGTGCGCAGCCCGCCACCCAGCCGGAGGCCGGTCAGACCCAGCCCGCTGCGGAGGCGCAGCCTTCGGCCGTCGAGGAGGCACCTGCGGCGGGCCCGGAACAGGCGCCCACACCGGCCGAGGAGGGCGCCGCCCAGCCGGCGGCCGTCTCCGTACTCGGCTCGCCCGAAGCCGACCAGAAGGGCGCCGGCACCCAGCCCTCCGCCGGTACGAAGCCGCAGGAGCCCGCCGCCGGGCCGCTGCCGCAGCCCGCGCCGGTCAAGCCCGAGCGCCTGGACGCGATCGCGCAGGCCGAGGACAGTCCGCTGGCCCGGCACGGGCTGCTGGAGGGCGACCACCCACAGGGCGAAACCCGGGACGAGGAACGGCCGTTGGGCATGGAGCCCGGCGCGGACTCGGAGGTCCACGACGCACCCGCCGCGGGCGAGGACCGGCAGTCGCAGTCGGCCGCCCCCGGGCCGGAGCTCAACCCGGGGGACTTCCTGCCCTCGTCCGACCTCGACGTGTCCGCCGTCCCGACGGCCGATCAGATCACGCTGTCGACGGACGGCGCGCCCGCCGCGAACGCCGAGGCACCGGAGTTCCCCGAGCCGCCCGCGACCAAGGCCGACCAGGTGCAGGCCGAGCGCGAGAGCCGGCCGGAGGACGAGGCGGAGCCGACAGCGGCGCCCGAGCCGGCGCAGCCCGGGGCCGCGGCACCGCAGGCCGCCCCCGAGCCGACCCCCGCCACCGAGGCCGAGGACCGGAGCGCCCGCGACCTCCAGCCGGAGCAGCCGGTCGAGCAGGAGATCGGCCCCGAACCCACCTCGAACCCCGCCGCGGCCCCGGCGCCGACCGCCACCGAGCCCACCCCTCCTGAGCCGCAACAGACCGAAGCCCCCGCCGAGGACGCCCGCGCGGCCGAACCGGCCGCCGCGCCCGAGCCGAACGGTCCGGAGCGCACCGCCCCCGCGACGCCCGGTCCGGTCGGCGGCAGCGGGCCGGTCGGCGGGGACGGCCCGGGCGGGCCCGCCACCGTCCCGGACAGCATCCCCGACACCGCACCCGGAGCCGCCTCCCCCGACGCCTCCCCCGACGCTGCGCCCGGCCCGGCGGCCGAGCAGGCCGACGGGCCCGCCGGACTCACCGCCCAGCCCGCCCCGGACGCCTCGCTGGAGGCGGGCGGCGGCGCCTGCGCGGGCCCGCAGCAGCCCACCACCGAGCAGGAGCAGGACGGCACCGGCGGTGCCGGCGGCGGCTGCGCGGCCGGGGGCGGGGGCGGCGGCGCCCAGGCCGGGCAGGAACAGCAGCAGAAGCAGGCCCCGCCGGACGTCTCCGGCCAGGACCCGCAGAGCGCGCTCGCCACCGCCGCGAGCCTGCCGCCCGATCAGATGGCCACCACCCTGGACGGCGTGGACGGCTCGGTGGACCGTACGGTCGGCGAGCAGCACGCCCGGTTGCAGGCCGCCCCGCCCGCCGTCCGGCGCCCGTCCGGCGCCCCGCAGACCCAGTCCGGCACGCCCGAGGCCGCGCCGCCCGCCGAGGCGGTGACGGAGCGGCTGGAGCGGGTCGGTGTGCAGGGCGCGGACGGCGAACAGCAGACGGCCGAGCAGAAGAAGGTCGAGGGCCCGAACCCCGGCGACCGGGTCGCCGCGCCCCACGTCGCCGACGACGCGAGCAACCAGGTCTCGCCGCAGGAAGTGCAGCAGGTGCAGGGCGCGGTCGAGGACGTGCGCACGACCGACCCGGCGTTGAACACCACCGTCGGCCCCGCACGCAAGGTCGAACTGACCGGGGAGAGCGACCCGGCACGCACCGACCAGCAGGCGGCGAAGCTCAAGGACAGTTCCACCAGGATCCTCGGCGTCGGCCGGGAGGACGCCGCCAAGCCGATGGGCGAGGACCGGATCTACCCGGACGTGCCGCAGGAGACCCTCACCGCCTCCGTACCGGGCGGCGGGGGCAAGGGCGGGGGCGCCAGGGCCGGCGGCGCGGTCGACACCAAGCCGGGCATCGGCATCGTGACCCAGCAGGAGCGCGGCCCGCAGATCCAGGCCGCGGTCGGCCAGGGCCAGAGCCAACTGGGCTCCGAACAGGCCAAGCAGAAGCAGGGCGAGGCCGATGCGCGCCGGCAGAACCAGGCCGAGGTCGACCAGGCGGTGGCCGACAACGCCCAGGCCCAGGCCGGCGAGCGGGGCGACGCCGCCGAGAAGGTCAAGGCCGAGCGCGAGCAGTGGCGCACCGAGCAGGACCAGAAGGTCACCACCGCGGACCAGGACTCCGACGCGGAGCACAAGGACAAGACCGACCAGATCGGCAAGAAGCGCACCGAGACCGACAAGGACGTCCAGGACCGTCAGCAGCAGGACAACCAGAAGATCCAGGACAAGCGGAAGGAGGCCGAGGAGAAGGCGCAGAAGGAGAAGGACCGCAAGAAGGAGGAGTCCGAGGGCTGGTGGGGCTGGGTCAAGTCCAAGGTCAAGGCCGCCTTCGACGCGCTGGTCGAGGCGGTCACCAAGGTCTTCGACTACTTCCGCGGCCTGATCAACGACATCATCGACGGCTTCCGCAAGTTCGCGGACTGGGCGATCGACCAGGCACGGAAGTTCGCCGTCGACCTGATCAGCAAGCTCGCCGACGCGTTGATCGCGATCTGCGACGTCCTGCTGGCGGCCTTCCCCGAACTGCGGGACAAGTTCCGCAAGAAGATCGAGGAGTGGCGCGACAAGGCCATCGCCAAGGTCAACGAGTGGGCGGACAAGCTCAAGAACGCCGTCAACAAGCTGCTCGACGTGCTCGCGGCCGGGCTGAACGCGCTGCTGAACGCGCTGGAGGCGGGGCTCAAGGCCGCGATCGAGGCGGTCCGCAAGGCCGTCATGGACGCGATCGACTTCGTGCAGAAGGCGATCGCGGTCTTCGGCGAGTTCGCGGTCCTGATCGGCGACATCGCCTCCGACCCGGGCGGGTGGCTGAAGAAGCTCGGCAGCGCCGCGATCGACGGCATCCAGCACTACCTGTGGGGTGCGATCAAGAGCGCGGTGCGGACCTGGTTCAACGAGAAGGTCGAGTCGGTGGTCGGCCTGACGTCCACCATCATCAACGTGCTGGTCAAGGGCTGCATCTCGATGGCCCAGATCGGACGGATGGCCTGGCAGGCGATCGTCGCATCGCTGCCCGGGATGATCATCTCGCTCGTCATCGAGAAGCTCGTGTCGATGATCGTGCCGGCCGCGGGCGCGATCATGGCGATCATCCAGGGCCTGGTGGCCGCGTGGAACACCATCAGCAAGATCGTCGCCGCGATCAGCAAGTTCGTCACCTTCCTCAAGGCGGTCAAATCGGGATCGGCCGCCTGCCTGTTCGCCGACGCGGTCGCCTCGGGCGTGGTCGCGCTGCTCGACTTCATCTCCAACTTCCTGCTCAGCAAGCTCAAGGGCGCCGGCAAGGCCGTCGGCACCAAGCTCAAGGGGATCGCCCAGAAGATCCTCAAGGGCTTGGCGAGGGCCGGCCGCGGCGCCCGCAAAGCGGCCGGCCGGGCCGTCAACAAGGCTCGCGCGAGCCTGCGCCGGGCCACCCAGTCCCTGCGGCGGCGGCCCTCCCCCACCCGCACCGGCCCCGCCCGGCACACCGTCCGCCACGCGGAGCGCCCGGGACGCCCCACCACCACCGCCGGACGCCCCCGCCGCGAGGTCACCCGCCCGAAGCCCACCACCCGCCGCCGCCCCACCTCCCCCGTCGGCCGCGCCCTCAACGCCTCCCGCCAGACCGTCAAGGCCGCACTCAACCGCGTCCGCGTCGCCGCCCGCACCCTCGGCCGCAAGCTCCTCAACAGCAAGCTCGGCCGCGCCCTCACCAACGGCGCCCACAAGATCCGCGACGCCTATCGCAAGCAACGCGACCGCCTGCGCGCCTGGCACCAGAAGCGCCAGCAACAGCGCGCGGAGCGCCGCAAGCACGAGAACTCCCCGGAGGCGAAGAAGCAGCGCCTCGACCTGATCGTCGCTCGCATCCGGCCGAAGGTTCAAAGACTGCTCGGCAGGGGCGTCTCGACGCGGATGCTGCGTGGCGTACTCGGCGCGATGCGTCTGTGGTATCGACTTACACGACTCGACATTGATACCGCGGGTCAGGCAAGGCTCATCCGGGCCCTGCTCAATCCCCAGGCAGACGTCGACAATGCTGAGCTACTGCGACGCATGGAGATCCTTTCCCATGTCGAGGAGCGAGTCAAAGAAGTCCTTGCGGCCCGGACCGAAAGGAATTCCCAAAGGTCTCCGGGCGAGCAGGCCGTCAGCTTCGAACCCGAGTTCGTCTCGCCGCACGGCGGGGAAAAGGCGAAGCGGACCATGATAGCCCGGAATGGCTCGGAGCCCATGGACGTCCTGGCCGAGACTCAACTGAGGAAGAGCGAGAAGAAGTCTCCCCAATCATTGATCCTCGATCAAGTCGCAGAAATGCAGATATTCAACAAGCCGGGCGACCCGGGCGGGAGGTGGGATAGGAAGGACCTGGAAACCGGAGAGATCGCCCAGGGTCAAGGGAAATATGACGACCTGTTCGTACACCTGAAGGAACTTCACGAAGAACTGGGACCCGAACGCTTCAAGAATATGTTCAAGCTGCTGCTTGCAGGCCGTTACAAGGATCTTCCCGCGCAGTACCGGTCGAAATTCATCGGCATCGGCGCCCTTTACGTATTCGTCCGTGTAGTGGCCGAAGGGCAGCGCCGCCCGGGCGCCTTGGTGACCTCCATGGGCGAGCTCAACCACATGACACGGCCCGAAGTCGATGCAGCGGAAGAGATTTCCAGAATATCGAAGCATGGACCGATGGTGGCAGACAAGTCTGTCGCGGTATCCAACTCGCTGTCCTTCATTATGAAGGAAGTAAACGGCATCACGGACGAAAAGGGAAAGCTGGCCAGGATCGAGAAAGCAAGGAATGAGGAGTTCCATCAGGGGCGCAAGCTCTTCGAGCTCTCCCAGAAGGACTACGACAGCGCCGCAAAGTGGCCTAAATTGGCAGGCATCGACAAAAAGGATCTCCCCAACCACCTGGAGACTCCGGGAGGCATGCTCCACAAATTGGTCGACTCCATCGAGCGGACACTTGAGGACGAGGAGATTCTGGTACGCGGCGGCAAGACCGCAAACACCGCGAAAGTCGTCAACGCTGCAGTGGACAAGCTGCTGATGAAGTGGGGATGGCACTAGACTGAGGGCCGCCCGAGAATCACAGTAAGGAAAGATGGCAGTCATGGAGCTGAGAAGTCGTCGGATGATCCTCCGGGAGGGTCAGAATCCTGCAGATGTCGAGAACGCGATCCGAGCTCTGGGTGGGTCGGCGGACGCAAGGGTTGTGCGGGACTTCTTCGGCGGCAGGAGGGAGGTGGAGTGGTTGATCGGAGCCGACCTGAAGGTGGTACAGGGCGAGGATGGGACATCCCGCTGTCGCTACGTCCAGGTGTTCGGGAACGACGAGGATGACGTCATGGCGGCGATCGAGTCGTGCGAGGAATCCCTCCGACCGTGGAGCTACGACGATCTGATTCGCTTCTATGACATTGCAGGCGGCTCGAAAGAAGGCCCCCATGCCGTCCTCCGGCTCGCTCTGGGCGCCCCACCGTCCTATGATGATGATTTCTATTCACGGGTGCTCAATTCCATGGGAAATTCGGACCCCGCCATCCGCGATGCCGGTGTCCTTGCGGCTGCCAGCTACGGACTCCGTGCCTTTGTGCCACGTCTCTCCGAATTGGCCAGAAATGATTCGGATCCGGAAGTCAGGGACACCGCGCGTGCAACTCTCGAAGCCTATGCGGAGGCGGGGCTGACATGACCGGGTACACCGACGCCCCCAAGCCGATCAGGTCCGGGCTGGTCATCGTCGATCCGCAGCGGGGGACGCCGCAGCGGGTCATCGTGCTGCAGTTCAACCCGGACAGCCTCGAACGGTCGCTGGCTCCCCAGGTCGCAGGAGCCGACGGGAGCGGGGACCGGACGGAGGCGCTGCGGCTGAAGGGGCCGGCCGTGGAGACGTGGAAGTTCACGGCGGAGCTGGACGCGACCGATCAGTTGGACGTGCCCTCCCCCGACGGGATCCATCCGCAGCTGGCCACCCTGGAGTTGTTGGCGCAGCCGGCCAGTGGTGACCTGAGGGCCAATCAACTGCTCGCCGCAGCGGGCACCTTGGAGATCACGCCGGTGGAGGCCCCGCTCACCCTCTTCACCTGGGGCAGCAAGCGGATCCTGCCGGTTCGGCTGACCGAACTCACCATCAGCGAGCAGGCGTTCGACGCCGAGCTGAACCCGATCAGGGCGTCCGTGGCCATCGGTCTGCGCGTTCTGACCGTCAGCGATCTGCCGACCGGCCACCACGGGGCCGAGCTGTATCTCGCGCACCTGGCACAGAAGGAGCGCCTGGTCGGCACCGCGGCCGGCGGCCGGCTGAGTGCGCTCGGCCTCAAAGGAGGACTGGGATGACCACCGACCACCCGCTCGACGCGTTGCCCGCGCCCTCGCCGTACCCGCTGACCAGCCGGTACCACGGCATCCCGGTCGCGCTGCACACCGAGCCGGATGGGCGTCAAGTGCCCTATCTACGGCGGCGGTTGCTGCCGAGCACGGACGGCCTGACCCCGCTCGCCGAGCACACGGTGAGCGCCGGCGAGCGCGCCGATCTGCTCGCCTACCGCTACCTCGGCAGCGCCGACCAGTGGTGGCGGATCGCCGACGCCAACCCGGTGATCGATCCACGGGAGTTGACCGCGACGCCGGGCCGCCGGATCACCATCGCGCTGCCCGGTGGGGTGCCAGGGGTGGGGAATGCCTGACGTCTCGGCCGTGACGGGGGGCGGGTCGGTCGGGTCGATCCACCTCACTCTGCTGATGGGCCCGCAGATCCCGGTGCCGGTGCCGCAGCCGGTGACGGACGCCCTGCTGTCGGCGCAGGTCACGGTGGCGTCCGGGCAGCGCAGCGGGTTCCAGCTGGCCTTCGACCTGTCGAAGCACGGTCTGATCAACACCGCACTGCTGCCGGGCGGCTTCTTCGACCCGAAGATCCGGGTCGTGCTGATGGTCGTCGTCACGGGCACCCCGACCGTGCTGATGGACGGTGTGATCATCCGCCAGGAGGTCGGCATCAGCAACCAGCCCGGCCAGTCCACGCTCACCGTCACCGGCGAGGACCTGACGGTGCTGATGGACCTGGAGGAGCAGGCCGGCGTGCCCTTCCCCGCGATGTCCCCGGCGGCCCGGGTCGCCGCGATCATCGGCAAGTACGGGCAGTACGGCATGATGCCGCTGGTCATCCCCGAGCTGGTGCCGCAGACGCCGATGCCCACCCGGCGGATCGACTTCCAGAAGGGCACCGACCTCGGCTACGTCAACGAGCTGGCGAAGGCCAACGGTTACGTGTTCTACCTCGACCCCGGCCCGGTCCCCGGCATGAGCCGCGCCTACTGGGGGCCGGAGAACCGGCTCGGCGTCCCGCAGCACGCGCTGAACGTGAACATGGACGCGCTGTCCAACGTCGACCAGCTCACCTTCGCCTTCGACGGCACCGCCCGCGAGGAGCCGGAGGCCCGCATCCAGCTCCCGGCGACCAAGGTGTCGACCATCCTGCCGGTGCCGGAGGTCAGCATCCTGCGGCCGCCGCTCGCGCTCAGGCCGGCGCCCGCGCTGAAGAAGAAGGTCATCGCCGACACCGCCAAGAAGGACACCACCCAGGCCATCGCCGAGACCATCGCCAAGGCGATGCAGTCGGCGGACGCCGTCTCCGGCTCGGGCCAGCTCGACGTCGTCCGGTACGGGCACGTCCTGCGGCCGCGCGAGCTGGTCGGCGTCCGCGGCGCCGGGCTCACCTACGACGGCCTGTACTTCGTCAAGAGCGTCACCCACAACCTCAAGCGCGGCTCGTACACCCAGAACTTCACGCTGACCCGCGAGGGCCTGATCGCCCTCCAACCGACCGTCGTCCCGTAGGGCCGCAGTCCCGTAAGCCCGCAGTCCCGTAACGCCGCAGTCCCGTAAGCCCGCAGTCCCGAAAGCCCGCAGTCCCGTAACGCCGCCCCGATCCGCAGGAGTTACCAGCATGGCCGAACCGACTCGCTACCTCGGCAAGTTCCGGGCGACGGTGGCGAACAACGCCGACCCGCTCGGGATCGGCCGCATCCAGGCCCAGGTGCCCGACGTGCTGGGCGATGCCGTGTCGACCTGGGCGATGCCGTGCTTCCCGGTGGCCGGCCCGGGGATGGGGCACTACGCGGTCCCACCGGTCGGGGCGGGCGTGTGGCTGGAGTTCGAGCAGGGCGACCAGAGCTACCCGGTCTGGACGGGCTGCTGGTACGGCTCCGCCTCGGAGGTCCCGGTGGAGGCGACGACCGGCCCGCCGGGCGCCCCGAACGTGGTGCTGGAGACCTCCGGGCGGCGGGTGATCGTGCTGTCCGACGACCCGACCACGGGGATCACGCTCCGTACGCCGGGCGGGGCCTCGATCGTGATCAACGACTCGGGCATCCAGATCAGCAACGGCCAGGGGGCCTCGATCTCGCTCGTCGGGGCCACCGTAACCATCAACCAGGACGCGCTGAGCGTGACCTGACGGGGGAGACTGTCTTGTCCGGAAAGCTGCTGCACGTCAATGCGACGGTGACCTGCCCGCACGGCGCCCAGGCGACGGCCCAGCCCGCCCAGGCCCGGGTGCTGGTCGCCGGACAGGCCGTCACCAGCACGGCCGACCTGTACACCGTGACCGGTTGCCCGTTCAACGTGGCGGGCAAGCCGCAGCCCTGCGTCACGATCCGCTGGGTGCTGCCGTCCGCCCGGATCCGGGTGAACGGCTCCCCCGCGCTGCCGCAGTCCGCCGTCGGACTGTGCCAGAGCGCCGAGCAGATCCCGCAGGGACCGCCGATCGTGACCGTCGTCCAACAGCGGGTGGATGGGGTATGAACATCACACAGCACTCCCGGCCCGGCGCCGAGCCGATCGCGCCGGTGCCCGGCCCGGCCCGGACGGACATCGCGTTCCCGTTCCGGAGCGACAGCCGCGGGCGCACCGCCGAGGCGGCGTACGACGACCATGTGCGTGACCTGATCGAGCAGTTGCTGTTCACCAGCCCCGGCGAGCGCGTCATGCACCCGGACTTCGGCTGCGGACTGCTCGACCTGGTCTTCGCCCCCAACAGTCCGGAGCTGGCGGCCACCCTGCAACTGTCCGTCCAGGCGGCGCTGCAACGGTGGCTCGGCGACGTGATCGAGGTCGCCTCGCTCGACGTGGAGAGCGAGGACAACGTGGTGCGGGTCGAGCTGGCGTACGTCGTCCGCCGGACCGGCACGCAGCGGCACGACGTGTTCGAGGGCGGGGTGACGGCATGACCGGGCCATCGGAGCTCCCGACCACCCAGTGCGGCACCGAACTCCGCCGCACCGACGTGCGCGCGGCGCACCTGCTCGGCCTGGACGGCGCCGAGATCAGCGACGACGGCCGCACGCTCACCGTGACCTTCCTCGGCCGGGCGCCGGGCGAGCTGGGCCCGGAGAACATCCGCGTCGACGGCGGCCGCCGGATCACCGGCCTGCGCGCCCTCGCGGTCGACATCGAGCGCGCGGACGACCCGGAGCTGGACGACTGGATGCACGTCACCCTGGACCGGGCCGGCGACACCTCCCGCTACCGGCTGAGCGTGGTCGAGCCGGACGCCTACGGCCGCCCCGGCACCCGCCCGTACCCGGGCTTCGACCCGAGGTACGCGAGCACCGGGTTCTCCTTCGGCGCGAACTGCCCCTCCCCGTACGACTGCCGCACCGAGGAGAGCTGCCCGCCCGCCGTCCGGCCGGCCCCGGTCATCGACTACACCGCCCGCGACTACGAGAGCCTGCGGCGGCTCGTGCTGGACCGGATGAGCCTCACCACCCCCGGCTGGACCGAGCGGCACCTGCCCGACCTCGGCATCACCCTGGTCGAGCTGCTCGCCTACACCGCCGACCGACTCGCCTACCAGCAGGACGCGGTGGCGACCGAGGCGTACCTCGACACCGCCCGCCGCCGGGTGTCGGTCCGCCGGCACGTCCGGCTGATCGACTACCCCGTGCACGACGGCTGCAACGCCCGGGCGTTCGTCGCCCTGACGGCGGACCGCCCCCTCACCCTCCGGCCCGGAACCTTCCGCTTCGCCGCCGTCGACGTCAGCCGGCTCGGCCCGCAGGAGCGACCGGAGCTGTCCACGGTGATCCCGGACGAGGAGCTGGACACGCTCGCCCGAACCGCCGCCGTCGAGGTGTTCGAGCCGCTCGGCGGGGCAGACCTGGTGCTGCATCCGGCGCACAACACCATCCGGTTCTGGACCTGGGGCGACCAGGACTGCGTCCTGCCCCGGGGGGCGACCTCCGCCGCCCTGCGCGACGACCGGCACGAGGCCGACCAGCCGGAGGCCCGCACCGGGCACCTGGCGCTGCGCCCCGGCGACCTGCTGATCATCGAGGAGGTGCTCGGCCCGCGCACCGGCGCGGCCGCCGACGCCGACCCCGCGCACCGCCAGGCCGTCCGGCTCACCTCGGTCACCCACCTGGTCGACGAACTGTACGAGCAGCCCGTCGTCGAGGTCACCTGGGCGCCGGAGGACGCGCTCACCTTCCCGGTCTGCCTGTCCACGCACGGCGGCAGCGACTGCGGCCCGATCGACGACGTGAGCATCGCCCGCGGCAACGTCGCCCTGGTCGACCACGGCCGCTCGCTCACCTTCTGCGGCGGCGCCCCGGAGACCTTCGCGGTACCGCCGGAGCCGGTCCGCGTGCCGCCCTGCGGGCCGGGCGAATCCGGCTGTGCGGACCGCGCCGAGGGCAGCCCCGCGGCGGAGGCGATCCGTGAACTGCTCGACCAGGCCCGCACCGGCCGCCAGCTCGGCCCCGATCAGGTCCGCGGTCTGTACGCGCTGCTCGGCGAGGCGGCGGTCCGCCGGTCCGGGCTGGGCATCCAGCTCGCGCCCGGCGCGAACGCGGAGGGCGAGGACGGCCGGGGCGCCGTGGTCGAGCCGCCCACGGCCGACGCCCAGGCGGCCGCGCTGGAGACGCTGCTCGACCAGAGCCGCTACCCCGTCCTGCCGCAGCCCTTCCGCCCGCTGCTGCGCTACGCGCCGGTCACCCAGGCGGCCGCCTACCCGGACCCGGCGCACGTCGGCGCCGGCCAGGCCGCCCTGCTCGCCGGCATTCCGGAGCGGGTCCGGCTGCGGCTGGAGGAACTGTGGCACCGGGTGGGCGACGGCCACGTCCTCTCCCGGGCCGAACTCGCCGAACTGACCCTGCTCTTCGGTGCCCAGGTGGTGCAGGAGCTGCACCTCGCCGACCGGCCCGCCGCCGGGCTGCGCGAGCTGCTGGCCCGCCGCACCCACCTGCTCGCCGGCAAGCTGCGCCGCCTGGAGGTGCTCACCGCGCGGGCCCGCTCCGGCGCGGTGCTCCGGCAGCCCACCGTCTGGGAGGTGGCGCAGAGCTGGGGCGCCCGGTACGCCGCCGGGCTCGACCCCGACTCCCCCGTGCTGGCCGGCCCGGCGGCCGGCATCGCCGTCCAGGACCCGCGCGCCGCACTGCCCGAAGTCCGGGCCGGCATCGCGGGCCAGGAGTGGACGCCCCGCCGGGACCTGCTCGCCGACGGCCGGCGGGACCGGCACTTCGTGGGCGAGCTGGAGGACGACGGGCGCCTCGCGCTGCGCTTCGGCGACGGCCGCCACGGCCTGCCGCCCGGGCCCGGCACGGAGCTGCGGGTCGCGTACCGCATCGGCAACGGCACGGCCGGCAACGTGGGCGCGGAGGCCATCAACCACCTGGTGATCTGCCAGGACCAGCCGCCCCGCTCGAACCGGAGCAGCACCGCCACCCGGCCGCAGGACGCGGTGCTGCTGGTCCGCAACCCGCTGCCCGCGGCCGGCGGTGTCGAGCCCGAACCGCTCGACCAGGTCAGGCAGCTCGCCCCGCTCGCCCTCAGCCGCACCCGGCTGCGCGCCGTCACGGCCGCCGACTACGCGGAGCTGGCCGCCGCCCTGCCGGGCGTCCGGCGGGCCGCGGCCGAACTCCGCTGGACCGGCAGCGTGCAGGAAGTGCACGTCGCCGTCGAGCCGTTCGGACACGCCGTGGCCGACACCGCCCTGCTGGAGGCGGTCGGACACGGCCTGGAGGCGTACCGCCGGATCGGTCACGACCTGGTCGTCCGCCCCGCCCTCCTGGTGCCGCTCGACCTCGAACTGCGGATCTGCGCCGCCACCGGCTACCAACGCGGCCACGTCCTCGCCGAGTTGCGCCGGGTGCTGGGCAACCGCACCCTGCCGGACGGCCGCCTCGGCTTCTTCCACCCGGACGCGCTGGGCTTCGGCGAACCGGTACGGGTCTCCCGGCTGGTGGCCGCGGCCGCCGCCGTGCCGGGCGTGCTCAGCGCCCAGGTGACCAGGCTGCGGCGGCAGTTCGGGCGCGACGACGACGAGCCGGCCGACGGGCTGCTGAGGCTCGGCGCGCTGGAGATCGCCAGTTGCGACAACGACCCCGACTGGCCGGAGAACGGCCGACTCTCGATCGTGATCGGAGGTGGCCGATGACCGGCCAGTGCACCTGCGGCTGCTCGGGCACCGCCACCGCGACCCCGGCCCCGGTGTTCAACCCGCCCGGGCTGGACGCCATCGCCTACCGGGTCGGCCACTACGGCGAGTTCCTCGACAGTCTGCTCGCCCGGCTGTCCGGCCCCGCCTACCCGGCGCTGCGCGACCTGACCGTCCGCACCCCGGACGACCCGGCGATCGCGCTGCTGGACGCCTGGGCCGTGCTCGCCGACGTGCTCACCTTCTACTCGGAACGGATCGCCAACGAGGGCTACCTGCGCACCGCCACCGAGGAGACCTCGCTCGCCCTGCTCGGCCGGCTGGTCGGGCACCGGCCCCGGCCCGGCGTGGCCGCCGACACCTACCTCGCCTACTCGCTCGACCACGACCCGCGGGCGGCCGAGGACCCGACCGTGGTCGTTCCGCGCGGCGCCCGCAGCCAGAGCGTCCCCGGCCCGGGCGAGGACCCGCAGTCCTTCGAGACCGCCGAGGACCTCGCCGCCCGCTCGGCCTGGAACGAACTGGCCGTGCTGCGCCGCCGCCCGTACCAGCTGACGCCCGGCCAGCTGAACCCCGGCGGACGCGCCGAGCTCTTCGCCGCCGGCACCGCGAACAACCTCAAGCCCGGTGACCGGCTGCTGTTCGTCTTCAGCGCCGACAAGGCCGCCGACCCGGTCCACCGGATGCTGCGGCTGGTGCCCGAGGTACGGCTCGACCGCGAGAACGACGTCACGGTGATCGGGCTGCCCCGGGACCTGCGCACCCTCAAGGACCTGCGCGCCGAACTCGCCGACTGGATCACCGTTTCCGAGGGCAGCCCGAACCCCCGGCCCGGCCACAGCCGGATCATCCAGGACTTCGACACCCAGGTGCTCGCCCCGCTGCGCGACGACCTCGACCGGCCGTCCGGGCCGCTGAGCACCCCGGCCGACTTCGCCGACCGACTCACCCCGGTGATCGCCCAGGCGGCCGAGGCCGCCGAGCTGGCCCGGTTCCAGCAGCCGGTGGCGGACTGGTTCGGGCACTTCGGCGAGGAACTGACCGGCCTGCAGGACCGCGCCCACCAGCTGGAGCCGCCGCAGGCCCCCGACCAGCCCAAGCCCCACCCCGCCGGCTCCGGGGCCGCCGACCCGGCCGTACGCGGACTCGGCTCGCTGCTGGCCGCGCTGCGCACCGCCCCCGCCCGGCCCCCGCTCAGTGCGCGGGACCTCGCCCGCGACCCGCAGCGCCTGTTCGCGCCCGGCTCGGACCTCGGCGCGCAACTGCTGTCCGCGCTCGACCCCCGGCTGCGCGACGGCCTCTACCCCGCCTGGCGGCAGGTCGACCTGACGGCGCCGCTCGCCGTGCACGAGATCCAGGCGATGCGGGTGGTCGCCACGCCGTTCGGCGCGACCGCGCCGCTCAAGCCCGTCTACGGCAACGACGGCCGGATCGACCGCTACGTGGACTGGCCGCTCTCCGGCAGCACGCTGGTCAGCGTCCGGATCACCTTCGACGACACCGGCACCGTCCCGAAGACCGCCGACTTCACGTACGTCGAGGCCGGCAGCCTGGTGCACAGCGGCTTCTCGCTGCCGTGGGACCACACCTTCCCCTTCGGGCCCGGCCAGGTCAAGGTGGTCACCACCGAGCCGCCACCACCGCCGCCGCACCTGCGGACCGCCGCCGCGCCCGCCCCGGAGGCCGGCGTCAGCGCCCAGTTGCTGGCCAAGCTGCCCGAACGCACGGTCTTCGTGTCCCGCCCGCAGGCCGACAACCGCATCCACGTGAAGGTCGACGGCGGGCCCGGCCCCGCGCTCGACTACCAGCTCGGCCCGGACCAAGAGAAGACCGGCGAGTCCGGCGAGCTGAACGTCCGGGTGCACCGCTACGCCGCCACCGACCAGTCGGCGCCGGCCGTCGAGGTGGTCTTCACCACCAAACTGCAGCCGGTCTCCGGCACGGTGCTCACCCTCGACGCCGTGTACGACCAGATCGCGCCCGGCAGTTGGGTGGTGATCCAGCGCCCGCGCAAGGGCCTCGACGGCGGCATTCCGGGCAGCCGTGACCTCGCCGAGGTCATCACCCGGGTGACGGACGTGCGCGTGATCTCCCGCGCCGACTTCGGCATCACCGGGAAGGTGACCGAACTCTCCCTGCAGCAGCCGTGGTTGGACGACCAGGACACCCAGCTCTCGCACATCCGGGACGCCACCGTCTACGCACGCGGCGAGTCGCTGCGGCTCGCCGACGAGCCGGTCACCGAGGACGTCCACGGCGACCGGATCGAACTCGCCCGGCTCTACGACGGGCTGACCCCCGGCCGGTGGATCGCGGTCAGCGGCGAGCGGACCGACCTCCCGCACACCACCGGGGTCCGCGGCACCGAACTGGCCATGATCGCCGGCGTCGAGCAGAGCGTCGACCCGCTCCTGCCCGGGGACACCGTCCGCACCACGATCACGCTCAGCGCCCGCCTCGCCTTCCGCTACCGGCGCGACACCGTCCAGGTCCTCGGCAACGTGGTCCGCGCCACCCAGGGCGCCACCCGCGACGAGGCGATCGGCAGCGGCGACGCGGGAGTCCCCGGTCAGCGGTTCACCCTCTGGCAGTCGCCGCTCACCTGGCTGGCCGCCGACACCCCCAGGGGAGCGCAGAGCACCCTGGAGATCCGGGTCGACGGGGTGCGCTGGCACGAGGTCGACAGCCTCGCCGGGCGCGGCCCGGACGAACGGGTCTACGTCGCCGCAACCGCCGCCGACGGCCGCACCACCGTCACCTTCGGCGACGGCGTGCACGGTTCGCGTCTGCCCACCGGCCGGGAGAACGTCCGCGCCCGCTACCGGATCGGCATCGGCGAGACGGGCAACGTCGGCGCCGGCCGGATCACCCAGCTCACCACCCGTCCGCTCGGCGTCTCCGCCGTCGTCAACCCGCTGCCCGCCACCGGCGGCGCCGGACCGGACGGACCGGGCCTGGCCAGGCGCAACATCCCGCTCGCCGTCACCGCCCTGGACCGGCTGGTCTCGGTGCCCGACTACGAGGACTTCACCCGCTCCCGGGCCGGCATCGGGCGCGCCAGTGCCACCCAACTCTCGGACGGCAGGCGGGAGCTCGTCCACGTCACGGTCGCCGGGGTGAACGACATCCCGCTCACCGCCGACTCCGACCTGATCCGCACCCTGCACTCCTCGCTCACCACCTACGGCGACCCGATGCTGCCGGTCGAGGTCGCGCTGCGCGAACTCGTCCTGCTGGTCGTCGCCGCGAGCGTCAAGGTCGCCCCGGACCACTCCTGGGACCTCGTCGAACCGGCGCTGCGCCGCGCCCTGCTCGACCGGCTCGGCTACGCCGGACGCCAACTCGGCCAGCCCGCCCACCTGTCCGAGGTGCTCGCCGCCGCCCAGGCCGTTCCCGGCGTGGACTGGGTGGAGGTCGACGCCTTCACCGGAGTGCCCGGCAGCCTCACCCCGGAGGGCCTGGAGAACCTGGCCGACCAACTCGCGCAGCCGCAGCCGACGGTCCCGGCCCGGCTCGCCCGCTTCGACGAGCAGCGCTACCGGGTGCGGGACGCCGCCGGCGAGACGCTCACCGACATCGCCGCCCGCAACGGCATCTCGGTCGCGGAGCTGCTGCGCCTCAACCCGGCCGTCACCGACACCCGCCCGCTGCCGGCCGGCCGCGTGGTGACGGTGTTCCGCGGCATCCGCCCGGCCCAACTCGCCATGCTGGCACCGAATCTGCCCGACACACTGATCCTCAAGGAGGTCCGGGCATGACTCGGGACCCGGACGGACTGCTGGAGCTGCTGCCGCAGTGGCACCGGCTGCGGGACGCCGAAGCGGGCGAGCCGCTGCGCGCCCTGCTGGCCGTCATCGCCGAACAGGTCGACGTCGTCCGCGACGGCATCGAACAGGGCTACCAGGACTGGTTCGTGGAGACCGCCGCCGACTGGGCCGTCGCCTACCTCGGCGACCTGGTCGGCTACCGGATCCTGCCCGGCTACGAGGAGGTGCTCGCCACCGGCCTGCACGGCGAAGCCTCCCCGGAGCGGACCGCGGCCCGCGACCGGCTCGCCGCCCGGCTGGCGCCCCGCCACGACGTCGCGAACACGGTCGCCAACCGCCGCCGCAAGGGCACGCTCGCCCTGCTGGAGGAGCTGTCCTCCTCGGTCGCCGACTGGCCGGCCCGGGCCGTGGAACTCTCCCGGCTGCTCGCCGGCACCCAGCCGGTGCGGCTGCTGCGCCCGGACGAGGAGCCGGCCGACCGGCAGCGGCTGAGCCGGGGCCGGCTGGTCGACGTACGGCGCGGCGCCGTGCTGGACCTGCTCGGCGGGCCCTTCGACGCCCAGGCGCACACCGTCGACGTCCGCCGGGCTGGCTCCCCCCGCCGCCAGGGCGGCTACACGCCGGCCGGTGTCGCCCTGTACGTCTGGCGGCTGAAGCCGTACCCGGTCACCCGGGCACCGGCCTACTGCATCGACCGGGCCAGGAACCTCTTCACCTTCTCGGTCCTCGGCAACGACGCCCCGCTGGTCACCCGGCCCGAGCCGGAGCCGTCGACCGCGCACCCCGCGACCGTCGACACCGTGCCGGCCCCGATCCGGCGCAGGCAGCTGGCCGAGCGCCTGGCCGACTACTACGGCCCCGGCAAGAGCTTCGCCATCTGGCGCGACGGCGCCCAGGAGCCGATCCCGCCCGCCGACATCGTGGTGGCCGACCTGACCGACTGGACGTACCGGCCCAAGCGCGGCCAGGTGGCCGTCGACCCGCTGCTCGGCCGGATCGCCTTCGGCGCCCGCTCCGCCCCGCGCCGCGGCGTCTGGGTCGACTACCACTACGCGTTCGGCGACGACACCGGCGGCGGCGAGTACCCGCGCGACCGCCCGGAGGCCCGGCACCGGACGGTCTACCAGGTCGGCCCCGGCCGGCCGTACGAGCGGATCAACGACGCCTACCAGCAGTGGCGCGACGACCAGCAGGCCGGCACCGCGGGCGGCTCCGCCGTCATCGAGATCACCCACAGCGGCGCCTACCAGGAGCAGCTGGACTTCGACCTGGAGGCCGACGACCGCCTCGAACTGCGCGCCGCCGAGGGCACCCGGCCGGTGATCCGGCTGCTCGACTGGTACAGCAACCGACCGGACGCGCTCAACGTCCGCGGCACCTGCGCGGGCGGGCGACTCGTCCTGGACGGCCTGCTGATCACCGGTCGCGGGGTCAACGTCACCGGGCCGCTCGCCTCCGTCACCCTGCGGCACTGCACCCTGGTGCCGGGCTGGTCGCTGGAGCCGCACTGCGAACCGCACTCGCCGCAGGAGCCCAGCCTGGTGCTGGACCACACCACGGCCTGTGTCCGGATCGAGCGCAGCATCCTGGGCACGATCCACGTCGTCGGCGACGAGGTTGACGCCGAACCGCTGGAGATCCACCTGGCCGACAGCATCCTGGACGCCACCGGGCCCGAGCAGCCGGCGCTGTCCGGGCCCGACTGCGAACACGCCTACGCGGTGCTGCACGCGCACCGCGCCACGGTGGTCGGCGAGGTGCACACCCACGCCGTACGGATCGCCGAGGACAGCGTCTTCACCGGGCGGATGCGGGTGGCCCGCCGCTCGATCGGCTGCCTGCGGTTCTGCTACGTGCCCCCGGGCTCGCGCACCCCCCGCCGGTACGAGTGCCAGCCCGACCAGGTCCGCTCGGCGGTGACCGAGCTGGTGGAGCGCGGCGAGCTGGACCCGGCGCAGGCCGCCCGGCTGCGCGAGACGGAAGCCCAACGGGTGCGCCCGCTCTTCACCAGCCTCCGGTACGGCACGCCCGGCTACGGCCGGCCGGCCGCCGGATGCGCGCCGGAGATCACCCGCGGCGCCGAGGACCGCTCCGAACTCGGCGCCTTCCACGACCTGTTCCAGCCCCAGCGCGAGGACAACCTGCGGGCGCGGCTGGCCGAGTACGCGCCGGCCGGCACCGACGCCGGCCTCTTCTTCGTCTCCTGACCCGCTCTGATCCTGGCCTGCTCTGATGAATTCGAAAGGGAAACCGTGCACGCAGACTTCTCACGTCTGACCTTCCGGCCCGGCAAGCACTACTCCGCGGTACTGACCCAGCAGGGCCGGGTCCAGCTCGACGCCGATGCCAACGAGCAGGCCGCGATCGAGCGGTACCAGCTGCGCACGCTCGCCGCCGACCTGATCGGCCGGCGCGGCGGGCCCGCCGGAGCGGCCGGATTCGCGATCGGCTACGTGCCGGGCAACCACGACGCGGACGACCTCACCATCGGCGGCGGCCGGTACTACGTGGACGGCATCCTGTGCGAGGCCGACCGGCCCGAGCCCGGCGCCGCCGTGCCCGACGACGGCATCTGGGGCGTCGACGCCCGGGAGGCGCCCGCCGGGTGGACGTACTGGGAACAGCCGGACGCCTACCGGGACCAGGACCGCCCCGGCGACCGGTTGCCCGGCGAGTTCCCGTTCCTGGTCTACCTGAAGGTCTGGGAGCGCAGCGTCACCGCCGTGGAGGACCCGGAGATCCGCGAGGTCGCGCTCGGCGCGGCGATGCCCGACACGGCGGCCCGGGCCAAGCTCGTCTGGCAGGTACTGGCCCTGCCCGCCTCGGAGTTGAGCGTGCCGGACGGCGGGGTGTCCCGGGTGCGGGAGGCCTTCGACGAGTGGGCCGAGACGCAGGAGCGGCCCGCGTCCTGGCTGGCCGCGCGTGCCCGGCGACCGGAGCGGGCGAGCGAGGACCCGTGCCTGGCGCATCCCCAGGCCGGCTACCGGGGCCCGGAGAACCAGCTGTACCGGGTGGAGGTCCACCACGGCGGCTCGGCCGAGGGCGGCGCCACGTTCAAGTGGTCCCGGGAGAACGGCTCCGTCGTCCTCCCGATCGCCTCGATCGAGGGCGTCTGGGTCGCCCTGGGCACGCTGGGCGACGACGACAAGCTCGGCCTCTCGGTCGGCGACCGGGTCGAGGTCGCGGACAGCGCGTACGTCAGCCGGGACGAGGCGGCGAACCTGCTCCAGGTGGAGGAGATCGACCAGCCGGGCCGCCGGGTACGGCTGTCCGCCGAGCCGGTTCCGGGGGTCGGGCGGCTGGCCGAGCGCCACCCGTTCCTGCGCCGCTGGGACCACCGGGCCCTCCGTGGCCGGGACGCCCTGCCGCTGGCCGGCGGCGCCCTGCAACTCCAGGAGGGCGCCTGGCTCGACCTGGAGGACGGCGTCCAGGTGTACTTCCGGCCGGACGGCGAGTACACCCGGGGGGACTACTGGCTCGTCCCCGCCCGCACCGCCACCGGATCGGTGGAGTGGCCGCAGAACGCGGCCGGCGAGGCCCTGCTCCAGGAGCCGACCGGGGTCCGGGTGCACCACGCCCCGCTCGCCTGGGTGAAGGGTCCGACCACGGTCGTCGACCTGCGGCAGACCTTCGCCCCACTGACGGCCTCCACCCAGCGCGAGGGCTGAGCCGGTGCCCCACGCCCGAACCGTGCGGCGCACGCTCGGCATCCTGCGGCCAATCGGTTGATTCTGCGCTGCCCGCGATATCCCTTCCCCGGGCGGACCGAAGCGTTGCTGAGATCTTGATGGGCGTCGGCCCCGGTGCATCGCCCGTGATGCACCGGCACCGGCCTCAACAGCGGCTTCCGGAAGGCGTGGTCATGCAGGCACCCCCCACCGACAGCACCGTCTCGCGTCCACCGCGGCAGTCCGGCCCCGAGCGGCGGGTCACGCAGCCGCACCTGCTGCCGCCCGTCGTGGGCGGCGCGTGGTGGGTCTGGGCACTGGCGGGGCACTCTTCGTCATCTACACCACGCTGTCCGTGCGGATCCACGAGCGGATGCTCTCCAACAGCTACGACCTGGGCATCTTCGAGCAGGTGGTGCGCTCCTACGCGGACGGGCACCTGCCCGTCTCCGAGCTGAAGGCGCCCGGTTTCCCCGTGCTGGGGGACCACTTCTCGCCCGTGCTGGCGCTGGTGGCCCCGTTCTACTGGGTCTGGCGCACCCCGGTGACGCTGCTCGTGGCGCAGGCCGCGCTGGTCACGGCCGGCATGCTGCCGCTGACCTTCTGGGCCCGCCGCACGCTGGGCTCGGGGCCCGCCGCGGTGATCGGCGTCTGTTACGGCCTGTCCTGGGGGTCGCCAGCGCGATCGGTTTCGACTTCCACGAGGTGGCCTTCGCCGTACCGCTGCTGGCCTTCTCGCTGACCGCGCTCGGCGACGGCAGACCGCGTGCCGCGGCGTACTGGGCGCTGCCGCTGCTGCTGGTGAAGGAGGACCTCGGGCTCACGGTCGCGGTGATCGGCCTGTTGATCGCCCGGCGGGGACACCGGAGGCTGGGTTCGGCACGGCCGCGGCCGGTGTGGCCGGATCGCTGCTGGCCGTCCTGGTGGTCCTGCCGGCCTTCAACCCGGCCGGGGACTTCGCCTACTGGTCGTACGTGAGCGGCGCGGACGGCAGCGGCCCGGACGGCGGACCGAGCGGGGGCACCGTCCTGGCGGGCCTGCTGTACAAGGTCACGGTCGGCCTGATCACCCCCGAGGCCAAGGCGACCACGCTGGTGCTCCTGCTTGCCACCACGGTGTTCCTGGCGCTGCGCTCCTCGCTGGTGTGGGTCGCGGTGCCGACGGTGGTGTGGCGGTTCGTCTCGTCCAACACAGTCCACTGGGGCACGGGCTACCACTACTCGCTGGTGCTGATGCCGATCGTCTTCGCCGCCTTCGTCGAGGCGCTGGCCGCCCGGCGCGCACAGGAGGGCAGTGTGCAGCGCCACCTCCTGGGCGCGGCGGCGATCTGCGTGCTGCTGCTGCCGCAGTTCCCGTTCTGGCAGCTGGTCCAGCCGTCCACCTGGCGGACCGACCCCCGGCTCGCCGTCGCCCGCGAGCTGATGGACCGCATCGCGGGCGGTGCCACCGTCCAGGCCTCCACCCTGCTGGTGCCCCAGCTCAGCAACCGCACCACCGTCGGCCTCTTCGGCTGGGGGCCCGGCCGGCCCGACTCGCAGTGGATCCTGGTGGACACCTGGACACCGTGGAACAAGCGCTGGCCACTGACGCCCGAGATCGAGCGGAACCGGCTGAACTGGGACCGCGCGCACGGGTACCGCGACGTCGCCGACGTGAACGGCTACGTGCTGCTCACCCGGACCGGCTGAGCAGCAGGGAGCACCGGCGGGTTCAGACCGACGCCGACGCGGAGCGCTCGGCGAACTTCCGGTTGGCGACGGTCTGTTCGCGGTAGGGGTGGGGCAACTCGGCGGTGGCGAGCAGACGGTCGCAGGCCGCCAGTGAGCTGTCCGCGTCACCGACCCGGTACGCCGCGATCGAGTACTCGAAGAGCAGGCCCCAGCGGTAGACCCAGGGCTCGGTGAACAGCCAGTCGTTCGGCACGTCGCGGTCCAGCCCGGCCCGGGCGAAGGCGTGCGCGGCCTGGTACCGGCCCATCTGGCGCAGCCGCGAGCAGAGTTGGTAGCAGGCTTCGAGCCGCTGCGGGCGACTCTCCCAGGCGCGCAGCAGGGCGTCCATGGCCGACGGCCAGTCGCCGCTCTCCGCCGTCAGTACGCCGACCTGGAGCAGCGCGTAGTAGACCTCCTCCTCCCAGCCGCCCATCCGTGCGCGCCGCCGGTACAGCTCGATCGCCTCGGCGGTGCGTCCGAGGTCGCGCATGGTCTGGGCGAGGTAGAAGACCGCGCGCGAGTTGCCGGGATCGCGCTCCAGGTCCTCCCGCAGCAGGCGGGCGTCCCGCTCGAACTTGTCGGAGCGGGAGCCGCCGTCGGCGAAGTGCTCGATGACCAGCGCGTCGAGGTCGGCGGGCCTGGTCCTGCTGACTCGTCGTCAGGTACTCGTGAGTGGAGCCCTCGTAACGCCAGTCGATGGAGCCGCGGACCAGCCGCTTGATCCGGTACTCCAGATCGGCGGCGTGGCGCAGCATGTAGGAATCGGCCGCCGGCGCGGGGAGCGGCCCTCCTGCCGCACCACCATGTCGGCGTCGATCAGCAGCAGGTAGTCGGCCTTCCCCCGGGCGTGCCGGATGTTGAGCGTCCGGTTGTGGCCGAAGTTCGTCCAGGGCTCCTCGTGCAGCTCGCCGGGAATCCCGTCCAGCGCGCGACGGATCAACTCCTGTGTCCCGTCCGTGGATCCGGTGTCGGAGATCACCCAGGTGTCGATGAGATCGCGCACCGATCCGAGGCAGCGTTCGATGACCTTCGCCTCGTCCTTGACGATCATGCACAGGCAGATGGTGGGCTTCCGGCCGCCGGAGCGGGACGTGCCGGAACGGGGGTTGTCAGGTCGTGTCACAACGGCCTCTCGGGGTGCGGGCGACGGGCTGCGGAGTCGAGCGCGGACCGGGCACGGCAACCGTGCCCCCGCATCAATGGCGGTCACTCGGCGGGTCAATCCATCCTGCCGGTCCCTGATGGATGAGGAGAACTGGGTGTCTTCACGCGGAACGCAGATCCCGAAGCCGGCGGTGCCCAACCGCCGCAAACAGCGCGCCGCCGGCGCGGCGCTGCTCATCACGGCCGTCCTGTCGTCCACGGCACGGCGTTCGCGAGCGGAATGCACGGCTACCATCCACACCTGAACCACCAGGTGTACGGCGGGCACGGCGAGGACCACTGTCCGCCGGGCGAGCACGACTCGTGGGGCGGCGACGGCGTCCACGCGATGGTGCACCAGCTCGCCGAGAAGTTCCAGAAGGACGGCCGGTCGTCCTGCGGCGACGGTGACAACCACGGCGGCCATGACCACCCGATCGAGTGCGTGGGCCCGACCGGTCCCACCGGCCCGACCGGCCCGGCGGGTACCAACGGCAACACCGGCCCGGCGGGTCCGACCGGTCCGGCCGGCAACACAGGGCCTGGCGGCCCGACCGGCCCGAACGCCGACGTGACCACCCGGTCGACCCCCCGGCACTCCCCTTGGGAGCCGCCCCCGCCTGCGGTGTGGCCGTCGCGGACCACGGCAACGACATCGCGGTGGAGACCATCACCACCGACGGCACGGTGTACCGGACCTTCTGCGACTTCGCGGCCGACGGCATCCCCGTGGACTGCGTGACCGGCAACCCTGGATGGGTCGCGATCACCGCCCAGCCCGCCAGACTGCGCTCCGGCGCCCCGCCCTTCGGCACCGAGGCGCAGTACCGCCCCAGCCCCGCCCAGGAGAGGCGGTCGATCAAGGTGATCTGGGAGCCGTTCGTCCGCCGTACCTCCTGACCCCTCGATCCCCGATCCCCTCCGACGCGCCCGCCCCCGGCCCCCTCGCCGGGGGCGGTCGCGTGACCGGACTTCGGAACCTGTGAAAGCAGGTTCCGCGCACACTGCGTCCGACCGCGCTGCCAGGACTCACCGGGCAGGGTGGCGCCGATCGCGTCGACCGGTCCGGGTGGGTATCGCTCACGACCGGCTTGACCCAGCCCAGGCGTTCTATCGCGGCGTCACCACGCTGGAGGGCTACGCCGAGGTGACGGATCGGAGCGGCTCGGGTGAGCCGCTCCGGGCCGGTGTGCCTGCCGACCTCGGCTCCTCGGGGTCTGGCGCAGAGCCGGCCGGCCACTCGACGGAAGCGGTCAGAGGATCGGTTCGCAGCCGATCGCCTTGCCGCCGGCGGCGAGGAACTGCTTCCACGTCCCTTCCGAGTCGGGGAAGCGTCCCTGGAGGGAGATGCCGGACTCCATCCGGAAGTAGGTGGGCCTGCCCTGGCAGGTCGCCACCACCTCCCTGTCCCGGATGGGCGAGCCCGCCCACCGGGAGCGGCCGAAGGCCGGTGGGGCGTCCTTCTCGTTCACCGGGGTCCGGAGCCGGGGCTCCGTCCCGATCAGGAAGGTGTAGCGGGGGCCGGGCTCCGTGTCCGGGGTGATCCGGCAGACCCACACCGGGTCGAACGCGGTGCTCACGCTCTCCCGGTAGCGCTTGTCCCCGGCGCCGCCGGTCGCGGTGGACCCGGGCAGGCCACAGACCGAGCCGCTGTTCAGCTCGTGCTCCTGCCCGGCCTCCGACAGCTTCTGCGGCGCGGGAAGCCGGGTCTTGCCGCACCCCCGGTCCGCCGCGAAGCCGTTCGCCGCCGACACGGCGAGTCCGGCGAGCTTCCCCGCCCCGGGCTGCGCACCACTCACCGAGCTGACCTCCACCCGCAGACCTCCGCCGCACTCTCCGGGAAGCAGTGCCCAGGCCCGGTCGCTGCGAGCCGCTCCGCTCGCACCACCGTTCGCCGAGGCGGCGAACAACGAGGCCCCCGAGTCGGCCAGGTAGGGGCCGAGGTCGTCCGCCCTCTTCACCTGCACGATGACGGACCGGTCGCCGCCGAAGACGCCGTGGCTCACTGTGGCCGTGCAGTGGTCGTTGCCGCTGCGCAGGCCGTCACCGGACGTCTTGGCGCTCACCGCGCCCGACCCGAGGGCGTCGTTCAGTGCGGCGGCGTTCACCATGCCGCCGCAGACGGTGTCCGGCCCGAAGGCGTTGCTCAGGTTGCCCGCGAGGAACGCTCCCGCCCCGGCCGCGACACCCACCACCGCCACCGCGGCGACCGCCGCCCGCACCCGCAGCGGCCAGCTGGTGAACCCACGCCGGTCCAGCGCCGTGTCGGCCATGCCGACCAGCCCACCGGAGCTTTCGCCCGTTCGTTCCGTCACGGGATCACGCCTTTCCGAAGGCGGCGTTGTGGGCCTGGGTGATCGATGTGTAGTAGTGGACGTTGGCCGAGTCGGTCAGTTGGCCGAGCAGGATGTCGCGCTGGGGCACACCGAACTGATCGGCCTTCTCCTTGAGCATGACCTGCATCTGCGACTGCCCCGTGGTGTAGAGGCTGCTGAGATCGCCCTGGGCCTTGGTGTCGATCGCGGAATTGACCTGGTTCGCCCAGTCGGAGGTGGCGACGTCGACGTAGCGCTGGGCGATGTCCCCCACGGGCAACCAGCTCGTACCCGGCAGCATGTTCGCGATCGTGCCGACGTAGTGGTAGTCCATCTTGGCTTTCCAGTTGACCTTGAACTGCTCGTCGGACTTGTGGTCCGTGATGGTGTCCGCCTGGACGGCGTCGAGCGCGCCGAAGGCCTTGCTGGCCTCGTTGACGAAGCTCTCGAACTTCGGATCCGGGCGCCCGTTGACGTCCTTGAACGCCTCGGGGCCGTACTCCGCCATGCGGCGAGCCACTTCCCGGGTCTCGGACAGGTGGATCAGGGAATACGACTCCGGGTCTTCGGCGGTTCCACGGATCACCCGGAGGAGCTGCTCGCGGGTGGTGTTCAGTCCGCCTGGCTCGGAGGGGCCCGGGAGGTCCTTGCTGAGGATGTCGTGGGTGTCCGCCACGTACTCACTGATCAGGCCCGCCATCGGACGGCGAAGAGCAGGAGACAGGTTGTTCTGGTTGCCAGCCTTGTCGTCTCCGAGGGTCGAGAGCGCCGTGTCCATGATCCGCGTCATCGTCGCGTCGTGCGGTCGGACGGGCGGCTGCGAGCCGTCGGGGTCGCGGCCGGTAGCGGCGGCCTCCAGTACCTGGCTGAACATTCCGTGGGAGCTGTTGCGCAGCTAGTCCGCGGACAGCTTGCCCTCAAGGTCCTGGTTGGGCCACGAGCGGTCCTTGAGCAGGTAGGTGAGGTTCTTGTTCCGACTCGGGTCGAGGAATTCCTGTGCTGCCGCCGGGTCGCTCTTCATCTGCTTCATCAGGGAACCCAACGGGTCCCCCGCGCCGGCCTTGAGGGACCAGTCCGGGCCCCAGAGGTCCTCGCCCTTGGTCTTGCTGCCGTGTTCGTTCTTCGATCCCTTGGGCAGGCTCCAGCTCACCGTGCCGTCCGCGGAGACGGTCAGGTCGTCGGCCTGCGCGTCGTGGAGCGCCGAGTCGAGGTCGCGGCGGGCGGCCGCGAAGTCCGCGGCGGCGGTCTTCATGATCGCGGCGAGGGCGGTGGCGACGGCCGAGGCCTGCTTGAAGTCGCCGTCGATGGCCTGAAGCGTCTTGGTCGCCTCGTCGGCGGCCGCACCCTGCCAACCGGCCCGCTGCGCGGTGCCGGTGAGGTCCTTGGTGACCCGACCGTCCAGGGCCGTGAGGGTCCTGGCCACACCGGCCCACGCCTCGGCGGCTTCTGATACCCCGGAGAAGTCGGCCTCGTGCAGTTCCTTGAAGGACACCATCTGTCTGAAATTCCCCCCGTCCTACCGGACCGCGCGCAGATCGGCGGCGGTGCCGACCTCGTTGCCGTGGTAGTACTGCTGACTCCGATCGAGGCTGTTGGCAGCGGTGTTGACCTTGTCGTACACCGACGCACCCCCTGTAGCCGAAGGTCGCACGGGGAGTACACGGCTCGACGAAGCGGGCGAGGAACGACCGAGGGGTTCGACGGTCGGCTGACGTCGGCACAGGTCACCGGGTGGGTCTGCGTGTTCAGGTCAGCGGCGGGACGTGACCGTTCGGTTGATCAAGGTTCAGATATCGTGCACGTGTTTCACACATCCCCCTCTTCTGACGGCCTCGATGCTCTACATTGATTTTTGCTTCGCCCGTTTGGACACGTGGCGACGATCAGTGATCTACATGTCCGGCGTTGTGGGCAGCCATTTTGTCGCGTCCCCGGCGTCAGGCGTGGGGGTGATCAATTTCTTGGGGCCCGCGAGTGGGCTCCGGGTGTGGGGGAGCAACCGTCGACGGGTTCCCGTCTGCCGCGAAATCCGGCGGGACGGGTGAGTCGCCTGCCGCCGGGCGGGATGTTCGATCAGCGCTGCAAGAACCGATGTGCCATGCGCGGGAGGCGGGGGCCTCCCGGAGGGAGGAACAGCGCGGCGCGGGGGGCGGGGCCTCCCGAGGGGACGAACAGTGCGGGAGGCGCCGGCCTCCCGGGGGGAGGAATCGTGTGGAGTGAGCACGTCGAACCCACTGGCGACCTGGGGGGGGCTGTGGAGCAGGAGGAGGGGGAGTTAGTCAGCCCGTTTCTGGCGGCGCGCGGGCGTCCGGGGAACGGGAGAATCAGCCGACCCGGGGTCGATTGGGAGCAGCAGTACCGCCGTGCTGTGATCATCAGCGATACCGTGGCCACCGCCTTCGTGGTGGCGGCGATAGGTGGCTTCTTCGGGGTTCGGGACGCGGCCAACTGGCACGAGAAATGGGGAATTCTCGCTTTCGGCACCGAACTGCTGGTGCTGGGGGCGCTGGCGGTGACAAGGTCCTGGGCTCCGGCCGTGCTCGGCCAGGGCGCCGAGGAGTTCCGCAGGCTCGGACGCGCGCTGTTCACGGCGGCCGTCGTCCTGTCGCTCGGCGGGATCGCCCTGACCTCGCGCAACATCAAACTCTGGATCTTCGTCGCGATCCCGGCGATCACGGTCGTCACCATGACCGAGCGGTATCTGCTGCGCCTGTGGCTGCACAAGCAGCGCAACCGTGGTCGGTGTCTGCGCCCGGTGCTCGCCGCCGGGGGCCTGGCCACCGTGCGCGACCTGATCGCCCGGACCCGCAAGTTCCCGCACCTGGGCTGGCGGGTGGAGGCGGTGTGCACGCCGGACGGTCTCGGGCTGGGCGGTGACCGGCTGGACGGAGTGCCGGTCGTCGGCCGGCTGACGGACGTCGCCAACCACGTCCGCCGCGACGGCTACCGGGTCGTCGCGGTCACCCCGGACCCGCACTGGTCGCCGGACCGGCTGCAGCGGCTGGCCTGGAACCTCGAAGGCAGCGATGCCGAGATGGTCGTGGCCCCCGTGCTGATGGAGGTGGCCGGCCCGCGGCTGCACGTCGACGCGGTGCTCGGGATCCCGATGCTGCGGGTCAGCATGCCGACGTTCACCGGGGGCCGCCGGGCGGTCAAAGGGGTCGTCGACCGGCTGGGCGCCGCGCTCCTGCTGGTCCTGTTCACACCGCTGATGGTGCTGGTCGGGCTGGTCGTGATGGTGGACAGCCGGGGCGGGGCGCTCTACCGCCAGCACCGGGTCGGCAAGGACGGCCGCGAGTTCACCCTGTTCAAGTTCCGCACCATGGTGGCCGGGGCCGACCGGGCCCGTGCCCAGCTGGCCGACCGCAACGAGGGCGCCGGCCTGCTGTTCAAGCTCCGCCGGGATCCGCGGGTGACCCGGGTGGGAGGGGTGCTGCGCCGGTACTCGCTCGACGAGCTCCCGCAGCTCCTCAACGTGCTCACCGGCTCGATGTCGCTCGTCGGCCCGCGGCCTCCGCTGCCGGAGGAGTCGGCCGCGTACGGCCCGGACATCCGGCGGCGGCTGCTCGTCAAGCCCGGGCTGACCGGCCTGTGGCAGATCAGCGGGCGCAGCGACCTGCCCTGGGAGGAGGCGGTCCGGCTGGACCTGCGGTACGTGGAGGACTGGTCGCTCGCACTCGACGCGGTGATCTTGTGGAAGACGCTGCGTGCGGTGCTCCAGGGCCAGGGGGCGTACTGATGCGCCGGGGGCGCCGTCCGGTCGGCGCGCGGATGGCAGGCCGCAACGGCCTGCCCGAGGGGAGGAACGCGTCATGAGGGTCAGTGTCCTGGGGCTCGGTTACGTGGGCTGCGTGTCGGCCGCGTGCCTGGCCAGCCTGGGTCACGAGGTCATCGGGGTGGACGTGAACCAGGTGAAGGTCGACCTGGTCAACGACGGCAAGGCCCCGGTGGTCGAGGAACGGATCGGCGAGCTCATCGCCGAGGTCGTACGGACCGGGGCGTTGCGCGCCACCGGCGACGTCCGCGAGGCGATCATGGGCAGCGACGTGTCGCTGGTCTGCGTCGGCACGCCGTCGGAGCCCAACGGCAGCCTGTGCACCACGTACCTGGAGCGGGTCACCGAGGAGATCGGTGCCGCGGTGGCCGAGCGGGGCGGGCGGCAGACCGTCGTGTTCCGCAGCACCATGCTGCCGGGCACCTGCCTGGACCTGCTGGTACCGATCCTGGAGAAGTACGCCGGCGGCACGGCCGGGGTGGACTTCGGGGTCGCCGTCAACCCGGAGTTCCTGCGCGAGGGCACCAGTGTGCGGGACTTCTTCGACCCGCCGAAGACCGTCATCGGCGAGCTCGACCCGGCGAGCGGCGACGTGGTCGCGGCGCTGTACGACGGACTGCCCGGCGAGGTGTTCCGGGTGCCCGTCCCGACGGCCGAGGCGATCAAGTACGCGGACAACGCCTTCCACGGGCTCAAGATCGGCTTCGCGAACGAGCTGGGCGCGGTGTGCCGGGCGCTCGGGGTGGACTCGCACCAGGTGATGGACGTGTTCCTGGCCGACCGCAAGCTGAACATCAGCCCCGCCTACCTGCGGCCCGGCTTCGCCTTCGGCGGCTCCTGCCTGCCCAAGGACCTGCGCAGCCTGGTCCACGCGGCGCAGCGGGCCGACGTCTCGGTGCCCATCCTCGCCCACGTGCTGCCCTCCAACGCCGAACACCTGCAGCGCGCGGTGGAGTTGGTCGAGCGCACCGGCAGGCGCCGGGTGGGCCTGTTCGGCCTGTCCTTCAAGCCCGGCACCGACGACCTGCGCGAGAGCCCGCTCGTCGAGCTCGCGGAGCGGCTCTTCGGCAAGGGCTACGACCTGCGGATCTACGACCCCAACGTGAACCTCTCCCGGCTGCTCGGCGCGAACCGCGAGTACATCGAGACCCGGCTGCCGCACCTCGCGCAGCTGCTCGCGGAGTCCGTCGACGAGGTGCTCGACCATGCCGAGGTGTGCGTGGTCGGCACCAGGGACCCGGCCGTGCTGTCGGCGCTGCCCCAGGGCGGCGGCCGGATGATCGTCGACCTCATCCGCCTTCCCGACGCCGAGGCGCGCCGGGCCGAACCGGGGTACGTGGGCCTTGCTTGGTGACACATCGTTCGATGACGCGGTCGGCGGCGACGGGCGGGCCCGTCGCGCGCTGATCCTGGTGGAGAACCTCTCGGTGCCGTTCGACCGGCGGGTGTGGCAGGAGTGCACGACGCTGCGCGACGCGGGCTGGGAGGTGCACGTCATCTGCCCGCAGGGAGAGAAGCGGGACACCGAGCCGGAAGCGGTGATCGACGGGGTGCGGATCCACCGCTACCCGTTGCGCGCCGCCACCGGAGGGCCGGCCGGCTACCTGCGGGAGTACGGATCGGCGCTGTGGCACACCATCCGACTGGCCCGCAGGGTCGGCCCGGTCGACGTCGTGCACGCCTGCAACCCGCCCGACCTGCTGTTCCTGCCGGCGCTGTGGCTGAAGCGGCGCGGCGCGCGGTTCGTCTTCGACCAGCACGACCTGGTGCCCGAGCTGTACCTCTCCCGGTTCGACCGCGGCGAGGACCTGCTCTACCGCGCCGTGTGCGCGCTGGAACGGCGGACCTACCGGGCCGCGGACATCGTGCTCGCCACGAACGAGAGCTACCGGGACGTCGCGCTGCGCCGCGGCGGTCGGCGGCCCGAGGACGTCTTCGTGGTACGCAGCGCGCCGGACACCGACCGGTTCCGGCCGGTACCGCCGGAGCCGGAGCTGAAGCGCGGCAAGCCCCATCTGCTGTGCTACCTGGGCGTCATGGGCCCGCAGGACGGCGTCGACTACGCCCTTCGGGCCCTCGCGAAGCTGCGCGACGAGCTCGGGCGGACCGACTGGCACGCGGTGTTCGTCGGCGGCGGCGACACCTTCGACGCGATGGTGGAGCTGTCCCGGCGGCTCGGGCTCTCGGAGCAGGTGGAGTTCACCGGGCGCGTTCCGGACGCCGACCTGGTGCGCTACCTGTCCACCGCGGACGTGTGCCTCTCCCCCGACCCGCGCAATCCGCTCAACGACGTGTCGACCATGAACAAGGTCCTGGAGTACATGGTGATGGGCCGGCCGATCGTCTCCTTCGACCTCCGGGAGGCGCGGGTCTCCGCCGGTGACGCCGCCGTCTACGCCCGCGCCGACGACGAGGCCGAGTTCGCCGGGCTGATCGCGCAGCTGCTGGACGATCCGGAGCGGCGGGCCCTGATGGGCAAGATCGGCCAGGAGCGGATCAACGGGCCGCTCGCCTGGCGCAATTCCCAGCGGTCGCTGCTCGCCGCCTACGCCGCCGCCTGCCGCACGCCCGTGCGGGGCAGCCACGCTCCGGTGTCGGCGGACGGCCGGGACCGGCCGGGGAGAAGGCCGCGCCGTTGAGCGATGACACGATACGCCTGGTCACGATCGGCCGGATCCTCCGTCGGCGCTGGCGGCTCCTCGCCGTCCTCGCCGCGGTGGGTGCGCTCGTCGGCTACGGCGCCTCCCTGCTGTTCCCGCCGCAGTACACGGCCTCGGCGTCGGTGCTGCTGCCGGGGGTCTGGCAGGAGCGCGAACTGCTGACCCAGGCGGAGATCGCGAACAGTTCGGTGGTGGTCGGCCGGGCGGCCGCCGCGCTCAACTGGCCCGGGGTCGGCGGCGGCAAGCTGCAGGACCGGGTGAGCGCCACGGCCGCGGACGGGAACATCATCAAGATCTCGGGCACGGCCGAAACCCCGGAGCGCGCCCAGCAGCTCTCCGACCAGGTGGCCCGGCAGTTCGTCACCTTCGCCGCGCGGATGGCGGGCGACGGCACCGACCCCGCGGTGGCGCAGCCCGACGAGCTGCGGCAGCTGGTGGCGCAGGCCGGCCGACGCATCACCGAACTGGCCGATGCGACCAATCCGGGGCAGACGGTGGAGAGCGTGCAGACCCGCACCGAGCTCGCGAAGCTGCGCACCGCGCTGCAGGACGCCGTCAAGAAGCTGGACCAGGTCGACCCGGCCGCCGCCAAGGCCAACATGGTCGTCATGGGGCCGGCCCCCCGGCCGTCCGCCGAGGCGCCGCCGACGGCCGTGCAGCTGATCGCCGCCGGGGCGCTGCTGTTCTTCCTGCTCGGGGTCGTCGGCCATCTCGCCGCCGCACGGATGAGCCGCCGGCTGCGCACCGAACCGGAGCTCGCCGCGGCACTGGGCGCGGTGGCTCTGGGCACCGTCGACGTACCCGGCGACCGGCCCGCGCACCGGCCGCGGGGCCGTGGCCCGCGGGGGCTCGCCCGCCGGCTGCTGGGCCTCGACGTCCGGTGGGACGCGCCGACCCCGCAGGCCTCCGGCGACGAGGCCGGCCGGCAGCTCCGCTACCGGCGGGTATGTGCCCGCCTCCGGGAGCAACTGCCGTCCGCCCGGCGGCTGCTGGTCGTCGTCCCGGACGGCGACGGGACCGCCCTGCGGGCCGCCGGGCAGCTCGTCGACGAGGCGGCGGGCGATCCGCTGCTGCGGGTGGTGGAGGTCTCGGTGTCCCGGCCGCTGGTGCCGGACCGCGACGACGAGGCCGGTGCCCTGGTCGTGCTCAGCGCGGGCAGCTGGACGGCGGCGGAGCTCGCCGGCCTCGCCGGGGCGTGTGCGGACGCCGGGTACCAGGTCGTCGGCGTCGTCGTCGCCGGCGCGGTCCGGGCCCGTCCGACGCGCTCGGACGGCCGACCTCCGGAGGGCGCCGCGCCGGCGCTCGCGGTCGGCGCCGACGCGGGGAGAGGTTCGGGGTGACGACGAGCACGGCTTCGGAGTCGTCGACCGCCTCGCCGCTGCTGGACCTCCAGGCCCTGGTGGTGGCGGTGCGCCGGCGGCGGCGCCTGTGGTGTGCCCTGGCGCTGGTCGGGATGCTGCTCGGCGCGGCGGTGGCCGTCCTGCTGCCGCCACCGCCGAGTGCGGTGACCAAGGTGCTGGTCGCGCACCAGGCGGACCAGCCGAACGACCCCGGAACGCTGATCCGCACCGACGTCGCCCTGCTGCAGACCACGGGGATCGCCGGTGCGGCGCTGAAGTCCCTCGGCTCCTCGGAGAAGCCGGAGGACTTCATGCCCGACTACGCGGGCACCGGACTGACCAACAACCTGCTGCAGATCACCGTGAAGGGGCACAGCGACGCGGAGGCGGTGGCCCGGGCCAAGGCGCTGGCCGAGGCCTTCGTCGCGGACCACGTCCGGCGGCTCCAGGAAGCCGCCGACGCCGAGTCCAAGGCCCTGCTCGACCAGCGCGACCGGCTGACCGCCGAACTCGCCCAGGTGAACAAGGCGATCGGGGACGCTGCCTCGCAGAGCGGGCCGCAGGCGTCGGCGAACCGGGAGTCGCTCTTCGCCAGCCGGGCCGAACTCACTTCGCGGATCACCGACTTCGGCCAGCGCGCCGCGGAGGCGCGGGTCGGCACGCCCCGGCTCGTCGCCGGCACCCAGATCGTGGACGCCCCCCGCGCGGAGAAGCACGCCGTGACCAGAACGGCTGCCACCGACGCCGCGATCGGGCTCGTCCTCGGGCTCGTCCTCGGACTCGCGGTGGCCGCGGTCGGCGCGGTGGTGGCGGACCGCCCGGTGCTGCGCCGGGAGATCGCGGCGAACCTCGGCGCCTCGGTCCTCGCGGAGCTGCCCCGCACACCCCGGCGGCGGGCCGGGCGGTGGCAGCGCCGACGGACCCGGCAGGCCCGGACCAGGCTCACCGCGACCCTGGCCCGCACCGTGCGCGGCGGCACCGAAGCGGTGTCGCTGCTGGAACTGGGCTGTGCGCGCAGCGCGAGCGAGCTCGCCGTCGACCTCGCCGGGGCGCTGGCGCAGGACGGGCCGGTGGTCGTCGTCGACGGCCTGCCCGGCCGCCGGCTCGCCAAGCGCCGCCCGCGGCCGGGCGATCCGGCCGTGGTCGGCGGCGAACGCGCCGCGGACGCGCCGGAGCAGGGGCGCCGGCTCGGCGTCGGCTCGGTGGCACCCGGCACCGCGTGGACCGACCTGCGGCACCTCGGCACCAGGACGGTGCTGGTCGTGCGCGCCGGGCACGGCAGCGCCGCCTGGCTGCACACCGTGGCACGGCAACTCGCCGACCAGCACATCCCGGTGCTCGGCGTGGTGCTGATCGACCCCGATCCGCGCGACCGGACCGACGGCACGCTGTGGGACGGGCGGCACACCGCACTGCGCGGCCGGACCGAGCTGCCCGCCCGGCCGAACGGGACGGGCCGGCGGCTGACCGAACGACGACCGATCCGGACCGTACCGGTCCCGGACGAGAACCAGGAGGCGAGGTAGCACATGTGTGGCATCGCGGGCACGTACCGCTGGCCGGACGGCAAGGCCGTGACCGACCTGCTCACCGAGACCCTCGCCCACCGCGGCCCGGACGGGGCGGGCCGGTACAGCCACCCCGTCGGTGACGGCGAAGTACACCTCGGGCACCGCCGGTTGGCCATCATCGACCTGTCCGGGACGGGCGCCCAGCCGATGGTCTCGGACGGCCTCGTCCTGACGTACAACGGCGAGCTGTACAACGCGCCCGAGCTGCGGGCCGAACTGGCGGCCGCCGGGGTGCGCTTCCGCGGCACCTCCGACACCGAGGTGCTGCTGGAGGCCTGGCGGCGCTGGGGCACGGACTGCCTGCCCCGGCTGCGCGGCATGTTCGCGTTCGGGATCTTCGACGAGCGAACCGGTGAGCTGGTGCTCGCCCGCGACCAACTCGGCATCAAGCCGCTGTTCCTGCTGCGGCGCGGTGAGGGCCTGGTGTTCGCCTCCGAGCTCAAGGCCCTCGCCGCCGCCACCGGCGGGTCGCTGCAGGTGGACCATGCGGCGCTGGTCGCCTCGCTGCTGTACTACTGGGTGCCGGACTCCCGGTGCGCGTTCCGCGAGGCGGAGAAGCTGCCGCCGGGCAGCTGGCTGCGGTGCCGGCCCGACGGCCGGGTGGAGCGCGGCCGGTACTGGCACCTGCGGGAGGTCGCCGCCGAGGGCCGGGAGCGGGCCCTGGCCGGCGAGCGGCCGGACCTCGCCGCCGTCGTCGAGGAGTCGACCCGGCGCCATCTGCTCTCCGACGTGCCCGTGGCGACCTTCCTCTCCGGCGGCCTGGACTCCAGCTACCTGACCGCGCTGGCGGCCCGCGACCACCCCGGGATCTCCGCCTACACGATCGGGTTCCGCGCCGAGGACGCCAGGTTCGAGGCGATGCCGGACGACCTGCGCTACGCCCGGCAGGTGGCCGAGCGCTTCGGCGTCGACCTGCACGAGATCGAGATCGCCCCGAACGTGCTCGACCTGCTGCCGCGGATGACGTACCACCTGGACGAGCCGATCGGCGACCCCGCCGCGATCAACACCTTCCTGATCTGCTCGGCCGCCCGGGAGGCCGGGGTCAAGGTGATGCTCTCGGGGATGGGCGCCGACGAGCTGTTCGCCGGCTACCGCAAGCACCTGGCCAACCTGATCGCGCTGCGCTACCAGCGCGTCCCGCGGCCCCTGCGGCGCGGCCTGTCCGCCGCCGTGGACCGGCTGCCGGTCGCCTCGGCCCGCCGGGGCTACCGGTCCGTGCGGTTCGCGAAGCGGTTCCTCTCCTTCGCCGATCTGCCCGAGGAGACGGCCTTCCGGCGCAGCTACACCATGTACGACCGGGACGAACTGCTCGCCCTGGTCGACCCGGACCTGGCCGGGACGGTCGAGGACGTGCTGACCGAGCACGCGGACGTCTACCGGGACAACGACCTCGACGACTTCGTCAACCGCATGTGCCTGGGCGACGCCCGGATGTTCCTGCCGGGCCTGAACCTCGCGTACACGGACCGCTCCAGCATGGCCGCCTCGACCGAGGTCCGGGTGCCGTACGTGGACGTCGAGGTGGTCAGGGCCGCGTTCTCCGTGCCCGGCGACCGCAAGATCGTCGGACGGCAGGGCAAGGCCGTGCTCAAGGAGGCGGCCACCTCGATCCTGCCCCGGGAGATCGTGTACCGGCCCAAGGGCCTGTTCAGCGCCCCGCTGCGGGCCTGGATGAGCCGGGACCTGGCGCCGCTGGTGCGCGAGGTGGTGCACGACGGCGTGCTCGTCAACTCCGGGCTGCTGCGGCGCGACGCGCTCGCGCGCATGGTCGCCGAGGACGCCGCCGGGCAGCGGGACTTCTCCAAGCACCTGTGGCACGTGCTGACCCTGGAGTACTGGTACCGCGACGCGACCTCCGGCTCCGGCCGGACCGCTTAGAAACCGCTTACCGCTGATTACCGCCGAGGAACAAGGGGACTTCCGGTGAAACAGGTCGTGCAGAACTACAAGAGCGGCGAGCTGGCGGTGCTCGACGTGCCGGTGCCGGGCTGCAAGCCGGGCGGGGTGCTGGTCCGCACCGTCTACTCGCTGATCTCCACCGGGACCGAGCTGATGAAGGTGTCCGAGGCCGGCATGTCGATGCTGGGCAAGGCGCGCTCCCGGCCGGACCAGGTGGCCAAGGTCATGCAGAGCGTGGCCACCAACGGGCTGCCCGCCACCTACCGCAAGGTGATGGGCAAGCTGGACTCCTACACGCCGCTGGGCTACTCGCTGTGCGGGGTGGTCGAGCAGGTCGGCGCCGGGGTCGACGACGTGAAGGTCGGCGACCTGGTGGCCTGCGCCGGCAACGAGCACGCGCTGCACGCCGAGTTGAACTGGGTGCCCAAGAACCTCTACACGCCGGTGCCGGACGGCCTCGCTCCCCGGCACGCGGCCTTCGGCACCGTCGGGTCGATCGCGCTGCAGGGCGTCCGCCAGGGCGAGCCGCAGCTCGGCGAGGTGGCGCTGGTCATCGGCCTCGGGCTGATCGGGCAGCTGGTGGTGCAGCTGCTCACCGCCGCGGGGGTGCGCGTCGTCGGCGCCGACCCCGACCCGGCGCGCTGCGAACTGGCCGCGCGGCTGGGCGCCGTGGCCTGCGGCGATCCCGGGTCCGCGGCCGTGGAGGCCGCCGTCGCCGAGCTGACCGGCGGTCACGGCGTGGACCAGGTGTACCTGGCCGCCGGCGGCGGCAGCAACCAACCCGTCGAGCTGGCCGCCCACTTGGCAAGGGACCGCGGCCGGGTCGTCGACATCGGCAAGTGCCGGCTGGACCTGCCGTGGAACGCGTACTACGAGAAGGAGCTCGACGTCCGGTTCTCCCGCTCGTACGGCCCCGGGCGCTACGACCCGGAGTACGAGCTGGCGGGGCGGGACTACCCGATCGGCTACGTGCGCTGGACGGAGCGCCGCAACCTGGCGTGCTTCCTCGACCTCCTCGCCCGCGGCCGCGTCGACGTGGAGCCGCTGGTCTCCCACATCGCCGCCTTCGACGACGCCGTCGAGACGTACCGGCGCCTGAAGGACGGCGAGTTGAAGGCCGTGGCGGTGCTGTTCCGCTACCCCGAGGCCGAGGGCGAGGGCGGGGCGCAGGCCCCGACGGTGGCGGTGCCCGCCGTACGACGCGACCAGCAGGCCACCCCGGCCCGGCCCGTGCGCGCCCGATCCGCGGGGACGCCGGTGCGGCTGGCCTTCGTCGGCGCGGGCAACTACGCGACGTCGATGCTGCTGCCGCACCTGGCACAGCGCGACGGCGTCGAGCTGTCCACCGTCGTCACCACCACGGCGCTGTCCGGGGCCAACGCGCAGCGCAAGTTCGGCTTCGGCCGGGCGACCACCGATCTCGACGCCGTGCTCGGCGACGAGTCGATCGACGCGGTGTTCGTGGTCACCCGGCACAGCTCCCACGCCGAACTGACCCGGCAGGCGCTGCTGGCCGGCAAGGCGGTGTTCGTGGAGAAGCCGCTGGCCCTCACCGAGGACGAGCTGGCCGGCGTGCTCGCGGCGGTGGAGGAGTCCGGCAACGACCGCTTGCAGGTGGGCTTCAACCGCCGGTTCGCGCCGCTGCTGCGGGAGGCCAGGGCGCGGTTCGGCGCCCGGACCGGGCCGGCGAGCCTGCGGTACCTGGTCAACGCGGGCCGGCTGCAGCACGGCAGCTGGTACCTCCAACAGGGCACCGAGGGCTCGCGGTTCGCCGGCGAGGGCGGGCACTTCGTCGACACGGCGAGCTGGCTGCTGGGGTCCGACCCGGTCTCGGTGTACGCGGTCGCCGCCGCCGGCAACGAGGACCTCCAGGTCGTGCTGCGCTACCCGGACGGCTCCACCGCCACCCTCAGCTACGTCACCAGCGGCCCGGGCAGCTTCCCCAAGGAGACGCTGGACCTCGTCGCGGACGGCAAGGTGCTGAAGCTGGACGACTTCGTCCGCGCCTCGGTGTACTTCGACGGCACGGCCGGCCGCAGGCGGTGGGTCAGCTCGCGGCTGCCCAAGGCCCGGGACAAGGGACAGTCCGCCGAGTTGGCCGCGTTCGTCAAGGCCGTACGGACCGGCGGGCCGATGCCGGTGCCGCTGGAGTCGCTGGTCGCCACCACGGCGGCCACCCTCGCCGTGCAGGCCGGCCTGGCCGGCGGCGCGCCGGTGACGTTGGCGAGGGCGGCGCGATGACCATGAGCGCGGGCTGGTACCTGCGGCGGCTGTCCCGGATGGGACCGCGGGAGGTCGGCGGCCGGGTGGGCGACGCGGTGCGCAGGCGGCGGTGGCGCTCGGCGCCGCCGCCCGGCCCGGGCGTGACCGGCGCCCGGTTCACCGCGGTGCTGCCCGCCGGAACGATCGCCGCGGTGCCGGCGGACGCCGCGAAACGCCTCGTCGCCGAGGCGGACCGGTTGATGGACGGGCACGCCGAGTTCTTCGGGGTCGACCGCGCCGACCTGGCCGCCCCGGACTGGTGGCGCGACCCGAGGACCGGGCGCCGGGCGCCCGACGGCTACGCCTTCGACGTGCCGTACCGCGACGAGGACGAGGTCGGGGACATCAAGCAGATCTGGGAGCCGTCCCGGCACCAGTACCTGACCGTGCTCGCCGCCGCCTACGCGATCACCGGGAACGAGCGGTACGCCGAGCGGGTGGCCGAGCACCTGCGGTCGTGGTGGGCGGCCAACCCGCCGCTGCGCGGCGTGCACTGGATCAGCGGCATCGAGTTGGGCATCCGGCTGCTGTCCTGGGTGTGGATCCGCCGGCTGCTGGACGGCTGGCCGGGCGCGACCGCCCTGTTCGAGGGCAACCCGGTGGCGCTGCAGCAGATCTGGCACCACCAGCGCTGGCTGGCCGCCTTCCCCAGCCGGGGGTCCTCGGCGAACAACCACGTCATCGCGGAGGCCGCCGGGCAGTTCGCCGCGGCCTGCGCGTTCGGGTGGTTCCCCTCCTCGGCGCGGTGGCGCTCCGGCGCGCTGCGGTCGCTGGAACGGCACCTGCGCGGCAACACCTTCCCGTCCGGCCTCAACCGCGAGCTGGCCACCGAGTACCACGGACTCGTCCTGGAGCTCGGCCTGGCCGCGGTGGCCGAGGCGGACGCCGCCGCCGTGCCCGTCCCCGCGACCGTCCGGCTGGTCCTGCTGCGGATGACCGACGCGCTCGCGGCCGTCGTGGACGACCGCCTGCGGCCGCCGCGCCAGGGGGACGCGGACGACGGGCACGGTCTGGTCGTGGACGGCGCGGGCACCGACCGCTGGGCCTCGCTGCTGGCCACCGGCGGCGCGGTGTTCGGCCGGCTCCCCTGGTGGCCGGCGGTGACCGGCACCGATGTGCGCACCCCGCTGCTGGCCGCGCTCCTGCGGCCGTACGGGAAGCCCGGGACGACACCGGCGGTGACCCGCCCGGCGAGCCGGCGGGCCCACTTCGCCGACGCGGGCCTGACGATCCTGCGCGGTCCGGACGGGATCTGGTGCCGCTGCGACGGAGGGCCGCACGGGTTCCTGTCCATCGCCGCGCACGCCCACGCGGACGCGCTGTCCGTGGAGGTCCGGCACGACGGGGTCGACGTGCTCGCCGACCCGGGGACGTTCTGCTACCACGGGCAGCCCGAGTGGCGGCAGTACTTCCGGTCGACCCTCGGCCACAACACCCTCCAGGTGGACGGCGGTGACCAGTCCGTCTCCGGCGGCCCGTTCCTGTGGACCAGGCACGCCCGCAGCCGCGTCCTGGTCGCGGACACCTCCAGCACGGGGGTGGCCCGCTGGTGCGCCGAACACGACGGCTACCAGGGCTCGGTGCACCGCCGCCGGGTGGAGCTGACCGCCGCGAGCCGGGAGCTGCGGGTGGTCGACGAGGTGCGCGGCCCGCGCCGGGCCGTGCGCCTGGCCTTCCACCTCGGCCCGGCGATCACCGCGGACCTGACGGGGAACCGGGCCGTGCTCACCTGGACCAGGGACGGCGAGGAGCGCTCCGCCGTCCTCGACCTGGCCGGGCAGCTGTCCTGGCGGGCGCACCGCGGCGAGACCGACCCGCCGCTGGGCTGGTACTCCGCCGGCTTCGGACGCAAGGAGCCCGCCACCACGCTGGTCGGCAGCGGCTTCGCCGACGGCGGCGAGGGGTTCACCACCGTGCTCAGGTTCCAGGGTTAGGAGGGGCGGGTGGGGATCACGAGGCGGTACTGGGGGGCGGCGGCGCTGGCACTGGCCCTGCTGGCGACCGGCTGTACGAGCACATCGGACGCCCCGGCGGAGCCGACCGGTGCGCCGTCCACGCCCGTGGCCGTGGCCCGGGTGTGCGCCGCGCCCGCGCCCGGGCCGGCGACGGCGCCGACGGGCGCGGTGCCGGTCGACCCCACGGTGGTCGGCGACCTCGCGGCGAAGACCAAGGACAGCCCCCCGAACACCACCTTCTGGCTCCGCCCGGGGACGCACCGGCTCGAATCGGACCGGTACGCCCAGGTCGTCCCCAAGGAGGGGGACAGCTACCTCGGCGCGCCGGGCGCGGTGCTCGACGGCCAGCGGACCAACCAGTACGCATTCGGCGGCGCCGCCGGCAACGTGACCATCCGCTACCTGACCGTGCAGGGCTTCGTCGCGCCGCAGAACGAGGGCGTGGTCAACCACGACTCGGCCGACGGGTGGGTGATCGAGGACGCGACGATCCAGAACAACTCCGGCGCCGGGCTGATGGCCGGTGCCCACCAGCGGGTCCGCGCCGACTGCCTGCGCGGCAACGGACAGTACGGCATGAACGCCTACAAGGAAGGGGCCCCCGTCGACGATCTGCTGGTCGAGGGCAACGAGATCACGGCCAACAACACCGACGGGTGGGAGCAGCGGCAGCCGGGCTGCGGCTGCACCGGGGGCGTCAAGTTCTGGGCCGTCAACGGCGCCGACGTACGCGGCAACTGGGTGCACGACAACCGCGGGACCGGGCTGTGGGCGGACACCAACAACAACGACTTCCGCATCGAGGACAACGTGCTGGAGGCCAACGACGGTGCCGCGCTGATCTACGAGACCAGCTACAACGCCGTCATCCGGAACAACACGATCCGGCGGAACAACTGGGTCGAGGGCCGCAGATCCGCCGAGCGCGGCGACAACTTCCCCTATCCGACCGTCTACCTGTCCGAGTCCGGCGGCGAGCCGCGGGTGCCGGCCCGCACGGACCGGATCGAGATCTACCGGAACGTGCTGGAGGACAACTGGTCCGGGATCACCCTGTGGGAGAACGCCGACCGGTTCTGCAACAGCCCGGCCAACACCTCCTCCGGTGCCTGCACGTTGCTGGTGAAGGACACCGCGCGCTGCGCCCAGCCGACGATCACCAGCGATCCGCTGTACACCGACTGCCGGTGGAAGACCCAGCGGGTGGACATCCACGACAACCGCTTCACGCTGGACGCCTCCGTCGTCGGCTGCACGGTGAAGTGCGGCCGGATGGCGGTGCTGGCCAACTACGGCACCTATCCGGACTGGTCGCCGTACAAGGGGGACCCGGTGGCCGAGGCGGTCACCGAGAAGCAGCAGAACCGCTGGCACGACAACGTCTACCTCGGCCCGTGGAGCTTCGTCGCCCACGACCCGAGCCTGACGCTCGACTTCGCGCAGTGGCAGGGCGCGCCGTACCAGCAGGACGCGGGCAGCACCCTCCAGCCGCAGGCCGGTGGTTGAGGTGGACCGGGAGCCGACGTACCAGCCGAAGACCGTCGGGGTGGTCTGGGGGCTGCTGATCCTCAACACCCTCGGCTCCGCCGGGGCGCAGACCATCGTCCCGCTGCCCCGCTCCCTCATCCAGATGGCCACCATGGGCGCGCTGGTCTCCGCGTTCGCGCTGGCGCTGGTCCTCAACCTCCGGCTGCGCGTGCGGGCCAGCGCCCACCTGTTCCTGCTCACCCTGCTGCTGGTGCTGAGCGTGATCTCCAGCGCGCACCTGGTGTCCGGGTTCGGCGCGCTGTTCCGCTGCTTCCGGCTCTCGCTGTTCGTCGGCACGCTGTGGCTGCTGAGCCGCTGGTGGGACGGCGGCCACGGGTTCGTCCGGCACCACATCCGGCTGTACTTCGCGGTGCTCGTGTCGGTGGCCGCCGGCCTGGCCATCTCCCCGGGCGCGGCCATGCCCGAGCTCTACGGCGGGCGGCTGGTCGGCGCGCTGTGGCCGCTCACCCCGCCGCAGATCGGACAGTACGCCGCGGTGATCATCGGGCTCACCGTGCTGCTCCTGCTGGGCCGCCGGACCGACCGGGTCAGCGCGGCGGTGGTCATCGTGCCGTCGCTCCTCCTGCTCGCCCTGACCCACACCCGGACGGCCACCCTCGGCCTGCTCATCGGCTTGCTGCTGGCGATCGGCTCGCTCGTCCTGACCAGCGCCGCCGCCCGCCGGTTCTTCACCTGGTCGGTGCTGGTCGCCACGGTGGCCGCGGTGGGGTTGAGCTCCCTGCTGCAGGCGTGGTTCCTGCGCGGGCAGACCCAGGAGAACTTCTCCAACCTCACCGGCCGGGCCAAGGTCTGGGACGCCCTGCTGGCAGCACCCCGGACGACCACCGAGCAGCTGTTCGGCGCGGGCCTGGGCGACAAGTCGTTCGGCGGGCTGCCGATCGACAACAGCTGGCTGGCCGTCTACAACGAGCAGGGCCTGGCCGGCGTCGCCCTCGTGGCGGCGATCATCCTCGTGCTGGGCGGCGTCGCGCTGCTGCGGCCGCCGTCGCTGTCGAGGGCCTGCGCGATCTTCCTGATCAGCTACTGCGCGATCGCGTCGTACACCGAGGCCGGGCTGGGCGACGCCTCGCCGTACCTGCTGCACCTGACCGTGGCCGCCTCGCTGCTGGTGACGCCCGCCGCGGACGCTCCCCCGCCACTGCCCGACGTCCCTCGACGACGCGTACCGCAACAGGAGGTGACCTGACCATGCGCATCCTCGTGGTGCACAACCGCTACGCCTCGGCGCAGCCGAGCGGGGAGAACAAGGTCGTCGACCAGGAGGTGGAGCTGCTGCGCGAGGCCGGCCACCGGGTCGAGCTGTTCGAGCGGCGCAGCGACGACATCGCCGCCCGGTCCCTGCCGGGCAAGGTGGCGGTGCCGCTGCTGGTGCCGTGGAACCCGGCGGTCCGGACCGAGCTCGCCGCCCGGCTGCGCACCGAGCGGCCGGACGTGGTGCACGTCCACAACGTCTTCCCGCTGCTGTCGCCCGCGGTGCTGGCCGCCTGCGCCGACGCGGGCGTGCCCGCCGTCGCCACGCTGCACAACTACACCCAGGTCTGCCCGCCGGGCACGCTGCAGCGGGACGGCCGGCCGTGCACCGAGTGCGTCGGACGGGCACCGCTGCCCGCCGTCCGGCACGGCTGCTACCGCAACTCCCGGCTGGCGACGGTGCCGCTCGCGGTCAGCCTGGCGGTCAACCGGCGGCGGTGGTGGTCCGGCGTGGAGCGGTTCTTCTGCATCTCGGCGGCGCAGCGCGACGTCCTGGTGCGGGCCGGCCTGCCGCCCGAGCGGCTGGCGGTGAAGCACAACTTCGTGCCCGAGCCGGGCGCCTGCCGGACGGGCGCCGGCGAGCACCTGCTCTACCTCGGCCGGCTCGCGGAGGCCAAGGGGGTGCGGCTGCTGATGGCCGCGTGGGACGAGCTCGCCGCCGACGGCGGGGTGGGCGTGCCGCTGGTGATCGCCGGCGCGGGGCCGCTGGAGCGGGAGGTGTCCGCCTGGGCGGCGGGCCGCGCGGACGTACGCCACGTCGGCCTGTACGACCAGGCGCAGTGCCGGCAGGCCGTCGCCCGGGCGGTCGCCGTGGTGGCTCCCTCGACGTGGCTGGAGGCGTTCGGCCTGGTGGTCGTGGAGGCGATGGCGGCCGGCGTCCCGGCCGTCGCCGCCGGTCACGGCGCCTTCGTCGAACTCGTCGAGGACGGGCGGACCGGGCTGCTGCACCGGCCGGGCGACGCGGCCTCGCTCGCGGCCTGCCTGCGCCGGATCACGGCCGAGCCGGACCGCAACCGGGAGATGGGCCGGGCCTCCCGGCGCCGGTACGAGCAGGGGTTCAGCCCGGCCGTCGGCCTGGAGCGCCTGGTGGAGGGGTACCGCACCGCGATCGCGGGGCGGTCCGGCGGCGCGGACGGCGCGCCGCCGGTGGCGAACGGAAACGCTGGCTCGCGGCGGGGCACCCGCGCGGGCAGAAATGGGGGCAAGTAGATGCCACGATGCCGACTGTGCGGCTCGACGGCGATGGGGAGCGTCGTCGACCTGGGGGCGACCCCGCCGTGCGAGAGCTTCCTCGCCGCGGACCGACTGGACCTGCCGGAGCCCGCGTACCCGCTGCACCTGCGGGTCTGCACCGACTGCTGGCTCGCGCAGATCCCCCCGCTGATCACGCCGGAGGAGACGTTCACGCAGTACGCGTACTTCTCCTCCTACTCGACCTCCTGGGTGGAGCACGCCCGCACCTTCGTCGCCGACGCCGTGGGGCGGCTGGGCCTGGGCCCGGACGCCTTCGTGGTCGAGGTCGCGAGCAACGACGGGTACCTGCTCAGGCACGTGGTGGACCGGGGGATCCGCTGCCTCGGCATCGAACCGTCGGTGAACGTCGGCGCCGCGGCGCGGGAGGCGGGTGTGCCCACGCTCACGGCGTTCCTGGACCCGGCCACCGGCTCGGAGGTGCGCGCCGAGCACGGCCCGGCGGACCTGGTCGTGGCCAACAACGTGTACGCGCACATCCCCGACGTGGTCGGCTTCACCCGGGGGCTGCGCGCCCTGGTCGCCGACGACGGCTGGGTCTCCGTCGAGGTGCAGCACCTGCTGACCCTGATCGAGGAGAACCAGTACGACACGATCTACCACGAGCACTTCCAGTACTACACGGTCGCGTCCGCGATCCGGGCGCTGGCGAGCGGCGGACTCGCGCTCGTGGACGTCGAGTTGCTGCCCACGCACGGCGGCTCCATCCGGCTGTGGGCCCGGCCGGCCGAGGCGGCCGGCGAGCCGACGCAGCGGGTGGCCGACGTGCTGGCCCGGGAGAAGGCCGCCGGGCTGCAGGAGCTGTCCGGGTACACCGAGTTCTCCGCCCGGGTGGCCAAGGTGCGCCGGGACCTCCTGCGCTTCCTCATCGAGGCGGCGGAGCGCGGCGAGACGGTCGTCGGCTACGGCGCCCCGGGCAAGGGGAACACCCTGCTCAACCACTGCGGCATCCGGCCCGACCTGCTCCCGTACACCGTCGACCGCAACCCGTACAAGCACGGCAGGTTCACCCCGGGCACCCGCATCCCGATCCTGGCGCCCGAGCAGATCGGCGTGGACCGGCCGGACTACGTCCTCGTCCTCCCGTGGAACCTGCGGGCCGAGCTGGTCGAGCAGTTGTCCTTCGTGCACGAGTGGGGCGGTCGGCTGGTCTTTCCCATCCCGGAACTGAGCATTGTCGAGGTGAAGCCGTGAAGGTCGTCCTGTTCTGCGGCGGTTACGGGCTGCGGATGCGCAGCGGAGCCTCCGACGACGTGCCCAAGCCGATGGCGATGGTCGGCCCGCGGCCGCTGATCTGGCACGTCATGCGCTACTACGCGTACTTCGGGCACACCGAGTTCATCCTGTGCCTCGGCTACGGGGCCCACCACATCAAGGACTTCTTCCTCAACTACGAGGAGACGACGTCCAACGACTTCGTGCTGCGGGGCGGGCGGACCGAGCTGCTGTCCACCGACATCGCCTCCTGGACGATCACCTTCGCGCAGACCGGCATCGAGTCGCCGATCGGCGAGCGGCTGCGCCGGGTGCGCCACCACCTGGACGGCGACGAGATGTTCCTGGCCAACTACGCCGACGTGCTCACCGACGCCCCGCTGCCGGAGATGATCGACCGGTTCGCCGAGCGCGACGCCGGTGCGTCGATGATGGTGGTGCCGCCGCAGTCCTCCTTCCACTGCGTGGACCTGGGCGAGGACGGCCTGGTGGGGGGCATCACCGCGGTCAGCGACATGCCGCTGTGGGAGAACGGCGGCTACTTCGTGCTCCGCCAGGAGGTCTTCGACCACATCCCGGAGAACGGCGACCTGGTCGCCGACGGATGCGCCCAACTGGCCAAGCGCGGACGGCTGGTGGCGCACCAGCACCGCGGCTTCTGGAAGCCGACCGACACCGTGAAGGAGCGGGCCGCGCTCGACGCCGGCTACGCCCGGGGCGACCGCCCGTGGGCGGTGTGGGAGAAGGACGGCACGGGGGCGACCGGCTCCGGGGTGAGGACCGCGTGATCCGGCTCGGGGCCGGACGCCTGGACCGGATCGTCGCGGTGGGCGCGCACTGCGACGACATCGCCATCGGCGCCGGCGGCACACTGCTGACGCTGTGCCGCGCGCGGCCGGGCCTGCGCGTCGACGCGCTGGTGCTCTCCGGCGGCGGCAGCGAGCGGGAGCAGGAGGAGCGGGCCGCGCTCGCCGCCTTCTGCCCGGGCGCCGACCTGCGCCTGACCGTGCACAAGCTGCCGGACGGCCGGCTGCCCGCGCACTGGGACGAGGCCAAGGCCGCGGTCGAGGAACTGCGCGCGCAGACCGACCCGGACCTGCTGCTCGCGCCGCGCACCGAGGACGCGCACCAGGACCACCGCGGCCTGGCGGAGCTGGTGACCACCGCGTTCCGCGACCACCTGGTGCTCGGCTACGAGATCGTCAAGTGGGACGGCGACCTCGGCCGCCCGACGGCGTACCAGCCGCTGTCGCCGGAGGCCGCCGAGGAGAAGGTGCGGCTGCTGCAGGAGCACTACCCCTCGCAGCGGCACCGGCCCTGGTACGACCGGGAGGCCTTCCTCGGGCTGGCCCGCATCCGCGGCATCGAATGCCACGCGCGCTACGCCGAGGCCTTCTCCGCCACCAAACTCGTCATCAACCTGGGGGGTTGACCCATGCGCGTACTGCTGACCGGACACCAGGGCTACCTGGGCACCGTGATGGCCCCGGTCCTCGCGGCCGCCGGGCACGACGTCGTCGGGCTGGACGCCGGCCTGTTCGCGGACTGCCTCCTCGGCCCGACACCCGCGGACCCGCCCGGGCGGCGGGTGGACCTGCGCGACGTCACGGCCGAGCACGTGGCCGGGATGGACGCCGTGATCCACCTGGCCGCGCTGTCCAACGACCCGCTGGGCTCGCTGGCGCCGGACCTCACCTACGACATCAACCACCACGCCTCCGTCCGGCTGGCCCGGCTGGCCCGCGACGCCGGAGTGCGGCGCTTCCTGTACGCGTCGACCTGCTCGGTGTACGGCGCCGCCGGCGGCGACGAGCTGGTGACCGAGGACGCCCCGCTGCGCCCGGTGACGCCGTACGCGGAGTCCAAGGTGCGGGTGGAGGACGACCTGAACGCGCTGGCCGACGACGACTTCAGCCCGGTGTACATGCGCAACGCCACCGCCTTCGGCTACTCGCCCCGGCTGCGCGCCGACATCGTGCTGAACAACCTGGTGGGCCACGCGCTGCTCTCCGGCGAGGTGCTGGTGCTCTCCGACGGCACCCCCTGGCGCCCGCTGGTGCACGCCGCCGACATCGCCCGGGCCTTCGCGGCCGCGCTGACCGCCCCGCGGGAGGCGGTGCACGACCGGGCGTTCAACATCGGCAGCGAGGTCAACAACGTCACCGTCGCCGAGATCGCCGAGCAGGTCGCCGAGGCGGTGTCCGGCGCGAAGGTGCGGATCACCGGGGAGAACGGCGCCGATCCGCGGTCGTACCGGGTCGACTTCGCCAGGTTCCGCGCCGCGCTGCCCGGCTTCGACTGCGAGTGGACGGTGAAACAGGGCGCACTCGAACTCGCCGACGCCTACCGGGAGTTCGGGCTGACCCGGGACGCCTTCGAACGGCGCTTCACCCGGCTCGCCGTGCTGCGCGCGGCGACCGAGGCCGGCGCCGTCGACGACACCCTGCGGTGGCGCCGGTGACCGCGGTCGGCGAGGAGATGCACGCGCTGGTGGAGCGGCTGTACCCGCTGTGCCGGAGCATCACCGGCGACGGCGTGCGCGCCACCCTGGAGATCGTCGGCGAGTACGTTCCGCTGCAGGTGCACGAGGTACCGACCGGGACGCAGGTGCTCGACTGGACGGTGCCGCAGGAGTGGAACATCCGGGACGCGTACATCGCCGACGCCACCGGCCACCGGGTCGTCGACTTCGCCGCCTCCAGCCTGCACGTGCTCGGCTACAGCGTGCCGGTGGCGGCGACCATGCCGCTGGCCGAGCTGCGCGCACACCTGCACACCCTGCCGGACCACCCCACCTGGGTGCCGTACCGCACCAGCTACTACACGGCCGACTGGGGGTTCTGCCTGGCCCAGGAGACCCTGGACGGGCTGCCCGAGGGCGACTACGAGGTGCGCATCGACTCCACGCTCGCGGACGGCCACCTCACCTACGCCGAGCACGTCGTCCCCGGGCAGGTCCCCGACGAGGTGATCGTCTCCTGCCACGTCTGCCACCCGTCGCTGGCCAACGACAACCTGGCGGGCATCGCGGTGGCGGTGTTCCTGGCGCGGGCACTGGCGCAGCACACTCCCTACTACACCTACCGGTTCATCTTCGCGCCCGGCACCATCGGGGCGATCACCTGGCTGGCCCGCAACGCGGAACGGATCGAGCGGGTCAGGCACGGGCTGGTGCTGGCCTGCGCCGGCGACCGGGGCCGGCTGACGTACAAGCAGAGCAGGCGCGGCGACGCGGAGATCGACCGGGTGCTGCGGCACGTCCTGCGCACCTCCGAACGGCCGCACCACATCGCCGAGTTCACTCCGTACGGCTACGACGAGCGGCAGTACTGCTCACCCGGGTTCGACCTCGGCGTCGGCTCGCTCAGCCGCACCCCGTACGCCGGGTACCCCGAGTACCACACCTCGGCGGACAACCCGGACTTCGTCTCGCCCGAGGCGATGGCGGACACGCTCGCCGTCTGCCGCGAGGCCTTCGACGTCCTCGACCGCAACCGGCGGTACCTCAACCTCAGCCCCTACGGCGAACCGCAGTTGGGGCGGCGCGGGCTGTACGACTCGCTCGGCGGCCGCAGCGACGCCAAGCAGGCGCAGCTGGCCATGCTCTGGGTGCTCAGCCTCTCCGACGGCGAGCACAGTCTGCTGGACGTCGCCGAGCGGTCCGGGCTGCCGTTCGACACGGTCGCCGCCGCGGCCGACGCCCTGCACGGCGCCGGACTGGTCAAGGCCTGACGCCGATGACCACCGAGGAGGAGAAGACGACGACACCGGCCCCGGCCGCGGTGGCACCGGCCGCGGCGGCACCGGCCAAGCGGGGCGTCGCCGGCCGGCTGTCCTGGGGGCTGGCCGACCAGGCGGTCTCCAGCATGACCAACTTCGCGGTGGGCATCTACGTGGCCCGCGAGCTGGGGGTCACCGCGTTCGGCGTGTTCAGCCTGGCCTGGCTGACCTACGGCGTGGTGCTCAACGTCGCCCGCGGGCTGGCCACCGACCCGCTCATGGTGCGCTTCAGCGGCGTGCCGGAGGCACCCTGGCGAGCAGCAACGGCCCGGTCGACGGGCGCCGCGCTCGGCGTCGGCACCGCCCTCGGCGCGGTGTGCCTGCTGGTCGGGCTCGGCCTCGGCGGCCGGGTCGGGCCGGCGTTCGCCGGCCTCGGCGTCGCGCTGCCGGCGCTGCTGCTCCAGGACTCCTGGCGGTTCGCGTTCTTCGCCGCCGGCGCCGGGCGCAAGGCGTTCGCCAACGATCTCACGCAGGGCGTCGCGCTCGTCCCGGCCATGCTGGTGGCGGCCCGGGTGGGCAGCGTGGCCGCCTTCGTGCTGGCCTGGGGCGCGTCCGCCGCCGTGGCCGCCGGGTACGGCTTCGTCCAGTCCGGCCTCCGGCCCCGGGTCTCGCAGGCCCGCGGGTGGCTCCGCGAGCAGCGCGACCTCGGCTACCGGTACCTGGTCGAGAACGTCAGCCTCAGCGGCGCGAGCCAGCTGCGGGCGTACGGGCTCGGCGCGATCGCCGGGGTCGGCGCGGTGGGGGCGGTCCGGGGCGCCGAGCTGCTGCTCGGCCCGTTCCTCGCCCTGCTGATGGGGCTGTCGCTGGTCACCGTCGCGGAGGCGGCCCGGGTGCTGCGGCAGGCACCGCAGCGGCTCGGCAGGTTCTGCCTCCAGCTGGGCGGCGGGCAGGCCGTCGCCGCGCTGCTGTGGGGGGCGGCGCTGCTGCTGATGCCGGACCGGGCCGGCGAGCTCGTCCTGGGCGACGTCTGGCACTCCGCCTCGGCGCTCATCCTGCCGGCCACCCTCGGCGTCGCGGGCGCCGGCCTGGGCAGCGGCGCGGCGGCCGGGCTGCGCGCGCTCGCCGCGGCCCGGCGCAGCCTGCGCTGCCAGCTGTTCGCCTCCGCCTGCTACCTCGGCGGCGGGCTCGGCGGGGCCGCCCTGGCCGGCACGGCCGGCTCGGCCTGGGGCGTCGCCGCCGCGACCGTCAGCGGCTCGGCCGTGTGGTGGCTGCAGCTGCGGGCCGCCCTGCGCGAACACCGGCACGACCCCGAAGTCCCCGAAGTCCCGGAAATGAGGACGTCATGACCGCCCATCCCCGGCTGAGCATCGGCCTGCCCGTGTACAACGGCGAGGAGTACCTCGCCGAGTCGCTCGACGCCCTGCTCGGCCAGACCTACGAGGACTTCGAGCTGGTCATCTCCGACAACGCCTCGACCGACGCGACCCAGGACATCTGCCGACGGTACGCCGAGAAGGACTCGCGGATCCGGTACCTGCGGCTGTCCCGGAACATCGGCGCCGCGCCGAACCACAACTACGTGTTCACCCAGTGCCGCGGCGAGCTGTTCAAGTGGGCCTCGCACGACGACCTGTACGCCCGGGACCTGCTGCTGCGCTGCGTGGAGGCACTCGACGAGCGGCCGGACGTGATCCTCGCCCACTCCGGCCAGGCCGTCATCGACGAGACCGGCCAAGTGAAGGTGCCCTACGAGTACGGGCTCGCCACCGACTCGCCGTCCGCCCCGGTGCGCTTTCGCAGCCTGCTGTTCGAGCCCGGTGGCGACGACTTCTACGGGGTGATGCGGGCCGACGTGCTGCGTCGGGTGAAGCCGCACGACAGCTACCACCACGCGGACCGCACCTTCGTCGCCGAGATCACCCTGCACGGGCGCTTCCATCAAGTACCGGAGCTGCTGTACTTCCGCCGCGACCACCCCACCCGCGCCGAGCGGGCGAACCCCTCCAAGCGCTCCCGGTGCGTCAACCTGGACCCGCGCCGGGCGGGCCTGCTGCACCCGACGCCCCGGCTGCTCGCCGAGTACGTCCTGGGCTTCGCCTCGGCGATCTGCCGGGCCCCGCTCTCCTCCGCCGACCGCAGCGCCTGCAACCGCCACCTGGTCTCCTGGATGACCAGCCGGCTGCGCCCGGGCGCCGGCGAGCGGGTCGAGGACCGCGCCCCGGTCGAGCCGGCCTCGCGCACGGTCAACGTCGACGACCTCGTGGCCGGGCGCGAGGGGAGGCAGGCATGACCCCCCAACGCCCGGCGCGCGTCGGGGTGTTCGGCCTGCTCGGCTCCGGCAACCTCGGCAACGACGGGTCGCTCGAAGCCGTGCTCGGCTACCTCCGTGCCGTGCACCCGACCGCGGCCGTGGACGCGCTGTGCGGCGGGCCGGAGGTCGTCACGGCCCGCTACCGGATCCCCACGACCCGGCTGCACTGGTACCGCGGGGAGTACCGGACCGCCTCGCGGGCGGGCGCCATCGCGGCCAAGGGCCTGGGCAAACTCGTCGACGCCGTCCGCACCGCCGCCTGGGTGCGCCGGCACGACGTGGTGATCGTGCCGGGCATGGGCGTCCTGGAGGCCACCCTGCCGCTGCGGCCCTGGGGCTTCCCGTACGCGCTGTTCCTGCTCTGCGCCTCCGGCCGGCTGTTCGGCACCCGGGTGGCGCTGGTCGGCGTCGGCGCCGCCCCGATCGCCGACCGGCCGACCCGGGCCCTGGTGCGCTGGTCGGCGCGGCTGGCCGCGTACCGGTCGTACCGGGACGAGCTGTCCCGCGAGGCGATGCGGGCGATGGGCGTGGACACCGCGCGCGACGAGGTCCACCCGGACCTCGCCTTCGCCCTGCCGACGCCGCCCGCGAGCGCGCCCCCGGTTTCTCCCGGCCCGGTCTGCGTCGGCGTCATGGACTTCCACGGCGGCAACGACGACCGCGCCCGGGCCGAGGAGATCCACCGGCGCTACCTCGACGGGACGACCCGCTTCGTCCGCGCGCTGGTCGAGGACGGCAGGCCGGTCCGACTGCTCACCGGTGACGGGGCCGACACGACGGTGGTCGACGCGATCCTCGCCGCGGTGGACTCGCCGCTGGTCACCGCCGCCGCGACGGCCTCGCTGGCCGACCTGATGGAGGAGACGGCGGCTGCCGAGGCCGTGGTGGCGACCCGCTACCACAACCTGGTCTGCGCGCTGAAGGTCGGCACGCCGACGCTCGCCCTGAGCTATGCGGCGAAGAGCGACGCGCTCATGGCGCAGATGGGGCTGGGCGCCTACTGCCACCCGGCGCGCGAGGTCGACGCGGACCGGCTGATCGAGCAGTTCCGGGAGCTGGAGAAGCGCTCGGCCGAGCTGCGGCAGACCCTCGCCGAGCGGAACCTGGACGCCGCCCGGCGCCTTGACGACCAGTTCACCGCCCTGACCGCGGCCCTCTTCCCCGCGGCCGACAAAGCCCTGCAGGAGACCCCGTGAAAGCGACCCACGTCCCGGCGATCGCCGGCGCGTACCTGTTCGAGCCGACGCCGTACACCGACGAGCGCGGCTTCTTCTGCCGCACCTTCGACGCCGACGTGATCCGCTCGGTGGGCCTCGACCCGGACGCCTTCGTCCAGCACAGCGTGTCCCGCTCCGTCCGGGGCGTGCTGCGCGGCCTGCACCTGCGCTCCGGCGCCGGCGAGGCCAAGCTGGTGCGCTGCTCGTACGGGAGGGTCTTCGACGTCTTCGTGGACCTGCGGCCGGACTCGCCGACCTACCGCAACCAGGCCTACTTCGAGCTGTCCGGCGAGACCCAGGCGAGCGTGTACATCCCGGCGGGGTGCGCGCACGGCTTCCAGGCGCTGACCGAGACCACCGACGTCTCGTACCTGATCGACCGCCCGCACGATCCCGCCGAGGACGTGACGATCGCCTTCGACGACCCGGAGCTCGCCATCCCCTGGCCGCTGCCGGCCGTCTCGATGTCCAAGCGGGACCGGGAGGCGCCGAGCCTCGCCGAGGCCCTGCAGCCGAAGGAGCAGTGAGGTCCGCATGGACACCGGAGACACCGGAGACAACGAAGAGTTCAGCCTCCCCCGGTCGCGGGCGGCGAACGAGCGGCTGCACGCCCTGATCCCCGGGGGCGCGCACACCTACGCCAAGGGCGACGACCAGTACCCCGAGGACCTGGCCCCGGTCATCAGCCACGGCCGCGGCGCCCACGTGTGGGACGTCGACGGCAACCGCTACGTCGAGTACGGCTCCGGCCTGCGGTCGGTCAGCCTCGGCCACGCCCACCCGCGCGTGGTCGAGGCGGTACGGCGGGAACTCGACCGCGGCAGCAACTTCGTCCGGCCGTCCATCGTGGAGGTCGAGGCCGCGGAGCGCTTCCTGGCCACGGTGCCGACCGCCGAGATGGTGAAGTTCGCGAAGAACGGCTCCGACGTCACCACCGCCGCGGTACGACTCGCCCGCGCCGTCACCGGGCGCCCGCGGGTGGCCATCTGCGGCGACCACCCGTTCTTCTCCGTCGACGACTGGTTCATCGGCACCACGCCGATGTCCGCCGGCATCCCGGCGGCGACCACCGAGCTCACCGTCGCGTTCCCCTACGGGGACCTGGCGGCGACGGAGGAACTGCTCACCCGGTACCGGGACGAGGTCGCCTGCCTGATCCTCGAACCCGCCGGCCACACCGAGCCGCCGCCCGGGTACCTCGCCGGACTGCGCGAGCTGGCCGACCGGCACGGCTGCGTCCTGGTCTTCGACGAGATGATCACCGGCCTGCGCTGGTCCGAGGCGGGCGCCCAGGGCCTGTACGGCGTCGTCCCCGACCTCTCCACCTTCGGCAAGGCGCTGGGCAACGGGTTCGCCGTCTCCGCACTGGCCGGACGCCGCGAGCTGATGGAGCGGGGCGGGCTTCGCCACCCCGGCGACCGGGTGTTCCTGCTGTCCACCACGCACGGCGCGGAGACGCACTCGCTGGCCGCCGCGACGGCCGTCCTCACCACCTACGTCGAGGAGGGCATCACCGCGCGGCTGCACGCCCTCGGCGAGCGCCTGGCCGCCGGTGTCCGCGAGGCCGCGGCCGGCATGGGCGTCGGCGATCACGTCGTCGTCCGGGGCCGGGCCAGCAACCTGGTCTTCGCCACCCTCGACGGGAACCGGCAGCCGTCGCAGCAGTACCGCACCCTGTTCCTGCGCCGGCTCCTCGCGGGCGGGGTCCTGGCCCCGTCCTTCGTGGTGAGCAGCGCGCTCGACGACGCCGACATCGACCACACCGTCGACGTGGTGGCCCAGGCATGTGCCGTGTACCGGAAGGCACTTGACGCCGCCGACCCCACCCCCTGGCTGGGCGGGCGGGCGGTGAAGCCGGTGTTCCGCCGCCTGGCGTGACGCGGGTGTGACGTCAGTGGCGCGCGCGCCGGTCGGCCACCCGGTCGACCAGCCACGCGGTCGCCGGGACCACCGCCAGCGCGGTGCACCAGCCGCCGAGGACGTCGGTCGGGTAGTGCGCGCCCAGCGCGACCTGCGCCCAGCCCATGGCGGCGCCGGCGACCAGCGCCGCGGCGAGCACGAGCGGCGTGCCGGCCGCCCCGCCGAGGCCGGGCCGGTCTCGGTCTCGGCCGAACCGGCCGGTCGCGAGCAGTGCCAGCACGAGGGCGAGCGCGGTGGCGAAGGCCGTGTGCCCGCTCGGGTACGACAGGTTGTCGCCGTGGATGGTGCGCCCCACCAGGTGCTTGAGCAGCGTCGCCGCGCCCACGGCCAGGCCGACGCCGGCCACGGCGAACACCGCCGCACGAGGGCGCCGGAGCAGCAGGCAGCCCGCCACCGTGGCTCCGACCAGCACCGCCGCCCCCGCGGGCTCCCCCAGGAAGTCCGCGGCCCGGGCGACGTGCCGCCACGGCGACTCCACCCCCTCCACCGCCGCTCCGATCCGCGCGTCCACCGCGCCGGGCTCGCTCTCGCCGGCGTACCGGGCCCCGAGCACGACGACCACCAGCGCGGCGAGGGCCGCGATCAGCCCGAGCCACCCGCGGCCCTGAGTCGAGCCTCTACTCGTCAACGCCACCAACAATCCGTTCGCCACAGGTCATTGACGGATCGCCACTGACTCTTCAACCGCGCCCTGTTCGCAGCGCCCCCGAAGCCGGATTCATGCTACTGACGTACGGCGGGTGCCGTCGGGCCTTTGACATTCCGCTGACCGTCATACGGTCTTCTCCGCATGTCCGACCGTCACCCGACCGAGTGCGCCGCCATCGAGCTGGCGCTGATCGGCGTGGCCACGCACTGCGTCTCCGACAACCTCTGTCGCTGAACCCGCCTGTCCCGACGCGTTCGCGATGATCGCCGCCTCGGGGCGTCGCCCCTTCCTGCGGGCGCGGTGCTGCTCACCCTCCCCCCAAGCCTCACTGTCGCCCGCCGTACCACCGCTACCCGCACGAGTTCTCCGGCGGGCAGCGGCAGCGGGTCGGCATCGCCCGGGCGCTCGCACCGCGGCCGCGGCTGATCGTCTGCGAGGATCGTGGAACAGGGCGACGCCGACGCGGTGTACGACTCCCCCCAGCACGCCTACACCAAGGGCCTGCTGGCCGCCGTACCGGTCCTGGACCCGACCGAAGCCGCCGCCCGGCGCCGGGCCCGGCTGGCCTCCGTGGGAAGCGGCTGAGGACCGGACCGCACGCGGTCGGCCGGCGCCGCCGCGGACCCTACGATGTGCACATGAGCGTAAGCACGCACCTGGCAGGTGCACACGGTTCGCAGGAGCCGGCCGACGAGCGGCTGGAGGTCGCCGCCGGTGTTCTCGCCCTGCTCGCCGACCGCACCCGGCTCGCGCTCCTGCAGCGCCTCGGCGAGGGCGAGGCCGACGTCACCACCCTGACCGAGGTGAGCGGCGCGGCCCGCCCCTCGGTCAGCCAGCACCTGGCGAAGCTCCGGCTGGCCGGCCTGGTCGCCACCCGCAAGGACGGCCGCCGGGTGGTGTACTCCCTGCGCCACGGCCACCTGCGCCGGCTCGTGGACGAGGCCCTGAGCGTCGCCGACCACCAGATCCGCGCGCTGCCGCCGCACGACTGACCGTCCGGGCCGACCTCCCCTGCCCTGCTTTCCCGCCCATGGGTGCACAAGTACGCACATGTTGGCTACGCTGGTGGTGTCCCTCCACTCCACCGACCGGGGACGGGCCCGATGCTCGCCGTACTGCGCAACCGCACCTACCGCCACCTGTTCACCGCCCAGGTCGTCGCCCTGGTCGGAACCGGACTGGCCACCGTCGCGCTGAGCCTGCTCGCGTACCGGATCGCCGGGAACGACGCCTCCGCCGTCCTCGGCACCGCGCTGGCGATCAAGATGGTCGCCTACGTCGCCATCGCCCCGCTGGCGGGCGCACTCGCGGAGCGAATACCCCGCCGGGCCCTCATGGTCGCGATGGACCTCACCCGGGCCGGCGTCGCCGTCGCGCTGCCGTTCGTCACCCAGGTGTGGCAGATCTACCTCCTGATCTTCCTGCTCCAGGCCGCCTCCGCCGCGTTCACCCCCACCTTCCAGGCCACCATCCCCGAGGTGCTGCCCGCCGAACGCGACTACACCGACGCCCTCTCCCTGTCCCGCCTCGCCTACGACCTGGAGAGCCTGTTCAGCCCCGCGCTCGCCGCCGGCCTGCTGGCCGTGGTCTCCCCCGGCTGGCTGTTCGCCGGCACCGCGGCGGGCTTCCTCGCCTCGGCCGCCCTCGTCGTCTCCGCCGTCCTGCCCAAGCCGAAACCCGTCGAGCGCACCGGCGGGGTCTACGCCAAGGCCGCCTTCGGCACCCGGCTGTTCCTGGCCACCCCCCGACTGCGGGCCCTCCTCGCCCTGGACCTCGCGGTCGCCGCCGCCGGCGCCATCGTCTTCGTCAACACCGTCGTCCTCGTCCAGGACCACTTCCACCGGAGCGCGGGCGCCGTCTCCTTCGCCCTCGGGGCGTACGGCGCCGGGTCGATGGCCACGGCGCTCCTGCTGCCCCGGCTGCTGCGACGACGCGGCGACCGCGCCGTCATGCTGGCCGCCGCCCACGCCCTGCCGCTCGTGCTCGCCGCCGTCGCGGCCGTCACCGCGGCCACCGCGAACACCTGGACCTGGACGGCGCTGCTGGCGGCCTGGGCCGCGATCGGCGCCGCCTCCTCCGCGGTCCTCACCCCCGGCGGCCGGGTGATCCGCCGCTCCGCCGCCGACGCCGACCTCCCCGCCGCCTTCGCCGCCCAGTTCTCCCTCTCCCACGGCTGCTGGCTGCTCACCTACCCACTCGCCGGCTGGCTCGCCGCCGGCGCGGGCCTGCCCGCGACCGCGCTCGTCCTCGGCGCCGTCGCGCTGGCCGGCACCGCCGCCGCCACCGCCGTCTGGCCGCGCCGCGACCCCGCCAGCCTCGGCCACGTCCACCACGACCTGCCCGCCGGGCACCCCCACCTGGCCGGCGCCAGCCACACCCCGGACGGCTGGCGGCACGGCCACGACTTCGTCATCGACCACCTGCACGACCACTGGCCCCGCCCCGCCGCAGGCCGGCCCACCGCCGGCGTGTAAGCCGGCGGGGCCCCGGGCCCGTCCCGAGGCTGCCGGGCGGGCCGGTGCGGAGAGACGATAGGAGGCAACCCCACCGCACGGGCCCCGGAGCGGCCACGCCGCCTGCACCCGGCAGAAGGAGGCCGAGCATGGACGGCTCCGCCGAAACGCCGCAGGTGACGCCGTCCGCGCCCGGCGGCCTGCTGGACGTGCTGGGCGTCGCCGCGGCGGTGCTCGACGCCGACGGGCGGATCGTCCTGTGGAGCCCGCAGGCGCAGGACCTGTTCGGCTGGAGCGCCGAGGAGGCGCTCGGCCGGTACGCGGCGAAGCTGCTCGTACGGGAGGAGGACGTCGGCCGGGTCCTCGACCTGTTCGGCGAGGTCATGGGCGGCGCCGGGCCGTGGGCAGGGGTCTTCCCCGTGCGGCACAAGGACGGCGGCACCCGGCTGATCGAGTTCCGCAACATGCGCCTGGAGGACGTGCACGGCGGCCGCTACGCCCTGGGGCTCGCCACCGACGCGGGCGTCCTGCGCGGCGTCGAACGTGATCTGGCCCTGTCCGTGCGGCTGGTCGCGCAGTCCCCGATCGGTCTGGCCGTCTTCGACCCCGAACTGCGGTTCGTCCTCGTCAACCCGGCGCTGGAACGCATCAACGGCCTGCCGGCCGAACACCACATCGGCCGCACCGTCCGGGAGACCCTGCCCTTCCTCGACGCGGACGACGTCGAGGACGTGATGCGCCGGGTCCTGGCCACCGGCACGCCCCGGCTCGACCACTACACGACCGGCCGCACACCCGCCGACCCGCAGCACGACCACGCCTGGCTGGTGTCCTACTACCGCCTGGACGACCCGGCCGGGCGGGTGATCGGGCTGGCGACCTCCGTCCTGGACGTCACCGAGAGCCGGCACGCCGCCACCGAGGCCGCGAAGACCAAGCGGCGGCTGGTCCTCATCGCCGAGGCCTCGACCCGGATCGGCACCACCCTCGACCTCGACCGGACCGCCCGGGAGCTGGCCGACCTCGTCGTCCCGGAGCTCGCGGACGTCGCCGCCGTGGACGTCCTCGACTCCGTCCTGGAACCGCGCACCAGCGCCGGGCCCGGCACCGGCCCGGCGACCTTCCGCGCCCTGGCCGTCACGGCCACCCGCCCCGGCCCCGCCGTCCGCGCCGCCGACCCGCCCGGGGAGATCGCCAAGTACGACGCCAACCGCCTGGTCACCCGGAGCGTACGGACCGGCCGCCCGGTGCTCGTCGCCCACGTCCGCGAACCGGACCTGTCGCGCATCGCCCGCGACGAAACGGGCACCGCCCTCCTCGCCGAGGCCGGCCTGCACTCCTACCTGGCCGTACCGCTGACCGCCCGCGGAGAGGTGCTCGGCGCCCTGGACCTCAAACGCACCGACAACCCGCTGCCGTTCGACGAGGACGACGTGATCCTGGCCGGCGAGCTGGCCGCCCGCGCCGCCGTCTGCATCGACAACGCCCGCTGGTACCAGAGCCAGCGCAACGCCGCCCTCACGCTCCAGCGCCACCTCCTCCCCCGCCTGCCACCGCACGCCGCCGGGCTGAAGATCGCCTACCGCTACCAGCCGGCCGCGGCCGCCTCCGAGGCCGGGGGCGACTGGTTCGACGCCATCCCGCTCAGCGGCGACCGAACCGCACTGGTCGTCGGGGATGTCATGGGCCACGGCATCAACGCCGCGGCCACCATGGGCCAGCTGCGCACCGCCACCTGCACCCTGACCGGCCTCGACCTCGACCCCGCCCAGGTGCTCCACCACCTCGACCGCACCACCGCCGGCCTCGACGACATCATCGCCACCTGCGTCTACGCCGTCTTCGACCCGCACCGGCAACAGTGCCGCATCGCCCTCGCCGGCCACCTGCCCCCCGTACACCTCCGACCCACCGGCCCGCCCGAACTCCTCGCCCTGCCGACCGGCGCGCCCCTCGGGGTCGGCGGCGTCGCCTTCCGCACCACCGAACTCGCCCTGCGCACCGGAGACCGCCTCCTGCTGTACACCGACGGCCTCGTCGAGACCCGCGACCAGCCCATCGACGCCCGCCTGGACCTCCTCCTCGACCTCCTCACCGGCCCGCCCCTCCCCCTGGAGGCCACCGCCGACCGCCTCCTGACCGACCTGCGCCACCGGGACGACGAGGACGACGTCGCCCTGCTGATCGCCGAGGTCACCGACGGCCCCGGCTGACGGTCGGCGGGCGGGCCGGGGCCCGACGCCCGCGCCAGGAGTCCACCGGCTGAACGCATGACGGCGGCCCCGGTGTGCGGTGGAGCGCACACCGGGGCCGCCGGTTCTCAGCGGTCCTTCTCCTCCGCGAGGAGGCCGGCCTGGTGGTCGGTCAGCCGCCCCTGCCGGTGCAGCCAGCGCACCGTGTCGGCCATGGTCTCGGCGGTCGGCCGCGGCGTCAGCCCGCCGGTGCTCGCGGCCGGGTCGACCGGTGCGGCGCAGGCGCAGGTGTAGACGGCGCCGAACTCCGCGGGGATGTGCCAGGGCCATCCGCGCTGGACCAGGGAGACGAGTGCGCCGACCGGCAGCATGGCGCGGGCGGGCAGGAAGGCCGCGGGCAGCCGCCGCCCGGTGACCTCGCGCAGGATCCGCAGGTACTGCCGGGTGTCCAGGTGGAAGCCGGGGCCGAAGTGCCGGGCCGGGCCCGTCCTCGGCGCGGTCAGCAGGTGGCCGTGCAGGCGCGCGGTGTCGCGGACGTCGCCGACCGGGAAGCCGCCGAGCGGCCAGATCGGCATCAGTCCGCGCAGCACGTTGCGCAGCCGGGCGTTCTGGTCGCCCGCCCCCGGGTCCTGCGGGCCGAGCAGCGCGGGCGGGTAGCTGATGACCACGGGTGCGCCGTCCCGCTGGTGGCGGCGGGCGATGTGCTCGGCGGCGGCCTTGGTCGCCATGTACGGATCCCGGGGGCGGCCGACCGGGGAGTGCTCCGCGAGCGGGCGCCCCCCGGAGGGCAGCAGGGCGACGATGCTGGAGACGTGGATGATCGGGTCGGCGCCGGACCGCCGGGCGGCGGCCAGCACCGTCTCGGTTCCCCGTTCGTTGGTCCGGCGCATCGCCGCGTACTGCCGGCTGTCGAAGGAGTACACGGCCGCCGCGTGCAGGACGGCGTCGGCGCCGCGCACCGCGCGGGCCGCGTCGCCCTCGTCGGTCACGTCCCCGACGACCAGGTCGACGCTGCCCCGGTCCACCTCCAGCAGGCCGAGGGCCCGTTCCGCGGCGGCCGGGTCGCGGACCAGCATGCGCACCCGGTGGCCTCGGCGGACCGTCTCCGCGACCGAGTGGATGCCGACGAACCCGGTGCCGCCGGTCACGCTCACCAACATCGGGTCACCCCCTCGCCCGGCCGGTCTCGTCCGCGGCCCCGCCGAGGCCTGCCCCGTCGGCGCCCGCCCCGCCGACGCCCCGGTGGAAGGCGCCGCCGTAGAACAGCAGCGCCTGCCGGTTGTCGGCCCAGACCGAGGCGAGCACCTCGCCGAGGAAGATGGAGTGGTCGCCGCCGTCGTACTGCTCGGCGAGCTTGCACTCCAGCCAGGCGAGGGAGCCCGTCAGCAGCGGGGCGCCGGTGAACGGGCCGGGCTGCCAGTCGACGCTGTCGAACTGGTCGGCGCCGCGCGGCCTGCTCCTGCTCGCGAAGTACCGGGCCAGGGGCTCCTGTTCGGCCGCCAGTACGGATACCGCGAAGGAGCGGGTCGCCGTGATCGCCTGGTGCATGGTCGCGCTGCGGGCCACGCAGCACAGCACCAGCGGCGGCTCCAGCGACACCGAGCTGAACGCGTTGGCGGTCATCCCGTGGACGTACTCGCCGCCCGTGGTCAGCACCGTGATGCCGGTGGCGAACCGGGCCATCGTCTCGCGCAGGGTGCCCGGGAGGACGGTGATGTGCTCCGGGGCCGCCGCTGTCAGGGACGGTGGCTGGGTGTTGACCAGGGCCCGGCCGTTCTCGATCACCGCGTCCTCCCCGTCTCTCCCGGCGCGCCGGCCCGGGCGGCCGCCAGGGTCCGGACGGTCGCCGGGTCCTCGGCGTACGGCGCCAGGGCCAGGCGCAGCTCCTCGGGCACCCTGGCCGGGACGGTCGCCGCGTTCGGGCCGCGCATGCACGCGATCCGCTGCCGGCCGCGGGCGATCAGGGTCTCCTGTCCGCCGTCGATGCGCAGGTAGTCGAAGCGGAACTGGATCTGGGTCTGGGTCAGCTCCTCCAGCCGCATCCGGACGGACAGCTCGGCGAAGGAGGTGATCTCGGCGATGAAGTCGCACTCCACCTTGAGGGTGAACAGCTTCAGGTCGTCCTGCAGCTCGGCGAGCACCCCCGGCGCCTTCTCCTTGAGGAACATCTCCCGGCAACGCCCCTGCCAGCGCAGGTAGTTCACGTAGTAGACGTTGCCGACGAGGTTGGTCTCCTCGAAGCCCACGGTGTGCCGGATCTCGTAGTAGGCGGACATCAGTTCTCCTTCCCGGCGAGCGCCGCGAAGACCACCGGCTCCGTCCGGTCGTTGACGGTGGTCACCCAGGTGGCGATGGTCGCGTCGCCGGCGGACAGCACGACCCAGCCGTCCGGGTGGACGCGGTCGAGCGTCAGCGCCTGGGTCGTCGCGCCGGCCTTGCGCAGGCACTCCAGCGCGCTCCAGACCCTGGTGCCGGCCACCGCCGGGCCGTCGCCCGCCTCGGTCACCAGCAGGTCCCGCAGGGCGAGTTGGCCGGTGCCCAGCAGGGCGTCCCAGTCCTCGGCGGTCCGTTCCAGGACGGTTTCGAGGTCGCAGGCGAGCCGCCCGCGGCCCACCACGGCCATGGTCATTCCGGCGCCGTGCGAGGCGGACACCGTCCAGCCCTCGCGTCCGGGCGCACCGGCGAGTTCGGGCTTGCCGTCCGGCCGGTGGCGCAGCTCCACCGGGCGGCCCAGGGCCCGGCCGACGGCGGTTCCGGTGCGGGCCCGGCGGTCCCGGTCCGCGCCGGCGGTCTCCGCGGCGGGTTCGACGACCACCGCGCGGCTGCCGCCCAGTACCCGCTCCAGGCCGCGCTCCAGGTAGGAGCCGAGCATCGCGGGCACCCAGGGGCCGGCTCCGTCGCGCTTGCGGACGGCGACCAGGGTCAGCCCCTCCCAGCGCTCGACCACCTTTCCGGCGGGGGTGCGCACGTCGAGGTCGTAGACGTAGCGGTCCCCGTCCTGCGAGCGTTCCCGGGCGTCGAGCACGACGTACTCGGCGTCCTGGTCCGCCCGGTCGGCCAGCCAGAGCCGCTCGATGCTCTCCGGCAGCAGCGTGGCGTCCGGCACGCAGCACTGGATGGCGTGCATCATCGCGTCCCGGGTGCCGGGGTCGGCCAGTTGCTGGTCCTGCGGCAGGAAGGCGGCGAACCACGGCGTCTGGGCGGTGGTGGAGATCTCCGCGAGCGCGTGCCGGGCGCTGGCGCGCCGGTACTCCAGCAGGCGCTGGAACCGCTTGCCCTGGAACAGCACGCTGCCGTACAGCTCCGTCACCGGGTCCACCGGCACGGCCGGCAGCTCGAACGCGGCCGGCACCGGTGTGTCGGGCAGTTCGGGGCGGGGGTAGCGCAGCGTGGCCCGGAAGTGGTCGGCGGCGAAGTCGGTGTCCTCGCTGCGCAGCACCACGTCCACCGTCTCGGGGCCGCGGACCAGTGCCGCGATCCGGATGGTGGTCGAGCCGCCCGGGCGCACCACGACGGGGCGGCGGAACTCGACGTCCTCCAGCAGCGGCGGGCCCTGGTGCCCGCTCACCGCGGCGGCGACCTGGGCCATCGCCTCCATGCCGATCACGGCCGGGAAGAGCAGGTCGTCCTGGAGCCGGTGGTCGCTCAGGTAGGGGTCGCCGCCCTCGGTCAGTTCGGCCTCGGTGATCAGCTCGATGTCCGGGTGGTGCGCGACCACCCGCTCCACGAACCTGGTCAGCGGCAGCTCGCGGTGGGCGGTGGTGAGGGTGGGCAGGCCGCCGGCGCGGCCGCTGACCACCAGGACGGGGCCGGCCGAGGGGTCGGCGAGCACCTCGCGGAGCACCTGGATCCCGTTCTCGGTGGAGATCGGGGTGATGCCCTCCCGGATCAGCGCCTCGACGACGCCGAGCCGTTCGCCCATGCCGGCGCCGGACCAGACCGACCATTCCAGGGCGAGGGCGCGGGCCTGCGGGTACCGCTCCTGGAAGCGGACGGTCAGTTCGGTCATCCAGTCGTTGGCGGTCGCGTAGTGCGCCTCGCCGCGCAGGCCGGCCCGGCCGATGATCGAGCCGAAGGTGATCAGCAGTTTCAGGCGTTCCGGTTCGACGGCGGCCAGGACGGCCTCCAGGCCGGCGGTCTTGGGCGCCAGGGTCCGCCGGAAGTCCTCGGCGGTCAGGGCGTCCAGGGCGGCCGGCTCGTTGCGGCCGGCGCCGTGCAGGACCGCGGTGACCGGGCCGAGGCCGCTCTCCAGCAGGCCCACCGCGGCGGCGACCTCCTCGGGCGAGGTGACGTCGGCCCGGGCGTAGCGGAAACGCAGGCCCGCGGCGTCCATCCGGGCGAGGTTCGCGGCGAGCTCGTGGTCGGCGGCCGGATCGGCGCGGCCGATCAGGGCCAGGCCCGCCCCGGAGTCCTCGGCGATCGCCATGGCGCACTCGGCGGTGATGCCCTTGCCGCCGCCGGTGACCAGCAGGACGTCCCCGGTGTCGAGCGGTGAGGCGCCGGCCGAGGCCGGGCGGGGCTGCAGGGGGCGGAGCACCGGGACGGTGCGGCGCCCGTCCTGCTGGTAGCGGACCTCCGCGAAGCCGGCGGTGGCGGCGGCCTCGGCGACCACCCGGGCCACCGCTTCGTCGCGGGCCGCTCCCTCGGGGGCGGTGTCGGGCAGCTCGACCACCGTGGTCGGGACGGACGGGTGCTCCAGGTGCAGGGTCTTGGCCAACCCGCCGGCCCCGAGCCGGTGTTGGACCACGACCAGCCGGGTGCCTTCGGGGCCGGCCAGGGCCGCCCGCCCGGCAGCCAGGAAGAGTTCGGTGTCCTGCGGGCCGCACGCGGCCGGGAGGCAGAGCAGTACGCCGGGCCCGATCCCCGCGTGGGCGAGCGCGGTGCGCAGCGGTTCGGCCAGCGGGTGGCCGGGGGTGCTGTGCACCGTCCAGTCCCCGTCGGGTGCCGGGAGTTCGGACGGCGGGCGGGTCGGCAGCGCGGCGCCCACGTGCTCGACGGCGAAGGGCCGCACCCACGGGGCGACCCCGGGGACCTCGCCCGCCGGGGCGGCGCCGTCCTGCGCGGTGTCCGCCAACTCGTCGATCAGCTCGGCGATGTCGCCCAGGCGCACGGTCGCGTAGTTGGGCGTCGCGGCGAGTACGGGCCGGCCGAGCGCCCGGGCGACGTCGTTGACGATCTGGCCGATGGTGATGGAGCTCAGGTGCAGGTCGTCCATCGGGTGGGTCTGCGCGGTGACGGAGTCCAGCGGCAGCTCGACCCGCTCGGCGGCGAGCCGGCGCAGCAGTTCCAGGGTGGAGGCGGGGCTCTCGCCGGTGTCCGCGGGCGTCGGCCGCGCGGCCTGCTCGCCCCGGCTGGGCCCGCCGGCCCCGCCGTGCCCGTCCTCCGGCGGCAGCAGGCCCGCGCCGATGGCGGGGGCCGCCTCGCAGGGGTTGGCCAGGAAGGTCATCGCCCCGTCGGCGGGCAGCGGGCGGACCAGGCGGTCGCCGAACAGTGCCGGGGTGCGGACCGGGGCGCCGAGCACGTACGCGGCGCCGACGACCCTGAGCAGCGCGCCGATCGAGGCGCTGTCGGTGTCGACGGCCAGGGCGGTGGCGCCGGGCGCGATCTCCGCCAGCAGGCCGGAGAGCACCCGGCCCGGCCCGACCTCGACGACCAGGTCGGCGTCGGCGGCCACCGCACCGGCGGCTTCGTTGAAGCGGACCGGGAGCAGGACCTGTTGGCGCAGGAGCTCGCGCAGGTCGGTGCCGGGGTCGAGGAGCCGGCCGGTGACCGTGGAGGCGATCGGGCGGACCGGCTCGTGGAGGTCGAAGCCCGCCAGTTCGGCGGCCATCGCGACCGCGGCCGGCTCGACCAGCAGCGAGTGGAAGGCGTGCGACACGTTCAGGCGGGTCGCCGGGACGCCCTCGGCCGCGGCCCGGCGGCAGACCTCGTCGACCGCCCCGGCGGGGCCGGAGACGACCGTCTGCCGGGGCCCGTTGTAGCCGGCGATGACCACGTCCTGTCCGGCGGACAGCTCGGCGGTCCGCTCCGGGGTCGCCGCCAGGCCGGCCATCGCGCCGCCGCCGTGGCTGGCCTGTGCCATCACCCGGCCGCGGATCGTGGCGAGGCGCACCACCTGCTCCTCGCTCATCGCCCCGGCCCAGTGCAGCGCGGTCAGCTCGCCCAGGCTGTGCCCGACGGCGGCGTCGGCCCGGATGCCGAGGCTGTCCAGCACGCGCAGGGCGGCCAGCGAGCCGGTGACGATCCGCGGCTGGGCCACCTGGGTGGCGACCTGGTCGCCGCCGGGGGGCGGGGCGAACGCGCCGAACGCCTCCTCCGCCGTGGCGAAGCGGCGCCGGATGGCGCCGACGGCGCCGCGGCCGGAGCCCTGGCCCGGGAAGAGGTAGACGATCCGGGGGGCGGTCCTGGCCCGGGCGAGGAAGATCCCCTCGCCGGGCGAGAACGCCTCCCGTGCCCCGGAGTCGAGCAGGGCGAGCAGCCGTTCGAGGGCGCGGGCGGCGTCGTCCGGGGAGGCGGCGACGACGGCGGCGCGGACCGGGCCGCCGGAGAGCCGGTCGGCCAGCGTGCCGGCCAAGTCCGCCAGTTCGGCCTGGGCGAGCTTCGGCACGAGGTCGAGCAGCCCGGTCACCTCGGCCCGGAGCGCGGTCGGGTCCGCGCCGTCCAGCAGCAGCAGTTCGGCGTCCTGCCGGCCGGCGACCAGCCGGGTGGTGCGCTCGTCGAGCGCCTCCCGCCGGGTGCGGCCGGGCGCCTGGGCGACCGCGACGTGGGTGTTGATCCCGCCGAAGCCCATGGCCGACACGCCGGCCCGGACCGGCTGGTCGGCCGGCCAGAGTTCCGCCTGGCGCGGCACGTACATGGCGGCCTCGTCGCCGAGCAGTCCGGGGTGCGGGTCGACGTGGCCGGTCGCCGGGGGGATCACCTGGTGGTGCACGGCGAGGGCGGCCTTGATCAGCCCGGCGACGCCCGCCGCGGCCTTGGTGTGCCCGAAGTTGCCCTTGACCGTGCCGAGCGCGGCCGGGGCGGCCGTCGGGTCGGCGGTGCGGCGTGCGGAGGACAGCGCCTCGATCTCGGTCGCGTCGCCGAGGGCCGTGCCGGTGCCGTGGCCCTCGAAGTACGAGACGGTCTCGACGCCGTAGCCCGCCCGCCCGTAGGCGCGGGCCAGAGCGAGCCGGTGGCCGCCCGCCTCCGGCCGGGTGATGCCGCCCCTGCCGTCCGAGGAGACTCCCCAGCCGCTGATGCTCGCGTAGATCCGCCGCCCCTGGGCCAGCGCGTCCCGCTCGCGCATCAGCACCAGCATGCCGGAGCCCTCGCCGGGCCAGAAGCCGTTGGAGTCCTTGTCGTAGACCTTCATCTCGCCGGTGGCCAGTGCGCCGGTCTTGGCGAAGCCGATCACCTCGAACGGGTCGATCGAGAGGTCCACCCCGCCGGCGACGGCCACGTCCAGCTCGCCGTCGGCCAGGGCCTTGGCGGCCGTGACGACGGACAGCAGGGAGGAGGAGCAGGCGCCGTCGACCGTGTACCCGCCGCCGCGCAGGTCGAAGTGGTTGCAGATCCGGCCGGCGATGGTGTTGGCCAGGCCGCCGGCCAGCGAGTCCTCGTCGATGGGCGGGAAGGAGGACTTGTACTGGGGCTCCAGTTCGGTCAGGAACGTGGCGGCGTCCTCCTGGGACCAGCCCTGGCCGGCCAGCGCGGCGGCCACCGTGCGGCGGACGTACGGCCACCGCAGCCGCATGATGTTGGCCCGCGAGAATTCCCCGGTGAGGCTGTTTCCGACCACGACGCCGGTGGTCTGGTTGGGCAGTCCCGAACCGTCCGGGAATCCGGCGTCGGCGAGTGCCTCGTTGGCGACGTCGAGGGCCAGCCAGTGGGTCAGGTCGGTCGCCCGGTAGGTGCTTCCGGCGACGCTGTACTTGATCCGGTCGAACGTGTAGTCCCGGAGGACGGCGGCCTTCGTCGTGTAGTGGCGGTCGGGTGCGCTACGGTCCGCCGACCAGTAGTCCGCCTGGTTCATCCGCTCGTCCGGCAGCCTCCGGAAGGCCCGTCGGCCGCTCAGGACGTTCTCCCACAGTTCGCTCGCCGAATTGGCATCCGGGTATCGGAGGCCGATTCCCACGATAGCGATCCGCTCACTGCTCATGTATTCACCGCCCGTGGAGATGAATTGACGTCGAATCTCTTCGCCGACCCGACGGACCTGCACTGGTCAAGGGTGCCTCCGGGGCCGTCCGAATGTCTTCTCCGAGTTTGCTTTCCGCCCGGCCCGGGGGCCCGCTTTTTACATAACGGTGTGATTTCATCGGGCCGTTATTCGATAACGTCGTTATTCGATAACGCCGTGATTTAATGCCGCGATTATCCGGGCCCGGCCGCAGCGGCGGGCCCGGTCGGGGCGGCCGGGAACGCGCCGAGGCTCCCGCCGGTGGCGGGAGCCTCGGGTGTGCGGAGGTGCGGAGGTGCGGAGCCGACGGCCGGCCGCGGGGTCAGCCGCCGCCGACCGCCGTCACGCGCTCGGCGAGCCGGGAGCCCAGCTCCCGAGCCGCCGTCAGGGCGGCCCAGGAGGTGAGCTCGATCAGCGCGGTGTCGCCGGGCCGGCCGTGCCGGAACTCGGCCACGAGAGCGTCGTCGACCTGGTACGAGGCCTTGGCGGTCAGCAGGGCCAGCCGGCCCGCCGGGCGCTGCTCCCCGGGCAGGGCCGAGACGGCGTCCTCGACCCAGGCGCGGCTCAGCCCGGGCGCCTCCCCCGTCCACCCGGCCAGTTCGGCCGCCACCAGGGCCCGGACGCCGTCCGGCACCGAGCGGGCACCCGCCGCGTCGATCGCGGCGGCCGCCCGCGCGAAGGCGCCCGCGATGCTCGGCGTGCCCGCCGCCCAGCGCAGGTCCCCGGGCAGGGGTGCGGACGGCAGCAGGTCGAGCGAGGTCCCGGCCGGCGGGGCGCCGCGCGCGGCCCGCCGCATCAGCCGGCCGAGCACGGCCGTGGCCGCCGCCCGCGCGGCCGGCGGGAGCCCGGCCGGCACCGGGCTCTCCGCGAGGAACAGGTTGACCATGCGGTTCAGGTAGTGGAAGGTGACCGCCACCCCGACCAGTTCGGGAGCCGCGTCCGCGGGGAACCGCGCCGCCCCGCCCGGGGCGTGCCCCTGCCCCCCGGTCTCCCGGAGCCAGCCGGCCACCGCCTCGGCCACCCCCGCGGCGTCCGCACCGCCCGCGGCGGAGGCGGCCGCCGTGGGCAGCAGCGCGGCGAGCGTCGCGCCGTGCACCTGCACGCAGTACGGGCAGGAGTTGGCGGCCGAGACGGCGGCGGCCACCGCCTCCTTGGTCGCGCGGTCGACCCGCCCGGCGGCGACCAGCGTCTCCCGCAGCATCACCCAGGAGGCGGCGAGCACCTCCGGTGAGGCGGCGTGCAGACCGATCGGCGGCGGGAGCATGCCGAACTCCCGCTCGGCCTCGGCGAAGACGCCGGCCACCGCCTTCCCCGCCCCGGCCGGCCGGGGCGGGGTGACGCGGCGGATCTGCGCCAGTGACCTGCGCAGGGCAGGGCGCAGCAACGCTGTGGTCATGAGCCTCCTCCTCGTTGGCTCGATCCGGTGCCGATCGCTAGCGCCGCATCAGGCCGGGCAGTTGCGCCTGCACGCCGCGCCGGCCGCTGGTGCCGCCGTCCGGCGAGGGCGCGCCGTACCGGACGTCGACGCCGCGCTCCTGCGCCGCGCGCACGATGCCGGGGATGGCGCGTTCGGCGAGGGCGGAGATGGTCAGCGCGGGGTTGACGGTGAGCGCTCCCGGGACGGCGGAGCCGTCGGTGACGAAGATGCCCGGGTGGTTGCGGAGTTCCTGCCGGTCGTCGAGCGCCGAGGTCTGCGGGTCGTCGCCGATCCGGCAGGAGGCCAGCGGGTGCACGGTGTAGGCGCCCACCAGGTCGTTGGTCCACGGCATGACGCGGGCCAGCCCGTCGCGTTCCAGGATGTCCTTCACCACGGCGTCCGACTCGGCCCAGCCGCGCAGGGTGTTGGCCGTCGGCCGGTAGCTGATCGTGCCGCGTCCGAGCATCTGCTGGGAGATCCGGGCCGCGTTGCCGGTGGGCGGCGGCGGGCCGAAGACGCCCTCGTTGTCGTCCTCGACCATGGTGAAGACGGTCAGCCAGGACTGCCACTGCCGGACGAGTTCCTTCTTCTCCACGCCGAACCAGCTGGGGCCGGTGGCGTCGGGCACCTGCGCCAGGATGGTGCCGAACCCCGGGGGGAAGTAGAGCTGCTCCAGGGAGAACCGCGAGTGTTCCGGCAGGGAGCCGTCGAGGTTGTCCCAACTCGCCACGACCGGGCCCTTGCCGATCTGGTTGGCCCGGAACGCCCGGCCGTCCGCGCGCTTGAGGCCCAGCAGGTCCCGGGCGCGGTCCTCGTTCACGACGGCCGTGTTGAGGCGCTCGCCGTTGCCGGAGAAGTAGCGGCCGACGGCGTGCGGCATCGTGCCCAGGGTCGCCTCGGAGCGCTGGAGGATCACCGGGGTGGCGCCGGCGCCGGCGGCGAGCACGACGATCTTCGCGTCGATGGTGCCGCTGCCGACGTGCACCCGGTAGTCCGTGTCGTCGATGACGTTGTAGTGCACCCGGTAGCCGCCGTCGTCCGTCCGGGCGAGGTGCTGCACCTCGTGCAGCGGCCGGATCTCGGCGCCGTGCGCGAGGGCCGCGGGCAGGTAGTTGAGCAGCAGGGAGCGTTTGGCGTCGAAGCGGCAACCGGACATCATCCAGTTGCAGTTGGTGCACTTCGCCCGGTCGATGGCGGCGGGGACGGGGTTGGCGGTGCGTCCCGCGTGCTCGCAGGCGGCGGCGAACAAGCCGCCCGCGTACGTGACGTCGTTCCAGTCCTGCTGGGTGATGGGCAGCGCCTCGACCACCCGGTCGTACCAGGGGTCGAGGACGTCCCGGTCGATGGCCGCCGGCCACATCCGGCGGCCGATGCTGCCCTGGCGGTCGAAGACGAACCGCGGCGCGCGCGGCATGGCGGCGAAGTACACCACGCTGCCGCCGCCGACGCAGTTCCCGCCGAGCAGGCTCATGCCGTCGCCCACCACGAAGTCGAAGATGCGGGTGTACGAGGAGCCGAGCAGGAAGTCGTGGTCGAAGTCGTCGGCCTCCAGCCACGGGCCGCGCTCCAGCACGGTGACCCGCGCGCCGCCGGCCGCCAGGTGGTAGGCCGCGATCGCGCCGCCGAAGCCGCTGCCCACGATCAGGACGTCGGTGCTCTCGGTGTTCGTCATTCGGGGCTCCCTGAGGAGGTGGTGCCCGGGTGGGGGTCGGCCAGCTGCTTGCCGTACGAGTACTCGGGGAACCGCCAGAGGCCGTCGTCGCCCGGCTGCATGAACCCCATCGTCGTGAGGCCCGGGTGGCCTGCCGCGAGCGCGTCCGCGGTGTGCAGGTGGGCGGCGGTGTCGAAGGCCATGTTGGCGAACAGCGCCAGCAGGACCCACAGTTCGCGCTCCTGGTGGCCGGTCCCGGTCAGGGCCTGCACCAGGCTGGTCCGGTCCGCGAACGGCAGGGCGACGAACGGCGGTACCGAGTCGTCGAGCGGCAGGCCGTGCTCGTCCGCGTACGCGCTGGCGTGCCGGTTCAGCGCCTGCTGGTAGTCGTCCAGGGAGTTCGACAGACCGGTGGCGGGTGTCTCCAGCAGCTCGATGGCGCCTGCCTGCACGGCGCCGCCTCCGGTCGAGGCGCCGGCCACGGCCCGGTCGTCGGGGGAGCGTTTCTCGCCCGGGACGATCGTGTCCGCGAACGCCTCCAGCGTCATGGTCCGGTATTCGTTTCCGTCTGGGGTAGGTGAGCCCATCGGCGTCTCCTAGCTACTCGTCGAAAATCGGGCCGGCGCATCGGCCGCCCACGATTCGCATGCACGACTTTGGCATCGTCTGGGTAATGCGCCCTCCTCTGCATCTCCTGTGTTGCTGAGCGCCTTCGAAGGCCGTTCAAACGTCATTCCCCGGGTATCCCTTCGCCGGGCATGCCAACGGCACGTGCCACCAGACCATTGCGGGTGACATGCTCCTGCTGCTACGGTCGTCACTTGCTATGGCGGCGATACTTTTCAGCTTCGCCTTTCCGAAGGGTGGGTCCCCCCTTCGCTCGCCCTGGCACCTCTGACCACCGGCCTGTCAGTGCGGCCGCGACTTTCGTTTCCGATCGATTCCGATCATCGCAAGGTGGAATTCCTGTTCATCCGCAGGTGCAACAGAGAAGCTGGAGTCAGTGATGACAACTGCCATCGAGCAAGCCGTGACCCGGGCCATCGAGACCATGCACGACAACATCGGCGAACTGTTGACCATCGACGATATGGCACAGGCCGCCATGTACAGCAAATTCCACTTCTCCCGGGAATTCCAGCGAATGACCGGGGTCTCGCCGAGGCGGTTTCTCTCCGCCATCCGCCTGGAAACCGCCAAACGCCTCCTGGTCGAAACGACGTTCACGGTGACCGAGATCAGCCACCGGGTCGGGTACAACAGCGTCGGCACCTTCAGCTCGCGCTTCGCCAGCAGCGTCGGCATCCCTCCCACCGTCTTCCGTCAGCTCGGGGGGTTCACGTCCCGGATCGAGGTCGACCTGGGCGGGCTGGTCCGCAGCACCGAACTCTCCACCTTCCGGGGCGAGATCCGGCCCCCGGCCGGCGGAGCGCTCGGCCGGGTGTTCGTCGGACTGTTCCCGACCCGGGTGCCGGAGGGAAAGCCCGCCGCGTGTACCGTCCTCCCCCGCCCCGGCGTCTTCTTACTCGACCAGGTGCCGGCCGGCACCTGGTTCCTGCTCGCGCACTCCGTCCCGGCCGCCTTCGACGAGGTGCTGACGGGTGATCACGCGGTGTCGGTGGGATCGGTCGGACCGATCGAGGTGCGGCCGACCGTACCGCTGCTGCCGATCGAACTGCGCCTGCGCCCCGCCCGCGTCCTCGACCCGCCCGTCCTGCTGGCCCTGCTGGACGCCCGGACGATCGCGTTGAGCGAGCGGACCCCGGTCACCGACAGCGCGTGATCCGGCGACGGTCGAGCCGGCAGCCGCATCCCGCCCCAGAGCCCCCGCGACGTCCACCGCGGGGGCTCTGCTCTGCGGGACCGGTGCCCCTCGGGACCGGCGCCTCAGCGGGAGTGCACGGTCATCGGCAGGCCGCCGCGGACCCGCAGCGACAGCATCGGCTCGGCCACCACCCGGTACCCGGGCACCTTGGCCAGCCGGAGCTCCCGGGCGACCATGGCGATCGTGAACGTGGCCTCCAGCAGCCCGAGATGGTTGCCGACGCAGAAGCGCGGCCCCGCCCCGAACGGGATGTAGGCGTAGCGCGGCCGGTCCGTGGCCCGGTCCGGGTCGAAGCGCTCCGGGTCGAACTGCTCGGGGGCGTCCCAGAACCGGGGGTGCCGGTGCAGGGTGTACGGGCAGATCAGGACGTCGGCGCCGGCCGGCACGTGGTACCCGCCGACCTCGTCGTCGGCCTGGGCCTGCCGCGGCAGGATCCACACCGGCGGGTAGAGCCGCACGACCTCCTCCACCACCCGCGCCGTGTAGCGCAGCCGGTGCAGGTCCTCGAACTCGGGCGGGCGGTCGCCGAGCACCTCGACGGCCTCGGCGTGCAGCCGCTCCGCCACCTCGGGGTGACGGTCGGCCAGGTAGAAGGTCCAGCCGAGGGTGCTCGCCGTGGTCTCGTGGCCGGCCAGCAGCAGCGTGACCAGTTCGTCGCGCATCCGCTGCCGGCCGACCCGCTGGTCGGGCTCCTGCCGGGTGGCGACGATCAGCCGGGACAGCGCGTCGTCCCCCTCGATCCGCTCGCCGTCACGGGAGATCCGCTCCGCCACCAGCCGGTCGACCACGCCCTGCAGGGACTGCCGGGCCTGGCGGAAGCGGAGCTGCTTGGAGAGCGGCACCCAGCCGGGCACCATGCCCATGGTGACCATGTCGAACATCGCCTGGTCCTGGACGGCCTCGAAGTCGTGCCCGACGGCCTCGAAGGCGCTGAGGTCGACGTCGAGCAGCGTGCGGCCGAGCACGCCGAGCGTGAGCGCCGTCATCTCCCCGACCACGTCGACCGGTCCGCCGCCCTCGTGCGCCCGCAGCCGGCCGACCAGCTTGGCCGCCTCCTCCGCGACGACGCCCGCCTGCTGGGCGATCCGCTTGTGCTGGAAGACCGGCTGGATCTGCCGGCGCTGCTTGCGCCAGAGCTCGCCCTCGCTGGTCAACAGGCCGTTGCCGAGCGCCCGTCGGGCCTGGGCCAGGCCGATGCCCTTGTGGTAGTTGGCGGCGTTGTCCGCCAGCACGTGCTTGGCGTGGTCGGGGTGGTTGAAGAAGTAGAGCGTCTTGGGGCCCATGGAGATCCGGACCGCGTCCCCGTACTCCGCCGCGGCGGAGCGCATCAGTTCGAGCCGGTCCCCCACCAGCCGGCGCAGCAGGACCGGGGCGGCCCGGCGCGGCGGGCCCGGCGGCACCCGGCGGGTCGCGGCCACGGCTAGCACCCCCCGACGTGCGTGAAGCGCTCGGCGATGGCCTGGCGCCACACCTCGTACCCGGGCAGTGCGCCGGCCGGGACCGGCCGGGCCGGGCGCAGCTCCTGGGTGACGGCGGCCGCCTCGACGGGCGTCATGCCGCAGAACACCCGGGTGGCCAACTCCGTGTGCGGGATCAGCAGTCCGGCGCGGACCCTGGCCTCGGCCGCGAACGCGCTGCCCTGCGCGACCATCGACCGGTGGGATCCGGCCCGGTCCCGGAACGCGCACAGCTCCGACTCGTCCACGCCCCCGGCGTAGGTGGCCGCCAGCCCGGCGCCGCCGTAGAGGTCGGACCGCCGGGACTCCGGGAACTTCTCGATCATGGTCGCGACCAGGTCGACGTCGGTGCCGCCGATGAACCACAGCGCCCGGCCGATGCCCTGGTCGATCGCGCGGCCGGCGTACGACGGGGTGTCGTGGGCCGGCCAGGGGAAGGCCTGGTCCCGGTACTGCTCGTGGACGTACTTGGCGGTGCGGAAGTACGCCTGGTGGAAGCCGTACCCGTCGAGCACCAGCCAGCGCAGCAGCGGGTCCATCGCGTCGATGTCGGGCCAGCAGAACCTCGGCAGCCGGGCCATCGCCCAGCCGACGCCGACGTAGACCATGTAGTTGTGGTCGGCGCCCCCGCCGCTGAGGAAGCGGGCCACCGAGCCGCGGCGGGCCAGCCTCAGCCCGTCGAGCATGGCGAAGCCCATTCCGGCGCCCTCGTAGGCGAAGCCGCGGAACTGGACCGGGATCCGGTCCAGCGGGATCTCCGCCTCCGCCGGGTACCGGGCCTCCACGGCGTGGGCGTAGCCCTCCAGGAACCGTGCGCCGACCGTCTCCAGGAGGTGCTGGGCGTCGGGGTTCTTCCGGTGGAAACCGCGCGTTTCCAGGAGCGTTTCGGACGTGCTCGGGGTGAGCACACGACGTCGGAGCGACCGCCATGCGTTGGCCACGCCATTCTCCTCTCGGGTTTCCGCGGGACGGCCGATCCGTCTCGCGGACGACTCCGGACCAATCCGGCCCGGAACTCCTCCGGCCGCGGTCACTTCTGCGGCCGCGGCCGCTTCGCCGGGGCCTCCGGACGCGGGGCGGCCGCTTGGGCCGCCGGGCGCGGGGCGGGCCGGAGCAGGTCGCCGGTGTCGCGGAAGTGCGCCCGCACGTTCGCCCGCCACAGTTCGTACGGCGGCAGCCCGCCGGCAACGGCAGCGGCCGGGGCACCGTCCGGGACGCAGTCGTCGGCCAGCTTCGCGGCCGCCTCGACCGACAGACCGGTCAGGGCCGTCGAGGCCGCCTCGGTGTGCCCGGGCACGTGGCCCGCGTACGCGCGCGCCTTGGAGGCGAACACCGACCCCTGGGCGAGCTCCGCCCGGTAGGGCCCGGCCTCGTCGCACAGCACGGCCAGGCCCTCGGCCGGGCTGCCTCCCGCGAAGGTCGAGGCCAAGCCCACGCCGCCCCACAGGTCGGCCTGCCGGTCCGGGCCGAACCTGCGCACCGCGGCGGCGACCTGCCGCGGCGAGCCGCCGTGGATGAACCACAGCGCCCGGCCGATGCCCTGGTCGACCGCCCGCTGGAAGTACTCGGGGGCGCCCTGCCACGGGTACGGTTTCGGCCTGCGCTGCTCGTCCACCCAGCGCCGGGTGTGGAAGTAGGCGAGGTCGAAGCCGTAGCCGTCGACGGCCAGCCAGCTCATCGTCGGGTGGTACGGCGTCCCGGTCAGGTCCGGCAGCACCTTGCTCCACAGCGGCCGCGGCAGCCGCGCCATGGCGAAGCCGATGCCGATGTACGCCAGGAAGATGTGCGGCTGCCCGGAGCCGGTCAGCAGGTCCCGGGTGCGCCGGCCCCGGCCCATCGCGTCCAGGACGGTGAAGGCCATCGTGGCGCCCTCGTAGGCGAATCCGCGCTGTTCGGGGTCGACCAGGGCCAGCCGGCGCTCGACCTCCCACTGGCTGCGGGAGTCGATCCCCCACTCGAAGCCGCAGACCACCGCCCGGGGCACCGCCTCCAGCCGCTCGGTGGTCTCCGTCGGATCCGCCGGGAAGCCCCGCCCGGCGAAGGTCACCGATGCCAGTGAGGGTGTCAGCACCAGTCTGCGCAGCGATCCGAAGGTCGTCGGCACGATCACTCCCTGCCTCAAGTCCCGGATGTAGGTCCCTCCATGGTCCTGAGGCACCGTCACGACCTGCATCTCCGCGGTTGCCGTCCTGGGGGCCGGGGCCCGGCGGGCATCTTCGGACGTGCTGCGCCCGGAGTCCTGCGGACCGCCGCCCGCGGCCCCGGCCACAATGGGACCGGCCCGTACGGCCCGGGGCTCCGGCGCCGCCGTCGGTCCGTCTCCCGGCAAGGTCGCCCAACCGAAGGAGAACTCGCATGAGTACGCATCGGCCGAACGTCGAGGCAGCGCCCGGGCCGCTCTGGGAGCGGGCGCCCGACCATCTCGCCTACCGCGGCTCCCGGGAGAACATCACCGGGTTGCTGGGCGATCGGCCCGGCTCGGCCGCCGTTCCCGTCCCGGCCTGTCCGGGGTGGACGGTCCGGGACGTGGTCGGCCACCTGCTGGAGGTCTGCCGGACGGTGGCCGCCGACGCGCCCGGCAACCTGTGGGAGGTCCCGCACGCCGACCCCGACGCCGACCCCGACGGCGGCCTCGGCGAGCTGCTCGCCGAGTGGTCGCGGCTGGACGGCCCGGTGGAGCACGTGGTCACCACGGCACCGCAGTTGAGGCACACGATGCTGATGATGGACGCGTTCACCCACGAGCTCGACCTGCGCGGCGCGCTCGGGGTGCCGGTGGTCACGGACCACCCGTCCTACCCCTCCTCGCTGGACCTGGTCGTCCGGGGCTTCGCGAACGCGGTGCGCACGCACGGGCTTCCGGCGGTGCGCATCGAGGCGCCGGGCGCCGCCTGGACGGCCGGCGACGGCGAGCCGGCCGCCGTGCTGCGCGGGCACCGCCACGACCTGCTCCGTACGCTCACCGGCCGGCGCTCGCTCGCCCAGATCGCCTCCCTGGCGTGGAGCGCCGCGCCGGAGCCCTGGCTGCCCGCCTTCACCTGGGGCCCGTTCCACCCGCCGACGGTGCCCGTCGAGGCCGTTCTCGCCTGAGCGTAGGCGTCATCGGAAACGGCTCCGTGGCGCTGCCCGAACGGGGCAGCGCCACGGAGCCGTTGCGGTGTCAGGCGCCGGGCGTCGGGGCCCCGGCCGGCCGCGGAGTGCCCAGCGGTACGGCGCCGGCTCCACCGGCCTGCTGCTGCACGGCCGTCCCACCCGGGGTGTACGCGCCGCCCGCCTCCCGGGACCGCTTGATCCAGTGCGCGACCCACCAGCCGAGCCCGCGCAGGCCGCAGACGATCGTGGTGGCGAAGAACAGCGTGTAGACCACGTTGAACACCATCAGGACCGCGTAGACCGTGGCGACCGCGGAGCCGAACATGAACTGGGGCCAGGCCTTCATCGGTGTGGTTCCCGGGTCGCTGATCATGTAGTTGGTGAACAGCACGAAGGCGACACCGGTCATCGCGCCGAGGGCGGAGAACAGCGCGACGTCCCAGATCCAGTGCCGGACGAAGGCCTGGATGGCGAACGCGCCGAGCCAGCCGACGATCAGCGGGGTCCGCTTGGTGAGCAGGGCGTTGATCACCGTCCCCGCGGTGGCGATGATCAGCGGGATCATGATCCGGAAGAACGTGTTCGCGTTCTCCGTGAACTGGTACGGCGGCGCGATGCTGAACCAGGAGCCGAAGCACACCAGCGACATCGTGATCCCGAAGTTCGACGGGTTCATGAAGTGCCGCATCCGGCCCGCGACCGGCGCCTGCAGGGCGTGCTTGCCGCCGACGCCGATGACCACGCCGAAGATCACCGGCAGCAGCTGGTTGTTCCCGTAGGTCAGCATGTTGACCGCGAGCGCCGTGATGTGCGCCGGCAGCAGGAACTCGTAGACCCCGCGCGCCCCGTTCCCGAGGAAGCGCGGCCCGCGCCGCTGCGCCCAGGCGCTGATCAGCTCGAAGCAGATCTCGCAGGCGTAGGCGGTGAACACCGCGATGAACGCCCACAGCCAGGGCTGCTCGAAGCCGAGCAGGGTGTACCCGAAGGTGTTGAACACGCTGATGGAGATCGCGAAGTTCCGCAGGGCGAGGTAGCGCGGGTCCTTCGGCTTCGCGGGGGCGGGCGGCGGGGGCGCCGCGGGGGCGCCGGGCCGGGATTGCGCGGTCACGCTCATCGGTTGGGGACCTCCTGGACGTCGCTGGTCAGCATGAGGGAGTGCGTACCGGGCGTGAACTCCTTGGTCGTCTCGTGCGGCTGGCCCTTCGCGTCGCGCCAGGTCAGGTGGACGCTGACCGGACCGTGGTGGGAGCCGAGACCGAAGCGCACGTCGAAGCTGCGGTAGCCGCCGTGGCCGCCGCCGCCGTCGAGCTGGGAGACCTGGGTGCCCTCGGGGGTGGTGACGCTCACCTTGGCGTCGTACGCCGGCGCCCCGGTGTTCACCAGGCCCTGGCCCGACCCGTCCTCGCCGGTCGGCCGGTAGAGCCGCAGGTTGAGGTAGTCGCCGAGGTTCGTCGAGGTGTTGCAGTAGAAGGCGGGCGGCCCCCACTGGCGGGCCACGGCGAAGTCCAGCGCGCCGGTCCCCGTGGTGTCGCCGGTGGCGATGCCGCGGGTCGGCGTGGGCACCGCGATGCCCAGCTGCGAGCTGATGTTGGCGTACTTCCCGCCGGAGGTCTTGGCGTAGAAGGCGATCGCCTCGTCGCCGGCGATGTCGTCACCGGGCTGGACGTTGGGCCACATCGCGGGGTTGGACAGCAGGTCGTCGTTGGTCATGGCCATCTCCTGCAGCCACGGCCAGCGGTCGATCTTGCCCTTCACGAAGCCGGTGGCCTGCAGGACGTTCAGGTCGCCGTTGTTGAGGAAGTCGCCCATCTTGGCGTCCCAGCCCCAGCCGGTCCAGGCCATGCCGTACTCCTCGGCCTCCTGGGTGAACGGCGCGACGCCCTGCTCCATCTTGCTCCGCATGTCGGCCTCGTCCTTGGCCCGGTTGATCCAGACGAAGTTGCTCTCCTCCAGGCCCCACGCGACGGTGATGTTGCTGACCACCATGTCGAACCTGCCGTCGTGGCCGAGGTCGCCGAAGTCGACGCCCATGCCCTTGAACGAGCCGTTGCCGAGCACGAAGGACTTGGGGGTGGTCGGCGTGCGCTCGCCCTTGGCCTCGGTGAACCTGATCTGCCCGGGCGTCGACCGGTTGTACAGCAGGTGCCCGTGGCCGAAGTCGTTGGCGACGTACAGGTCGGGCAGTCCGTCACCGGTGAGGTCGGCGCCCGAGATCGCCAGCGTCCAGCCGGTCGACGCGTCCCACGGGATGGCGCCCTTCTCCTCCACGTAGGAGGCCGTGGGCGCCGGGCCCGAGGTGGCCTGCTGCCAGCGCAGCACGTGGTCGCCGCCGGCGTTCTTGGCGCTGGACAGCGAGTTGTTCATCGAGACGTTGTTGAGGCCGTGCGGGTCCAGCACGTCGGAGTCGGGGAAGTAGTTCCCGATCACGATCGACGGGTGTCCGCTGCCGTCGAGGTCCCCGACGTAGGCCGCGTCGGTGTTCCACCGCGGCCCGTGGTACTTCCCGTCCAGGGACTCCGAGGGCACCAGCTCCCGCGCCGCGTAGGCGCTCGGGGACGGCTCGGCGGCGTCCGACCTGGCCATGAACAGGATCGGCGTGCGGCCCCAGTACGTCACCAGGAGGTCCATCCGGCCGTCGCCGTTGAAGTCGCCGGGCGTGCAGCCGGTGGGCGCCATGGTGGTGTCCATCGGCAGCGGCGAGCCGTCCAGGACGAACGGCGTGAAGCGGTCGGCCGGCCTGGCGGTCGGGGTGTACGTCACGATGACGCTGTCGGTCCTGGTGTCGACGATGCACATGCTGTCGGCCACGCCGTGCCCGGTGAGGTCGTTGATCGCGATGCTGGCCCCGACCGAGGAGATCCACGAACGGATCTTCTGGTAGGCCGGGTTGACGTCCCGGACCGTCCTCATCGGCTTCTGGTCGTAGCCGGGCGGCATCGCGATGGGCATCTCCTTGAAGCCGTACTGCTTCGCGGTCTCCTCCGCCCCGGCCACCGCGACCGAGCTCCGGGCGGCGAAGAACAGCGAGGCGGCGACCAGCACCACCACCAGGCCTGGTATCAGTCTGCGGAATCGTTCACGGAATGCCACCGCGTTCCCCTCTCGACAGATCGCATACGACCCTGTAATCGCATTCGAGTTCCATGACGCGGCCGGCTCCGCCGGACAGGAAAGTCCCGGGCCCTGGAATCCGCGCTCCCGAATTGCGACGGTGAATCCCACTTCACGCGCAGGTCTACTCCACGAGCATGTACGCCGGGCCCCCGAAAAGGCTTCTCTCACATTGCTCACCGACCCACCGCGGATTTTGCCAAGTGTTTTCCCGTCCGAATGCCGGGCCCCCGATATGACGAAACGCCCTCCGCAGGAGCTGCGGAGGGCGTTTCCACGGGCGCTTTCGGTACCGGTGCCGACCGGCCCGTGGTCAGTGCAGGGCGGAGGCCCCCGGCGGGACGTCGTGGCGCAGCCGCCCGGAGGGGTCCACCCGGCGGCGGACGGCGTCCACCCGCTCGACGGCGGCGGCCGACAGGTGCCGCTGCGGCTGGTCCAGGCGCTCGACCAGGGTCGGCGCCGTCCGTCCGGTGTCCCAGGGCGCCAGGGCGGCGCGGGCCTCGGCGCAGTGCGCCCGGATCGCCGCCGTCGTGCCCGGGTCGACCGCCAGACCGCCCGCCGTGAAGGCGAATGCGGCGTCCAGGTGGCTCAGCGCCCCGCCGGCCGGATCGGGCACCGCGAGCGCGCCGCCGAGCTGCCGCAGTTCGGCGTTGACCAGCGGCGATCCCGAGCCCTCGCCGAGCACCCGGAGGAAGGCCCCGGCGCCGTCCTCGCCGAGGTCGGAGAGCAGCAGGTGGTCCCCCAGGACGGGCACCGGATCGGTCGGGTCCATGTGCGTGCGGACCACGGCGGGCGGGGTGGTGGTGCACCAGGTGTCCAGCACCGGCTCGGCGATCGCGCGCAGCGGGCCGAGCAGGTCGGCGGCCCGGCGTTCGGCGGTCGCCCGGTCGCCGTCGGTCGGGCTGAGCACCACGCCGGCCAGGCACACCACCGGGCCGGCGGTCAGCGCCGGCGGGATCTCGGGCACGTTCGGCAGGTTCATCACCCGGAACGCCGTGGTGACGGCCTCGGGTGCGCTGCGGCTCCAGCGCAGCCAGCGGTTCAGCAGCTCGGGGCCGTGCGAGGCGGGCCAGAAGGCCGCTCCGGTGACCACCCGGGCGGCCGGGAACAGCCCGAGCTCGATCGCGGTGACGACGCCGAGGCCGCCCCCGCCCCCGCGCAGCGCCCAGAACAGCTCGGGGTCGGCGCCCGCCGAGACGCGGTGGAACTCGCCGTCCGGGGTGACGAGTTCGACGGCCCGGACGCTGTTCACGGCGAGCCCGGCCCGCCGGCCGTAGAAGCTGATCCCGCCGCGCAGCAGGTAGCCGACCACACCGACCGTCGGCGAGGAGCCGTGCGGCGCGGCCAGTCCGTACTTCGCCGCCGCCTCGACCACCTCGCCCCAGCGGGTTCCGGCCGGGATGCGGGCGGTGCGGGCCACCGGGTCGACCTCGACCGGGCCCGCCGGTTCGGTGCGGATCAGCAGGGTGTCGTCCATCGGGCGCGCCGAGGAGGAGGCGTGCCCGGTGGTGTGCACCCGGACCCACTGCCCGGCGCGTTCCGCGTGGCGCAGTGCCGCCCGGACCTGCTCGACGGTACGGACCGTCACCGCCGCCGCGGGCCGGACCGGCGCCGCCAGGTTGAACACGGCGCTCGCGGCGGCGAAGGCGGGCTCCCCGGGCAGCGCGACGGCCTGCTCGGTCTCGGTCATGGCTCGAACTCCCGCTCTGGAATGGGTACGTGGGCTGGTCGGACTGCTCTGGCTGGTCGGACTGCTCTCGCTGCTCGGACTACTCGGGCCGCTCGGACTACTTGACGCCGAAGCGGGCGCGGGCCAGCTCCCGGGTGGTCACCGCGGACAGGAAGACGCCGATCCCGGAGTGGCTGTGCAGCGTGGACAGGTCGCGCCAGACCCGCTCGATCCGCTCGCCGTGCCGCACCGAGCTCGAACCCGCCGTCGGGAACAGCTGCCCCTCCACGGCGTGCCAGCAGAGCCGGATCACCTCGCGGCAGATGGTGGCGATGCGCAGGTCCTCCTCCCGGGTGAAGGCGCCCGGCCCCTGCGCGCAGAGGTCCTGCCACTGCCTGACCGCCTGCAGCACGGCCGCCTCGGCGGTGGCGATCATGCCCGCCGCCTCGCCGTACCAGAACTGGTAGTCCGGGTCCTCGGCCCGGGCGACCACGGGCGGGAACAGCGTGGTGCGGCCGACCATCAGCTCCCCGTAGGCGTCCAGCGCGCCCTGGGCCATGCCCACGGCGAGCGAGGCCACCTCCAGCACCATGAAGCTGAGCGAGCCGCCGCCGTACTCCGGGTTGCCGTGCAGCCGGTAGCCGGGCGTGCCCTCGTCGACGACGACCTCGCTCATGTGCGTCCTGGGGAGCGTGAGGTGGTCCGGGACGTGCCCGTCCTCGATCACGATGCTGTGCGAACCGCTGCCCTTGAGGCCCAGTTGGCCTCCCCAGTCGTCGAGCCGGCGGAACTCGCTGCGCGGGGCGACGAACAGCATCGGCGCGGGCGGCTCGCCGTCCTCGCCGGGCATCGGGATGTGGCCCATGAAGTGCGTGGCGTACGGCGAGCCCGAGCAGTAGTTCCAGGTGCCGTCGACCTTCCAGCCGCCGCCCTCGGCCCGCTCGGCGGAGCCGCTCGGCACGATGGTGGCCGGGCAGATGAAGTCTCCTCCGGCGAACAGCTCGGCCTGCGCCCGCTCGCCGAACAGCGAGGCCGCCGGGAGGGCGTGGGTCGCGCCGAGGCAGTACATCCAGCCCGTCGACGGGCAGCCGCGGGCGAGGGTCATCGCCACTCGCAGGAAGGTGTCGACGCCGAGTTCGTACCCGCCGTACCGCTTGGGGACGAGGATCCGGTAGAAGCCCGCCGCGGCGAACTCCTCGTGGGTGTCCTGGGCGTAGTAGGTGCGCTGTTCGGTCTCGGCCTGCCGGGGCACCAGGAGCGGGGCGATGGCCTCGGCCCTGGCGATGAGCTCGCCCGGCGTCGGAACGGACTCGGGGGGCAGCGGCGAACCGGGCCCTGCGGCATTCGTGGCGAGCGTCATGGCGGCGCAGCTCCTCTGCGGTTCGACCGGGTGTCAGCTGGACTTTCCCGGCCAGCGTCGCGCGCGGGACGGCCGGGCCGCACCTCCCCGATTGCCAGCACGATCGAAGAACCACCGCGGGAGGGCAGTTGCTACGGTTCCGGGGCGAATCGACCGGTCCCAGCGAAAGGAATTCCCCATGAGTCCCGATGCGAAGCCGTGGTCGGAAGGCCAGGAGACCACACGGCCGCTCTCCTTCAACCAGGAGTTCCTCTGCGGTTTCGACCGCGGTGACGAGGAGGGGCCGTTCGGCCCGCGGTTCCACATCGTGCACGGCTGGCGGCTGCGTGGGAAGGTCGACGTCGGGACGCTGCAACTGGCCCTGGACGACGTGGTGGTCCGGCACGAGGCCCTGCGGACCGCCATCGTCCGCGGCGCGGACGAGCGCCACCAGGAGATCCATCCGCCCACGCCGGTACGGCTGGAGCTGCGGGAGCTGCCCGGAGCGGATCCGGCGGCGCGCGACCGGGCGGTGGAGGAGCTGATCACCGAGGTCGAGTCGGGCACCATCAGCGCCCGCGAACTCCCGCTGCTGCAGGGCACCTTGCTCCGCTTCGACGAGGACGACGCGGTCCTCGCCCTGGTCGTGCACCACACCGCGGCCGACGGCTGGTCGGTGCGGCTGATCATCCGCGATCTCGCCGTCCGCTACGCCGAGCGCCGCGGGCACCGGCAGCCGGAGCTGCCGACCGCTCTGCCGTACCGCGAATTCGCTGACTGGCAGCGGGAGTTCGCGGCCGATCCGGCGCTGGAGGGGGCGCGGGCGTTCTGGCGCAAGCAGCTGGCCGGCGCCGAGATCCTTTCGGTGCCCACCGACCGGCCGAAGTCGACCGGGCTGCCGGAGTCCACCGCCGTGCACCGCTTCACCGTCGACGCCGAACTGACCGCGCGGGCCGTGGAGATCGCCCAGGCCCTGCGCAGCACGCCCTTCATGGTGCTGCTCGGCGCGTTCGCGGTGATGGTCGCCCGCTCCACCGGGAACCCCGACGTGGTGGTGCCGACCTTCTCGCCGGGGCGCGGCGAGGAGCGGTTCCACCACACCGTCGGGCCGTTCTTCAACTTCCTCCCGCTGCGCACCGATCTCGCCGGGGCCCGCGACTTCGCCGAGGTGGTGACCAGGATCCGCACCACCAGCCTGGAGGCCTACGCCCACGACATCCCGTTCGGGCAGATCCTCGCCCAGGCACCGGAGTTGATGCTGCCGACGCTGGAGGACGGCCGGGCCGCCTGCGTCTTCCAGGTCTTCCCGTTCCCGTTCCTGCTCGACGGGGAGCTGATCGGGGACCTGGAGTACACCGAGGTGCGGCGTCGGCTCACCTCGCAGCCGGTGGGCTCGGACGTGCCCAACGGCGCGCTGTGGACGCTCAACCTCGACCCGGCCGGCGATGTCGTCGCCGGCATCCAGTACAACAGCAACCTCTACGACGAACGCTCGGTGGCGGAGCAGGTGGACCGCTTCCGCGAGGTGCTGCGGGAGCTGGTCGGCGCGCCGGACGCACCGCTGGAGCTCCGCCCCGAGCGTTCCCGGACCTTCTAGGACCTGCCCTAGCCGACCCGGACGGGGCCCCGGGGGCGCAGCCCCCGGCAGGCCTCGTTGTACTGGTCGAGCAGGTGCTGGGCCTGCGCGTTCGCCCGGGCGAAGCGGACGCGCGGGTCCACGTCCGTGACCAGGACGTCGTGCATGGCGGTGGTCAGCACGTCCTGGATCGCGGCGAACTCCCCGAGCAGCGCCCCCTGGGCGGCCGGGGTGCCGGCGGTTGCGCCGAGCTGGTCCAGCGCCGTACGGAAATGCGGCTTGTCGCGGAACCAGCCCTCCTGCTCCAGCAGTTCGATCGCCCCGCCGGTGACCGGGATGAATCCGGTCTCCCGGTGGCGGTCGGCCGCGATCCTCGGGGAGTTCAGGTACTGCATGAAGGCCAGGGCGCCGTCCTGGGTCTGCTCGTCCAGTCCGGCGGCCAGCCAGAGCGCGTCCCCACCGATCACGTTGCCCGCGTAGGGCACCCGGTCGTTGTACGGCATCCGGCAGGTCTGCACCGTGAAGCCGCCGTCCCGGCCGGCCTGGGCCATCCGGGCGGCCTCGACCGAGGTGGTGAGGACGAAGGCGACCTGCTGGTCGGCGAAGGCCCGGAAGTTGCCGTCCCAGTCGACCTCGGTGTTCACCCGGCTGGGGTGGTAGCGGTACAGGCCGGCCCGGTGCAGCCCGCGCCACCACTCGACGTAGGCGAGCATCGCCTCCGAGTCGAGGTACACCTTCTCGGCGCGGCCGGAGCGGCCGTTGTCGTGGTCGGCCAGCAGGGCGCCCTGCTGGGCCACCGACTGCTGGAACCACCAGCCGTGGTTGGGCCAGGTGATCGCGTGCTCCGGGCCGCCCGGGAGCGCGGCGACGGCCCGGCAGGCGGCCTCGATCCCGGCCCAGGTCTGCGGGACGTCGGTGATCCCGGCCCGCTCCAGCAGGGTGGTGTTGGCGTAGAGCAGGGTGGTGGAGGTGAGCGGCGGCATCGCCGCCACCGCACCGTCGTGGCGGTAGTACTGCCGGGCGGTGGCCGTGACGTCGCCGAGCACGACCGGCTCGCCGAGGATCTCGGTGCGCCCCGCGATCGCCCGCTCGACCGAGGTGAACAGCGGTGAGCCGTCGGGCCGTCGGGCGTCGAGGGCGTCCTGGGTCGAGGTGTAGAAGTACTGCGCGATGGTCGGCGCGCCGTCCTTCAGGGCGGCGTCGGCCACCGCCTGCGGGACCGACAGCCAGTCCGCGCCGGTGACGTGGATCCGGTACTCGGGATGGGCGGCCGTGAACGTCTCCGCCAACTCCCTTGTCCGGTCGAGGAAATACGGCATGAACGGGTAGAGCGGCACCACGATGTCGATGTCGATTCGCTTGCTCATTCCGGAGTCCTTCCTGCGGCTTTCCTGCGGCCTGGCAATCCAGATGCTCATGCTCCGTGGGCCGCTGGGCAGCGGCACCTCCGTTCTTGCTGAGTCCGAAGACAGCCCTGACCAAGCGCGCACGTCGGGAGAAGCGGCCACCGCGCCCGGACTGTCAGGCTCGGTTCGTCCGGTGAACCGCCAGCAAGGAGAGGCGTCTGATGGCCGAAGCCCCCGAAACCGCCGCCGGGAATCCACCCGGGACCCGCCCGCTGAACGGTTCGGAATACATCGAGAGTCTTCGCGACGACCGGGAGATCTACCTCTACGGCGACAGGGTCAAGGACGTCACCGCGCACCCCGCGTTCCACAATCCGGTCCGGATGACGGCCCGGCTCTACGACGCCCTGCACGATCCGCAGTACCAAGGCGTGCTGACCACCCCGACCGACAGCGGTCGCGAGGGTTACACGCACCGCTTCTTCACCACCCCGCGCAGCGCGGACGACCTGGTCGGCGACCAGCAGGCCATCGCCGCCTGGGCGCGCATGAGTTACGGCTGGATGGGCCGCAGCCCCGACTACAAGGCGTCCTTCCTCGGCACCCTCGGCGCCAACGCGGACTTCTACGAGCCGTTCGCGGACAACGCCCGGCGCTGGTACGCCGAGTCGCAGGAGAAGGTGCTGTACTGGAACCACGCGATCGTCCACCCGCCGGTCGACCGCGGCCTGCCGCCGGACCAGGTGGCCGACGTCTTCATCCACGCCGAGCGGGAGACCGATGCCGGCCTGGTGGTCTCCGGTGCGAAGGTGGTCGCGACCGGCTCCGCGTTGACGCACTACAACTTCATCGCGCACCACGGCCTGCCGATCAAGGACCGCACCTTCGCCCTGGTGGCCACCGTGCCGATGAACGCGCCCGGGATGAAGCTGATCTGCCGCCCGTCCTACACCGCGACGGCGGCGGTGATGGGCAGCCCCTTCGACTACCCGCTGTCGTCCCGGCTGGACGAGAACGACACCATCCTGGTGCTCGACAAGGTGCTCATCCCGTGGGAGAACGTCTTCATCTACGGGCAGCCGGAGAAGATCCGGATGTTCACCGGCCAGTCCGGGTTCATCGAACGGTTCACCTTCCACGGCTGCACGCGGCTCGCGGTGAAGCTGGAGTTCATCGCCGGGCTGCTGGCCAAGGCCCTGGACATCACCGGCACAAGCGACTTCCGCGGGGTGCAGAGCCGGCTCGGCGAGGTGCTCGCCTGGCGCAACCTGTTCTGGGGCCTGTCGGACGCGGCGGCGCGCAACCCGGTCGCCTGGCGCAACGGCGCGGTGCTGCCCAACTCCCAGTACGGGCTGGCCTACCGGTGGTTCATGCAGACGGGCTACCCGCGGATCCGGGAGATCGTGCTGCAGGACGTGGCCAGCGGGCTGATCTACACGAACTCCAGCGCCAAGGACTTCGACAATCCGGAGATCCGGCCCTACCTGGACCGGTTCCTGCGCGGCTCCGGCGGCGTCGACGCGGTCGAGCGGGTCAAGGTGATGAAGCTGCTCTGGGACGCCGTCGGCAGCGAGTTCGGCGGGCGCCACGAGCTGTACGAGCGCAACTACGCCGGAAACCACGAGAACACCCGGATCGAACTGCTCTTCGCCCAGCTCGCCAACGGCCAGCTGGACTCCTACAAGGGCCTGGTCGACGAGTGCCTGGCGGAGTACGACCTGAACGGGTGGACCGTACCCGACCTCAACTCCTTCGCCGACCTCCGGGATTCCGTCCAAGGACTGCTCGACAGCTGAGCCCCGGCGCCGACAGCCGGCCGACAACCAATCGACGAGGATCGGAGGGCATGGTGGCTTCCCCTTCCCTTCAGGGGCATTTCACGGAACAGGCGCTCAGGACACCGGATGCGATCGCCGTGTCGTCCGGCGAAGTCCAGCTCAGCTACCGCGAGTTGGACGAGCGGGCGAACCGACTGGCGCACCGGCTGCGGGAACTCGGCGTCCGGGAGGAGTCCCCGGTCGCGGTGCTGATGCAGCGCTCCGCGGACCTGGTGGTGGCGATCCTGGCCGCGCTCAAGGCCGGCGGCTGCTACCTGCCGCTGCACAGCGCCTACCCGCTGCAGCGCAAGCAGTGGATCATGGAGCACTGCGCGGCGCCGGTGCTGCTGACCGACGAGGCGATGCGCCGCGACGGGCTGCCGGAGGGCGCCGAGGTGGTCGTCGTCGACGGCGAGAAGGGGCTCACCGACCACCCCGCGACGGCCCCGGCCCTCGCGGACGACCCGGACCGGCTCGCCTACGTGATCCACACCTCGGGCTCGACCGGGGAGCCGAAGGGCGTCGCGATCGCCCACCGGGACGCGCTCGGCCTGGCCCTGGACTCGATCTGGGCGGACGGCCGGCACGAGCGGGTGCTGATGGTGGCGCCGTACGCCTTCAACGTCTCCACGTACGAGTTCTGGGTGCCGCTGCTGCACGGCGGGCGGATCGTGGTGGCCCCGCCGGGCGACCTCGACGTGCACGCCCTGCGGGGGCTCATCGCCGAGGAGCGGATCACCGGCATCCACCTGACCGCCGGGCTGTTCCGGGTGCTGGCCGAGGAGGACCCGGGCTGCCTGGCCGGGGTCCGCGAGGTGCTCACCGGCGGCGACGTCATCGCGCCCGCGGCCGTCCGGCGGGTGCTCGACCACAACCCCGGCCTGGTGGTGCGGGCGATGTACGGCGCGACCGAGGCCACGCTGTTCAGCACCAGCGCGCCGATGACGGCCCCGTACCGGGCGGACGGCCCGGTGGGCGTCGGCCGGCCGATGGACGGCGTCCGGCTGCACGTCCTGGACGCGCAGCTGCGGCCCGTGCCGGCCGGCGGGGTGGGAGAGCTGCACATCGCCGGACGCGGCCTGGCCCGCGGCTACTTCGGCCGGCCCGACCTGACGGCCGAGCGCTTCGTGGCCAATCCCTTCGACGGGCCGGGCGAGCGGATGTACCGCACCGGGGACCTGGTCCGGGTGGACCGGGACGGCGGGCTGGAGTACCTCGGCCGGGCCAACGACCAGCTCAAGGTGATGGGCTTCCGGGTGGAGCCCGCCGAGGTGGAGGCGGTGCTGGCGCGCTACCCCGGCCTGGCCCATGTCGCCGTCGTGGCACGGGAGTCGGAGTCCGGTGACCGGCGCCTGGTGGCGTACTACGTCCCGGAGTCCGAGGGGATCGAGGCGGGGGCGCTGCGGGCGCACGCGGCGGAGCTGCTGCCCGCGTACATGGTGCCGACGGCCTTCGTGGCCGTGCCGGCCCTTCCGCTGACCCCCAACGGCAAGCTGGACCGGCGGGCGCTGCCCGAGCCGGTGGCCGGCTCGACCCGCCGGGCGCCGGCGACGGAGCGCCAGCGGCAGCTGTGCGCGCTCTTCGCCGAGGTGCTGGACGTGCCCGAGGTCGGGGTCGACGACAGCTTCTTCGAGCTGGGCGGCCAGTCCCTCACCGCGATGCGGCTGGTCAGCCGGATCCGGGCGGCGCTGGACGTCGAGCTCACCGTCACCGAGTTCTTCGACGTGCCGTCGGTGGCGGCCCTGGAGGGCCTGCTGAGCCGGCCGGAAGGAGTCCGGGAATGAGCGCCGGAACGAGCGCTGGAACGAGCGCGGGAGCGACCAGCCCCTTCGACGTCGAGGACGCCGAGTTCCTGGTCCTGGTCGACGCGCAGGGCCGGCACTCGCTCTGGCCGGCCGCCGTGGCGGTGCCGGCGGGCTGGACGGCCGCGTACGGCCCGGCCGACCGGGCCGCCTCCCTCTCCTACGTGAACGTGCACTGGACCGACCTGGGCCCGAGCGGGCTCAGCGGGCGCCCCCAGGGGCAGCCCGACAACTGACGAGGAGTCTGGACATGAGCCTTGACACGAGTCAGGCGACCTTCGGCGGCCTGATCCTCGACCACATCACGTGCTACGTGGCCGATCTGACGGTCGCCACCGACTGGCTGGTCGGGGGGTACGGCTTCGAGGTGTACGCGGCCTCGCCCCCGCAGTCGCGGGAGCTGCGCTCGGTGGCGCTGGGCCGAAACGGAATCCGGGTGCTGCTCAGCCAGCCCCTGGTGGGCGACCACCCGGGAGCGGCCTACGTCGAGAAGCACGGCGACGGCGTCGCCGACATCGCGCTGCGCGTCCCGGACGCCGGGGCGGCCTTCGCGACGGCGGTGCGGCGCGGTGCCCGGCCGGTCTCCGCGCCGGCCGTGCACGGCGAGCTGGTGACCGCCACCATCATGGGCGTCGGCGACATCGCCCACACCTTCGTCGAGCGGCCCGCCGGGGGCGACGCCCGTCTGCTCCCCGGCCTGTCGCCGACCGCCACCGGTCCGACCGGGCCGGACTGCGGCCTGCTGGAGGTCGACCACTTCGCGATCTGCGTCGAGCCGGGCCAGATCGACCCGGCGATCACCTTCTACCGCGAGGTCCTCGACTTCGAACCGACCTTCACCGAGCGCATCGAGGTCGACGGGCAGGTGATGATCACCAAGGTGGTGCAGAGCGGCGCGGTGACCCTCACCCTGATCGCCCCGGACCAGTCCAAGGGCAGCGGCCACCTGGACTCCTTCCTGAAGGACCACGGCGGCGCGGGCGTCCAGCACATCGCCTTCACCACGGACGACATCGTGCGCTCGGTCGGCGGGATCTCGGCCCGGGGCGTGGAGTTCCTGGGCACCCCGCAGACGTACTACCGGCTGCTGCCGGGCCGGCTCACCCCGCTGCGGCACGCGGTGCCGGAGCTGGAGCGGCTGAACATCCTGATCGACCAGGACCACGACGGGCAGCTGTTCCAGATCTTCACCCGCTCCGTGCACCCCCGCAACACCCTCTTCCTGGAGATCATCGAGCGGATGGGCGCCCGCACCTTCGGCAGCGGCAACATCAAGGCGCTCTACGAGGCCGTCGAGCACCACCAGGGCAGGGGCAACCGCGATGACGTCTGACGCGAACTCCGACGGGCGGTTCCGGGCCGCGGTGGAACGGCTGCGGGTCCCGGGCATGGGCACCGAGGTGGTGGCGCCGCTGCTCTCCCAGCTGGTCCACCTGCTGCGGCCACGCCGGGTGCTGGAGGTCGGCATGGGGTACACGACCCCGTTCCTGGCGAAGGCGCTGGCGGAGGCGGAGGAACTCGCCGAGGCCGAGGCGCCCGCGCTGGTCCGCAAGACCGAGCCGTACCTCGCCCAGGGCTGGGAGCTGGACGAGGCGTGGATCGACAGCGAGCCCGCGCTGCTGCTGCCGGCCGCCTACCACGAGCCGTACCGGCCCCGGTTCGTGGCGGTCGACGACCTCTCCGACCCCGGCTCCTCGGCGGCCCGGGTGACGGACGTGCTGACCGAACTCGGCCTCGCCGAGCGCGTCACCGTCGTCAACTCCGACATGCGCGGGGCCGTCGGGCGGCTCCCCGGGGAGTTCCGGCCGATCGACTTCGCCTGGGTGGACGCCTGGGACTGCCTCTACTTCTTCGAGAACTTCTGGGAGTTGATCGATCCGGACGGCGGGATCGTGGTCATGCACTACCTGATGACCTACCCCGAGGGCGAGGCGATCCTGGAGTACATCGCCGACACCCAGCGGCTCAAGCCCGGCGAGTTCGAGGTGCTGAACCTGCTGGAGAGCCGCAAGCTCCGGCAGAACAGCGTGACCGTGCTGCGGCGCACCGCCGGCAGCCGGCCCCGGCAGTACTCCGACACCGGCCAACGGCCCCGGCTGGGCGGCCAGGTGCGCGCGGACGCCCTCGCACTGGCCCGCTCCCTGGAGCGACCGGACGCCCCCTGAGGCGTGCCTGACGGACCGTCACTTCCGGCCGGGCCGCACCGGCAATCTGGAAGATGGCATGCCCACGCGGCCTGGCTAGATTGATTCACATCCACTGCGAGCCTTGCGAACAGAGGGGAACCACCGGCATGAGCACACTCTCCGAGGACCCGGACATCGTCAAGTTCGTCTACTGGGACAACCTCACCTACGCGCCGACCGGATCGCGCGCACCCGAGGAGTGGGACCCCAAACTGGGCGCCAAGCTCTACGAGAGCTACCTCGAACACTGCGTCGAGGCCGAACGCCTCGGCTACGCCGGGCTCAGCGTGCCGGAGCACTTCGGCCCGTCCTCGCTGTCCCCGCACCCGAACGTCATGCTGGCCGCGCTCGCCGCGCGGACGACCAGGGCCCGGCTCGTCTCCGGCGTGAACCTCGCCCTGCTGCACCACCCGCTCCACCTCGCCGAGCAGTTCAACATGATCGACGTGCTCTCCGGCGGGCGGCTGGAGATCGGCCTCGGCCGGCGCGGGGACCGTGCCGTCTTCGAGCACAACGTCGACCTCATCGACGGGGCCGTCAACCGGATCGACCACCCGGTCGCGCCGGCCGACCTCACGCCCACCACGGCGGCCTTCCTCCAGGAGGCCGAGGTCGCCAAGGTCACCGTGTGGCCCCGGCCGGTCCAGCCGCAGGTGCCGCTGTGGGTGGCGGCGGAGACGGACGAGTCCCTCGCGACCGCGGCCCGCCGCGGCTGGAACGTCTTCACCGGGCTGAACCTCGACCCGGCCGCGGGCGGCATGTCCAAGATCAGCGTGGCGGAGATGGTCGCCCGCCTGCACCGCTACTTCGAGATCGGCAAGGAGCACGGCCACGAGCTGTCCATGGCGAACACCGCGGCCAGCTGCTTCACCGTGATCGCCGACACCGACCGCGAGGCCGCCGAGATCGTCCGCGACGGCTTCATGTCGCACATCTCGGCCGCCGGCGGGTTCCTGGCCCGGATGGCCGGGGCCGCTCCCGACGACAGCCCGCTGGAGACGCTCGCGAAGGAGGGCGACACCGGCGTGCAGGGCGTGTTCGAGGCGCCCGCGGAGTCCTACCTGCGCAACCCCTTCGCCCTGGTCGGATCGGTCGAGACCGTCCGGGCGAAGCTGGACGCGCTGGTGGCCGGCGGCTTCCGGCGCTTCGTCCTGCTCTGCGGCGGCGTCGGCAACGCCCACGAGATCGGCTGGCAGTCGGCCACCGCCATGGCCCGCGACGTGGCGCCCGACCTGTTCGCCGCGACCGCCGCCCCCGCCCCGACGGCCCGATAGCGGCCGACGGGCATGACCGACAAGACCGTTGATCCGACCGGCCCGGTGGTGATCACCCCCGGGGACCGGAGGTACGAGAACCTCGTCCAGGGCTACAACCACCGCTTCGTCGGACGCCCCGACCAGGTGCGCCTGGTGGCCAGTACCGAGGACGTGGTGGCGGCCGTCGACGAAGCGGTGGCGGCGGGCCGGCGGATCGCGGTCCGCAGCGGCGGGCACTGCTTCGAGGACTTCACCGCCAACCCCGAGGTGCAGGTCCTGCTGGACGTGTCCCAGCTGAACCGCATCGCCCACGACCCCGGGCGCCGCGCCATCGAGGTCGGCTCCGGCGCCCTGCTGGGGGACGTCTACCGGACGCTCTTCAAGCGCTGGGGCGTGACGATCCCCGCCGGCACCTGCCTCGACGTCGGCGTCGGAGGGCACTTCGCGGCCGGCGGCTACGGGCCCCTCTCACGCCGGGACGGCCTGGTCGTCGACCACCTCCACGCCGTCGAGGTGGTGGTCGTCGACGAGTCCGGCCGGGCGCGGGCGGTGGTGGCGACCGCCGACCCCGAGGACCCGCACCGCGAACTCTGGTGGGCCCACACCGGCGGCGGCGGTGGCAACTTCGGCGTGGTGACCAGGTACTGGCTGCGCACCCCGGGGGCCGACTCCGCCGAGCCGGGCGAGCTGCTGCCCAAGGCACCCGCCCGGGTGTGGAAGCGGCTGGTGATGTGGCCCTGGGCCGAGATGACGGAGCGGGCCCTCGCCACCCTGCTGCGCAACTACTGCACCTGGTACGAGGAGAACGACGCCGTGTCGCCGGCGGCCGGCCTGTGGAGCAACCTGATCGTCACCCACCGCAACTCCGGGGCCTTCGGCATGGTCGCGGTGATCGACCACGAGGGGCCGGACGCCGAGAAGGTGCTGGCCGAGCACTACGAGTCCGTCACCGCCGGGGTCGGGGTGGAGCCGACGGTGCACACCGTCGAGGTCGCGCCCTGGCTGAGCTCCTGGCTGCCCTCGTACAGCTTCCCGAACGACCCCAGGGGCCGCTACAAGGACAAGGCCGGCTATCTGCGGAAGGGCTTCACCGATCGCCAACTCGCGGTGATCTGGCGCTACCTGAGCGACCCTGAGCACATCAACCCGATGTCCTGCCTGGTGGTCGCCGGCTTCGGCGGGAAGGTCAACACCGTCGCCCCCGACGCCACCGCCACCGCCCAGCGGGACTCGATCCTCAAGGTGCTCTACGGCGGCGGCGTCTGGCAGTCCGCGGACCAGGACGAGGCCTGCATCGCCTGGGTCCGGGAGTTCTACCGCGAGGTGCACGCCGGGACGGGCGGCGTCCCCGTCTCCGACGAGCGCACCGACGGCGCCTACATCGGCTACCCCGACGCCGACTTGGCCGATCCCGCCTGGAACACCTCCGGGGTGCCCTGGTCGGCGCTCTACTACGGCGCCAACTACCCGCGCCTGCAGCAGGTCAAGCGGAGGTACGACCCCCGGAACGTGTTCCGCCACGCACTGTCGATCCAACCACCCCATCAACAGCCGGACTTGCTGGAGGCGCAGGATGCTTGAGGACAAGGTCGTCGTGGTCTCGGGAGTCGGCCCCGGCCTGGGGCGGGCGATCGCCCTGCGCGCCGCGCGGTCGGGGGCGGACGTGGTGCTCGCCGCCCGCACCGAGTCCCGGATCGCCGAGATCGCCGAGGAGGTCGAGCAGACCGGGCGCCGGGCGCTGGCGGTGCCCACCGACATCACCGACGACGAGTCGGCCGCCGCCCTGGTCAAGGCCGCGACGCAGACCTTCGGCCGGGTCGACGCCCTGGTCAACAACGCCTTCGCGGTGCCCCCGCTGGTCGATCTCGGCGAGGTCGACCTCGCGGACGTCCGCGCGGGCTTCGAGACCAACGTCTACGCCGCGCTGCGGCTCACCCGGCTCTTCTCCCCCGCGCTGGCCGAGCACCGGGGGTCGGTCGTGATGATCAACTCCGCGGTGATCCGGCACTCCAAGCGGCTCTTCGGCAGCTACAAGATGAGCAAGGCCGCCCTGCTGTCGCTGGCGCAGAGCCTGGCCACCGAGCTCGGCCCGCAGGGGATCCGGGTGAACACCGTCGCCCCCGGCTACATCTGGGCGGACGCGCTGCGCGAGGGCTTCGGCCAGTGGGCGAAGCAGCGCGACGTCACCGTGCAGGACATCTACGACGAGATCGCGGCCACCCTCGACCTGGGCCGGCTGCCCGAGCCGGACGAGGTCGCCGACTCCGTGCTGTTCCTGCTGTCCCCGCTCTCCCGTGCCGTCACCGGCCACTGCCTGGACGTCAACGCCGGCGAGTACCACCACTGACACCACTGAACCGTCCGGACCGAACAGGGAAGTCGAGGATCATCGGTGACACAGAACACGGAGCCGTCCGGGGCGCTGGCCGCCGGACCGGTGCGCGCGAGACCCGCCGGGGCGGCCGCGGCCCGGCCGAGCTGGTGGCAGAGCCCATGGGTGGCGGCACTGGCCGTCCTCGTGGTGTTCAACCTCCTGTACGCCTTCCCCCGCTACCTGACCGGGGGCCCGGGGCAGGCCCGGATCCCGCTCGACCCGTCCTTCCCCGCGCACTACGCGGTGCTGGTGGGGCACGTCGTCTTCGGCAACATCTCGCTGGTGACGGTCTTCCTCCAGGTCCTCCCGTGGATCCGCCGCCACCACCCCAGGGTGCACCGGATCAGCGGCCGGGTGTACATCTTCGCCGGGGCGCTGCCGGGCGGGCTGCTGGCCCTGGTGCTGCTGCCCTACTCCACGGCGCCGAGCGGCCGGATCGGGCTGGCGATGATGGGGGTGCTCTGGCTGCTCACCACCGTGCTCGGGCTCAGGGCCGCGCTGCAACGCCGGTTCGTCGACCACCGCCGCTGGATGGTCTACAGCTTCGCGATGGCCCTCGGCACCAGCTGGGGCCGGGTGGTGGTCGAGCTGATGCCGCACGTCCCGGGCCTGCGGATCGACCTGCCGACGCTCCTGGACATCGCCAACTGGGCGGGCTGGGTGCTCAATCTGCTGGTCGCCCACTGGTGGCTGGAGCGGACCGGCCCCCGGGCGGCCCAACTGGTGCGCTGAACCCGACGACCTCCCCGCGGCCGGCCGTGAACCCTCACGGCCGGCCGCGCACGTGTGTCCCGGCCTCGCCGAAGACGGGCCCGGGACGTCGAGAACGGGCCGTCGGCTCCGACGTCTCCTGTGGAGGCCTCGGGAGACGCCCGGCGGTCACGGCCCAAGGAGTGAGAATCATGAAGTACCTGCTCGTGATGCACATGGACTCGGTGCTGTGGGACGGCCTGTCCGTGGACGAGCAGCAGGAGGTCCACTCGGGCCACGGCGACTTCATGAAGCTCATCAAGGAGTCCGGCGAGCTGGTCACCACGCACGCGCTGGCGGTGCCGGAGCAGAGCACGACCGTCCGGGTCCGCGACGACGCCCCGGTGCGCAGCGACGGCCCGTACCTGGGCGGCACGGCGTTCGTCTGCGGCTTCTACCTGGTCGACGTGGAGACCAGGGAGCGCGCGATCGAGCTGGCCGGGCTGATCCCGGACGCCAGGCACACCGGTGTCGAGGTCCGTCAGGTGATGTTCGAGCAGGGGCTGGAGATGTGACCGGGTGGGTCACCCGCGGACGCGAAAGCGGCGGGCCGGGGCACCGAGGGCCCGGCCCGCCGCTTCGTGCGGGGCCGGCGGGATCAGTCGACGATCTCCATCTGGCCCATCATGCCCGCCGAGGAGTGCTCCAGCATGTGGCAGTGGTACATGTAGCGGCCGAGGTAGTCGCCGAAGGTCGCCTGGACGCGGACGGAGGTGCCGGGCGGGACCGGCACGGTGTCCTTCAGGCCGATGTCGCCGGGCAGCGGCGGCCGGCCGTCCCGGTCGAGCACCCGGAACTCCGTCAGGTGCATGTGGAAGGAGTGCTGGATCGGGCCGTACTTGGTGGCGCTGTCGCCGTTGGTGACCGTCCAGATCTCGGTGGTGCCGCGCCGGATCCGCTGGTCGACCCGGTCCGCGTCGAACGGCAGGCCGTTGACCAGGCCGACCGGTGTGCCGTTCAGGTCGAAGGAGAGCGTCAGCTCGCGGTGCACGGTGGCCGGCGGCAGTTCGGGAAGCGGGCGCAGCGCGCCGGGCAGCCTGCTGCGGTCGCGCTCCCTGCGGTCCACGGTGAAGCACAGCACCGGCTCGATCCGGTCGTCGCCGGTGAACTGGCCCTGGTTGGTGAGCATCGCCTTGCTGCCGACGGCCAGCCCGGAGAAGTCCACCACCAGGTCCATCCGCTCACCGGCGGCGAGCGGGAAGTCCGTCCCGGTCCGGTCGACGGGCGCGGGCAGCAGGCCGCCGTCCGAGCCGATCTGGTGGACGGGCAGGGAGCCGAAGTTGAGCTTCAGGAACCGCAGGGTCGAGCTGTTCAGCACGCGCAGGCGGTACTTGCGCGCGGCGACCGGGAACCACGGCTTCGAGCGGCCGTTGACCAGGATGACGTTCCGGGCCGCCGGGTCCCCGTGCACCAGCCCGCCGTTCGGGTCGAACTGCGCGTCGCGGATGGCGATCGGGACGTCGTACTCGCCGCTCGGCAGGCGGTGGCGGCTCTCGTCCTCGCCCTCGATGAGGTAGAAGCCGTGCATGCCGCGGTAGACGTGCTCGGCCTCCAGGTGGTGGCTGTGGTCGTGGTACCAGAGGGTGGCGCCGGGCTGGCGGTTCGGGTACTCGTAGCGCCGCTCGGCACCCGGGTCGATGACCTGCATCGGGTGGCCGTCGCTGTCGGCCGGGACGTGGCCGCCGTGCAGGTGCACGTTGGCGGTCTCGGGCAGCCGGTTGCGGTAGGTGACCAGGACGCGGCGGCCCTCCTTGGCCCGGATGGTCGGGCCGACGAAGCTGCCGCCGAAGGTCAGGCACGGGGTCCGGACGCCGGGGAGCAGTTCGAGGTCGGCGGGCAGGATGTCGAGCCGGTAGACGTCGGTGTCCTCCGTCCGGGCCACCGGCCGCAGGGTCGGTGGCACCGGCATCCGTACGGAGAACGGCCCCTTGGCGCTCCCCCGGCCGGGCTGCCCGGGCGGCTCCGGGTCCCCCAGGGCCAGTGCGCTCACCGGCAGCGCCACGCCGGTGGCGGCCGCGAGGCCCGCGAGGCCCAGAAATCGTCGCCTGTACAGGGTGTCCTCCCCAGATCGGTCGGTACGGTCGGAAAACCTTTGGTGACAGTGTTGATGACGGTCCGTCAGGTATAGCTGATGACAGCGCGGAAGCGGACCTCGCCGCGCTCGACCCGGTCCAGCGCCTCGGCGACCCGCTCCTTGGGGAAGGTCTCGACCATCGGGGTGACCGCCCCGGAGGCGACCAGGTCGAGGGCTTCGGTGAGCTGGTCGAGGCCGTTGTGGGTGGAGCCGATCACCTGCTGGCGCTGCGCCCAGAACGGGCTGGTGGGCGGGATCGTGAAGGAGTCCACCGGGTCGATGGTGGCGAGCACGATCCGGCCGTTCGGCCGCAGCCCCTGGAGGGTCTCGGTGGCGGCCCGGTAGGAGGTGCCGGTCACCAGGACGACGTCGGCGCCGCCCGCCGCGCGCAGCTGCTCGCCGTCGGCGACCACGTGGTCCGCGCCGAGGGTCCGGGCCAGTGCGTGCTTGTCCGGCGAGCGGGTGACGGCCACCGTCTCGAAGCCGGCGGCGTGGGCGAACTGCACGGCGAGGTGGCCGAGTCCGCCGATCCCGAGGACCGCGACCCGCTCGTGCGGCTTGGGGTCGGCGGCGCGCAGCGCGCTCCACGCGGTGTATCCCGCGCACAGGACGGGCGCCGCGTTCTCGTACGAGAGGGTGTCCGGCAGCAGCACCGTGCTCTCGGCCGACACCGCCACGTACTCGGCGTGGCCGCCCTGCACGGTGAGGCCGCTCATCACCGACTCCCGGCAGTTCATTCCGGACTGCCCGGTGAGCGGGAGGTTGAGCCGGCAGTACTCGCACCGGCCGCAGGTCGACTGCACCCAGGTGGTGCCCACCCGGTCGCCGACCCGGCGGGTGGCCACGCCCGGGCCGACCTCGACGACCTCCCCCGCCGCCTCGTGCCCGACCACCACCGGGTCGAGCGGCGGGAAGGGGAACACCCCCTGGCTGACCCACAGGTCGTTGTGGCAGACCCCGCAGGCGTGGACCCGGATCAGCACCTGACCGGGCCCGGCCTTCGGGGTCGGGACCTCGCGCAGTTCCCAGCGCGCCTTCACCTCGGGTACGACAGCTGCCCACATGGTTCGGACCACCCTTCCGGTCAGCGGCTCTGCGGCGTGAGGCGGACCGGGAGGGTCTGCACGCCGTTCATGATGAAGGTGACCTGCGGCGACAGATCTTGTGCGGGGACGGCGAGTTCGAGGTCCGGGAAGCGCCGGAACAGCGCGGAGAGGGCGATCTCGGCCTCCATCCGGGCCAGCGGCATGCCGATGCAGCGGTAGATGCCGTGGCCGAAGGAGAGGTGTTCCTTGTTCGGCCGGGCGGCGTCGAAGGTGTGCGCGCTGTCGCCGTGGACGGTGGTGTCGCGGCCCGCCGCCGCGAAGTTGATCAGGACCGGATCGCCCTTGGCGATGGTGACACCGCCGAGCTCGATGTCCTCGACGGCGAAGCGGAACGGCAGGTGGGCGACGGGCGCCTCGGCGCGCAGGGTCTCCTCGATCACGTCCGCCCAGCTCACCTTGCCGCTCTTCAGCAGCGCCAGCTGGTCGGGGTGGGTGAGCAGCGCGCGGGTCGCGTTGGCCAGCAGGTTCATCACGGGCTCGGTGCCGGTGGCGAGCAACAGGTGCAGGGTGCCGACCAGTTCGGAGCCGTTCAGCCGGGAGCCGTCCTCCTCCTGGGCCTGGACGAGGTCGCTGGTCAGGTCGTCCCCGGGGTTGCGGCGCTTGTCCTCGACGAACTCCTCCATCTCCCGGTGCCACTGCGCGACGTTGGCGGCCGACTCCTCCGGGGAGATGGTGGTGTCGGTGTTCACCTGGCCGCCGCGCAGCATCCGCGCGCGGTCCTCGGCCGGCACGCCGAACAGGTCGCAGATCACCCGGGCCGGCATCGGCAGGGCGAAGCGGGCCTTGAGGTCCACCACCTCGCCCGGTGCGCAGCCGTCGAGTTCGTCCAGCAGCTCGTCGACGGCCTTCTGGACCTCGGGGCGCAGCGCCTCGACGCGGCGCGGGGTGAAGGCGCTGGCGGTCAGCCGGCGCAGCCGGGTGTGGTCGGCGCCGTACCGGGTGGTGAGGTTGTCCATCAGCACCCAGCCGATGAGCGGGAAGTCCTCGCCGATCCGGCCCTCGGCGAAGGCCGTCCAGTGTTGCCGCGGGTCCTTGGAGAGGCGGTGGTCGGACAGGGCCTGCCGGGCGAGTTCCTGGTCGGCGATCGACCAGGCGAGCACGCCGCCCGGCAGTTCGATCCGGGCGACCGGGCCGTTGGCCCGGATCCGGGCGGCCTCGGCGTGGATGTCACGTCCAGCGGGGTCGAGGACGACGGGGGCGGGTGTTTCCATGGCGGCCTCCGGGCTGTCGGTACGGGATACGGGCAGGGGGACGGGCGCGCGTTCCGGCCTGGGGTACGGGCGCGCGTTCGGGCAGGGGTGCGGGCGCGCGTTCGGGCAGGGGTGCGGGCAGGGCCGCCGTCGCTGCGGCCCTGCCCGGCGGGCAGGCCCGGACAGGCCTACAGGTAGAGGGTGTTGGGCCCGAGGCCGCAGGCGATCCGCCCGTAGAGTTCGAGGTTGGTGTTCGGGTGGAGGATGCCGTGCAGGTTGAGGGTCTGGACGTCCCGCTCGATGCGCTGGATCGGGACGGTGGTGTAGATCGAGGACCCGCCGCTGGCGGTGTTGAGGATGTCCACCGCCTCCTTGGTGCGCGAGCAGACCCCGCCGAGGTCGAGCCTGATCCGGGCGCGCTCCTCCAGGGTCCACTCCTCGCCGGTGGGGCCCTTGGTGTCGATCAGGGCGGCGGCGCGGTGGGCGTGGAACTCGGCCTCGTCGATCCTGGTGATGGCGTCGGCCACCTGGAGGTGGGTGATCGGGGCCTGGGCCTGGTCGGTGTAGTCGGTGTAGCTGATCTTCCGGCCGGGAAGCCGCTCGAAGAACGCCTCCCTGGCGGCGCGGCCCAGCCCGAGGGCCGGCGCGGCCACGGTGGCGCAGGCGGTGGGCATGAACGGCGCCCGGTAGATGGGCGATTCGGCGTTCGCCACGGAGCGGTGCCGGCCCTGGAGCACCGGGACCATCGGCAGCACGCGGGCCTCGGGGACGAACAGGTCGGTGGCGATGGTGGTCACGCTGCCGGAGCCGCGCAGGCCGATGGTGTGCCAGTCGTCGACGATCTCCAGCTCCGCCAGCGGGACCGCCACCATGATCGGCTGCGGCCCGTCCGGCGTCATCAGCACGGCCGCGTTGGTGTTCCAGCTGCTGTGCAGCGCGCCGGAGTTGAAGGACCACTTGCCGTTGAGCAGCACACCGCCCTCGGCCGGGACGGCCACCGCGGTCGGGCTGAGGATGCCGCTGACGCGCACCCCGGGGCCGGTGAAGATCTCGTCCTGGACCTCGTCCGGGAACAGGCCGGCCATCCAGGAGCTGATCGCGTAGACCGACATGACCCAGGCGGTGGAGCCGTCGCCGCGGGCCAGCTCGGCGATCACGTCCACGACGGTGCGCATGTCCGACTCGTAGCCGCCGTAGCGGACCGGCACCCGGAGCTGCAGCAGCCCGGACTCGGTCAGGGCGGCCAGGGTGTCGTCGGACAGTCGGCGGTTCTCCTCGTGCCACACCGCGTTCTTCTGCAACAGCGGCACCAACTCTGCTGCACGGCTGACGAGTTCTTCCCTCGACGGGGATTCCTTGGCTGTCATCCGGGGGCTCCTCCGAGGTGGGCGGCCCGGCAGGGGACGGCTGACCGTCCGGGCCGCGGTCGTTGATCGGCCCTGTCGAGGCTGGCACCCGGGCGGGGTGCCCGCATCTCCCTGATTGCGGCGCCCGGGCGGCCGCCGCGGCCGTCACCTCGCGGCGACCGGAGCCAACGGACCATCGCAATCAAGGAGTTGTCGCACTCCTCGGCCGGGTGTGAGGCTGGCCGCCACCGCGGCCCGCGCGATCGCGGCCGTGGACCACCGGAGAAGGAGAACACCATGTCCGCCACTCCCTCGCCCAACGCCTCCGAAGCCGCCGCGCTGCGCGCCGTCCCCGAGCTCATCGTCGCGGCCTGGGCGCAGCACGACGCCGACGGCTTCGCCGAGGTCTTCACCGAGGACGCGACCCTGATCCTGCCCGGGGACGTCTATCTGACGAGTCGTCAGGCGATCCGCGCCTTCATGACGCAGGCCTTCGCCGGCCCGTTCAAGGGCACCCGGGTCACCGGCGAGCCGACGTCGATCCGCGCGCTGGCCGACGACGTGGCCGTGCTGGTCACCCGGGGCGGCGTGCTGGCCCCCGGTGACACCGAGGTGACGGCCGAGCGGGCGATCCGGGCGACCTGGGTGCTGGCCAAGGAGGGCGGCGACTGGCGGATCGCCTCGTACCAGAACACCCCCATCGCGGGCTGAGCCCGGGAGCCCGGGAGCCGCCGCTCCCGGCACGCCGTCCGTACCGCCGAAACGCCGGCCCGCATCAGCCCCGTCAGCCCCGTCAGCCCTGTCAGCCCCGCCAGCCCACCGAGAGGACCCGGTATGCGCCCCTTCCGTATCGACATCCCGCAGGACGCCCTCGACGATCTGAACCGCCGGCTCGCGGCGACCCGCTGGCCCGGTGAGCTGCCGGGCGTGGGCTGGGAGCGCGGGGTGCCGCTCGGCTATCTGCAGGAGCTGGCCGAGTACTGGCGCACCGGTTTCGACTGGCGCAAGGCCGAGGAGCACCTGAACTTGTTCCCGCAGTTCCTGACCGAGATCGACGGCGTGGACGTCCACTTCCTGCACGTGCGCTCGCCCGAGCCGGACGCCATGCCGCTGGTCATCACCCACGGCTGGCCCGGCTCGGTGGCCGAATTCCTGGACGTCATCGGGCCGTTGACCGATCCGCGGGCGCACGGTGGCGATCCCACCGACGCCTTCCACGTGGTCGTCCCCGCCCTGCCCGGGTACGGCTTCTCCGGCCGGCCCCAGGAGACCGGCTGGGACACCGCCCGGGTCGGCCGGGCCTGGGCCGAGCTGATGCAGCGGCTCGGCTACGAGCGCTACCTCGTCCAGGGCGGCGACTGGGGCATGCCGGTCTCGCTCCAGCTCGCCCTGGCCGATCCGGAGCACGTCGCGGGCGTGCACCTCAACATGCTCGCCACCTTCCCGCCGCAGGACCCGGCCGAACTGGCGAAGCTGGCCGAGTCGGACCTGGCCCGGCTGCAGTTCGCCGCGAACTTCGAGCAGGACGGGGCCGGCTGGCGGAAGATCCAGTCCACCCGGCCGCAGACCCTCAGCTACGGTCTGACCGACTCGCCGGTGGGGCAACTCGCCTGGATCGTCGAGAAGTTCAAGGAGTGGACGGCCGCGGAGTCGGTTCCGGAGGACGCGGTGAGCCGCGACCGCCTGCTGACCAACGCCGCGATCTACTGGTTCACCGCCTCCGCGGGCTCCAGCGCCCAGCTCTACTACGAGTCCAACCGGCTCGACGTCGACTTCGTCCGCACCTGGGCCGGCCCCTGGCCGCTGGCCGCGCCGGTCGGGGTGGCCGTGTTCCCCGAGGACGCCGTCCGGCCGATCCGCCAGTGGGCCGAACAGATCCTCCCGACTCTCAGCCACTGGTCCGAGTTCGACCGCGGCGGGCACTTCGCGGCACTGGAGCAGCCCGAGCTGTTCGTCGGCGACGTCCGGACCTTCGCCCGCCAGGTGCGGTGATCCTCGGACACCCCGGCACCGAATCCAACCGAACCGATCAGAAAGGGAGTTGACTTGTCCATCATCCTCAAGACCCGCGGGGTCGGGCGTCGCCGGCGCCGCACACCCGGCTGGGCCGGGTTCACGGCACTGGCCGCGCTCGTGCTGGCGATCGGGCCCGGCATGGCCGCCCCGGGCCCGGAGGCCGCGCCGGACCCGACGACCGTCGCGGAGAGCCACGGCCACGGGAACCGCGCACGGGACTGGCCCCTCTCCAACGGCGATCTGACCAACACCAGGAACGTCACCCGGACGGGGATCGACTCCCACAACGTCAAGGACCTGAAGGTGAAGTGGCGGCTGCCCCTGGAGGGCAAGCCGACCTTCGCCGGCATCATGGCCTCCAATCCGGTCGTGGTGGGCGACACGGTCTACCTGATCAACCTCGACTCGGACGTCACCGCGGTGGACAAGGAGACCGGGAAGGTCCGCTGGAAGCACACGTTCGACAGCCCCACGGTCGGGCCGAACGGCGTGGCGTACTCCCACGGCCTGCTGTTCGGGACGACGTTCACCGGCGTCTTCGCCCTCGACCCGGCGACCGGCCGGACGGTCTGGTCGCGCGAGCTGATCGCCGCCGGCCAGGGCGGCATCGACGTCGCGCCCCAGGTGTACGAGGACACCGTCGTGGTCAGCACCGTCCCGAACACCTTCGGCAAGTACGTGCCGGGCTCCATGGGCACCATCTGGGCGCTGGACACCGCCACCGGCAAGCCGCGCTGGAACTTCAACACGATCAAGGACGGCGACCTCTGGGGCCATCCCGAGATCAACAGCGGCGGCGGCACCTGGTACGCACCGGCCCTCGACTCGCACGGGCGGCTCTTCCTCACCATCGCCAACCCCGCCCCGCTCCCCGGCACTCCCGAGTACCCCAACGGCAGCAGCCGGCCGGGCCCCAACCTCTACACCAACTGCCTGCTGGCACTCGACAGCAGGACCGGCAAGCTGCTCTGGTACCAGCAGACCGCGCCGCACGACATCCGTGACTACGACCTCCAGGACCCGCCGATCGTCACCACCACCCCGATCAACGGGGTGCGCACGGAAGTCGTGCTCGCCGCGGGCAAGATGGGCAAGGTCTTCGCCTACCGGGCCGACGACGGCACCCCGCTGTGGACCCTGTCGGTCGGCACCCACCTGAACGACGAGGGCCCACTGCCGGACACCCCGACCACCGTCATGCCGGGCATCCTCGGCGGCATCGAGACCCCGATGGCGCTCGCCCGCGGCCGGCTGTTCGTGCCGTGGGTCGACACCCCCAGCAAGCTCGACTCCCGCGGCGGGCTCCAGCTGCCCGACTACAGCGTCGGCCGGGGCGGCCTCACCGCCGCCGACGTGTCGACCGGCAAGGTGCTCTGGAAGCGGGACCTGCCCCAAATGGCGCTCGGCGCCGCCACGGTGGCCAACGACGTGGTCTTCACCTCCAGCTTCGACGGCCAGGTGTTCGCGTTCGACACCGCCACCGGCAGGACGCTGTGGTGCGACAAGACACCCGCCGGGATCATCTCCTTCCCGGCCATCAGCGGCAACACGCTGTTCGTCGGTGCGGGCGCTCCCGGGCTCTCGGCCTCCTCGCAGTTCGAGCTGATCGCCTACTCGCTCTGACCCCCTCCCGCACACCGCCGCACTGACGCACTGACGCACTGATCTGAACCCCGACGGCCACCGGCCCGGCGTCCCACGCCGCGCCGGTGGCCGTCGTGCGTGTGCCCCGACCCCGAGCGCCGCCCTCCCGAACGCCGGCCTCCCGAACGCCGGCGCACCGGACGAGGGCGCACCGGAAGATCTCCGAAAATTTCCTCCCGCCCGATGTCGATCCGCGGCGCCCGGCTCCGTCTACCAAGTGCCGGGCCTGGACCCCGGCGGTCGAGGACCCCGTGCCTCGACACCGCGCGGCCGTCGGGGATGGAGTGGACGCCCTCCCCGGCGGCCGCCGTCCCCCGCCGCCCCCGGCAAAGGAGCCCAGCAGGGACCACCGAGAGTGACCGGAAGCCCTCAGCCAGGGCTCCGGACCGCCTGCGGACGGTGTCCGCGCGAGGCCCGTCACCGCTGCGCCGAAGCACCCGGGCCTTCTCTCGTCGTGCGGTGCACAGCAGGCCCGAGCGGCCCGATCCGGCATGCTTCCGATGGCCTCCGTATACGGTCCGACCTGTGCGTTCCCCGACCAAACCGGTGATCGTCCGGCCTGCTCCGCGGGCTCGGACGGTTCTTGACCATGCTTTCCGGACGCTGCTACACATCGACCCGTCGCCGACGCACGATGGCGGCTGATCTTCTGTGGGCACGACCGTGGAGGAGCCGTGGTGCAATCACCGACCGTAATGGCCGACGGACTGGACTTCCCGACCAGCCTCGCCTTCGACGACCAGGGCCAGGTTTACCTGGCCGAGTCCGGACTCCCCTTCGGGGGCGCCGCTCCGGGCGGCCGGGTCTGGCGGCTGGGCCCGGGAGCCGACACCTCGTCGCGCACCCTGCTCGCCGACGGCCTGGCCGCCCCGGTGACCGGACTGCTCTGGCACCAGGGCCACCTCTACGTCTCCGAGGGCGGGGCCGGCCGGATCACCCGGATCGGCCCGGACGGCGGGCGGACGGTCATCGTCGACGGCATGCCGGGGCCCGGCAACTACCACATCGACATGGCCGTGGCCGGCCGGGACGGCAAGCTGTACTTCGCCCAGGGGGCGATGTCCAACCTGGGGATCATCGGGCTGGACGCCTACGAACTCGGCTGGCTGGGGCGGCTTCCGCACTCGTACGACGTCCCCGGCCTCGACGTGGTGCTCACCGGCGTCAACGTCACCACCGACGACCCGCTGGCCGGCCGACCCGGCGCGCGGACCACCACCGGCGCCTTCGTCCCGTTCGGCACCCCGACCAGCCCCGGGCAGCGGATACCGGCCGGGCTGCCGTGCAGCGCGGCCGTGCTCCGCTGCGACCTCGACGGCGGCAACCTGGAGCTGGTGGCCTGGGGGATGCGCAACGCCTTCGGCCTGGGCTTCCTGCCGGACGGCAGGCTGCTGGCGGTCGACCAGGGCGCCGACGACCGCGGCAGCCGGCCGATCGGCAACGCCCCGGACCTGCTGTTCGAGGTCCGCGAGGGCGCCTGGTACGGCTGGCCGGACTTCGTCGGCGGCATCCCGGTGACGGACCCGGCGTTCAAGCCCACCCGTGGCCCGCAGCCGACCTTCCTGCTCGCCAACCACGACGAACTCCCCGCGCCCGAACGGCCGGTGCTCGACTTCGAGTCCCACGTCGCGGCCACCAAGTTCGCCGTGGCCCCGCCGCAGTCGCCATTGGCCGGGCAACTGGTGGTCACCCTGTTCGGGGACGAGGCGCCGATGACCCTGCCGCCGGGCGGTCCGCAGCTCGGCCGCGACCTGCTGCTGGTCGACCCGACCGACTGGTCCACCCGGGGCCTGCCCGCCGGCCCGCCGCTGCACCGGCCGATCGACGTCGGCTTCGTCCCGGGCGACGACACGCTGCTGATCCTGGACTTCGGCGAGTTCGAGATGACCGACCACGGCGTCGAGGCCCGGAAGGGCACCGGCCGGCTCTGGCGCTGGACCGGCTGGGACCGCTGACCCCCGGCTCCGTCATCTCCGTCCGAACCCAAGGGAGTTGCACCATGGCAGGCAGAAGCGGACTCTGGCTGATCGGCGGCAGGGGATCGGTGGCCACCACGGCCGTCTGCGGCCTCGCCGCCCTGCGGGCCGGGCTCGTCCCCGCGACCGGCAGCGTCAGCGAACGGCTCGACCTCGATCCGGCCGTCTTCCCCGGCTGGTCCGAGCTGGTCACCGGCGGGCACGACCTCGTCCCCACGCCGCTGGGCAAGCGGGCCGAGCAGCTCGCCGCCGCGGGTGTGCTTCCCGGCCGGCTCCCGTCGGCGGTCGCCGAGGAACTCGACGCCGCCGACCGGGAGATCCGCCGGGGCTACGACCCGGCGGACGCGCCGGCCACCCAGGCCGAGGCGGCCGGCCGACTCGCCGACGACATCGCGGAGTTCCGGCGCTCCAACGGCCTGGAGCGGGTCGTGGTGGTCAACGTGTCCTCCACCGAACCCCCGCTCCCCCCGGCCCCCGAACTCGCCGACCTCACCTCCCTCGAACACGCCCTCGGCCGGGCCGGACGGCAGGTGCTCGGCCCCTCCGCCCTCGCCGCGTACGCCGCGTTCTCGGCCGACTGCCCCTACGTCGACTTCACCCCGTCGCCCGGCCTGCGCATCCCGGCGGTCACCGAACTGGCGGACCGGCGCGGCCTGCCGTACGCGGGCTGCGACGGCAAGACCGGCGAGACCCTGCTGCGCAGCGTGCTGGCGCCGATGTTCCTCGCCCGCGGGCTGCGGGTGCGCTCCTGGTCGGGGACCAACCTGCTCGGCGGCGGGGACGGCGCCAACCTCGGCCAGGAGGGCCGCGCGCAGGGCAAGTTGGCGGCGAAGGCGCGCGGTCTGGCCGCGCTGCTCGGCGAGGAGGTCACCGCGCCGCTGCACATCGACCACGTGCCCGACCTCGGCGAACGCAAGGTCGCCTGGGACCACGTCTCCTTCGAGGGCTTCCTGGGCACCGCGATGAGCCTGCAACTGAGCTGGGACGGCTACGACTCGACACTGGCCGCGCCGCTGGTCCTCGACCTCGCCCGCCTGGTGGCCGGGGCGCACGCGGCCGGCCAGACCGGGCCGCTCGGCGCGCTGGCCTTCTTCTTCAAGGACCCGCTCGGCAGCCAGGAGCACCGACTCGCCCAGCAGGAGCAGGAACTGGTGTCCTGGGCGCGGCGGATCGCGGTGGCCCGATGAGCATCGCCGCGCGCACCTGGCTCGACCTGGTCCGGGCACCCGCCGCGCTCACCGTCCTCGGCGACACCGTCGCGGGCGCGGTCGCGGCGGGCCGTCCGCTGCGCGGCAGGCGCCTCGCCCTGCCGCTCGCCTCGGTCGCCCTCCACTGGTCGGGAATGGCGCTGAACGACTGGGCGGACCGGGCGGTCGACGCGCTGGAGCGTCCCGAACGCCCCATCCCGTCCGGCCGGATCGCGCCCCGGGCGGCGCTCGCGGCGGCCGCCGGCCTCGGCGTCACCGGGCTGGCCCTGGCCGGCCTCGCGGGCGGCACCGACGCGCTGCGGATCGCCGTCCCGCTCACCGCGGCGGTGTGGGCCTACGACACCGTGCTGAAGCCGACCCGGGCCGCGCCGCTGGGCATGGCGGCCTGCCGCGGCCTGGACGTCCTGCTCGGCGCCGGATCCGCGCACTGGCGGGCGGCCGGGGCCCCGGCCCTGGCCCTGGCCACCCACACCCTGGGGGTGACCGCGCTCTCCCGGGGCGAGGTCCACGGCGGCCGCCCCGCCGACCGCCGGATCGCCCTGGCCGCCACCGCCTCCACCGCACTGCTGGCCGGCACGGGCCGGGCCGCCTCGGTCCGGCACCGCTCGGCCGGGGCGCTCTGCGCGCTGGGGTACGCGGCCACCACCGGCGCCGCCCAACTCGCGGCCCCACGAGGCGCGGCGGCCGTACGGAGCGCGACGGTGGCCGGCATCCACGGCATGGTCCCGCTGCAGGCCGGGCTGGCCGCACGGCTGGGCTCGCTGCCGGCCGCGGCGCTGGTGCTGACCGCCCTGCCGCTCGCCCGCCGGCTGTCGGCCCGACGGAGCCCGACATGAGCGCCGTCGCCATCGGATACGGCACCAACGGGTTCGCCAACCACCGGCTGCCCGACGCGATCCGGGTCATCGCCGACCTGGGCTACACGTCGGTCGCCCTCACCCTCGACCACCACCACCTCGACCCCTTCGGCCCCGACCTGGCCCGGGAGACCGACCGGGTGGCGGCACTGCTGTCGTCGTCCGGTCTGCGCTGCGTCGTCGAGACCGGCGCGCGCTACCTGCTGGACCCGTACCGCAAGCACCACCCCACGCTGGTGTCCGGGGAGGCCGGGCCGAGGATCGACTTCCTGCTCCGCGCCCTGCGGATCACCGAGGCCCTCGGTGCCGACTGCCTGTCCTTCTGGTCCGGCGTGAGCGAGCCCGGGGTGGACGAACCGACCAACCGCGCGCGGCTGGTCGCGCACCTCGACCCGGTCCTGGCCGAGGCGCAGCGCCGCTCGGTCAGGCTCGGCCTGGAGCCCGAGCCCGGCATGGTCGTCCAGCACCTCGACCAGGCGCTCGACCTGCGCCGCGAGCTCGGCGAGCCCGACTGCCTCGGCATCACCCTCGACGTGGGGCACTGCGTCGCCGTGGAGCCGGTGGACGCCGCGGGGTGCGTCCGGCGCGCGGCCGGGCTGCTGGTCAACGTCCAACTGGACGACATGCTCCCGGGTGTCCACGAGCACCTGGAGTTCGGGCAGGGGGAGCTCGACCTCGCCGCCACGCTGGCCGCCCTCGACGGGATCGGCTACGCCGGCGTCGCGGCGGTCGAGCTGCCCCGGCACAGTCACGCCGCACCGCACACCGCACGCACGGCCCTGGCGGCGATCCGCCGGGCCATGCAGACCGTTTCCGTTCCGCCGCTGCACACGGGTGCACCGGCGTCGTCCACGATCGGAGACCTCCCGTGATGGCCTACAAAGAGGAACACCCCTGGCTCGAAACCAGCGTCTACGGCGGAAGCCGGCCGACGACGCTGCCGGAGCCGCAGCACGACTGGCTGGCCGACGCCGAGCGCCGGGTCCGCGAGTGGCCGGGCACCATCCACCAGGAGTTCCCGCTGGCCGGCCGGATGGTCGGCCGCGAGCCGGTCCGACCGGACACCGACCCGCAGGGGCTGGTGCACGGCACGGTCGACGACCGGGCCCGGGGCCGGCTGCTCACCGTACTGGCCGAGACCCTGCCCGGAGCCGTCCTGGCCTCCGAGGTCGAGAAGCTCTACCGGCACGGCGACGACGCCGAGCGGCGCGGGGTGCTGCGCGCCCTGCCGCTGCTGCCGGACAGCGTGCACCGGGTCGGCCTGGAGCTGGTCGCCGACGGCCTGCGCACCAACGATCCGCGGCTGGTCGCGGCGGCGATGGGCCCGTTCGCGGGCCGGCACCTGAGCCAGGACCAGTGGCGCCACGGCGTGCTGAAGTGCCTGTTCACCGGGGTGACGCTGGGAGCGGTGTCGGACCTGGTCGCCCGAACCGACTCCGAGCTGCTGCGGATGGCCCACGACCTGGCCGAGGAACGGCGGGCGGCCGACCGCGAGATCGACCCCGAACTGCGGACGCTGCTCGGCATGACCGTCCTGCTGTCCCTCGTCCCCCCGCTCCCGGAGGACTGCGGACCGGAGCACTGCGGACCGGAGGGCTCCCGGTCATGAGGATCTTCGACCCCCACATCCACATGACCGCCCGCACCACCGACGACTACCGGAACATGCACGAGGTCGGCGTCCGGGCCGTCGTCGAGCCGGCCTTCTGGCTCGGCCAGCCCCGCACCGGCCCCGGCTCCTTCACCGACTACTTCGACAGCCTGCTCGGCTGGGAGCGCTTCCGGGCCTCCCGGTTCGGGATCAACCACAACTGCACGATCGCCCTGAACCCCAAGGAGGCCAACGACCCGCGCTGCGTCGAGGTGCTGGACGTCCTGCCGCGCCACCTCGGCAAGGACGGCGTGGTCGCGGTCGGCGAGATCGGCTACGACTCGATGACCAGGGCCGAGGACGAGGCGTTCGCGCACCAGTTGGCGCTGGCCCTCGACCACGGCCTGCCGGCCCTGGTGCACACGCCGCACCGGGACAAGCAGGCCGGCACCCGCCGCTCCCTGGACGTCGTCCGCGAGTCCGGCATCGACCCGGGCGCCGTCGTGCTGGACCACCTCAACGAGGTCACCGTGGCGATGGTCGCCGACTCCGGCTGCTGGATGGGCTTCTCGATCTACCCGGAGACCAAGATGGACGAGCAGCGGATGGTCGCCGTCCTGAAGGAGTACGGCACCGCCCGGATCCTGGTCAACTCGGCCGCGGACTGGGGGAATTCGGACCCGCTCAAGCCCCACCTGGTCGGCCGGGCGATGCTCGCGGCCGGCTTCACCGAAGCGGACGTGGACACCGTCCTGTGGCGCAACCCGGTCGAGTTCTACGGCCGCAGCGGGCGGCTGATCCTCGACGAGCAGCTCCGGGCCGACACCGGCGCGGCCTCCTTCGAGGGCAACTCGGTACTGCGGGGCGGCTCATGAACCGGCTCGCGGACCGGCCCTCGGACCGGCTCTGCTACTCGACCAACGTCCATCCGGCCGAGGACCTGCCCGGCATCCTCCGCCAACTCGACACCTGCGCCGTCCCGGTCCGCGAGCGGACCGGGTTCGACCGGCTCGGGCTGGGCCTGTGGCTGGCCGCCGACGCCGCCGCCGAACTGGCCGCCGACCCGGCCCTGCTCCGGCGGCTGCGGGCCGAACTGGACGCCCGGGAGCTGGCGGTGCTCGCCCTGAACGCCTTCCCGTACGGGGGCTTCCACCGGCGGGTGGTCAAGCACGCGGTGTACCGGCCGGACTGGACCGAACCCGACCGGGCCCGCTACACCGCCGACTGCGCGACCGTACTGGCCGGGCTGCTGCCCGACGACGCCGACGGCGGCAGCATCTCCACCCTGCCGCTCGGCTGGCGCCGGCCGTGGTCCGCCGCCGCGGACCGGGCCGCCGAGGAGGCGCTGCGGCGGACCGCGGCCGTGCTGCGCACGGTGTCGGGCCGGGCGGGCCGGCCGATCCGGCTGGCCGTCGAGCCGGAGCCGGGCTGCGTCCTGGACAGCGTCTCGGACGCCGTGCGCTGGCTCGCCCCCCGCGCGGACCTCGAATTCGTCGGCCTCTGCCTCGACACCTGCCACCTGGCGGTCTCCTTCGCCGACCCGGAGCGGACGGTGGCCGAGGTGGAGCGGGCGGGCCTGCGGGTGGTCAGGATCCAGGCTTCGGCGGCCCTGCACCTGGACGACCCGGGCGCCCCGGAGGCGCGAAGGCTGCTCGCCCGCTACGCCGAGCCGCGCTACCTCCACCAGGTGCGGGAGCTGGACGGCTCCGGGCGGGTGCTCGCGGCCGACGACCTGCCGGAGGCCCTGGACCGGCTGCCCGGCCGGGGGCCCTGGCGGGTGCACTTCCACGTGCCCCTGCACGCCCGGCCGCCCGCGCCGCTGCGCGCCACCACCGACGTGCTCCGCCGGGCGGTGGCGGCGGTCGGGGAGCGCCCGGTGATCGAGGTCGAGACCTACACCTGGCCGGTGCTGCCCGGGGAGAGCACCGGCGCCCCGGCGGGCGCCCTGGCCGGGGTGCCGGCCGGTGTCCCGGCCGGGATAGCCGCCGAACTCGTCTGGGCAGAACGCGAGTTGGTCAGCGAAAGGGTGGACGGTTGAAACCCGTGGTCCTGCTGGACGTGGTCGGTCTGACCCCACGCCTGTTGCCCCACCTGCCGAACCTCGCCCGGCTGGCCGAGCGCGGCGGGTCCGCCCCGCTGCGCACGGTGCTGCCCGCCGTCACCTGCAGCGTGCAGTCCACCCTGCTCACCGGCCGGCTGCCGGCCGAGCACGGCATCGTCGGCAACGGCTGGTACTTCCGGGAGTTGGGCGAGATCCATCTCTGGCGCCAGCACAACCGGCTGGTCCGGGCCCCGAGCGTGTGGGAGACGGCGCGCTCCCGGCACGCCGGCTACCGGGTCGCCAACGTCTGCTGGTGGTACGCGATGGGCGCCGGCACCGACCTGCTGGTCACCCCGCGCCCGGTCTACCACGCCGACGGCCGCAAATCACCCGACTGCTACACCCGGCCGCCGGCGCTGCGCGACGAACTCACCGACGCGCTCGGGCCGTTCCCGCTCTTCCAGTACTGGGGCCCGACCGCCGGGATCGCCTCCAGCCGCTGGATCGTCTCGGCGGCCCGCCGGATCCTGCGCACCGAGCGGCCCGATCTGCTGCTGGTCTACGTCCCGCACCTGGACTACGACCTCCAGCGCTTCGGCCCGGACTCCCCACAGGCCCTGGCCGCGGCCCGTGCGGTGGACGCCGAACTGGCCCCGCTGCTGGAGCAGGCCGAACGGGCCGGCGCCACCGTGATCGCGCTCAGCGAGTACGGCATCACCCCGGTGCGCCACCCGGTGGACATCAACCGCGAGCTGCGCCGGGAGGGCCTGCTGGAGGTGTACACGCAGGCCGGCATGGAGTACCTGGACCCGTGGACCTCGCGGGCCTTCGCCGTCGCCGACCACCAGATCGCGCACGTCTACGTCCCCGACGAGTCCGATCTGCCCAAGGTGCGAGACCAGTTGCTCCGGCTGCCGGGCGTGGCCGAGGTGCTGGACCGCGCCGACCAGGCCCGCCAGGGGCTCGACCACCCCCGCTCCGGCGAGCTGGTGGCGGTGGCGGCCCCCGACTCCTGGTTCACCTACTACTACTGGCTGGACGACGCCCGGGCCCCCGACTTCGCGCGGTCCGTCGAGATCCACCGCAAGCCCGGCTACGACCCGGCCGAGCTGTTCTTCGACCCGGCGGACCGGCTGGCCAAGGCCAGGGCCGCGCTCGGCCTGGCCCGCAAGAAGCTGGGCCTGCGCTACGCCATGGACGTGGTGCCGCTGGACCCTTCCTGGGTCCGCGGTTCGCACGGCCGGCTACCGGACTCGCCCGCCGACGGCCCGGTGCTGATCTGCTCCGACCCGTCCTGGAGCGCCGCCCTCGACGCGACCGGCGCGATCAACGCCACCGATGTCGCCGAACTCCTGCTGAAACTCCAGGGCTTGGCGAACTGACCAAACAGAACTGACGGCCAGTCAGCGATCGCCCAGCCCGTCGGCCCTGCTCTCCAGGTACCGGCGCTCGGGAATGCTGCCGGTGCGCTTGGCGGCCTCCCGGAAGCTCTTCCGGGCCGCCTCCAGGTCCCCGCTCATCTCCAGCAGGTGGGCGCGGACCGCGGACAGCCGGTGGTGGCCCGCGAGCCGGCCGTCGGCCTCCAGGGTCGCGAGCAGTTCGAGCCCGGCCTCCGGGCCCTGGACCATCGCGGCGGCGACCGCGTAGTTGAGCGTCACCATCGGGCCGGGGGACATCCGCTCCAGCACTTCGTACAGCGCCATGATCTGCGGCCAGTCGGTGTCGTCGGCGTGCGCGGCCTCGCCGTGCACGGCCGCGATGGCCGCCTGCACCTGGTACGGCCCGGTCACCATCCGCGGGAGGGTCTCGGCGATCAGCGCCAGGCCCTCCTTGAGCGCGGCCTGGTCCCAGCGGGAGCGGTCCTGCTCGGCGAGCGGGACGAGGCTGCCGTCGGGCCGGGTGCGGGCCGGCCGGCGGGCGTCGGTGAGCAGCATCAACGCCAGCAGGCCGGCGACCTCGCCCTCCCCGGGCAGCAGCCGGTGCAGCTCGCGGTTGAGCCGGATCGCCTCGCAGGCGAGTTCGGGCTGTTGGAGGTCGGGGCCGCTGGTGGTGGTGTAGCCCTCGTTGAAGATCAGGTAGAGCACCTGGAGCACGACCGCCAGTCGTTCCGTGCGCTCGCTCTCGGGCGGCATCCGGAACGGCAGCCCGGTGCTCTTGATCCGCTGCTTGGCCCGGCTGATCCGCTGGGCCATGGTCGATTCGGGGACCAGGAAGGCGTGCGCGATCTGCGCGGTGGTCAGGCCGCCGACGGCCCGCAGGGTGAGCGCGACCTGCGAGCCCGGGGTGAGCGAGGGGTGGCAGCACAGGAAGAGCAGGGTGAGCATGTCGTCCTGCTCGGCCGCCTTGGGTTCCTCGCCCGGGCCGGGTGTCACCGTCTCGTCGGTCGGGGTGAGCGCGGCGGCGGTGGCCTCCCGGCGCTGGCGGGCCTGCTCGCTGCGCAGCCCGTCGATCACCCGGCGGGCGGCCACGGTGATCAGCCACGCCCGGGGGTTGCCGGGGACGCCCTGTTCGGGCCACTGGACGGCGGCCGCCAGCATGGCGTCCTGGACGGCGTCCTCGCAGGCGTCGAAGTGCCCGTAGCGGCGGACGACCGCGCCGAGGACCTGCGGTGCCAGCGATCGGAGCAGGTCCTCGACCCGGGCGTCAGGGTTCATCTGCTCAACTCTCCGTATCGGCTTCGAAGACGACCTGGCGGACCTCGATGCCGGTGTACCGGGCGTCGGGGATCTGGCCGGCCAGTTCGACGGCGCGTTCCTTGGAGGCGCAGTCGACCAGGTAGTAGCCGGCGATGAATTCCTTGGCGTCCAGGTACGGGCCGTCGGTGACAGCGGGCCGGCCGTCGCGGACCTTGACCGTGGCGCTGCCGGACGGATCGGCGAGCGCCTGGGTCATCACCATCTCACCGGAGTCGAGGATGTTCTGCTGGAACGTGGCGTGTCCGGAGAAGACGGCGTTGCGCTCTCTCTCGGACAGGCCGTCCCAGACTACCGGGTCCATGTGGATCAGCAGCATGTACTTCATCTCATCATTCCTTGATCCCTCGCGCGGCCGACAGGTGTTCTCTACCTGAGACGTCGCCGCGGGCGGCCCGCCCTCGACATCCAAGCCGAGATCGCGCCGCCCCGTCCGGGTTTCCGCCGCAGACGTCGAGACCGTGTCGCCTGGTCCGACGTACCGGTGTGACGGCGCCCGCGGACACCGGGTGCCCCGGAAATCCGGAAGGACCCCGTGATGAGCGACACCACACCCCCCGGCACGCCCGCGACCCGGGCCGGACGGCGGGAGTGGATCGGGCTGGCCGTCCTCGCCCTGCCCGCCCTGCTGGTCTCGATCGACGTCTTCGTCATGCTGCTGGCGCTGCCCAGCCTGGCGCAGGACCTCCGGGCCGGCGGCGTGCAGCAGCTGTGGATCACCGACATCTACCCGTTCATGCTCGCCGGCCTGCTCGTCACCATGGGGTCGGTCGGCGACCGCATCGGCCGGCGCCGGCTGCTGATGATCGGCGCCGGCGCGTTCGGCCTCGCCTCCGTCGCCGCCGCGTACGCCGTCGACCCGGTCATGCTGATCGCCGCACGCGCCCTGCTCGGCATCGCCGGCGCCACCCTCGCGCCGGGCACGCTCTCGCTGATCACCACCATGTTCCGGGACCCGAGACAGCGCGGCGCCGCCTTCGGCATCTGGAGCGCGTGCTTCTCGGGCGGCGCCGTCGTCGGCCCGATCGTCGGCGGCACCATGCTCGCCCACTTCTGGTGGGGCTCGGCGTTCCTGCTCGGCGTGCCCGCGATGGTGCTGCTGCTCGTGCTCGGCCCCGTCCTGCTGCCCGAGTTCCGCAACCCCGACGCCGGACGCCTGGACCTGATCAGCGTGCTGGAGTCGCTGGCCGCCGTCCTCCCCGCCATCTGGGGGCTGAAGGAGATCGCCCAGGACGGCTGGCATCCGACGCCGATCGCGGGCGTGCTGCTCGGCATCGGCTTCGGCATCCTCTTCGTCCACCGGCAGCGCCAACTGTCGGCCCCGCTCCTCGACCTGAGCCTGTTCGGCCACCGCGCCTTCACGGCGGCGCTGGTCAGCCTGTTCCTCGGCACCATGCTCACCGGCGCGGTGATGTTCTTCGTCACCCAGGCCCTGCAACTGCTGTACGGCCTCGACCCGTTCCACGCGGGCCTGTGGATGCTGCCGGCGATCGCCTCCAACACCGTCAGCTTCGCCCTGTCCCCCAGACTCGGCCAGCGCTACCGCCCGGCCTACCTCATCGGCGGCGGGCTGGTCCTCTGCACGCTCGGCATGGCGGTGATCACCAGGGCGGAGCCCGGATCGAGCCCGGCCGTGCTGATCGCCGGCTTCGCCGTGGTCTTCCTCGGCTCCGGCCCGATGGTCACCCTCGGCATGGGCCTGGTGATGGGCTCCGCGCCGCAGGAGAAGGCCGGCTCCGCGGCCGCCCTCAACGAGACCAGCGGCCAACTCGGCTTCGCCCTCGGCATCGCCGCCCTCGGCAGCGTCGGCGCCGCCGTCTACCGCGGCGCGCTCCGCCTCCCCGACGGCCTGCCCGCGGACGCCGCCCGGGCGGCGAAGGACTCCCTCTCCGGCGCGAGGGAGGCCGCCGGATCGCTGTCCGGCCCGGCCGCCGACGCGCTCCTCACCCCCGCCCGGGCGGCCTTCGCCGGCGAGCTCCACACCGTGGTCACGATCGCCGGCGTCCTGCTGGTCGCCACCGCCGTGCTGGTCACCGCCCTGCTCCGGCACGTGCCGCCCACCGGCCGGCCGCCGGCCGGCCCCGCCCCGGAGCACAGCGAGGGCTCCCTCCCCGCGACCGGCTGACCACGGCTGGCCCGGGCGTGCGGCGCTCACCCGTACGGACCACCACGCCGTGCCCCGCCTGCGCGACGGTCGTTGGCAGGGCGGGCGCCCGACCGTACGGATGACCACCGCACGGCTGGCCTGACGCGCCCCACGAGGAGAGGTGTGGACGGCATGTCGCAGCTGGTATCGGTGCAGTGCTTCAACGTGTCACGGGACGGGTTCGGCGCCGGTGAGGGGCAGTCGCTGGAACGGCCCTTCGGCCATGCGGATCCGTCCCCCCTCTTCTCCTGGGCCGGCGCCACGGCGAGTTGGGTGAACCGCACCGACCCCGGCGGCACCCGCGGCCTGGACGACTACCTGACCCGCGACCACGCCCGCCCGCCCGGCGCGGTGATCATGGGACGCAACAAGTTCGGCCCCCAGCGCGGGCCCTGGGAGAACCACGAGTGGAAGGGCTGGTGGGGGGCCAACCCGCCGTTCCACGCGCCGGTGTTCGTGCTCACCCACTACGAGCGCCCCTCCTTCACCCTGGCCGACACCACCTTCCACTTCATCGACGCGAAGCCCGCCGAGGCCCTGGAGCAGGCGAAGCAGGCCGCCGGGGAGCGGAACGTGCGCATCAGCGGCGGGGTCACCACCGTCCGCGAGTTCCTGGACGCCGACCTGATCGACACCCTGCACATCGCCGTCGCGCCCGTCGACATCGGCCGGGGGGAGCGTCTCTGGCGGAGCCACACCGAGCTGCTCGACCGCTTCCACCTCGACACGGTGCCCAGCCCGAGCGGCGTCACCCACCTGCTGTTCTGGAGGCGGTGACCAGCGACCCGTACGACGACCGACGGCTGTGGCCGGGGCTCCCGCCCCGGCCACAGCCGTCGGTCGTTCAAACCCCCGTCGGGCAGCACGTTGGAAGAAAAGACGATGTCGAATCCCTCCGTCCGGCTCCGACTTACTGGCGAGTGGCGCCGCGCCGCGCGCCGCCCAGCGAAAGATCGGAAGGTACCGCCCGAACGTTCCCCGCCCCGGGAGAAAGAGGTTGCACATGAACGCACCGTCACCCACCCGTGCGGCAACACTGCCGTCACTGGAGGGACTCCGCGCCATCGCCGTCGTCTTCGTCTTCGCCAGCCACGCGCTCGTCCTCGGCGCGTTCAAGGACCCGGACGCCCTCTCCGTCTTCAACACCCTGACCGGAAACGGCCGGATCGGATTCCTCGCCGTCTCCTTCTTCTTCGTCCTCAGCGGATTCGTGCTCACCTGGTCGGCCAAGCCGGGCCAGACGGCGACCGGCTTCTGGCGGCGCAGGGTGATGCGCATCGGCCCCTCCCACGTCCTGATCGCGGCCGTCGCGCTGACCCAGTTCGCCGCCGCGGGCGAGACGATCCGGTGGGGGCCGGCGATCGCCAACCTCTTCCTGGTGCAGAACTGGTGGCCCTCCCAGGACCTGATCATGTACCAGTTCAACGGCGCGACCTGGACGCTCGCGGTGGAGATGCTCTGCTACGCGATGTTCCCGCTGCTGGTCCGCCTGATCAGGCGCCTCGACAACCGGGCGCTGTGGTCCTGGATCATCGGCCTCGGCGCGACCGCCATCCTGCTCCCGGCGATCAGCTACCCGCTGCTGTCGGGCTTCCCGCCGAGCCACTTCTACCCGCTGGGCTCCTGGCCCCAGCTGTGGGCGCTGTACTTCTTCCCGCCCGTCCGCTGCATCGACTTCGTGATCGGCATGTTCCTCGCCCGGATCGTCGCCTCCGGCCGGTGGCCGAAGATCCGCATCCTGCCGGCCGTCCTGCTCAACCTCGCCGCCTTCCTGCTGCTGTACCACCTGCCCATCCCCTTCGGGATCGCGGCGTTCTACCCCGTCCCGGCCGCGCTGCTGATCGGCGCGCTGGCCGCCAGGGACCTCTCCGGCAAGCGCACGGTCCTCAGCACCCGCCCCATGGTGTGGCTCGGGGAGCTGTCCTTCGCCTTCTACATCATCCACATCACCGTGATGTTCGCGGTGCACGCGGCCTTCGCGGGTGAACTCGTGGGCTACGCGCACTCGTACACCCCGACCGCGTTCAGCACGCCCGTCGCCGTCCTGTTCGTCATCGGCCTCTACGTCCTGATCGTCGCGCTCGCCTGGGTGCTGCACAGGACCGTCGAACTGCCGGCCATGCGCCGTTGGAGCCGCCCGGCAGCCCGACCCGCCGCCAACCGCCCGAAACCGGAGCCCCAGCCGCAGACCTGACCGCCCGCGAGCATCGGAGACCGCCATGGCCGACCCGTCCGAGATGACCGAGCACCCCGAGCCCCTGTCCTACCCGATCCGCCGGACCTGCCCGTACGCGCTGCCGGACGGCTACCGCGAACTCCTCGACCGTCCGACCCCGAGCAGGATCAAGCTGCCCAGCGGCAAGCTCGCCTGGGCCACGACCCGCTACGAGGACGTCAAGGCGATGCTGGGCGACAACCGCTTCAGCTCCGACCTGCGCCGCCCGGGGTACCCGCTGATGATGGACCACCAGGTCCCCCCGCCCGAGTTCTCCACCTCACTGGTCGGGATGGACCCGCCCGACCACACGCTGGCCCGACGCGCGGTGGCCGGAGACTTCACCCCGCGCAGCATCAACCGGCTGCGGCCCCGGATCCAGGAGATCACCGACGAGTACGTCGACCGGCTCCTGGCCGGGCCCCGCCCCGCCGACCTCATCGACGCCTTCGCCAACCCGGTGCCGCTGCTGGTGATCTGCGAACTCCTCGGCGTCCCCTTCGCCGACCGCGAGTTCTTCCTGCGGACCTCCTACATCCTGATGAACGCCGGCACCCCCGAGGCCGGCGCTCACGCCACCGCCGAACTCATGGGCTACATGGACGAGTTGGTGACCAGCAAGGAACGGGTGCCGACCGACGACCTGCTCGGCCGGCTGGCGGCGCGGCGCGGTGAGCCGGGCGTCCCCGACCACCGCGACCTCGTCGGCATGGCGTTCATGCTGCTCATGGCGGGCCACGAGACCATCGCGAACGTCGTCGGCCTGAGCGCCATGCTGCTCCTCGAACGCCCGGAGCTGCGCCGCTCGCTGACCGCCGACCCGTCGCGCTGGCCGGCCGCGGTCGACGAGCTGCTGCGCTACTTCACCATCGCGGAGATCGCCAACTCCCGGGTGGCCCTGGAGGACGTCGAGATCGGCGGGGTCACGATCGCGGCCGGCGAGGGCGTGCTCGGCCTGACGGTGGCGGCCAACCGGGACCCGAAGCGGTTCCCGGACCCGGACGCCTTCGACATCGAGCGCGTCGACCGCAGCCTGGCCTTCGGGTTCGGCGCGCACCAGTGCCTGGGCCAGCACCTGGCCCGGACCGAACTGGAGGTCACGCTGGCGACGCTGTTCGCCCGCGTCCCCGAACTGCGCCTGGCCGAGCCCGTCGACGCGCTGCGCTTCAAGGAGTACCACGTCAACTACGGCCTGCACACGCTGCCGGTCACCTGGTGAAGGGGGAACCCATGCGGATCCGTACCGATCCGGAGCGCTGCATCGGCGCGGGCCGGTGCTTCCTCGCCGCGCCCGAGCTGTTCGACCAGAACGACCACGACGGGACGGTCGTGGTGCTGGTCGACCAGGTCACCGGCGACGCGCTGGAAGGCGCGCGAGCGGCGGTCGACGACTGCCCGACGCGCACGCTGTCCCTGACCGAGGGCTAGCGACAACGAAGAAGCCGGCGCCGGGCCCGAGGGCCCCGCGCCGGCTCCGTCGTTCTCCGGTCCCGTCAGGTCAGTCGCTGCTGCCGCTGCCGGCGCTGCTGCGGGCGGCCCGCTGGAAGTAGATCCCCGCCAGGACGGCCAGCAGGGCGAAGACCCCGGTGGAGACGGCGGCGACGGTGTTCAGCCCGCTGACGAACGCCGCGTGCGCCGTCTTCAGCAGCGCCGCGGAGGCGTCGGCCCCGAGCTGCGCCGCCTCGGCGGCCGCCCCGGCGACGGTCTCCTGCGCCTGGTCGGACCCGACCCCGCTCATGTCGCTGCTGTAGACCGCGGAGCCGATCGTGCCGAGGACGGCCAGACCGAGCGCACCGCCCAGGTAGTTCGCGGTCTCCGCCATCGACGCGGCGGACCCCGCGCGCTCCGGCGGCACCGAGCCCACCACCAGGCCGATGCCGAGCGCGAACATCGGGCCGGCGCCCAGGCCGATGACCGCGGTGCCGAGCACGATCGGCCAGGCGCCGTGCTCACCGTTCACGAGGATCAGCACCGCCGCACCGACCGCGGAGAGGAGCATGCCGCCGGTGATCGCGGTCCGCGGCGTGATCGACCGCATCAGGGCCGGCGTGGACATCGTCCCCACCGCCATGCACAGGCCCATCGGGACGAACCACAGGGCCGAGGCCAGCGGGGAGAAGCCGAGCACCGTCTGCAGCAGCTGGGTGACGTTCAGGGCGGTGCCCGCCAGGACCATCCCGGCCAGCGCCAGGGCGGTCAGCATGATCGTGAAGGAGCTGTTCGCGAAGAGCCGCAGGTCCAGCAGCGGGTCATCGCCCTTGAGCTGCCGGCGCACGAACGCGGTGCCGAAGACCAGGCCCACGGCCAGCGCCACCAGACCGGGCACCGGGCTTCCGTTGCCCAGCGAGAGCACCTTGATCGCGTACACGACCGGCAGGATCCCCAGGAGGGAGAGCACCACGCTGACGAAGTCCAGGCGCTTCGCCTGCTCGGGGCGGAACTCCGGGAGCAGGATGGGCCCGGCGATCAGGACCACCGCCGCGACCGGGACGGCCAGCAGGAACACCGCGCCCCACCAGAACGGCACCAGCAGCACGCCGCCGAGCACGGGGCCGAGCGCGGCGCCCGTGAAGGTGCAGGTGGCCCAGATCGAGATGGCCTTCCCGCGCTGCTTGTCGTCGCGGAAGATGTTGGTGATCAGGGCGAGGGTGGAGGGCATCAGCGTCGCACCCGCCATGCCCTGCACGCCGCGCGCCACGATCAGCATGATCGGGCTGGTCGCCCAGGCGCAGGCCAGCGAGGCGAGCGCGAACACCGCCATGCCCGCCATGAGGAGCTTGCGGCGCCCGATCCGGTCACCGATCGAGCCCATGGTGATCACCAGGCCGGCGACCATGAAGCCGTAGGCGTCGGTGACCCACAGCTGCTGGACGCTGCTGGCGCCGAGGTCGGCGGTGAGCCTGGGCAGCGCCAGGAAGAGGACGTTCGAGTCGAGCGCGACCAGCAACGTCGGCAGTGCGAGGATCGCGAGTGCCAGCCAGGGCCGTGCGCTCGTGCGTGGGAGGTCTGTCTCCGCTGTAGTGACGGACATGGCCTTGTCGCTTCCCTTCGCTCATGTCGTAATGCCGTTCACTACGTTGTCGAGACAGCCGGCCGATTCTTGCGCCGGTTCCGGGAACTTTCTCGGGAATCTTTTTTCCCGGGGGTGCCCGGACGCGAGAAACACCGGCCGCCGACGGTGTCGGCAGCCGGTGTTCAGTAGCGGTCAGTGGTGATCAGTGGTGATCAGTGGTGGTACTCGCCGCAGTTGACGTCGAGACAGTGGCCCGTGACGGCGCGCGCCAGGTCCGAGGCGAGGAAGATCACCACGTCGGCGGTCTCCTCCGGGGTCTGCAGCCGGCGCAGGTCCATGTCGGCGGCCACCTCCCGGTAGCCCTCCTCCAGCGACATGCCGCGCATGGCGGCGAGCCCGCCGATGAAGTCCTTCACCTTCTCCGTCCACATCGGCCCCGGCGCCACGGTGTTGACCCGGATGCCCTCCGGGCCCAGCTCGGTGGCGAGGACCTGGGCCGCCGCGAGCAGCCCCGCCTTGGCGATCTTGTAGGCGCCGCAGGCGCGCTTGGAGTGCCGCAGGACCGACGAGTTGACCATGACGATCGAGCCGCGGCTGTCCCGCAGCGCCGGGGTGAACAGCTTCGACAGCCGCAGCGCCGCGTAGACGCCCACCTCCATGCTGCGGCGGATGTCCTCCGTCTCGGTGTCGTTGAGCTCCGTGTGCGGCGGCTCCACCAGCGCGTTGTTGATCAGGGCGTCGACCCGGCCGAACCGGTCGAGCGCGGCGGCGACGAGCGCCTCGGCCGCGGCCTGGTCGGTGATGTCGGTGGGCACCGCCAGGGCACGGCGCCCGGTCTCCTCGACGGCCTTGGCCACCTCGTCGAGGTAGGACGAGGTACGTGCCGCGAGCACGACGTCGGCCCCGGCCTCGGCGCACCGCACGGCGAGCGTCCGACCGAGCCCGGCACCCACGCCCGACACGACGACGACCTTGTCGCGGAGCAGCTCCGGAACCTTGATGTGTTCGTCCATGTGCTCGTCCATGTGCTCGTCCTCTCGATGCAGACCGTACGGAGTGCCGAAGAAGAGGGGAGCCCGGGGGCCCCGAGGCCCCCGGGCAACCGGGTCAGGCGGACGCGCCCTCGCTGTAGACGATCGGCCGGACCTCGATGCCCAGGCCCTCGACCGCCGCGTCCGGGATCATCGCGGCGACGGCGTGGGCACGCGCCAGGTCCGCGACCTCGATGATGTAAGCGCCGCCCACGTACTCCTTGGCCTCGGCGTACGGGCCGTCGGTCACCGCGGGCACACCGCCGCGAACGCGCACCACGGCGCTCTGGTCGGGGCCGGCCAGCGCCAGGGTCCCGACGAACTCGCCGGTCTCCTTGATCTTCTCCATGAACCCGCCGTGTCCCTGGAAGACGGCGTTGCGCTCCTCCTCCGACAGGGCGTCCAGGACCTCGGCGTTCGGGTACATCATGATCAGGTACTTCATGGTTCCGCTCCTAGCGACGTGAGGCGCCTGCTGCGCCCCCTCCACTTCTCAGTCGGCGCCGTGGCGCCGTTCTCGACATGGTCGCGAAAAACTTTTTCCTTGCCCAACCGGACGGCCGTCGACCGCTTCCACGGTGCCGGCCGGCCGACCGCTTCCACGGTGCCGGTCGGCCGGGGGCTTCACGGTGTCGGTCCGCCGAAGGCCGAGGGCGGCACCGGCCGCCGGGCCGCCAGCAGGACGCGCAGCAGGGTGCGCGGGCGCATCAGGGACTGCGGGGAGGCCACCAGCCCGGCGATCCGCACCAGCGCGTCGGTGACCCTGGCGTCGCGGACCGCGGCCCGCTGGGCCAGCGCGACGTACCGGTTGACCAGGACGGTCTGCACCGTCCGGTGGCCCTTGACCCCGGGGTAGCCCAGGTCGGACACGGCGGCGAAGGACCAGGGGGCGCGGATCTCCCGCGCGACGTCCCGGAAGAAGGCCTGGTGGCGCGGCAGCCGCCGCCCCGCGGTGTGCCGGCGCAGCACCAGGGCCTGCAACGCGGCCGAGGTCATGCCCTGGGCGTAGGCGGGGTTGAAGCTGCACACCGCGTCGCCCATGACGACGAGGCCTTCGGGGAAGCGCTCCAGCCGGTGGTAGTCCCTGCGGACGCTGGCCGGGAAGCGGAACCGCAGGGGCTCGTCGAGGGGTTCGGCGTCGCGGATCGCCTCGTGGATCTCGGGGGCGGGCAGCGAGCGGACGTACGCGTGGAACCCTTCGGGGTCGGTGGGCGGGTGGTCGCCCAGGATCCCGGTCACCGACAGCTCCACCCGGTTGTCGTCGCCGGGCACCCGGTAGAAGAAGGCTCCGCGCGGGTGCGAGGGCGTGGCGGCCGGGATGATGGCGATCTCGCTGCCGAACGGGTCCTTGTCGAGGCGGTAGTGGCGGGTGGTGTACGCCAGGTCGATCTCGATCCGTTCCTCGGGCGGCGCGTCGTACCCCAGTTCGGCCAGCCACAGCGGGGTCCGGGAGCCGCGGCCGGTGGTGTCGACGACCAGGTGCGCGGAGAGCGTCCGCTCCTCGGCTCCCGGGGTCCGCTGCTGCACCCTGACCCCGGTGACCCGGCGTCCGGCGGCGTCGGCCACCGGGGCGATGATGTCGTGCTCCTCCAGGAACGTCACCTCCGGCAGCGCCCGCACCCGTTCGCGCAGGTGGTGTTCGAGCACCGGCCGGGTGGCGGGCACGGACGGCAGGCCGGTGCGGGCCTGCCGCAGCCGCAGCCCGTTGAAGTACCACCGGATGTCGCCGCTGAAGTCGCCCGGCCGCACCCCGGCGGCGATCAACTCCTCGGTGAGGCCGGGGAACAGCGACTCCATGATCTGGTGGCCCCGGGCGACCAGCCCGTGGGCGTGGTTGCCGTGCGGGACTCCGCGGCGCGGCCCGCGGGTCCCGAGGACCTTGTCGCGTTCGACGATGACGACCCGGGGATAGGACTCGGAGAGCACCCTGGCCGCCAGCAGGCCCGCGATGCTTCCGCCGAGAACCACGGCACATTCGTCGGTACGGGTGCCCATGACGACTCCTTCTCTCGGATTCTCTCGGTTCCGGACACGGCGCTCGGCGCCCTTGGGCGTGTCTAGCGGAACTGGCTAGCGGAACTGGCCGGGTGTGCGGCCGGGGCCGGCCGGGCCGCGGTAGGCCTGGGCGATGTCGAGCCAGGCGTCGGCGTCCTTGCCGCGGGCCGTCAGGGCGAGGTCGTCGCGGTGCCGGCGCCGGGTCACCAGGAGGCAGAAGTCGACGGCGGGGCCGCTGATCCGCTGCTGCGCGTCGGCCGGGCCGAACTCCCAGTGCGCGCCGGAGGGGGCGGTGATCTCGAAGCGGAACTCCGTCTCGGGCGTGTCCAGTTGGCGGGCCTGGTAGCCGAAGTCCCAGGTGCGGACGGCGAATTCGACCAGGTAGCGGAGCCGGTCGGTGGGCTCGCGGCGCACCCCGAGCGTGTCGGCGATGTCCTGGCCGTGGCCGAACAGCTCCATCATCCCGGCGGCGGCGAGGACGGGCGCGGTCAGCGGGCGGACCAGCCACGGCACCGGCCGGTCCGCCGGGACGGCCGCCAGCGCCTGCTCGGCGGAGCGGCGCTCGGCGTTCCAGCGCTCCAGCAGGATCTGCGGGGTGCTCGCCGCCAGGTAGGGCTTGAGAGCCTGCTGCACCGCACCGTCGAAGTCCGGTCCGATGCCGGCGGCCAGCGCCTTGAACGCCTCGGGGTCGCCCGCCGCCGTTCCGGCCAGCTTGAACGTGGCCGCGAGGTGGGCGATCTGGTGGGCGATGGTCCAGCCGGGCGCCGGTGTCAGGCGCGCCCAGTCGGCGTCCGCCAGGTCTGCCACCAGCGCCTCGACGGCCTCGCCCTCTGCCACCAGTGCGGAGATCACGTCCTGCGAGTCGGCCATCTCTGTTCCCTTCCGTCGAGCGGATCCGGATATCTGATGCACCGTCAACACTCAAGGCAGAGCGCTCAATCGGGGCAAATCCAGTATCATCCGCCCGGAGCCGGGCAAGCTTCTCCTTCCGTGCTCTGCACTCCCACCCGCACCCCGCCGGGGCGCACGCACGGCGGCGGCGCCCCGGCGGGGTGCGGCGGTCAGTCGGCCGCCGGGTCAGTCGGCCGCCGGGGCGAGGGCCACGGCGGCGAGCCGGCTGCGGCGGCTGATGTACCAGGCGGCCGCGCCGCACAGCAGGGCGAGGACGGAGACCGCCAGCAGGACGGCGGAGGCCGAGGAGACCAGGCTCGCCAGCAGCAGCGGTCCGGTCAGGCCGCCCAGCCGGTTGAAGAGGGAGACCAGGCCGGTGGTCCGGCCGCGCCGCTCCGGGTCCGCCAGGTCGGCGGCGATCGGGAGGAAGATCGCGGCCATCGAGTTGACCGAGAACAGCGCCGCCACCAGCGCGCCCGCGCAGATCCAGCCCACCTTGGCCACCGCGCCGCTGGCGGTGAGCGCCACCAGCAGCACGGCGGTGGCGGTGGCCAGGCCCGCCGCCATGGACGTCGGCCCGAAGCGGCGGTAGCCGACCATCAGCAGCAGGGCGCACGGAATCATCGCGACCGCCGCCACGGTGAGCATCAGGTTGGCGGTGTGCACCGGCACCCCGCCGATCCTGGCCAGGCTCGGCACCCAGGTGCTGAGCCCGAAGGTGAGCAGTCCGATCAGGGTGGCGAAGGCGCGCTGCAGGCCGTGGGTGAGGGTCCGCGAGGAGTTGGGGAGGTGCTGGACGACCGGTGTGCGGCGGGCCGCGGGGGCGCGGGCGGAGCCGCGGTTGGGGACGAAGGGGGTGAGGAGGGCCAGGGCGGCTCCGGTGGGGGCGCCGATCAGCCAGAGGATCCGCCAGCCGAACACCGGCTCCAGCCAGAGCGCCGAGCCGGCGGCGATCAGGTAGCCGACGGCGGTGGCGACGACGGAGAGCGCCACCACCACCGATCCGCGGACCGGTCCGCCGACCGTCTCGGTGAGCAGGGTGATCAGCAGCGGGGCGAGGCCGCCGACCGCCAGGCCCATCAGGGCGCACATCACCAGGTTCCCGTGGAAGGTGGGCATCGAGCCGCACATGCTGGTGGCGGTGAAGCCGAGGGTGGCGATCAGGTAGGAGCTGCGCCGGCCGATCCGGTCGGTGAGCACGCCGAACAGCACGGCGCCGACCGCCGTCCCGCTCAGTCCGCTGACCGCCAGCAGGGAGGCCGTCCGGGGGTCGAGGCCGTACTCGGCCCGCATGCCGGGGATGACGAAGCCCAGGGTGGAGGTCTTGCTGATGTCGATGGTGAGGGCGGCCGTGCCGATGGCGGCGATCAGCAGCCGGCCGCGCCGGCTCGTCCGGGTGTCGGCCGCGTCGGCCTTCGGCCGCCCGCGCAGGGCCGCGCCGACCACGACGAGCAGCAGGCCGGCGACGGCGGTGAACATCTCCGGCATGTCCGAGAGCGCCATGCCGTGCAGTTTCCGTCCCGGGTCGGCCGACATGTGGTCCATCGGCATCGCGGGATCCATCGCGAAGGAGTGCTGGAAGGCCACTGCGGAGGAGACCAGCACGATCACGCCGCCCAGGGAGAGGAGCAGGGTGGCAGCGGTGGCCCTGCCGGGGGCTGTGGTGGACAAGGGCGGCCTCCGTTTGACCAGTGGGGTGACGGCCGGCGCGATGGGTCGTCGACGTACCCGCTCCGGCCCTCGCCCGACCCTGGAATGGTGCATCAGGTGACTGGAAAGCTACGGGCGGCGCCCGGAGGGCCGCTTCTCGCATCGTGCGGGGATCAGGGGGTTGTGCACCGCGAACGGCTCTGCCATAACGGCGTTTTGCTTCACTGGGGGGATGAGTCCGCGTCGCTCGGATCCCACTGCCCGTCCCACGCTGGTGGACATCGCCGCCCGATTGCTGGCGGAGGAAGGGCCACAGGCACTGTCCGCCCGCCGCATCGCGAGCGAGGTCGGCACCTCGACGATGGCTCTGTACACCCACTTCAACGGAATGCGCGGGCTGGTGCGCGCCATGGTGCACGAGGGGTTCACCCGGCTCCAGCACTATTTCACCGGGGTCGAGTTCAGCGACGACCCGGTGAGCGACCTGGCGCTGCTGGGCCGCGCGTACCGGTGCAACGCGCTGGCCAACCCCCACCTGTACGCGGTGATGTTCGGCGGTTCCTCGCTGGCCGGATTCTCCCTCGACGAGGAGGACCGGCAGTACGGCCGGTACACGCTGGCCGGCGTGGCCGAGTGCGCCGCCCGCTGCATCGAGGCCGGGCGGTTCCACGCGCAGGACGCCGAGCTGGTGGCCCATCAGATGTGGTCGGCGGTGCACGGCCTGGTCGTGCTGGAGCTCGGCGGCTACCTGACCGAGCCCTGGGACGCCGACCGCCTGCTGGAGGCGCAGTTGGTGGGGCTGATGGTCGGGGTCGGCGACCTTCGGGAGTCCGCCACCGGATCGGTGGCGGAGTCCGCGCGACGGCTGCAGGAGGAGCTGGTCCCGGTGGCGGACGATTCCGCGTGACGGCGACGGCCACCTGACCGCCGTCGGCATTTCCCAGGAGTCGCACCGATTCCCTCAGGGTGCGACCCTCCCCACACGTACCAGCCGCAACACCCCCCTCCGTCGCATCTCCTGAATTGCTGCAGTATTTCAAACATATACCAGCCAGTATCGCGCCCCCGAGTTTGCCAAATGAAGGCACTGGGCATCCGTTGAACTTGACATGCCCACCTGCTAAGGTCATCAGTTATTGTGACGCCACTCTGCGTCACCATCGCATTACGGAAGGGAGTGAGAAACCTCGCAGGCTCCGGTAGCCCGAGGGGCACCCGAAACCTCGGCGTCCCATAATTCGATACCGGAGCGGAGTCTCTGTCGACCAGCGGTACGGGAGAACCTGGAGTCGCTTTGAAGCCCGCTATCGAACAGGCCGTGGCTCGGGCCATCGAGGTCATGCACGAGAACATCGGCGAAATACTGACCATAGACGACATGGCACAGGCAGCAATCTACAGCAAATTCCACTTCTCCCGGGAATTCCAACGGGTGACCGGCGTCTCGCCGAGACGTTTCCTCTCAGCCATCCGCATCGAAGCCGCCAAACGCCTGCTCATCGAGACGACCTACACCGTGACCGAGATCAGCCATCGCGTCGGCTACAGCAGCGTCGGCACCTTCAGCTCACGGTTCGCCAGCAGCGTCGGCACCTCCCCCACCATGTTCCGCCAGTTACGCGGCTTCACCACCAGCATCGAGATCGACTCCCGGCGCCGGACCCCACCGACCGAACTCACCACCGTCCGCGGCGAGATCCGGGCCTCCGTCGCCGAGGAACTCGGCCGTGTCTTCGTCGGACTCTTCCCCACCCGCATCCCGGAGGGTCGGCCGGTGGCCTGCACCGTCCTCCCCCGCCCCGGCACGTTCCTCCTCGACCGCGTGCCGGCCGGGACCTGGTACCTCCTCGCGCACTCCGTCCCCGCCTCCTTCGACGAAGTCCTCACCGGCGAGGTCTCCGTCGGCTCCCTCGGCCCCCTCGAAATCCGGCTGGACACACCGTTACGCCCACTCGGCTTACGCCTGCGCCCGGTGCGCGCCCTCGACCCCCCGGTCCTCCTCGCCCTCCTGGACGTCCGGGCAGCGGCCTTCAACGGAAGCAGCGCCGTCCCCAGCACCGGCTGAACCCCACCGTCGCGACGGGCGCGTCCACCTCGTCGGGGCAGTACCCCGTTCAGTGATCCGACCGCATCACTTCACCCGTCACTTCACCCGTCACTTCACCCCCCCGGAACGGCCCGAAATGCGACGGCACCCGAATTCAGTGCGAACAACCCCTCGGGTGCGGACGGGACGGCTATGCCGATGCCGAGTCCACCCGATTCCTCCGGCGTCTCGACCCGGTCGATCAACAGGCTCGGCAGGTCCGGCGAAATGCTCATGTGCCGCACATTGGAGAAGAGGACCTCGATGCTCTCTTCGGCGCCGAACCTCGGCGCGTTCCGGAACAGGAGCCCGGAATAGCCGAACCCGTAAACCCGGACCTTGAATTCGCGATCCCACGCGATCAAGCGCATGTGATGACCCCATCCGGTGTGACACAACGGCCGAGAGGCCCCCTCGCGTGGCGCCGGCGGCCACGGCGGAAGGGACCTCTCGGCCCAGGTCATCCGATTCGACGACCGGATCGACTACGTCCCACCATTACCCCGGCGGTGGAACGAGCGGCCCGGAATCCCCGTCATCGCCGCGCCGAAGGCGATCGCGCCCGTCAGCAGCGCACCGGCGAGCGCGACGGCGGCCCACCCGCCCATGGAGTCGACCCGGCCGCCGAGCCCCAGGGCCCGCCACAGCGCGTCCCGCAGCGCCAGCGCGACCGGTAGCGCCGCCGCCCCCGCGGTGGCACCGATCCGGGCGGCTCGCCGCACTCCCGACACGGCGCTCGGCACGGCGAACCGGAGGACGCCGTTGCAGATCTCCAGGAAGGCGAAGGTGCCGCCCGCGAACACGGCGGTCTCGACGGCGAAGAGCAGCGGCCCCTGCCAACCCTCCCCCACCGCCAGCCCGGTGGCGACCAGCAGGCCAGCACCGAGGGCGCCCGCCGCGGCGAGCACGGTGAAGCGGGCGCGGACGAAGCCGATCGCGCCGCCGCGGCCCCGGACAGGCCGGACGGCGAGTCCGCGAGCCGTCCGCGAGGGGCGCGCCAGGACGTCCAGCAGGGGCAGGACGTCGTCGAGCCAGTCCCCGTCCGCAGGGCGGCGGCCCTCGTCCGACGCCCTCGGCAGCAGTCGGACCGCGCGCCGCTGCAGCAGGAGGCCCGCGACCGCGACCGCCGTGAGCGGCACCAGCGAGCCGATCAGCCAGGGCGTACCGCGGTTCCAGAGTTCGCGGTCCGCGCGGGCGGCGACGGCCGCCCAGTCGGTGGCCGCCGTCGCCGCGACGAGCAGCGTGCAGACCAGCGCGGCCCGCAGGATCTGCTCCACCCGGTACAGCGGCAGCGGTTCGTCGCGGCGGCACAGCAGCGCCCGCACCGGGCCGAGCGCGCCGAGCAGCGGGACGAAGAACATCGTGAACGTCACGACCGTGTCGTACGGGTCGCCCTGCCAGGGACTGCCCGTCCGTACGGCGCGCAACTGCGTTGTGGCGTAGGCGAACGCGGTGAAGACGCCGGCGCCCGCGGCGGAGGTCCACAGCGCCGCGGCGGCGGCCGGGCGAGCGCGGTGCCCGACGGGTAGGACCGCGGGGTGATGGTGCGTCACATTCTCATGCATGGCGGCGATGGTACACACCGCGTAATACGTGGCACGTACTTCACGGCACGTAGTATGGTGCGGCGTCAGAACGGAGGGATCGGCATGCAAGCCAACGATGCCCAGACGCTGGTGCTCTGCGCCCTGGCCGACGGACCACTGCACGGATACGCCATCAACACGGCGATCGAGGAACTGACCGGGGAACGCCTCGGGCCCGGCAGCCTGTACGGGGCGCTGACCCGGCTGGAGTCCAAGCAGCTCATCGAGCCGCTCGACGGCCAGGGACGCCAACGCCCCGTCCGGCTGACACCGCAGGGCCGGGAGGTGCTGGAGCGCGAACTGCGCACCATGGCCCGGGTCGCGGACGCCGGCCTGCGCCGCCTGGGGGTGAACCCCGCATGAACGAGCGCAGCGAGAGAACCGACAAGAGGTGCGTGTTTCGCGAAGCGACCGGCGAGCGCAGCGAGGTGGGCGCATGAACGAGCGCAGCGAGAGAACCGACAAGAGGTGCGTGTTTCGCGAAGCGACCGGCGAGCGCAGCGAGGTGGGCACGTGAACGAGCGCAGCGAGAGAACCGTCAAGAGGTGCGTGTTTCGCGAAGCGACCGGCGAGCGCAGCGAGGTGGGCGCATGAGTGTCGTCGCCCGGACGCTGGTCCGGCTCTACCCGGACGCCTTCCGCGAGCGCTGGGGCGCCATGGTGGAGGAGGAGGCCCGGGGCGCCGGCTGGAAGTCGTGGCCCAACCTGGTCGCCGGCATCGCCGACATGTGGCTGCACCCGGCGCTCTGGCCCGCCGACTCCCCGGCCCAGCGGCAACGGCGGGTGGCGACCATGGGCATCACGGTCGCACTCGCCGCCTGGCTGCTCGGCCACCTGGTGGCCGAGCAGGGCGGCCCGCTGCCCGCCGACGGCGTCCGCAGCGGGATCATGCACGGCTGCACCACTCTGCTGCTGCTCGGGATCGCCCTCGTCGCCCCCAGGCCGAGGCCGACCCTGGGGGCCACAATCACCTTGCTGCGCTGGGCCGTTCGGCGGCTCGCCGTTCCGGCGGCGCTCGGTGCGAGTGTGGTGGTGCTGGTGCACGGCGTCGACGCGGCGGCCTCACCGCCCACGCTGCGCACCGCCGTGCTCGCCGGCTGGTGGACCGCCCTGGGCCTGGGGGCGATCCAGATCCCCCGGATCTTCACCGGTGTCGGCGCGGACGCGGTCGTACCGCCGCACGCCGGGCGGCTGCGCCTCGGCGTGTGGACGCTGGCCGCCGCCAGCGCGACCGGAGGCGCGACCATCCTGGGCGTCTCCGTGGCCGGCGGCGCGCTGCACGTCCTCGGTGCCACCGTCGGTGTGGGTCTGCTGCTGTTGACGGCGGTGTGCGCGGGCACCCTGCGCGACCTGCGCGAGCTGCCCTCGGCCGGCTGAACCGCCGCACCCGCCCGAACGCCCAGGCGCCCGAACTCCCGGACGTACCAATCCCTTTGGACGGTGATCATGCCTGACCTGCTCCACGCCCACTACACCCGCCGCCTGCGCCGCCGCGTCATGGCGGGCCCACTGCCCAGGCACGTCGGCCTGATCGTGGACGGCAACCGCCGCTGGGCCCGGGAGCAGGGCATGGCGGATCCGAGCCTCGGCCACCAGGCGGGCGCCGAGCACATCGAGGAAGTGCTGTCCTGGTGCGAAGCCCTGGGGATCCGGCACGTCACCGTCTTCCTCTGCTCGACCGAGAACCTCCAGCGCCGCGGCGACTCCGAGGTCGCCTTCCTGATGCGGCTGATCGAGCAGGTGGTGGCCGGCCGGCTCACCAGGCCGGACGCCGGCTGGCGGGTCCACCTCGCCGGCCTGCCCGACATCCTCCCCGACAGCACCGCCCGTGCCCTCAAGGAGGCGGTCGAGGCCACCCGCACCTGCACGACCGGGGCGCACGTCACCCTGGCCGTCGGCTACGGCGGCCGGCAGGAGGTCATCGAGGCCCTCCGCGAGCTGATGTACGTCCGGGCCGAGGCCGGCGTGTCGCTGACCGAACTCGCCGACACCCTGAGCGTCGACGACGTCGCCCCGCACCTCTACACCGCCGGCCGCCCCGACCCGGACCTGGTCATCCGCACCAGCGGCGAGCAGCGCCTGTCGAACTTCCTGCTCTGGCAGAGCGCCTACTCGGAGCTGTACTTCTGCGAGGCCCACTGGCCCGCGTTCCGCGAGCTCGACTTCCTGCGCGCCATCCGCAGCTTCGCCGCCCGGGACCGCCGCTACGGCCACTGAGGCGGGCCCGCCCTCACCCGCGCTGTCGGCGCCGGTCGTCGGCGCTCAGCCACAGCACCAGGCCCACGATCACGACGCCGAGGACGAGGCTGACCGGGCCGGTGCCCAGGTCGAGGCCGCCCCGCTCGTGGCTGACCCCGGCCCAGTCGGCGAAGCACGCGCCCAGCGGCCGGGTGAGCACGTAGGCCCACCAGAAGGTGAGCACCGGCGGGGCGTCGAGCAGCCGGTGGACGAGGGCGGGCACCGCGATCATGGCCGCGAACAGCAGGGCGGACGGCAGGTAGCCCCAGCCCAGCGTGGCGGCGGTCAGGTCGCCGACCGCCGTGCCCAGCGCGAACGTGGCCATGACCGCCGACCAGTAGAAGACCTCCCGGCGGCCGCCGGCCACCGACTCCACCGCCAGCGTGCCCTCCAGCCGCCGCCACAGGCCGAACACCACCGCCAGCGCCACCGCGAAGGCGGCGGTGGAGACGGCGTACGGCACGCCGATCACGACGTGCGCGACGTCGGCGGCCATCGTCCCGAACACGCTGACCATCACCACCGCCGCCCAGTACACGGCCGGCACGTAGCGGCGGGCCCGGGCCTGCGCCGCCAGCGCGGCGGCCAGCAGCAGGCCCGCGGACGCGACGGCCGGTACCGGCCCGAGCACCCGGGCGAGGTAGTCGGAGGTGGTCTCGCCCATGCCGGTGGTGAGGATCTTGACGACCCAGAACACCGCCGTCACCTGCGGAACCTTGCTCCGCAGGAGGCCGGCGGACACGGGCTGACGGTGCTGGGCCCCCTGGGGGGCCGTTGTGGCGCTCACGGCGCTCCCTTCCCCGGCGCGCGGCTCGGCCGCGCCCGGACACATGGGTTCGGGTGGACCTCAGCCGCCCAGGACGGTGTTGCCGGTGACCGCGCCGCTGGTGCCGTCCACCGTCACCAGGTGCCGCACGCCGTCCGGGCCGACGACCACGGCCTGCCAGGCGCGGCCGCCGCCCTGCTCGGTGGCCGGGGACAGCGACTCCACCTTTCCGCCGGACACCGCCGCCGCGGCCTTCGCCACCGCGTCCGCCGCATCGGTGGACGGCAGCGGCGCCGGAGCCGTCCGGCCGGCGCCCCGGGTGCCTTCCCCGCCGCGCGCGCCGTCGCCGTCCTCACGGCCGCCGTCCCGGCCGTCGTGTCCGCCGCGGTGGCCCTGGCCGTTCCCGCCGTGACCCTTCTCACCCCGGTCGGACTCGCCCCAGCCGGACTCACCCCGGCCGGACTCGCCGCGCCCGCCCTCGCCGTACCCACCGTGACCGTGACCGTGGTCGGCCGCCGAGGCCTCCCTCCGGTCGCCGTGGCCCTCGGCCACGTGGTGCACCGCCACCGCCGCGCCACCGGCCACCACGACCGCCGCCGCGCCGGCCGCGACCCACCGCACCGGACGCCCGCGCAGCCACCGCCGCGCGCCGCGCGCCTTGCCGGCGGGCTCCGTCTCCGGCCGGCCCTGCGGCTGACCCTGCGGCTGCTCGAACTCCATGGGCTCGCTCACTGCGCCCACCCCTTGCTTCCCGGCCCGGTGCCCGGGCCCTGTGCCCGGATCATGGTCGGGACAGCATGTCCGGCCCTTGCTGAAGATCAGCTGAAGACCTGAAGGGGCCCTCAGCTTGCGCCCGCCGCGACCTGCCACCCTGGAGGGCATGCGCGTACTGGTAGTAGAGGACGAACGCCGTCTGGCCATGGCCCTGCAGCACGGGCTGACCACCGAGGGCTTCACCGTCGACGTCGCCCACGACGGCCTGTCCGGTCTCGCCAAGGCCACCGACCACGCCTACGACGTGATCGTCCTCGACATCATGCTGCCGGGCCTCAACGGCTACCGGGTCTGCTCCCGGCTGCGCGCCAGCGGCAGCGACGTCGGCATCCTCATGCTCACCGCCAAGGACGGCGAGTGGGACGAGGCCGAGGCGCTGGACACCGGTGCCGACGACTACCTGTCCAAGCCCTTCTCCTTCGTCGTCCTGGTCGCCCGCCTCAACGCCCTCGCCCGCCGGATCGGCAGCCGGGCCCCGCGCCGTACCGTCCTGGGCGACCTCGTCGTCGACTCCGCCGCCCGTACCTGCACCCGCGCCGGCACCACGATCCCCCTCACCCCCCGCGAGTTCGCGCTGCTGGACCACCTCGCCCGCCGGGCCGGCGAGGCCGTCTCGAAGCGGGAGATCCTCGACCAGGTCTGGGACAGCGGCCCCGACGCCGACCCCAACACCGTCGAGGTCCACATCAGCGCGCTGCGCCGCAAGATCGACGCCCCGTTCGGGCGCGCCGCAGTGCAGACCGTGCGCGGGGCCGGCTACCGGCTGGCGGCCGACGGTGGCTGACCGGACCGCGCCGTACGACCGCCCGACGCCGCCCCGCACGGTGCGCCACCGGGCCCGCGCCGCCCTGCGCCGGGCCACCCGGCACCCCCGCATCGCCGCCCTGATCCACCGGCTCGCCCCCCGCTCGGTCCGCACCCGCACCACGCTCGCCGCCTGCGCCAGCGTCGCCTTCGTCCTCCTCGCCGCCTCCGCCGCCGTCCTCCTGCTGCTGCGCGCGAACCTGGAACGCACCGTCGAGACCGGCGCCCGCGAGCAGGCCCAGGCCATCGCCCGTCTCGCCGCGGACGGCCACCTCACCGCGCAGCTGCCGCTCGACCACGGCACCGACTTCATCCAGGTCATCGACGCCACCGGCCGCGTCCTCGCCGCCAGCGGCAACATCGCCGGCCAGCCCCCGCTCGCCCCCACCCGCACCAGGGGCGGCCACAACAGCTACAACGTGCACGCCCTCGGCGCCGAACACCACCAGCGCGTCACCACCGTCACCGCGGCCTCCCCCACCGGGCCCGTCACCATCCACGTCGGCGCCTCGCTGCGCACCGTCGACGCCGCGGAGGACGTCACCACCGCGGCCCTCGCCGCGCTCAGCGGGCTCCTGCTGCTCACCACCGCCGCCCTCACCTGGCGTGCCACCGGCCGCGCGCTGCGCCCCGTCGAGGCCATCCGCGCCGAGGTCGCCGCCATCGGGGACCGCGACCTCGCCCGGCGCGTGCCGGAACCGCGCAGCGACGACGAGATCGCCCGGCTCGCCCACACCATGAACGCCATGCTCGAACGCCTCGAAGCGGCCGGCACCCGCCAGCGCCGCTTCATCGCCGACGCCTCCCACGAGCTGCGCAGCCCGCTGACCGTCCTGCGCACCCAGCTGGAGGTCGCCCTCACCGTCCCCGATCCGGCCGTCCGCGCCGACCTCGTCGCCGGCGCCCTCCAGGACACCGAGCGCCTCCAGGCCCTGGCCACCGACCTGCTGCTGCTGGCCCGCCTCGACGCCACCGGCCAGGAACGCCCCGGCCAAGGCGTCGACCTCGCCGAGCTCGTCGACACCACCGTCCGCGCCAGGGCCTGTCTGCAGACTCCCGTCGTCCTGCACACGGCGGCCGACATCACGGTGCCCGGCAACCCCCAGTGGCTCGGCCGGCTCCTGACCAACCTGCTGGACAACGCCCAGCGGCACGCCCGGCAGGACGTCACCGTCCGGCTGCGCCGGGACGACGCCACCGGCGAAGCCGTCCTCGACGTCTCCAACGACGGCCCCGGGATCCCGCCGGCCGATCGCGAGCGGATCTTCGAACGCTTCACCCGCCTCGACGACGCCCGCAGCCGCGACGACGGCGGCACCGGCCTGGGCCTGCCGATCGCCCGCGACATCGCCACCATCCACGGCGGCACCCTCACCGTCCTGGACGCCCCCGGCCCCACCACCTTCCGGGCCCGGCTCCCGCTCGCCACCGCACCCTGACGCCCGGGGCGGGGCAGGGCGGGGCGGCACGGGGCGGGCCGCCGCCGAACGGCCCCGGACACGGCCGAGGGGCCCGCCCCGTGCGCAGTGCACGGTGCGGGCCCCTCGATCCCGGACGAAACGCCGGGGGTGAAACCAATTACTGCTGCGGGCGGATGTTCTCCGCCTGCGGGCCCTTCTGGCCCTGGGTGACGTCGAACTCGACCTTCTGGCCCTCGACCAGCTCGCGGAAACCGCTGGCGCTGATGTTCGAGTAGTGAGCGAAGACGTCGGCGCCGCCGCCATCCTGCTCGATGAAGCCGAAGCCCTTTTCCGAGTTGAACCACTTCACGGTGCCGGTAGCCATGAGAAATCTCCTTCGAGAGACCGTTCGAATGTCTGCACCATGCAGACTTTCGAGTCGCCGCGATGAGAACCCACCGGAAAGAGCCGGAAAACAAAAATGCGCCTGCAACAATCAGCAGGCGCACACAAAGTTCATGGGAACCACTACTGCAACTGCTTCGACTGTAGCAGGCTCAGGCCCACCCGGAGGGATATTCCGGGTGAATATTTTTTCCGCCCCACGCCGGGAGGCGGCCCCGCCGACCCGACCCGGGCCGCAACAAGCCGACCCCGTAGGGCAGTTGAGCGCTCCGTCGGCCCACTTCGACCCGGTCGGGATTTCCATCCCCCAGGGCGACCCGTTCCCCCGATTTTCAGAGCATACTGACCAGGGTGAGGAAAACACCGGCAGTCCGGCGCCCCCTGCCCACCAGTCCCTTCAAGGCCAGGCCCGACGCGCCGCCCAAGCGGTTCGCCGTGGGCGACCGCGTCACCCATGACAAGTACGGTCTCGGCCGTGTCATCGAAATCGAGGACGAGGGCAACGCCTCGGTCATCGTCGACTTCGGCGCGCGAAAGGTGCGGATCACCCCGCCCTACGCCGCGATGTTCGTCCTCTGATCGACGGACGACCCGCCGGGCACCCCGACGCCGCCTCCCGCTCCCTCCGTACGGGGCGTCAGAACCACGGCGGGCACGAGCGATTACCCTCGTGCGAGGGGTGGGGCGTCCCCGTCGGGCGGGCACGGGCCGGCCGCGGCGGCCGATCCGGCTGCCCGTCCCCCGCTGCCCGTGCCCCGGACAACGGAGGTCCGCCCGTATGACCGCTGACCGCTGACACCGACCGCCCCACCTTCCTGCTGGTCCACGGGGCCTGGCACGGAGCCTGGTGCTGGGACGCCGTCCGCGCCGCCCTCGACGCCGACGGCTGGCGGTCGCAGGCCGTCGACCTGCCCAGCTCCGCCCCCGCCGTATGACGACGCCCGGCACGTCCTCTTCGGCGACGTCCCCGACGGCGAGGCCGAGCGCGCGGTGGCGCGGCTGGCCCCGCAGAGCGTCCGCTCCCTCATGGAGCCGGTGACGACGGCGGGTTGGCGCACGGTGCCGTCCACCTACATCGTCTGCGACCGGGACCGGGCCCTCGAACCGGCCCGGCAGGAGGAGCTCGCCACCCGCTCGGGGCCGTCCACCGACTGCCCAGCAGCCACTCGCCGTTCCTGTCCATGCCCCGGGAACTCGCCGCTCTCCTGGGGCGGATAGCCGCCCCCGCCACGGCCGGCTGACCCGGCGGAAAAGGCCGGAAGCCGTCGGGCCCGACGGGGCCGGTCAGGGGGCCCGGAAAACAACGAAGCCGGGGCTGACGCGAATTCCGCGTCAGCCCCGGCTTCCGTTAGTAGCGGGGACAGGATTTGAACCTGCGACCTCTGGGTTATGAGCCCAGCGAGCTACCGAGCTGCTCCACCCCGCGTCGGTGGTTCCACCTTAGGCGATGAATCCGCCGACGCGAAATCGGTTCTCCGGCCGCAGTGGCCCGGGAAGGGTCAGAACCACTCCGGCCGGCATTCCGCCGCCGTCCGGTCCAGGCTGTCGAGCAGGTCGAACTGCGGGCCGGTCCGCGGGAGTTCGACGCGGAAGAAGTACCGGGCGGCCTGCCGCTTGCCCTCGTGGAAGGCGTCCGTGCCGTCGCCGAGGGCGAGGAACTGCTCCAGCCAGATCCAGGCCAGCACCACGTGGCCGACGGCCTCCAGGTAGACGGTGGCGTTGGCCAGCGCGGCCGCCGGGTCCCCGGTCGACCACAGTGCGGCGGTGGTCCGCCGGATCCGGGCCGCGGCCCGCTCCAGGCCGCCGGCCAGCTCGGCCGCCTCTCCCCCGGCCGCGGTGGCCCGGGCGGCGGTCGCCCCGAGGGTGTCGAGGAGCAGCGCCAGCCCCGCGCCGCCGTCCATGACGACCTTGCGGCCGAGCAGGTCCAGCCCGTGGATGCCGTGGGTGCCCTCGTGGATGGGGTTGAGCCGGTTGTCCCGGTAGAACTGCTCGACGTCGTACTCGCGGGTGTAGCCGTAGCCGCCGTGCACCTGGATGGCGAGGTCGTTGGCGGCCAGGCACCACTGCGAGGGCCAGCTCTTGGCGATGGGCGTCAGCACGTCGAGCAGCAGGTGCGCGCGGGCCCGCTCGGCCTCGTGCTCGGCGGTGGCCTCCTCGTCGAGCAGGCGGCTGCAGTACAGGCCGAGCGCCAGGGCCCCCTCCACGTAGCTCTTCTGTGCCAGCAGCATCCGGCGCACGTCGGCGTGCTCGATGATCGGGACCTGCGGGGCGTTCGGGTCCTTGTGCCCGAGCGGGCGGCCCTGCGGGCGGGTGCGGGCGTAGTCGAGGGCGTGCAGGTAGCCGGTGTAGCCGAGTGCCGTGGCGCCCTGGCCGACGCCGATCCGGGCCTCGTTCATCATGTGGAACATGTAGGCCAGCCCGTGGTGGGCCTCGCCCACCAGGTGGCCGACGGCGCCCGGGGCGCCGCCGGGGGTGTGGCGGCCCTCACCGAAGTTGAGCAGGGCGTTGGTGGTGCCGCGGTAGCCCATCTTGTGGTTGAGGCCGGCCAGGACGACGTCGTTGCGCTCCCCGAGCGTGCCGTCCGGCTCCACCAGGAACTTGGGCACGATGAACAGCGATATGCCCTTCACGCCCGCCGGGCCGCCGGGGATCCGCGCCAGCACCAGGTGGACGATGTTCTCGCCGAGTTCGTGGTCGCCCCCGGAGATCCACGTCTTGGTGCCGGTGATCCGGTACGTGCCGTCGGCTGCGGGCACCGCCCGGGTGGTGATGTCGGCCAGCGAGGAGCCGGCCTGCGGCTCGGACAGGCACATCGTCCCGAAGAAGCGGCCCTCGACCATGGGCGGCACGTAGGTGTCGATCTGCTCCCGACTGCCGTGCGCCAGCAGCAGGTTGGCATTGCCGACGGTGAGCAGCGGGTACGAGGAGGTGGCGATGTTCGCGGCCTGGAACCAGGCCCGGCAGGCGTTGGCGACGACGACCGGCAGCTGCTGGCCGCCGACCGCGTGGTCCATGGAGACGCCGACCAGGCCGGCCTCGGCGTGGACCCGCAGGGCCTCCTTCACCTCCGGGATGATGTGCACCCGCTCGCCGTCGAAGCGGGGCTCCTCGGCGTCGTTCTTCTTGTTGTGCGGGGCGAAGTGCCGGGTCGCGATGGTCTCGCTGAGCTCCAGCACCGCGTCGAAGGTGTCCCGGTCGTGGTCGGCGTAGCGGGGGCGCCGGGTCAGGGAGGTGACGTCCAGCCAGTCGTGCAGCAGGAAGGCGAGGTCGCGGCGGGAGAGCAGGAGGGAGTCCAAGGCGGGGCATCCGATCGGGAGGGGCGGTGGGCAGGGGTACGGCGGCAACCGGGACCTTCCCGCCCGCCGCACCGTCGACACCCCGCCGGACCGCCCCCCGGTCTCCCCGGCGGCCGGCCGTCGGCTGACCGTCCCTTCAGACCGCGGGTCCGATCGGGCCGGGGTGCCCGGGTAAGGTGGTGGATCGTGGCCAGTCGAAAAACGTCGATCCTGGAAGCAGCGGCACGGGTGATCGCCCGGCGGGGGGTGCGCGGGCTGCGAGTGGAGGAGCTCGCGGCCGAGGCGGGTGTGTCCACCGCGCTCATCTACTACCACTTCAAGGACCGCACCGGGATCCTCCGGCAGACGCTGGAGTTCATCAACGACCGGGCGGAGCGGTACACGACCGACCGCGCGGCGGACGCACCGCCGTTGACGGCCCGCGAGGAGCTGGAGCAGACGCTGCTGCTGGAGCTCCAGGACACCGTCGAGGTGCGGGAGAACAGCACCGCCTGGGGTGAGCTGCGGGCGAGCGCGGTGTTCGACGACACGCTGCGCGAGGACCTGGCGCGGGCGACCCGGATCTGGGTGCAGGAGATCGCCGAGCTGCTGGGCGTCGTACGGCCGATGTCCTCGGCGGTCGCGCTGGCCGGCGCGGCGGAGCGGCTGACCGCGCTGCTGGAGGGGCTGAGCACGCGCTGGCTCAGCGGCAGCCTGCCGTTGGCGCACGCCCGGACGCTGATGGCCGACGCGATCGACGCCGAGGTGTCCCGGCTCGTTTCCTGAGCCCGGCGCGGGCCGGTGGGCCGTCACGCTCCGCACCGCAGGCGTCAAGGATGCGTCAATGGCACGCCCGCAGGTTTGACTGATTTTTCAGTCAGTGCGAGCCTGAACGGGCAGGAAGGTGCAGAGTGGGACGTGGCGGCCCCGTGCATCCCCGGGCACCGTCGCACGATCTGGAGACCCTCATGAGCCACTACCGCGATGACCACTCCTCCGAGCCGTACCCCCGGGTGCCGGCGGACGACGTCCCGCACGCGCGGACCTGGATGTCCTGGCCGTCCCGCCGGGGCGTGTGGGGGCTGCGCCTGGGCGGCGTCCAGGAGGACATCGCCCTGATCGCCCGGACGATCGCCGAGTTCGAGCCGGTGGTGATGTGCGCCCCCGACGACTGGACCGCGGGCAAGGCCCAGTCCCGGTGCGGCTCCGCGGTCGAGGTGACCACCGACGTCCCCACCGACGACCTGTGGATGCGCGACATCGCGCCGGTCTTCCGCCGGGACGGGTACGGCGGCCTGGACGCCGTGGTCCTCAACTTCAACGGCTGGGGCAACAAGCAGGTCCACCACGACGACGCCAAGGCCGCCGAGCGCATCGCCGCCCGCCGGGGCCTGCGCCACACCTACGCGGACTTCGTCGGCGAGGGCGGCGCGATCGAGACCGACGGCGACGGCACCGTGATGGCCACCGAGAGCAGCCTGGTCAACAAGAACCGCAACCGCGGCATGAGCCGGGACGAGATCGAGGAGTCCGTCCTGGAGGCCTACGGGGCCGACACGATGATCTGGCTGCCCGGGATCAAGGGCCAGGACATCACCGACGACCACGTGGACGTCACCTCCCGGTTCGTCCGGCCCGGCGTGGTGATGGTGCAGCTGCCGCCGGCCGACCGCAACGACGCCTGGGCCCGGGACGCCCGCGGGCAGTTCGCGATCCTGTCCGCCGCCACCGACGCCCGGGGGCGCCGCCTGCAGGTCGTCCCCGTGCACGGCCCGGACACCGTCCGCTCCCGCAGCTCGAAGTTCGTCGACTCCTACCTCAACTTCCACGTCGTCAACGGCGGCGTCATCACCGCCCAGTTCGGCGACGCGTACAAGGACGCGGCCGCCAAGGAGGCGCTCGCCGCGGCCTTCCCCGGCCGCGAGGTGGTGCAGATCGACGTCGACCGCCTGATGGCCGGGGGCGGCGGCATCCACTGCTCGACCATGCACGAGCCGCTGCCGTAACCGAGCAGTCCCCCCCTCATCCGAAGCCCAGACCCCCTCAGCCGGAGTTCCCGTATGACCAACGCCCTGTCCCGTCGTGCCCTGATGCGCTCCCTCGCCGGTGTCGGCGTCGGTGTCGGCGCCCTCACCCTCGGCCTCACCGCCTGTGCCCCCGACGGCGTCGGCGACGTCGACGGCGCCGTGCCCCCGCCGCAGCCCGGCGGCACCCCCGGCGTGCGCCGCTTCGGCGCCGAGTGGGACAAGCACCTGCGCACGGTGATGTCCTGGCCCGCCTCCGAGACCGTCTGGGGCGAGCAGCTCCCGGACGTCCGACGCGACGTCGCCGGCCTGGCCCAGGCCATCGCGGCCCGCGAGCCGGTGGTGCTGATGGCCCGCCCCGAGCAGAAGGACGCCGCGCAGCAGGCCTGCGGCTCGGCCGTCGAGGTCGTGCCGATCGCGGTCGCCGACCTGTGGGCCCGCGACACCCTGCCGGTGTTCGTCGAGGAGGGCGGCAACGTCAAGGGCGTCGACTTCAACTTCAACGGCTGGGGCGGCAAGCAGAAGCGCGGCAACGATGCCAAGGTCGCCCGGACGGTGCTGGCCACGTACGGCGTCGAGCGGATCGAGACCCGGCTGGTCGCCGAGGGCGGCTCGTTCGAGACCGACGGCCAGGGCACCCTCATGGTGACCGAGAGCTCCGTCGTCAACGGGAACCGCAACCCGGGCATGAGCCGGGACGAGGTCGAGGCCGAGCTGAAGCGCGTCCTCGGCGTGACCAAGGTGATCTGGCTGGCTGGCGTCCGGGGCAAGGACATCACCGACGCCCACGTCGACTGCCTGACCCGCTTCGTCGCCCCCGGCGTGGTCCTGCTCGACCAGGCCTTCCCCGGCACGCCGCCGGACGTCTGGTCCCGCTCGGCCGACCAGGCCCGCTCCGTCCTGAAGGACGCCACCGACGCGACCGGCCGGAAGCTGCAGGTGGTGGAGCTCCCGCAGCCGGACCCGGACCGGATCACCGGGCGCGGTGACGCCTTCGTCTCCTCGTACATGAACTTCTACATCGGCACGAAGGGCGTCTACCTGCCGAAGTTCGGCGACGCCAGGGCCGACGAGCGGGCGCAGCAGATCATGAAGCAGTACTTCCCCGGCCGGGAGATCGTCCCCGTCAGGATCGACGCGATCGCGGCCGGCGGTGGCGGCATCCACTGCGCCACCCACGACGTCCCCGCGCTCGGCTGACCGAACGGGGCCGGGCCCGGGCGTACCCCGGGGCCGGCCCCACGGCGCCGGGCCCGGCACCTCTCAACAGAGGTGCCGGGCCCGGCGGTTGCTCACGCACGCCCCGGCCTGGGCATGACGAGTGGTCAGCCGGGGCGCCGCGAGTGCTCACAGGTGGGCGGCGAGCTCCTTCGGGTTCAGCACGTCCTCGCGCAGCCGCTCCTCGGCCGTCTCCTCGATCCGCGCCATGAACCGGCGCAGCAGCGGGGGCGCCATCAGCGAGGTGACGATGGCGACCAGGATGACGACGGTGTACATCTCCTGGCTCAGCACACCGAGCTTGAGGCCGACCATGGCGACCACCACCTCGATCACGCCGCGGGCGTTCATCCCGGCGCCGAGCGCCAGGCCCTCCCAGTGGCTCATCCGGCTGATCCGCGCGCCCAGGTAGGCGCCGCTGAACTTGCCGATGATGGCGATCGTCAGCACCGCGAGGCCCGCGAGCAGCACCGTGGGCCGGGTGAGCGCGGTGAGGTCCATCCGCAGCCCGGCGGTCGCGAAGAACACCGGGGCGAGGACGGAGACCACGACGGTGCGCACCGGGGCGAGCCGGGTCGGGTCGGCCAGCGGGGTGCCGGTCAGGGCCAGCCCGCAGAGGAAGGCGCCGAAGACGGCCTCCAGGCCGAGCGCCTGGGTGCCGGCGGCGGCCAGCAGCAGCGCGGCGACCAGGAGGGCGAGGACGGACGGTCCGGCCGCGCCGTTCACGAGCCGGGGCCCGGCCGCCTTGGCGACCCGGCGCAGCACCAGGGCGAGCACCACGACGACCACCAGGTTGGCCACCGAGTGCAGGATCTGGCCGCCGGAGACGCCGACGGTGGCCATCGCCGAGACGACCGAGAGCAGCAGCCAGCCGACGATGTCGTCGACGGTGACGGCGCAGAGGGTCAGCTGGCCGATGTTGCGGTGCAGCAGGCCCAGTTCGATCAGGGTCTTGGCGATCACCGGGATCGCGCTGACGCCCATCGCGACGCCGACGAACAGGGCGAAGGTACTGCGGTCGGAGACCCTGCCGAGCAGCGAGTCGGGCAGCAGGAAGGCCAGCCCGATGCCCAGGCCGAGCGGGACGACGATCCCGGGGACGCTCACCCGTACCGCGGTGGCGCCGCGCTTGCGGACCAGGCCGAGGTCCATCTGCAGGCCGGTCACCCCGACCATCAGGATGACGCCGATCTGCCCGAAGGCGTCCAGGAGGTGGAAGCGGGCGGGGTCGTGCGGCAGCAGCCACTCGGAGAACCCGGGGGCGAGGTGTCCGAGCAGCGACGGCCCGAGCAGCACGCCGACGAACAGTTCGCCGACGACGGCGGAGAGCCCGAGCCGGGTGAACAGGCGTCCGAGCAGGACGGCGAGCCCGAGCAGCAGGCCCACTTGGAGGAGGAAGACCATCAGGTCGTGGGCGGCGAGCGGCGCGACCGGTCCAGCGGCCAATGGCACGGCGACTCCCTTGGTCGGTAGGCGGGTTGGGAGAGCAGCGGCGCATGGTGAACGCGCTCACGGCAGTGAATTCTCTCGTCGCGCCCCCGGGGAGTGACGGTTCTTCAGTCCTGAGCGAAGAACCACCGGGAAGAACCATCGGAAGGACGGGGCACCCCGGATGCGCGATCGGCCTCGCCGCCCCCGACACAGCGCCGAAGGCCGGCCGCGGCGGTCCGCGACCGGCCTTCGGTGACGCCCTGGGCCCACCAGCCCGGCTCAGGCCGGGGCGCCCTGCCACGGTGCGTGCGCCGCCACCTGCGCGCGCAACTGCCGCAGCGCCCGGGCGGAGGCGATGCCCACCGCCCCGCGGACCAGCCCGTCCCGTACGCAGGCGGCGGCGTAGCGGCGCTCCGCGACGCTGCCGTCGACCGGCTCGAAGCGGTCGGCGCCGCCCGGGCTGCCGAAGGCCTGGATCCGCAGCCCGTACTGGTCGGTCCACAGGTACGGGACCGGCTCGTAGGCCTGGCGCGCGCCGTCCGGGCCGGCCAGCAGGTTGCGGGCGACGCACAGCGCCTGTTCGGTGGCGTTGGTGCGCTGTTCGAGGCGGCGCAGGCGGCCGGTGCGCGGGTCGGGCCAGGCGGCGGCGTCGCCGGCCGCCCAGATGCCGGGGCCCGCGGCGCAGTGGGCGTCGCAGACCACGCCGTCGTCCAGCCGGACGCCGCTGCCGGCCAGCCAGTCGGTGTCCGGTACGGAGCCGATGGCCATCAGGACGACGTCGGCGGCCAGTTCGGTGCCGTCCGTCAGCCGTACGCCGGTGGCCCGGCCCCGGTGCCGGAGGACCTCCGTGGCCACGCCCCGCCGGATCCGCACTCCGTGCTCGCGGTGCAGGTCGGTGAGCAGTGCGGCCGTCTCGGCGCCCAGGACGCCGGCCAGGGGTGTGGCGGTGGACACCAGCCAGGTCACCTCGGCTCCGAGCCCGACGGCGGTGGCCGCCGCCTCGGCGCCGAGCAGTCCGCCGCCGACCACCAACAGCCGTGCGCCCGCCTGCAGTTCGGCGCGCAGGGCGAGGGCGTCGGCGAGGGTGCGCAGCACGTGGGCGCCGGCCGTCGGCGCCTCGGCGCCCGGCAGCCGGCGGGGCCGGACGCCGGTGGCGAGGACGACGGCCTCGCAGCGCACCTGCCCGCCGTCGGACAGCTGCACCGCCCGCTCCCGCCGGTCGAGGCGTTCGGCCCGTACCCCCAGGCGCAGGTCGAGGTCGAGTTCGTCCAGCGCCTGCGGGCCGCGCAGGGCCAGGCGCTCGGGCGGCCACTGCCCGCCGAGCAGGTGTTTGGAGAGCGGCGGACGGTCGTACGGCGGCTCGTCCTCGGCGCCGATCAGGGTGAGGCGGCCGTCGTAGCCAGCCCGGCGCAGCGCTTCGGCGGTGTGCAGCCCCGCCGCGCCGGCCCCGACGACGGCCACCGCGCGCGGTGCGCTCACGCCTGTTCCAGCCGGATCGCGGCGGCCGGGCAGACGGCGGCTGCGTCCCGGACGGCCTGGTGGGAGTCGGCCGGGGGTTCGGCGTCGAGGAGGACGACGATGCCGTCCTCGTCCCGCTGGTCGAAGACCTCGGGGGCGGCGAGCACGCAGCTGCCGGCGCCGCAGCACTTCTCCTGGTCGATGTGGACGAGCATGGGTTTCCTTTCGCCACACGGCCGGGTGGGCCGTGCAGGGGTCTTGGGTATGTGGGGGGACTCCGTCGGCACCGCGACCGGACGGGGCCGGTCGCGGTGCCGGCGGTCACCAGGCGGCGGTCACCAGGCGACGGGCAGCTCGTGGACGCCGTAGACGAGCATCTCGCCGCGGTAGCGGATGGACTCGAACGGTACGGCCAGGCGCAGTTCGGGCAGCCGCCGCAGGACGGTGTTCAGCGCGATCTGCAGTTCCAGGCGGGCGAGCGGCTGCCCCAGGCACTGGTGGACGCCGAAGCCGAAGGCCAGGTGCCGGCGGGCGTCGCGGGTCAGGTCGAGGGCGTCGCCGTCCGGGAACTCCCGCTCGTCCCGGTTGGCGGTGTTGACCATGCAGGTCACGCCTTCTCCGGCGCCGATCCGGACCCCGCCGAGGGTGACGTCCTCGGTGGCGACCCGGGTCAGTCCGGAGTGCACGATGGTCAGGTAGCGCAGGAGTTCCTCGACGGCGCCGACGACGGACTCCGGGTGCGCGCGCAGGCGGGCGAGCTGGTCGGGGTTGCGCAGCAGGGCGAGGACGGAGAGCGCGGTCATGTTCGCGGTGGTCTCGTGTCCGGCGATCAGCAGCAGCCGGCCCATCGCGCCGATCTCCTGGGTGTCCAGCTCGCCGCGGGCGACCAGGCGGCTGAGGATGCCGTCGTCGGGCTCGGCCCGTTTGGCCTCGGTGAGCCCGACCAGGTAGTCGGCCAGTCTGCGCTGGGCGGCGTTCACCTCCTCGGCGGAGGCGTCGCGGCGGAGCAGGACGCGGCTGCACTCCTGGAAGAAGTCGTGGTCCTGGTAGGGGACTCCGAGCAGCAGGCAGATGACGAGGGACGGCAGCGGGAGCGCGAACTCGCGGACCAGGTCGCCGGAGGTGCGTCCGGCGGTCATCCGGTCCAGCAGGTCGTCGGCGATGCGCTGGATCTCGGGGCGCAGCGCCTCGACCTTCTTGATCATGAATTCGCCGGTGAGCATCCGGCGCAGCCGGGCGTGCTCCGGGTCGTCCATCCGGATGAAGGTGGGCTGACCGGTGCTCAGCTGCCGGGCGCCGGCGCTGATGAACGGGAAGCCGGCGCGGGTGGCGTCCGAGCTGAAGCGGGCGTCGCCGAGCACCGCTTTGACGTCCTCGTGGCGGGTGACCAGCCAGGTGGGGGTGCCGTCCCACAGGGACACGCGGCTGATCGGTTCGTCCTGCTGAGCCTGCCGGTAGGCGGGCGGCGGGTCGAAGGGGCAGCCGCCGCGGGCGGCGGGGTGGACGAATCGGGGGGTCTGAGCGGCAGTGGCCATCAGGGGCTCCCTTCTCGGAGCTGGGGGTGTCGGTCTCGGAACCGGGTGCCGGCGGTGCCGGGCGGTTGGCGCCGCGGCGTCGCGGAGCAGTTCCGGACCATTTACATGCCCTAAGCAACTAACTCACCGTCACGCTAACTCGCGGTCCGTGGTGACGAAAGGGCCTACCGGATGACGGCCCAATCTGTCCGAAAACCGGTCACCGGCCGGTACCGGGGCCGCACCCCGCACCGGATCGCTACAGTTCCTCCATGCCGGACGCCACCGATCATCGGACCGCCACCTCCGACCTGGAGGCCGTGCTGGCCTCGCTGGCCTACCTGCTGACCCGCTCCCAGGAGCACGAACGCCAGACCGCCCGGGCGGGCATCACCGCAGCCCGCTCGGACGTCTACCTGCTGCGCGCGCTCGCCGAGACGGAGGGCGCCAGCCGGGTCGGCGACCTGGCCTCCCGACTGCTGGTCAAGTCCTCCCACGTCACCCGGCAGATCGACCGGCTGCAGAACCAGCAGCTGGTGGAGCGCACCCCGGACGCGGCGGACCGGCGGGCCCGTCAGGTCGCGCTGACCGCCGAGGGGCGCGCGATGCTCGACCGCCTGAAACAGGCCAACATCACCGGCCTCACCGCCGCGCTGGACGGCATCCCGGAGCCGGACGTCGCCGCCACCGTCTCCGTCCTGCGCCATCTGGTGGAACGGTACGTCCACGGGGTCCGCGCCACGGCACTGTCCGAGGACGACGCGGACCCGCCCCGCCAGGCCTGACCGGCTTCCGGATCCCCGCCGCCCTCACCGCTGCCCGAACGAGCGTCACCGAACCACTGGCCCCGAACCCCTTCCGGTCCGCGGGTGCTTGCAGCGACTATCTTCCTCATGCGCAGCAGCAGCTGTCGCAGGGGAGAAATCGCGCAGGTCAGGACGACCGGGGGATGCGCGCCGCTCAGGGGATTCAGTTCTAGGGGATTCAGTTCTAGGGGGGACTGTCGCTCATGACCCAGCCCATCCGCTTCCGCCTGCTCGGACCGATGGCGGCGCACCGGGACGACGAGGCCCTGGTGGTCGGCTCACCGCTGCAGCAGGCCATGATGGCCGCGCTGCTGCTGCGGGACGGCCGGGCCGCCAGCGCGGGCGAGCTGATCGAGGCCGTCTGGGGGCCGACCGCGCCCGCCAGCGCCTCGGCCATGCTGCGCACCTACGCCTGGCGCTGGCGCAAGGCGCTCGAACGCGACCGCAGCGCACCGGCGATCCTCACCTCGGTGGGCGACGGCTACCGGACGGTGCTGCCCGCCGACAACGTGGACGCCGTCCGGGTGGAGTCGCTGGCCGCCGCCGCGCTCGCCGCGACCAGGAAGGCCGAGGAGCACCCGCGGGCCCGGCAGCTGCTCGACGAGGCACTGGACCTCTGGTACGGCGAGCCGCTGGCCGGCATACCCGGCCCGCTCGCCGAGCAGCACCGCGCCCGCCTGGAGGACCTGCGGATCAGCCTGCTGGAGGAGAAGTGCGGCCTGGACCTGGAGCTGGGCGACCAGGGCCGCGCCGTCCCGGTGCTGCGCGAGCTGAACGCCGACCACCCGCTGCGCGAACGCCCGTACGTGCTGCTGATGCGCGGCCTCTACCAGAGCGGGCGGCAGGCCGACGCGCTGGCGGTGTTCGAACGGGTCCGCCGGCTGCTCGCGGCCGAACTCGGCATCGACCCGGGGCCGGAGCTGCGGGCGATGCACCAGCGCATCCTGCGCAACGACCCCTCCCTGCTGCCCGCCGCCGCACCCGAACCGGAGCCCCCGGCCACCGGCCGGGCCGCCGCCGCGAGTGCCCCGGCCGTCCCGGTTCCGGCCCAACTGCCCGCCGACATCGCCGACTTCACCGGCCGTGCGGACGAGCTGGAGGCGCTGCACACGGCGCTCTGCAAGGCCGTACAGGACACCGACGACCACACCGTGCTGCCGATCGCAGCCATCTCCGGCATGGGCGGGGTCGGCAAGACCACCGTCGCCCTGCGCGTCGCGCACCGGCTGCGCGCCGGGTTCCCGGACGGCCAGCTCTACGTCGACCTGCGCGGCGACCAGCCGAAGCCCGCCCAGCCCGGCGTGCTCCTCGTCAGCTTCCTCACCGCGCTCGGCGTCGCCCCCGGCGCCGTGCCCGAGACCCTGGAGGACCGCTCCAGACTGTTCCGCTCGCTGCTGGACGGGCGGCGGGTGCTGATCCTGCTGGACAACGCCCGGGACGCGGCCCAGGTCCGCCCGCTGCTGCCCGGCTCGGCCCGCTGCGCCGTCCTGGTCACCAGCCGGACCCGGCTGTTCGGGCTGGCCACGGCCGTCCAGGTCGACCTGGACGTCTTCAGTGTGGACGAGGCCACCGGCATGCTGGCGCAGGCCGCCGGCGACGACCGGATCGACGCCGACCCGGCGGCCGCCGGCGAGCTGATCCGCTACTGCGGCCGCCTCCCGCTGGCCATCCGGATCGTCGCCTCCCGGCTCGCCTCCCGCCCGTCCTGGTCGGTGGCCCGGCTGGCCGACCGGCTGGCCGCCGAGCAGCACCGGATGACCGAACTGCAGCTCGGCGACCTCGCGGTGGCCAGCGCCTTCGAATGGGGGTACCGGCAGCTGACGCCCGAGCAGGCGACGGCGTTCCGGGTGGTCGCCGCGGTGAGCCGGCCGGACATCGGGGTGCCGGTCGCGGCCGTCGTGCTGGGCGTGGAGCAGCGCCGGGCGGAGGACCTGCTGGAGGCCCTGGTCGACGCGGGCATGGTCAGCGAGACCCACGCCGGCCGCTACCGCTACCACGAGCTGCTGCGCGTGTTCGCCTCCCAACTCACCGAGCCGGACGACGCGGTGGACTCCGGGACGGCGCTGAGCCGGCAGCTGGACTTCCTGCTCGCCACCGCGACCGCCGCCTTCCAGCAGCTGGTGCCCGGCGACCCGATCGGCTCCGCGCTGCGCACCCCGGAACTGCCCGGGCTGCGCTTCGACACCCCGCACGCGGCCGCCCGCTGGGTGGGCGAGGAGTTCGACACGGCGATCGCCGCGATGCAGGCCGCGACGGCGCCCGGCAGCTCGGCGCAGGACCTGCGGACCGCCGCCGACCTGCTGATCGCGCTCTGCCCGTTCGACGCCGACCCGCGCTACGAGCGGCTGGCGGTGGCCGCGGCGGCGGTCTCCGCGGCCGCCACCGGGCGGGCCGACCGGCACTCGCTGGGCCGGGCCGAGTTCATCCGGGGCAACCTCGCCGTCCAGGCGACCCGGCTGGGCGAGGCCGCCGAGCACTGCCGCCGGGCGGCCGAGGCCTGCCGCGAGGTCGGCGACCGGGTGATCCTCCAGCAGGTGCTCAACGACCTCGGCCTCCTCGCCCAGTTCCAGCACCGCTTCGAGGAGGCGGTGCGGCTGAGCGAGGAGGCCCACGAACTGGCGGTCGCGCTGGGCCACCACACCGGGCGGACCGTCACCCTGCTGAACGCGGCGATGGCCCGGGTGCGCGGCGGCTCGCCCGCCGAGGGGGCGCGGGTCTGCCGGGACCTGCTGCCCGCCCTGCGCGCCGAGGGGGACCTGCCGGGGGTGTCGTACGCGCTCTTCGTGCTGGGCCTCGCCGCCCACGAGTCCGAGTCCTACCAGGAGGCGGCGGCCACCTTCCGGGAGTGCCTGGAGCTCTGCCGCTCCACCGGCCTCGCGCTGCGCGAGGCCCAGGCCCGCTACCGGCTGGCGGACACCCTGCGCCGGCTGGGCCGCGGCGCCGAGGCGGTGACGGGCGCCCGGCAGGCGGTGGCCGAGTGCGAGGCGCTGACCGCCGACCGGGACCAGGGGCACGCCCTGGTGGTGCTGGCGCGGGCGCTGGCCGCCCGCGGCCGGGCCTCGGAGGCCCGGGAGCACCTGGCCCGGGCCGAGGCGCTGTTCGACCGGCTCGCGCTGCCCGACGGCGAGCTGGTCCGCGGCCTGCTGGCCGGCCTGGACGCGGCGGAGTCCGCGGAGTCGGCCGCCGGTTAGGGCGCGTCTTGTGGATTTTGTCGGATCAGCGGGCCCGGCAAGGGTCCGTAAGACACGCCCTGGGTCCGGGTCAGGAGGTGGTCTTCGGCGGGGTGACCGACGAGGTGTTGTTCCAGACGTCGCCGGGGGTGCTCGGCGGGGTGGTGGGCGCCGGGGTGCCCCCGCCGGTGGCACCGTCGGCGACGGAGACCGTCACCCCGGCGGGGGCGGCCGCCCCGGTGCCCGACACCGCCGCGACGGCCGCCGCACCGCCGAGCACGGTCAGCGCGGCGACGCTCAGGCGGACGGCGATGCGGTTGCGGACGCTCTTCATGTCAATCTCCCCGGTCGGTGTGCTGCGGTTTGCTGCGGTGTCCTGCGGTGCGATGAGCGTCGCAGTCGCCGATATCCGCCCGATAACCGGCGCTCACCGGGGCGCGGATAGCGGCACCCGCACCAGGCCCCCACCAGGCCGCCCCCAGCACGCCCTCCGGCAGTCCTAGACCTGCCGGAACTCCACCGGGAGGTTGCGCAGGAAGCGGAAGTTGATGCTGTCGAGCCAGTCCACCTCGGGGTTCACCAGCCGCAGGTCCTCGGTGCGGCGCAGCAGCGTGGAGATCGCGATGTCGATCTCCGCGAGCGACAGCGCCGCGCCCAGGCAGTAGTGGATCCCGTGCCCGAAGGACAGCTGGTCGTTGGCCCGGCGGCCGACGTCCAGGGTGTCCGGGTCCTCGTAGCGCAGCGGGTCGCGGTTGCCGGCGCCGAGGACCAGGATGACCGCCTGGTTCTCCTCGATCCGCGCGCCGCCCACCTCGATCGGCTCGGTGGCGATCCGGGTGGTGAACTGCACCGAGCTGTCGTAGCGCAGGAACTCGTGCGCGGCGTTGGCGGACAGCTCGGGCTCGCGGCGCAGCCGCTCCGCCTGGTCGGGGTTGCGGATCAGGGCGAGGACGGCGTTGGCGATCAGGTGGGTGGTGGTGGCCTGTCCGGCGTCGATGAGGAGCAGGAAGTTGGCGTACACCTCGTCGTCGGTGAAGTCCTCCTTGGCGACCTGGCCGGCGATCATCTCGCTGAAGCGGTCGGTGGCGAGGCCGGCCCGGCGGCTCTCGGCGACCAGGTCGAAGGCGGTACGCAGGCCCTCCAGCCGGCCGAACTCGCGGGTGGACTGGCTGAACAGCTCGTGCAGCAGGCTCTGCCAGTCCTCCAGCAGGTGCGCCGCGTCGTTTGGGACGCCGGCCAGCGAGGCGATCATGCCTCGGGCCAGCGGCTCGGAGTAGTCGGCGACGACGTCGAAGCGGCCCTGCGCCATCACCCGGTCGAGCAGGGAGTCGGCGAGGTCCTGGATGACTGGCCGCATGGAGCGGATGAAACGCGGGGTGAGCCCGGGCTTGATCAGGCCGCGCAGCCGGGTGTGCCGGGGCGGCTCGTTGAACAGCATCATGTCCGAGAGGGTGTGCGCCAGCGGCGCCATCTCGGCCTGGGCGGCGGGCGGCAGCGAGGCGTGGAAGTCGCCCACCCGGGCGCCGGACAGCCGCTCGTCGCGGCCCAGCTTGCTGATGTCGGCGTGGTCGAGGACCACCCAGGCGCGCATCATGTCGTCCCAGTAGACCGGGCCGCGCTCGCGGAGGATCCGGTAGAGGCCGTACGGGTCCTGGGTCCACTCGGGACGGAAGCCGTCCATCAGCGTGGGGGCGGGGGTGGTCTTCGCGGTCTTCGTGGTCTGCATGGTGGGTGTCCTGGTCTCCGGTCGGTGCGGCGGGGACGGGCGGTGGCGGAG
>NZ_JNWQ01000001.1 GCF_000716875.1 Streptomyces novaecaesareae | reverse complement strand
CGGCGACCACCGAGATCTACACTAGATCGCTCGTCGGCAGCGTCAGATGTGTATAAGAGACAGGGTTGGGAGGATGCGGGCGATGTCATGTGTGTCCCCCTTGGACGGTGCTGGCCGAACATCCGACATGACATCGCATCGACGGCCCAATGCGCCACTCGGTATCACGCACCGGACCGCAGGACGTACCGTGGGCGCTCCCCAGCGAGGAGGTCGAACCCGTGTCCGCGTCCGACGAGGCCCTGCCGTTCTTCGTCTACGGCACGCTGCGCAGCGGCGGCCGCAACCACGCCGCCCACCTGGCCGGGCGCTGTGCCGACATCCGGCCGGCGGTGCTGGACGGCGCCGCACTGCACGCGGGCCCCGGCTTCCCGTACGCCGTGCCGGACGCGGCGCCCGGGCGCCGGATCGTGGGTGAGCTGATCACCGTCCGCCCGGGCGCGTACGCCGGAGCGCTGGCGGCTCTGGACGCGCTGGAGGAGTGCCGGGCGGACGGGACGGGGCTGTACGTGCGGCGCCGGATGGCGGTGCGGACGGCGGCGGGCGATTCGCGGGATGCCTGGGTCTACCTCGCCGGGCCGGCCGCCGAGGCGCGGCTGCGCGAGCGGCCGGCGCTGATCGAGTCGGGGGACTGGGCGAACAGGTGACAACGTTCGGAGTTCAGCTTTCAGACTTCAGCGTTCAGATGACAGATGGCAGCTGACAGCTTTCAAAATCTGAAATCTGTCATCTGTCATCTGAACGCTGCCATCCGTCACCTCCCCGGAGTGCACCCCTCCCCTGAGTCCGCCCCCAAACCGCCAGGTAGGCTGCCCGGCCAGTGAGATTTCGCCTCATTGGCCGGCCGAACGACGAGGAGCCACCCGGTGCCCGAGCTGCCATCCCCGATCACCGTCGTCGGGATCGGGGCCGACGGCTGGCCCGGCCTCGCCGCCGCCTCCCGGGCCGTCCTGCGGGACGCCGAGGTGGTCGTCGGCGGCCCCCGCCAACTGGACCTGCTCCCCCAGGACGAGGTCGCCGCCCAGCGCGTCCCCTGGCCCTCCCCGCTGCGCCCGGCCGTCCCCGGGCTGCTCGCCGCCCACGCCGAGCGCCGCGTCGCCGTCCTGGCCAGCGGCGACCCGATGTTCTACGGCATCGGCCGCACCCTCGCCGAGACCGTCGGCGCCGAGCGGCTGCGCGTCCTGCCGCACCCCTCCGCCGTCTCCTACGCCTGCGCCCGGATCGGCTGGCCGCTGGAGGCCACCGAGGTGATCAGCCTGGTCGGCCGCCCGCTGGACACCCTCTCCCTCGCCCTCCACCCCGGCCGCCGCCTGCTGGTGCTCAGCGCCGACGCCGCCACCCCGGCCGCCGTCGCCGCGCTGCTCACGGCCCGCGGCTACGGCACCGCCCGCCTGCGCGTACTCGAAAAGCTCGGTCACGCGCACGAGCGGCAGCTGCACGGCCCCGCCGACGGCTGGCCGCACCCGCCCGGCGACCCGCTGAACGTCATCGCCGTCGACCTCGGCGACGGCCCCCGCACCTCCCTCGTCCCCGGCCTGCCCGACACCGCGTACGAGAGCGACGGCCAGCTCACCAAGCGCCACGTCCGCGCCGCCACCCTCGCCACGCTCGCCCCCTCCCCCGGCGAACTGCTCTGGGACGTCGGCGGCGGCTCCGGCTCGATCGCCATCGAGTGGCTGCGTGCGCACCGCGACTGTCAGGCCGTCACCGTCGAGCGCGACCCCGTCCGGGCCGAGCGGATCACCCGCAACGCCGCCGCACTCGGTGTGCCCCGGCTGCGGGTGGTGACCGGCCCGGCCCCGGCCGCGCTCGCCGAACTCCCCGCCCCCGACGCCGTGTTCATCGGCGGTGGCCTCACCGCGCCCGGCCTGCTGGACAGTTGCTGGGCTGCGCTGCGCCCCGGCGGCCGACTGGTCGCCAACACCGTGACCCTGGAGTCCGAGGCGCTGCTCACCGAGTGGTACCGGCGCCACGGCGGCGAGCTCGTCAAGCTCGCCGTCGCCCACGCCGTCCCGGTGGGCGGCTTCACCGGGTGGCGCCAGGCCATGCCGGTCACCCAGTGGTCCGCCGTCAAGACCGAAAACCCCCAGGAGGACGCCTCGTGACCGTCTACTTCATCGGAGCCGGCCCGGGCGCCGCCGACCTGATCACCCTGCGCGGCCAGCGCATCCTGGCCCGCGCCGACGTCTGCCTCTACGCCGGCAGCCTCGTCCCGCGCGAACTGCTGGACGAGTGCCCGCCCGGCGCCCGGCTCATCGACACCGCGCAGCTCAACCTGGACCAGATCATCGCCGAGCTGGTCCGCGCGCACGAGGCCGGACAGGACGTGGCCCGGCTGCACTCCGGCGACCCGTCCGTGTTCTCCGCCGTCGCCGAGCAGATGCGCCGCCTCGACGCGGCGGGCATCCCGTACGAGGTGGTCCCCGGCGTGCCCGCCTTCGCCGCCGCCGCGGCCGCGCTGAAGCGGGAGTTGACCGTACCGACCGTCGGCCAGACCGTCATCCTCACCCGGATCGCCAAGCGCGCCACCCCCATGCCCGAGGGCGAGGACCTCGCCACCCTCGGCCGCAGCGGCGCCCTCCTCGTGCTGCACCTGGCCGCCGGGTACGTGGACGACGTGGTCGAGCAGCTCCTCCCCCACTACGGCGCCGACTGCCCGGCCGCCGTCGTCGCGATGGCCAGCCGGCCCGACGAGCTGGTGCTGCGCGGCACCGTCGGCGACATCGCCGAGCAGCTCAAGGCGGCGGGCGTGGTCCGCACCGCCGTCATCATCGTCGGCCGCACCCTGGCCGCCGAACACTTCCGCGACAGCCACCTCTACTCGGCGGACCGCGAGCGCCCGCACGAGCCCTGCGGGTCGTGATGCGGCACCTGCTCGTCCTCGGCGGGACGACGGAGGGGCGGGCCCTGGCCGCCGCCCTCGACGGCTGTCCGTCCCTGCGGGTCACCAGCTCGCTGGCCGGCCGCGTCGCCCAACCCCGGCTGCCCGCCGGGGAGGTGCGGATCGGCGGCTTCGGCGGCCCGGACGGCCTGGCGGACTGGTTGCGCGCGGAGCGGGTGGACGCCGTCGTGGACGCCACCCACCCGTTCGCCGCCGGCATCTCACGGAACGCCGCACTCGCGGCCGCCGCCACCGGCGTCCCGCTGCTGGTGCTGCGCCGCCCCGGCTTCACGCCCGTCGACGGGGACCACTGGCTCCCCGTCCCCTCGCTCGCCGCGGCCGCCGAACTGCTGCCGCGACGCGGCGAGCGGGTCTTCCTCAGCATCGGACGACAGGGCATCGCCGCCTTCGCCCACCTCGACGGGCTCCACTTCCTCGCCCGCTCGGTGGACCCGCCCGAGCCGCCGCTGCCGCCCTCCTTCGAACTCCTGCTGGACCGCGGTCCGTTCACGATCGAGGGTGAACTGGCGCTGCTGCGCGCGCACGACATCGACGTCCTGATCACCAAGGACAGCGGCGGGGCCGCGACCGCGCCCAAGCTCACCGCCGCCCGCGGACTGCGGCTGCCCGTCATCATCGTGGAGCGTCCGCCGGTTCCGGACCGCGTGCCGGTCGTGCCGGACGTCGAGGGCGCGGTGCGCTGGCTGGAACAGCTGGGCTGAGGCCGGTCCACAGGCGCTGACGCTGCTCGGCCACGACACCGGCGAGGCCGTCCGGCTGGTCCGGGAGCACCGCTCGCCCTGGGCACTGAACAACCCGGTGTTCGTGGCGTACCTGAACACCGGGTTGGACGTGGCCGTGTTGCTGGCCGGGCTCAACGGGTGAGGCCGGTCGGCGACATGACGGGTTGTCAGATGTCGCGGAAGGTCTCGATCCGGGCGCCGATGGAGTTGAGGCGCTCGGCGAGGTCCTCGTAGCCGCGGTTGATGACGTAGACGTTGCGCAGGACGGAGGTGCCCTGGGCGGCGAGCATGGCGAGGAGGATGACGACGGCGGGGCGCAGGGCCGGCGGGCACATCATCTCGGCGGCGCGCCAGCGGGTGGGGCCCTGGACCAGGACGCGGTGCGGGTCGAGGAGCTTGACGTCGGCGCCGAGGCGGGTCAGCTCGGTGAGGTAGATCGCACGGTTGTCGTACACCCAGTCGTGGATCATCGTGGTGCCGTGGGCGGCCGCGGCGATGGCGGCGAAGAACGGCACGTTGTCGATGTTGATGCCGGGGAACGGCATCGGGTGGATGGTGTCGATCGGCGCGGTCAGCTTGGAGGGGCGCACGGTGAGGTCGACCAGGCGGGTGTGACCGTTGTGGGCCGGGTACTCGGGGGTGCGGTCGTAGTCGAGGCCCATGCCCTCCAGCACCGCGAGCTCGATCTCCAGGAACTCGATCGGCACCCGGCGGATCGTCAGCTCGGAGGAGGTGACGACGGCGGCGGCGAGCAGGCTCATGGCCTCCACCGGGTCCTCGGCCGGGGTGTAGTCGACGTCGCAGGTGATCTCCGGGACGCCGTGCACGGTGAGGGTGGTGGTGCCGATGCCCTCGATCCTGACGCCCAGCTTCTCCAGGAAGAAGCAGAGGTCCTGGACCATGTAGTTGGGCGAGGCGTTGCGGATGACGCTCACGCCGTCGTGCCGCGCGGCGGCCAACAGGGCGTTCTCGGTGACGGTGTCCCCGCGCTCGGTCAGCACGATCGGGCGGTCCATGGGGGTGCCCGGCTCGACCGAGGCGTGGTAGGCGCCGCCGGTGGTGGCGACCTCCAGGCCGAACCGGCGCAGCGCCGTGAGGTGCGGCTGGACGGTGCGGGTGCCGAGGTCGCAGCCGCCGGCGTAGGGGATGGCGAACTGCTGGGCGCGGTGCATCAGCGGGCCGAGGAACATCAGCACGCTGCGGGTGCGGCGGGCCGCCTCGACGTCCATGGCCGCGAGGTCCAGCTCGGCGGGCGGGGTGAGTTCGAGGTCGCGGCCTTCGTTGATCCAGCGGCTCTTGACGCCGATGCTGGTCAGCACTTCGAGGATGCGGTAGACCTCCTCGATCCGGGCGACGCTGCGGATCGTGGTCCGACCGGTGGTCAGCAGCGAGGCGCAGAGGATGGCCACGCAGGCGTTCTTGCTGCTGCGGACGTCGATGGCGCCGGAGAGGCGGGTGCCGCCGGCGACCCGCAGGTGCATCGGGCCGGAGTAGCCGAGGGAGACGATCTCGCTGTCGAGGGCTTCGCCGATGCGGGCGATCATCTCAAGGCTGACGTTCTGCTTGCCCTGTTCGATGCGGTTGACCGCGCTCTGGCTGGTGCCGAGGGCCTCTCCGAGCTGCGCCTGGGACCAGCCGCGGTGCTGGCGCGCGGTACGGATGAGGGTGCCGATACGGGTGAGGTAGTCGCCTGTCACCCGCCAGACAATATCTCATGGTTGAGATGGCAACAGAACCAGAGGGCGACACGGCGCGCCTTTTGTCCGTTTCTCGCCCCGTATGGCCGTCAGATCTTCACATCACGGCGCGATGCCGTCACGGCCCCAGCGGCTCCGCCCGGCCGACGATGGTGCCCGCGCGGTCGATGCAGATGACGTCCACGGCGACCGGCGAGCCCAGCAGCACGCCGAGCGCCGTCGCCCGGGCCGCCTCGGCGACCAGGTCCCCGAGCGGCACCCCGGCCGCGCGGCACAACTGCACCGCCTCCAGCCCGGTGTTGGCCGCCGCCACCGCCGCGGCCAGCGCCTCGTCCGCCCCGCCCTGCCGGGCCAGTTCGGCCAGGTAGCCCTTGTCCACCTGGGAGCGCGCCGAGTGCAGGTCGAGGTGGCCGGCGGCGAGCTTGGACAGCTTGGCGAAGCCGCCCGCGATGGTCAGCCGGGGCACCGGGTGGCGCTTGAGGTACTTGAGCACGGCGCCGGCGAAGTCGCCCATGTCGAGCAGCGCGTCCTCGGGCAGCCCGTGCACCGCGACCGCCACCTTCTCCGAGGTGGAACCGGTGCAGCCCGCCACGTGCGTACGCCCCGCCGCCCGGGCCACGTCCACGCCGCGGCGGATGGAGTCGATCCAGGCCGAGCAGGAGTAGGGGACGACGATCCCGGTGGTACCGAGGATGGAGAGGCCGCCGAGGATGCCGAGCCGCGGGTTCCAGGTCGAGCGGGCGATCTCCTCGCCGTGGTCGACGGAGATCTCGACCACCACATCCCCGCTGCCGCCGTGCTCGGCGGCCACCTCGGCGACGGCGTCCCGGATCATCTGCCGGGGCATCGGGTTGATCGCGGGCTCGCCGACGGGCAGCGGCAGGCCGGCCTTGGTGACCGTCCCCACCCCGGGGCCGGCCCGGAACACCACCCCGGTGCCGGGCTCGCCGGCCCGCACCGTCGAGCGGATCAGCGCACCGTGGGTGACGTCGGGGTCGTCGCCGGCATCCTTGACCACTCCGGCCATGGCGTACGGCCGTCCGTCCGCCGCCGGCTGCTCGGCGGCGAGCGCGAAGGCGGGCTGCTGCCCCTTGGGCAGGGTGATGACCACGGGATCGGGGAACTCGCCGGTGAGCAGCGCGGTGTACGCGGCCTTGGTGGCGGCGGTGGCGCAGGCGCCCGTCGTCCAGCCGTGCCGCAGGCCGCTGCTCTTCAGCTGACCGGCCCGGCCTCCCGTCCCGGCTGCCGCTTCGGCCACCTTCGCCTCGCTTCCGACCACGCCCGTACCGGTTCGTCCCGGCCGCCTCGGCCGCCTCGGCCGTGCCCGCCGATTCTCCCCCATCCGTCCCACCGCGCCGCGACCGGGGCCCGAAGGCCGGCGGGGGCGGGGCGGGAACGGGGGCGGGGGTGGAGGCGGAGAGGGAGCTGCCCCGCGTTCTCGAACTGTTCTTCGCACGGACCTCGCCCGCCGTGCCTACCAACGAGTAATCTGTCGCTCCGTTACTTAGCGGGTTCATGACGCGTGACCCCGGCGACCGGGTCCGTCCCGGCCGGGGTCATCAGTATGTTGGGGGTTTTTGTGGCAGGGATGAGTCGGCGTACGTTCCTCACGGGTACGTCGGTGGCCGCGGCATGGTCGGCCTTGTCGCTGGGGGGCGCGTCGTTCGCCTCGGCCGCGACGCGCGACCAGGCGCTGGCGGCCACGGCCGCGCGGGCGGTCACGGTCACCGGCACCACGCTGGAGCAGGTGGCCACGCCGGTCGGCACCGGGGCCTACAAGCGTCTGACGGCCGGCCCGGGCTGGCCGCTGGTGGTGCGCGGCGACCTGGCGGCGCCGGGCACCGGGAGAGACGACCGCCGCACCGGGCTGGCCAGCTTCGTCCAGTTCAGCGACCTGCACCTGGTGGACACCGAGTCCCCGGTGCGCTTCGAGTACCTGGCCCGGTACAACGGCAGCGCGTACCGGCCGCAGGAGGCCCTGAACGCCCGCGGCGTGTCAGCGCTCGTCGAGCGGGTCAACTCGCTCGACGGCGGCCCCTACACCGGCCTGCCGTTCAGCATGGTGATGGCCACCGGTGACAACACCGACAACCACGAACTCGCCGAACTCGACTGGTACCTCAAGGTCATGGGCGGCGGCCGGCTGGCCCAGAACACCGGCGACCCGAACCGCTACGAGGGCGTGCAGAACTCCGGCAACGCGGCCTACTGGAACCCCGAACTCGCCTACGGCGACGGCTACAAGGCCAAGGGCTTCCCGCAGATACCCGGCTTCCTCTCCGCCGCGGGCCGCCCGTTCGACGCGCCGGGCCTGCGCACCCCGTGGTACACCACGGTCGGCAACCACGACGACAGCATCGAGGGCTCACTGCCCGACCTCGGGCTGCTCAACGACCTCTACACGGGCCAGTACAAGCTGGAGGGCTGCGACGACGCCACGGCCGCCCAGCTGATGGACTCGCTGCGCCGCGACCCGGCGGGCGCCGTGCTGCTGCTCGCGAAGCTGCTCGCCAGCGGCGAGGCGGTACGCCGGATCACCCCGGACGAGCGCCGCAAGCCCTTCACGCTCAAGGAGTTCGCCAAGGCTCACCTGGACCCGGCGGTCACCGGCGCGGGCCCGTACGGGCACGGCTTCACCTCGGACATGGCGAGCAGCGGCAAGCTCTACTACACCTTCCGCATCTCGGAGAAGGTGGTCGGCATCAGCCTGGACACCACCAACCAGGCCGGGTTCGCCGACGGTTCGCTGGGCACCGCTCAACTGCGCTGGCTGGAGAAGCAGTTGCAGGCGCACAGCGGCCACTGGTACGACGCCGACGGGCGCAAGGTGACGGGCGGGAGCACGGACGAGGTGATCCTGCTCTTCAGCCACCACACCAGCACCAGCATGGGCAACCTGCTGCCGGACCCGCGCAACATCTTCGAGCGGCGGCACGACGGCAACGAGCTGGTGGCGCTACTGCAGCGCTACCCGAACGTGGTCGCGTGGGTGAACGGGCACACCCACATGAACAAGATCACGCCGCACGGCCACACGGTCCCGGAGCGGGCGTTCTGGGAGATCAACACCGCCTCGCACATCGACTACCCGCAGCACGGCCGGATCATCGAGGTCGTGGACAACGGGGACGGCACGCTCTCGCTGTTCACCACGCTGATCGAGTCCTCCGCGCCGTACGCGACGGACTTCGGCGGCAGCTCGGACGCCAACCTCGCGGCGCTCTACCGCGAGCTGTCGTACAACGACCCGAACGGGCGGGTCACGGCGCTGCTCGGCGCCGGCGAGGACCACAACACGGAGCTGCTGATCGCCAAGCCGACCCGGTGACGGGCGGCGGGCAGCGGGCAGCGGGCAGCGGGCAGCGGGCAGCGGTAGCAGGTAGCGGACAGCACGTAGCAGGTAACAGGTAACACGTAACAGAGGACCGAAAACAGATGACAGCTGACAGATTACGAAATCTGTCAGCTGTCATCTGTCATTCGTCCGCCGTCACGCCTCCGGCCCCTCCGGGTACCGCCGAGGCGTCCAGACGACCTCCACGCCGCTGCCCCGCTCGACCGCCTGGGTCTGCGAGGAGCCGATCAGCAGGATCGTCCGCATGTCGACCAGCGCCGGGTCCAGCTCGCCCAGCCGGACGATCCGCACCCGCTCGGTCGGCCCGCCGACGTCCCGCGCCATCACCACCGGGGTCTCCGGCGCCCGGTACTCCAGCAGCAGGTCCCGGGCGAGGCCGACCTGGGTCGTCCGGGACTGCGAGCCCGGGTTGTACAGCGCGAGCACCAGGTCCGCCTCGGCGGCGGCGCGCAGCCGCTTGGCCACCGCGCCCCAGGGCTTGAGCCGGTCCGAGAGCGACACCACGGCGTAGTCGTGCCCGAGCGGGGCGCCGGCCCGGGAGGCGGCCGCGTGGGCGGCCGTCATCCCCGGGAGGATCCGCACCGGGACGTCCCGGTAGGCCTCCTCGCAGGCGACCTCCAGCACGGCGGTGGCCATGGCGAACACGCCCGGGTCACCGGAGGAGACCACCGCGACCCGGTGCCCGCGCCGCGCGAGGTCCAGCGCGTACTCCGCGCGCTCCGACTCCACCTTGTTGTCCGAGCCGTGCCGCCGCTGGCCTGGGCGCTCCGGCACCCGGGCCAGGTAGGTGGTGTAGCCGACCAGATCGGTGGCCTCGGCCAGCGCGCCGCGCGCCTCGGGGGTGAGCCAGAGCGGCCCGGCCGGCCCGGTGCCCACGACGGTCACGCTGCCCGTGCCCTCCGACAGCCGGACCTCGGGCTCCAGCGGCGCGACCTTGCTCGGCAGCACCGCGACCGAGAAGTACGGCACCGTCTCGCCGTCGACCTCCGCGAGCGGCGCGATGCGCTCGCCCGCCATGAAGGCCCGCTCCACGTACTGGGCGTCGGCCAGCCGGCCAGCCCGCTCCAGGGCCCGGCGGACGGTCGGGAAGGTGCGCCCGAGCTTCATGATCACCGCGGAGTCGGCGGCCGCGATCCGCGCCGTCAGCTCCTCCTCGGGCAGGGTGCCCGGGATGACGGTGAGCGTCTCCTCCGCCTCGGTCAGCGGCTGTCCGAGCCGGGCCGCCGCCGCGCTGACCGAGGTCACGCCGGGCACCACCTCGGTCGGGTAGCGGTGCGCGAGGCGCTTGTGCATGTGCTGGTACGAGCCGTAGAAGAGCGGATCCCCCTCGGCGAGGACCACGACGTCGCGGCCGGCGTCCAGGTGGGCGGCCAGCCGGGCGGCGGCCTCCTCGTAGAACTCGTCCAGTGCGCCCCGGTACCCGCCCGGGTGGTCGGTGGTCTCGACGGTGAGCGGGTAGACCAGCTTCTCCTCGATCTGACCACCCGTCAGGTACCGCTCGGCGATCGAGCGCGCGATGGACCGGCCGTGCCGGGCGCTGTGGTACGCCACCACGTCGGCCTTGCCGATGAGTTCGGCGGCGCGGACGGTCACCAGCGACGGGTCTCCCGGGCCGAGCCCGACGCCGTACAGCCGTCCGGTCGAGGGCTTCTGATGCTCCGTCACTCTTCTTCGCTCGCAATCGCGTTGACGGCGGCGGCGGCGATCGCGCTGCCGCCGCGCCGGCCGCGCACCACCAGGTGCTCCAGGCCGGACGGGTGCTCGGCCAGGGCCTGCTTGGACTCGGCGGCGCCGATGAAGCCGACCGGGACGCCGATCACCGCGGCCGGGCGCGGTGCGCCCGCCTCGATCATCTCCAGCAGTCGGAACAGCGAGGTCGGCGCGTTGCCGACGGCGACCACCGCGCCCTCCAGCCGGGGCAGCCACAGCTCCATGGCGGCGGCGCTGCGGGTGTTGCCCATCGTGCGGGCGAGTTCGGGCACCGACGGGTCGGTGAGGGTGCAGATCACCTCGTTGTCGGCGGGCAGCCGCTTGCGGGTCACCCCGCTCGCGACCATGTTGACGTCGCAGAGGATCGGCGCACCGGCGCGCAGCGCCGCGCGCGCGGAGGCGACCACGCCGGGCGAGTACACCAGGTCCTCGACCAGGTCGACCATCCCGCAGGCGTGGATCATCCGCACCGCGACCTGGGAGACGTCCGCCGGGAGGGCGGCCAGATCGGCCTCCGCACGGATGGTGGCAAAGGACTGGCGGTAGATGGACGCCCCGTCCTTCTCGTACTCGATCACTTCGTCGTCCTCCTGGCCTCGGCGACCGCCTCGGCCATCTCCTCGTTCGTCACGTCGGTCGTCACGCCGTTCGTCGCGTTCATCACGTTCATCACGTTCATCGCGTTCATCGCGTTCATCGCGTTCGTCGCGTCGGCGGCCGTCGGGGTGGCCTCCGGTCCGTTCACCGTCACCCGGTAGCCGTGCCCAATGGCGAGCACGTCCACCCACCGCCCGGCCGGGTGGCCGCAGCGCCGTTCACAGCCCGACCAGTGGACGGGCAGCGCACCGGGAGACCCGTCCGACGTCCTGGCGGCGTCCAGCGCCCGGGCCGCGTCCGAGCGCACGTCGGCCAGCGACTTGGCGCAGCCCGGCAGCCCGGTGCAGGCGGTGGCCCGGTCCCAGGGCGAGCCCGGCTCGGTGCGGAACCCGGCCTCGGCGAGCGCGGGCAGCCGGTCGGCCGGCGCACCGGGCAGGACCGCGCCGCGCCAGGGCGTCAGCCGCAGCTCCCCGGCCGAGGCGGCGACCAGCGCCCGCCACTGCGCGGCGCTCGCCCGCCCGAAGCGCAGGCCCACCGAGAGCCCGCCGGGCAGCGCGCCGACGGCGGGCGCCGTACCGGCGGGGGCGGGCAGCGGCACCGGGCCGGCCGGCAGCAGGTCGGGGACTTCCCGTAGGTGCCACGCCCTGCGGCCGCCGGCCCGCAGCGCCTCCAGGAAGCGGCGGGCCGCGTCCAGCACGGCCGTCACCTCCCGCCCGGCCTCGACCGGGTGCCCGTGGGTGGAGCGCCCGAGGCGCAGCACGGCGGGCCCGTCCGAACCTGCGATCAATGTCACATCGGCGTCGAGCGCGGCGACGTCGCCGCGTCCGTCGTCCAGCGCGAACAGGAACTTGCCGGAGAGTCCGGCCGCCCAGTCGCTCGCGCACAGCCGCGCGTCCAGTTCCCGTACCCAGGTCTGGACGTCGGCGGAGGAGGCGGTGTCCAGCCCCGCCAGCGGCGAGGCGACGATGTTGCGGACCCGCTCGTGGGTGTCCGAGGGCAGCAGTCCGACGCCGCGCAGCCGCTCGGCGAGGTCCGCCGCACAGTGCGAAGCCAGGCCGCGCAGTTGGACGTTGCCGCGCGAGGTGGTCTCCAACTCCCCGTCGCCGAGGGCCTCGGCGGCCTCGGCCAGCGCGAGCGCCTGACGATCCGTCAGGAGGCCGCCGGGCAGGCGGATCCGGGCCAGGGCGCCGTCGTCGGCCGGGTGCAGGCGCAGCGCCCCGGGGCAGGCGTCCGCGCGCCCCCGGTCGGGCACCTCCCGGTCGGGCACGTCGGCGCCCGGCGCGGTGGCGTCGGGTGTCGGTGGCATGGCGGCGAGCATACAGATGATCCGATCGGATGCCTCCGTCCGCTGCATCACACCCGGGAGCACCCGGACACGCCGGACGCGCACCGGACGCACGCCCGGACGCGCACGCCGCTACGTACGCCGACACGCACCCCGCCGCACGCGCCGGCCCGCCGGGGCCCGCGACCGAAAGCTCACTCTCCCCCAGGTCAGCCGTACCCCGTACGATGCAGGGCGGGCGGTCCGGCGGACCGCCCACACGCCAGCGACGGCGCAGGGGAGGAAACCGGTGCAAGCCCGGTGCGGTCCCGCCACTGTGACCGCGGTTCACCGGGAAGCCGGTCGGCCGCGGGAGCCAGGAACTCCTGCCGTCCTCCACCGGCCCGGGGCGCGGACCCCGAGGAAGGCAGAAATGCACCAGCGCTGTCGCATGCCCGCGCACGCGTCCACGGCCACCACTGCGGCCATCCTGGCCACCCAAGAGGCCGGGAGGGCCTTCGCATGATCCTGCTGCTGTCGACGTCCGACACCGACCTGCTGAGCGCCCGTGCCTCCGAGGGCCCCGTGCGCTACCGGCTCGGCAACCCGGCCCGGCTCACCCCCGAAGACCTGCCCGCGCTGCTGGAGGGCACCGAGCTCGTCGTGGTCCGCCTGCTCGGCGGCCGCCGCGCCTGGCAGGAGGGCCTGGACGCGCTGCTGGCCGGCCCCCGCCCGGTGGTGGTGCTGACCGGCGAACAGGCCCCCGACGCCCAGCTGATGGAGCTGTCCACCGTCCCGGCCGGCATCGCCGCCGAGGCGCACGCGTACCTCGCCCACGGCGGCGCCGCCAACCTGGCCGAGCTGGGCGCCTTCCTCTCCGACACCGTGCTGCTCACCGGCCACGGCTTCGCCCCGCCCGCCTCCGCCCCGGCCTGGGGCCCGCTGGAGCGCGAAGCCCCCAGCGCCGATGACCGCAGCGGCGAGGGCCCGACGGTCGCGGTGCTCTACTACCGCGCCCACCACATGAGTGGCAACACCGGTTTCGTCGAGACGCTCTGCCGGGCCATCGAGGACCAGGGCGCCCGGGCGAAGGCCTACTACTGCGCCTCGCTGCGCGGCGCCGAGCCCGAGCTGCTGGCCGCACTCGGCGAGGCCGACGCGATCGTCACCACGGTGCTCGCCGCCGGCGGCACCCGCCCGGCCGACGCGCAGGCCGGCGGCGACGAGGAGGCCTGGGACGCGGGCGCGCTCGCCGCGCTGGACCGCCCGATCCTGCAGGCGCTCTGCCTGACCTGGTCGCGCGCCCAGTGGGAGGGCAGCGACGACGGCCTGTCCCCGCTGGACACCGCCACCCAGATCGCCGTGCCGGAGTTCGACGGCCGGCTGATCACCGTCCCGTTCTCCTTCAAGGAGCTGGACGAGGACGGCCTCACCGTCTACGCCGCCGACCCGGAGCGCGCCGCCCGCGTGGCCGGCACCGCCGTCAGCCACGCCCGGCTGCGCCACGTCCCGGCCGCCGAGCGCCGTCTCGCGCTGGTGCTGTCCGCGTACCCGACGAAGCACGCCCGGGTCGGCAACGCCGTCGGCCTGGACACCCCGGCCAGCGCGGTGCGCCTGCTGGAGCGGCTGCGCGAGGAGGGCATGGACCTCGGGCACGACCTGCCCGGTCTGGACGCCGCCGCGGAGGACGAAGGCCACGAGGGCGACGCGCTGATCCACGCCCTGATCGCGGCCGGCGGCTACGACCAGGACTGGCTCACCGAGGACCAGCTGGCCCGCAACCCGGTGCGCATCCCCGCCGCCGACTACCGCCGCTGGTACGCCACCCTCCCGCAGGCCCTGCGCGAGCGGGTCGAGGAGCACTGGGGCCCGGCCCCCGGCGAGCTGTACGTCGACCGCTCGCAGAACCCGGACGGCGACATCGTGCTGGCCGCGATCCGCTCCGGGAACCTGCTCGTCCTGATCCAGCCGCCGCGCGGCTTCGGCGAGAACCCCGTCGCCATCTACCACGACCCCGACCTGCCGCCGAGCCACCACTACCTGGCCGCCTACCGCTGGATCGAGGCCGCGCAGGAGGACGGCGGCTTCGGCGCCCACGCCGTCATCCACCTCGGCAAGCACGGCAACCTGGAGTGGCTGCCCGGCAAGACCGCCGCGCTGTCCGCCGAGTGCGGCCCGGACGCCGTCCTCGGCAACCTCCCGCTGGTCTACCCCTTCCTGGTCAACGACCCGGGCGAGGGCACCCAGGCCAAGCGCCGCGCCCACGCCACCCTGGTCGACCACCTCGTCCCGCCGATGGCCCGCGCCGACTCCTACGGCGACATCGCGCGCCTGGAGCAGCTGCTGGACGAGCACTCCAACATCGCCGCGATGGACCCGGCCAAGCTGCCCGCCATCCGCGCCCAGATCTGGACGCTGATCCAGGCCGCCCGGCTCGACCACGACCTCGGCCTGGACGAGCGCCCCGAGGACGACGGCTTCGACGACTTCCTGCTGCACGTCGACGGCTGGCTCTGCGAGGTCAAGGACGCCCAGATCCGCGACGGCCTGCACGTCCTGGGCCAGGCCCCGGCCGGCACCGACCGGGTCAACATCGTGCTCGCCATCCTGCGCGCCCGGCAGATCTGGGGCGGCGTCAGCGCGTTGCCCGGTCTGCGCGAGGCGCTCGGCCTGGACGAGGCGGCGCTCACCCTCGGCGCCACCGACGCCGCCGAGGCCAAGGCCCGTGCCCTGGTCGAGGCGATGGAGGCGGAGGACTGGGCGGTCGAGGCGGTCGAGAAGGTCGCCGCCGGGCTGCCGGAGGCCGTCCACGAGGTGCTGGCCTTCGCCGCCACCCAGGTGGTGCCGCGCCTGGCCGCCACCACCGACGAACTGGACGCCGTGCTGCACGCGCTCCAGGGTGGCTTCGTCCCGGCCGGCCCCTCCGGCTCGCCGCTGCGCGGCCTGGTCAACGTGCTGCCCACCGGCCGCAACTTCTACTCCGTCGACCCGAAGGCCGTCCCCAGCAAGCTCGCCTGGGAGACCGGCCAGGCGCTCGCCGCCTCGCTGATCGAGCGGTACACCGCCGACAACGACGGCGCCTACCCGCCCTCGGTCGGGCTCTCGCTCTGGGGCACCAGCGCGATGCGCACCGCCGGCGACGACATCGCCGAGGCCTTCGCCCTGCTCGGCGTGCGCCCGGTCTGGGACGACGCCTCCCGCCGGGTCACCGGCCTGGAGCCGATCCCGCTGGAGGAGCTGGGCCGCCCGCGCATCGACGTGACGCTGCGCATCTCCGGCTTCTTCCGCGACGCCTTCCCGCACGTCGTCGCCCTGCTGGACGACGCGGTGCGCCTGGCCGCCGCCCAGCAGGAGACCGACGAGCAGAACTTCGTGCGGGCCCACGTCCAGGCCGACCTCGCCGTCCACGGCGACGAGCGCAAGGCCACCGTCCGCGTCTTCGGATCCCGCCCGGGCACGTACGGGGCGGGCCTGCTGCAGCTGATCGACAGCCGCGACTGGCGCACCGACGCCGACCTGGCCGAGGTGTACACGGTCTGGGGCGGCTACGCGTACGGGCGCGGGCTGGACGGGCGGCCGGCCCGCGAGGAGATGGAGACCGCGTACAAGCGGATCACCGTCGCCGCGAAGAACACCGACACCCGCGAGCACGACATCGCCGACTCGGACGACTACTTCCAGTACCACGGCGGCATGGTGGCCACCGTCCGCGCCCTCACTGGCAAGGCGCCGACCGCCTACATCGGCGACTCGACCCGCCCCGAGACGGTCCGCACCCGCACGCTGACCGAGGAGGCCGCCCGCGTCTTCCGCGCCCGCGTGGTCAACCCGCGGTGGATCGAGGCGATGCGCCGCCACGGCTACAAGGGCGCCTTCGAGATGGCCGCGACGGTCGACTACCTGTTCGGCTACGACGCCACGACGGGCGTGGTCGCGGACTGGATGTACGAGAAGCTGACCCAGGAGTACGTGCTCGACCCGGTCAACCGGGAGTTCCTCGCGGGCGCCAACCCGTGGGCGCTGCACGGGATCAGCGAGCGGCTGCTGGAGGCGGCGAGCCGCGGGCTGTGGGAGCAGCCGGACCCGGAGCTGATCGCGCAGCTGCAGGCCGCGTTCCTGGAGACGGAGGGGGACCTGGAGGGCGACGAGGGCTGAGCCCGTGCGGCGTGCCGGCCGGCGTGCCGGTCCGGCGTGCCCGTCCGGTGTGCCGGTCCGGTGTGCCCATCCGGCGTGCCCGTCCGGTGTGCCGGTCCGGTGTGCCGGTCCGGCGTGCCCCTCGCCCATTCGGGTGACGGGAACACTGGTGGCCCACGCCGTCCGAGCGGACAATACGGGGCATGTCGCGCCGCATCGCTCCCGCCAGCACAGCCCTGAGCACGGCCCCCACGAAGGAACGGGAGCCGCGCGCGCCGCACCGGCCCACCCGTCCCCGGCCCCGTCCCCGCCCGCGGAACCGCTACCGGGGACGGCTGGGGGCGGCGGCGGGCGGGGCGGTGCCGGTGCTCGCGTTCCCCGCTCCCGGGCAGGCCTGGCTGGCGTGGATCGCGCTCGTCCCCGGGCTGCTGCTGATGCAGCGGGCACCGTCGGGGCGGGAGGCGGCGGTGCGCGGGTGGTGGTTCGGGGCGGGGTTCATCCTGACCGCGATGTACTGGCTGGTCCCGTCCGTCGGACCGGGGCTGCCGGTGCTCGCGGTGCTGTTCGGGGCGCTGCAGGGCGCCGTCGGGTACACCGTGCACAGGCTGCTGCACCCGCCGCTGACCACCCGTCGGGCGCTGCTCGCGCTGCTGGTCGTCCCGGCGGTCTGGGTCTCCGCCGAGTACGCGCGGTCCTGGCACGCGCTCGGCGGGCCGTGGGCACTGCTCGGGGCCACCCAGTGGCAGCACCCGGCGATCCTCGGGCTGGCGGCGGCGGGCGGGATCTGGCTGGTCAGCGCAGCGGTGGCGGCCGTGAACACCGGGGTGCTGATCGTACTGACCGCGGTGCACCGGCGGCCACGGGCCGTCGCCGCGGCGGCGGCGGTGCTGGCGCTGGCCTCCGGTCCGCTGCTGTTCTCGCTGCGCCAGGCGCCCGCCGGGGCCGGGGCGGTCACGGTGGCGCTGGTCCAGCCCGGCATCGTGGAGGACCCGCAGGCCAGGTTCGAGGCGAGTGCGCGGGCCACCGCCGGACTGGTCGGGCAGCCCGTGGACCTGGTCGTGTGGGGCGAGAGCAGCACCACCGCCGACCTGGACCACGATCCGGCCGCACTGGGCGTCCTGCGCGGACTCGCCGCGACCACCGGCGCCCAGGTCGTCGCCGGGGAGGACGCGCGCAAGGCGGACGGGCGGATCTCCAAGGACGCGGTGCTGGTCTCCCCGGCGGGCGTGGTGGACCGCTACCGCAAGATCCGGCTGGTGCCGTTCGGCGAGTACATCCCGCTGCGGCCGGTGCTCGGCTGGATCGCCGGGGTCAGCCGAGCGGCGGGCGAGAACCGGGCGCCCGGCACCGGGTTCCACCTGCTCCCGGCCACCGACCGGACGGGTGCGCCGCTGCCGGTCGGGGCACTGATCTGCTTCGAGTCGGCCTTCCCCGACATGGCCCGCACCGCCGCGCGGGACGGCGCCCGGGTGCTGGTCTACCAGTCCTCGACCTCGACCTTCCAGCACACCTGGGCGCCCGAGCAGCACGTCTCGCTCGCGGCGATCCGGGCCGCCGAGACCGGGCGGCCGGCCGTCCAGGCCTCGCTGACCGGGGTCTCCGCGGCCTTCGACGCGCAGGGCCGGGAGCTCGCCCGGATGGGCACCGACGGCACCGGCGCGCTGACCGTCCGCCTGCCGCTCACCGCGCCCGGGACGCTGACCTGGTACGACCGGATCGGCGACGTGGTGCCGGTCGGGGCGCTGCTGGTCACTGCGGGGGCGGCGGTGGCGGGGGTCGCGGGACGGCGGCGCTCGCGCGGCGCGCGGGGCCCGGCTCAGGCGTCGGGTCAGGCGTCGGATCCGGCGTCGGGTCAGGCGTCGGATCCGGCGTCGGATCGGGCGTCCGCTCAGGCGTCGGGTCAGCCGTCCGTACCGGAGCTGTAGACGCCGAACGCGGCGCCCTGGGCGTCGCGCAGCACGGCGATCCGCCGACCGCCCTGCATGGAGTAGGCGGGCATCAGCACCGCCGCGCCGAGGGCGACCGCCCGTTCGACGGTGTTGTCGACGTCGGCGACCGCGAAGTACGGCAGCCAGTGCGGCGGCACCTCGGGCGGGAAGTCCTCGCCCATCACCAGCATGCCGCCGAAGTCCCGGCCGGCCAGACCCCACTGGGTGTAGTGCTCGGACGGCGCGACGGACCAGCCGAAGACCGCCGGGTAGAAGGCGGTCGCGCCGGCCGGGTCGCGGGTGAGCAGCTCCACCCAGCCGAGCGAGCCGGGCTCGTTGAACACCCCGGCGCCCTGGAAGGCTCGGGCCTGCCAGAGGATGAACACCGCGCGGGAGCGGTCGGCGGCCACCGCGAAGCGGCCGTGGTCGAGCACGTCGCTGGGCTCCTTGAGGAGGGTGCCGCCGGCGTCCTTGATCCTCGCCGCGGTGTCGTCGGCGTCGGCGACCGCGAAGCAGATCGTCCAGGCCGTCGGCTGCTGCGGCGCGTAGCGCGGGGTGATCGCGGCGGCCGGGGCGTCGCCGACGAGCATCTGGGCGTAGTCGCCGTCCGCGGGGCGTGCGCCGTCGTCCTCGCGCCAGCCGAACAGCTCACCGTAGAAGGCCCTGGCGGCGGGCGGATCGGAGGTGCCCAGCTCGACCCAGCAGGGGGCGTCGGTGGTCACGGAGGTCTGCTTCATGGCTTCTGTTCTCCAGCTCGTCCTTGCGGTGCTGACGGAACGTCAGATGCGTTTGTTCGGGCGACTTTGCTTGCGTTCGGTTCGGGTGGCCTCGGTTCGGGCGGCCTCGGTTCGGGCGGCCTCGACTCAGGCCACTTCGACTCAGGCAGCCTCGACTCAGGCGACCTCGATGACGACCTTGCCGCGCGCATGTCCGGACTCGACCAGGGCGAGCGCCTCGGCGGCACCGGTGAGCGGGAAGCGGTGGGTGACGTGCGGGTCCAGCTCGCCGGAACCGACCAGGGCGGCCAGGGCGGCCAGCGTGCCGGACGTGGTCGCACGCGTGACGAAGCTGCCGCCCAACTCGGCGACGGTGACCGGGTCCACGGTGCTGACCAGCACGGTGCGGTCGGTGATCACGCCCGCCACCGCCCGCAGGGCGTCGCCGCCGACCAGGTCGAGGACGCCGTCGACGCCGTCGGGCGCGGCCGCCGCGATCCGCTCGGTGACGCCCTCGCCGTAGGGCACCTGCACCGCGCTGAGGGCGTCCACGTACGCGCGGTTGGCGTCGCTCGCGGTGCCGAGCACGACCAGGCCCCGGGTGCGGGCGAGCTGGGCGGCGATGGTACCGACCCCGCCGGCGATGCCGAGGATCAGCAGCGTTCGGCCGGCGCCGAGGCCGAGTTCGCGTACGGCGTCGTCGGCGGTGGCGGCCGAGACGGGCAGGGTGGCGGCCTGGTCGAAGCCGACGGTACCGGGCTTGAGGGCGCTCAACTCGGCCCGCAACAGTGTCTGTTCGGAGAAGCCTCCGGAGGCGGCGGTGCCGAACACCTCGTCGCCCGGGGCGAACCCGGTGACCCCGGGGCCGACCCGCAGCACCACGCCCGAGGCCTCCTGGCCCAGCACGGCGGGCAGTTGGCGCTCGCGGCCGAAGAGGCCCCGGCGGATCTTCCAGTCGATCGGATTCACCCCGGCTGCCCGGACCGCGATCGCCAACCGGCCGGGGCCGGGCTCCAGGGGCGGGCGGTCCAGGAACTCCTGGGTCTCCGGCCCGCCGTAGTCGGTGAAGCCGAACGCGTTGACCATCGGTGATCCCATTCCTCGGGTAGCGGTCTGCGGCCCCCACCCCTCCCCCGCCCCCAGCATGCGGGGCGAAGCGGCGAGGGGGCGGGCGCTGGTGGGCCGAACGGGGTGGGAGAACAAACGACAGCGGACAGATGACAGATATTGAAATCTGTCATCTGTCCGCTGTTACCTGTCAGCTCCGCACGGCCCGCGCCACCGGGATCCAGAGCTCCGCCTCGGCGTCGCCCGTCCCCGGGACGAAGCGGGTCTGCAGGATCTCCGGGCCCGGCCGGGCCTCGTACGGGTTGGACGGGAACCACTGGCTGGCCACGTCCCCCCACATCTCCTGCAGTGCCTGCGGGAACGGCCCGGTGTTGGTGAACACCGCCCAGGTGCCGGCCGGGACGTCGAGGACGTCCAGGTCCTCCGGGACGACGGCGTCCTCGCGCGCCACCACCGCGTGCCAGTAGTCGAGTTCGGACCCCTCCTCCCGGTTGGGCGAGAAGTCGTCACTCACCGACACGATGCCGACCGGGTCCTTGCCGGTGAGGGCGGTGATCCGCTCGACGGTCTCCTTGCCGAGCCCCTTGATGAACTCGGCGATGTGCGGGTTGATCCCCAGGTAGATCAGGGGCACCCTGGCCTTCTTGCCGACGATCCGGAAGTCCGGCTTCTCGACGATTCGGTACTCCATACTGCTGCTTCCTTCCACGACGAGTCGGAAGGACATCCGGGGCTGGGAGGTGAGCACCGCACCGTCGCGCCGGGCCTCTCCCGGCCCGACCCCGTGCATCGCCCGGAACGCCCGGGCGAACGCCTCCCCCGAGGTGTACCCGTACCGGACCGCGATGTCGAGCAACGTCCTTTTGCCGTCGAGGACTTCGGCCCCGGCGACGGTCAGCCGCCGGCGCCGGACGTACTCCGACAACGGCATCCCGGCGAGCATCGAGAACAGTCGCCGGAAGTGGTACTCCGACGTCATCGCGATCCGTGCCAGCTCGGCCACGTCGACCTCGCCGTCCAGGTCCCGTTCGATGCACTCCATCGCCCGGTTCAGGTGTTCCAGCACGTCAACCCCGTCCTTCCTTGCTGATCACCACCGTAGGAAGGACCCACCCTGGCGTACCCGACAATCGGTGCCCACTCCGGTCGGGTACCGGTCGGAGTGGGCACCGCCCCGCACCACATGTCGGGAGCGGGGAGGGAACAGACGGGGCGGGAGAGGTGTTCTGCGGTCCATGATCGCGACGGGCACCGTCGGTAAGCAGTTGTTCAAATTGGAACTACCGAGTACGGTCGACATCCGATCCAGCCCGGTCCACCCCTGATCGACGGAGGCCCGTTCCATGCCCCTGCCCGGCCCCGCCACGGTGCGCTCGCACGTGCGCATCCCGCTGACCTTCCCCGACGGCTTCCACGTCGAGGCGGAGGTCTTCACCTTCCACGGCCTCGCCGACGGCGCCGAGCACCTGGCGCTCGCCCTCGGCACGGTCCCCGAGGGCGGGACGCCGCTGGTGCGGCTGCACTCCGAGTGCCTGACCGGGGACGTCTTCGGCTCGGACCGCTGCGACTGCGGGCCCCAGCTGCGCGAGTCGGTCGAACGGATCGGCGAGACCGGCGGATACCTGCTCTACCTGCGCCAGGAGGGCCGGGGCATCGGGCTCTACAACAAGCTCGATGCGTACGCCCTGCAGGACTCCGGGCTGGACACGTACGACGCCAACACCGCGCTCGGCCTGCCCGAGGACGGCCGGGACTACACGGCCGCCGCCCAGATGCTCGCCGCGCTCGGCGCCACGGGCATCGACCTGCTGAGCAACAACCCGGACAAGGCGGCGCAGCTGGCCGACCTCGGGATCGCCGTGCGGCACCGGGTGCCGACGGGCGTGCACCTGTCGGCGAGCAACGTCCGGTACCTGCGGGCGAAGGTGGAGCGGACGGGGCACTCGATCGAGCTGTCCCGGCTGGTCGGCTGAGTGGGCGGCTAGTGGCGGGTGACTGGTAGCTGGTAGCAGATGACAGCTGACAACTTTCGAAATCTGTCAGCTGTCATCTGTCGGCTGTGATCTGTCCGCCGTCGCCGTCCGTCGTCCGCCGTCACCTCTCCCCCGGCCGCCCCCGGACCGTCCGCAGCGCCCCGTACGCCGCCAGCGGCAGCGCCACCAGCAGCGCGGCCCAGAAGGCGCCGTGCCCCCACAGCCCCGCGAGGGCGCGGAACAGCCCCTCGAACACCGGGATCCGCAGCGCCTCGACCGGGCCCAGCGGTCCGGGCCAGGCGCCCAGGAACAGGGTGGCCGGGATCCACACCGCGAACAGGGCCCGGGCGGTGAGGCGAGTCCCGAGGGTGCTCACCAGCGACACCACCGCCAGCAGGACGACGAACCCGGCCTGGTAGTCCGCGCCCGTCCGGCCCGTCCCCCACGAGGCCGGCGTCGGATGCACCCCCGTCACCGCGAGCCGCACCTCGACCGCCGCCCACAGCAGCAGGACCAGCACCGCCGTGCTCCCGAGCGCGAACCGCAGCCGGTCGCGCACACCCGGGTTGCCGCCACGCCACTGCCCGGCCCCCGCGCCCGTCCGCACGCCCTCACGAGCCGCCCCCGAACGCGCCGCGCGCCGCTCGTCCAGCCGCCGCCAGGCCTCCCGGACCCGCCACCGGGCGTCCTGGGCGGGCTTGAGCAGCCGGTTGGCCGCCCGCTCGATCAGCCAGAGCGACACCACGATCGCCACCACCGCCGCGATGCCGGCCCAACTCCCCATCCCTCCCTCGAACATGACCACCCGGTCGGCCACCGGCTGCGGCGCCTCCACCGCCGTCATCGGCGGCCCGAGCCGCAGGTAGCCGATCGCGAAGGCCCCGGCGCCGGTCAGCAGTGCCGTGCCGACGCCGACCCTGGCGGGAATGAAGGCGAGCACGGTGGCCGCGACGAAGGCCGCGCCGAGCCGGCCCACCGTCTGTCTCGCCGCATGGTCGCCGGCCGTCCGCAGCGGCCCGCCGAAGACGCCGCCGGGCGCGATATCCAGCTTCTCGCCCGCCTCGACCGGGTAGCGGAGCACCGCCCCCGCCCAGAGCAGCAGTCCGAAGCCGAGGAGCAGCAGCAGGACGGCCCCGGCCCGGCGCGGCAGCGCGGTGCGGGCGTGCGGCCACCAGGCCTCCAGCCGGGCCCGCCAGGCCACCGGCGGCCGTCGGCGGCGGTTGCGCCAGAGCCGGGTCAGCCGGCCCTCCCGCCGTACCCCGGGCTCCGGTTCGGGCCGCTCGGGACGGCCCCGGCCGCGTCGCCGCAGCGCTTCGGCCGCGACCAGCGCCGCCCGCCCGGCGGCCTGGGAAGGGTCGGCCGCCACGGCCTGGCGCCGCAGCGCCGACCAGCGGCGCCGCACCACGTCCCGAGGGGTGGCCGCCGCCGGATCGGGCGCCGGCTTCCGGGCCGCCGCGCGAACGGCCGTACGGGCGCCCGCGCTTGCGGTCAGCGTCCCGTCCACGACCACTGCCGCCACGACGGCCGCCAGCTCCGACACCCGCCCGGGCAGCGGCAGTCGGTGCAGCGCGGCGGGCAGCGGCGAGAGCCGGCCGAGCAGTCGCCGGCGCTCCTCGGGGCGGATGCTCAGCCAGACCGCCTGCCGGTACGCCTCCTCCCGCTCCTCCGGGCTGAGCCCGTCGCCGCCCCGCCGCCCGCCGCCGACGGTGCGGGCCAGCCGGTCCACCTCGGCCAGCACCTCCGGCAGCCCGGCCAGCGCGAGCAGCCGTGAGCAGTGCTCGCCGGCGCATTCGGGGTGGAAGCAGTCGTAGCGCGCGACGACGGCCGGCGCGCCGCCGCGGACCAGTTCGTCGATGAGCTCGGCGCCGTCCGGCTCGGTGACGATGCGTTCCAGTCCTGCGGTGTCGATCGGGCGGTCGCGGTAGTGCGGGGTGGCGGACGGTGCGAAGGCGGCGCCGAGGGCGAGTACGGCGACGGCCGCCACGGACTCGCGCCGGGAGCCGGGCGCCCGGGCGACGTCGGTGAGGTAGTGCAGGTCGAAGACGGTGTCCTCGACCTCGTCGCGCAGCCAGTCCCGCAGCCGCTCCGCGCCCCCGGTGGCGAGCCAGCGCGCGGCGGCGCCCGAGTTCCTGAGCAGCGCCTCGGTGAGCCGTACCGGATCGGTGAAGGGGTTGCCGAGGAAGGTGACCGGCCGGTGGGCCCGGGCCTGCGCCTGGGGCCGACGGCGGATCACCTCGGGGGTGCCGCCGGCCAGCCAGGCGCGGACCTGCGGAGCGGTCCAGCGGTCCTCCGGCTTCTTGGTGAACAGCCCCTGGAGGAGCAGCAGTTGGCGCGGGTCACGGACGGCGGTGAGGTCCACCTCCTCGCCCATCACGAGTTCCAGCTCCAGCTCCTGGTCGGCGGCGCGTTCACCGTCCGCGCCGAGGAACCGCGGGCGGCCGACGAAGAGTTCGTACAGCACGTTGCCGAGGCCCCACCAGGGCCCGGCCTGGTGGTTCTTGCCGGCCAGCTGCTCGGGGGCCATGTAGGCGACGGTGACCATCATCGCGGAGGTGAACCGGCGGCTGTCGGTGAGCCGGTCGACCCCGCCGAAGTCGGCGATCACGAACTCCCCGGAGGCGCGGCCGGGGCGCACCAGGATGTTGGCGGGCTTGAAGTCCAGCGGGTTGCGCCTGATCCGCTGCTGCCAGAAGTCGAGCAGGGCGACCAGCTCGTAGACGATCTGCTCGGTGGTCCGCCGGTCGGTGTGCCCGCCCTCGCGCCACAACTCGGCGACGTGCGCGGCGAGGGTGACCGGCAGGTACTCCATGGCCACCCAGTCGACCAGGGCCCCGTGGTGGCGGACCCGCCCGAAGTCGATCAGGTGCGGGACGTGCCGCCGGAAGCCGTCGTTGCGCAGGTGCGCGAGCAGTTCGTGGTCCATCGGCTGCCCGCTGGCGGCGACCTTGACGGCCGCGTCGCCGCCGCCGTCGGTGCGCCGGACGTACCAGACGGTGCCCTCGGAGCCCGCGCCGGCCTTGCCCAGCGGGACGAAACGGTCCCGCAGGGCTCGCGGGAAGGCCTCCTCGGGCGGACCGTCTGCTCCGTGGGCCTCGCCGAAGCCTGAACCGAGGCCCAGGTCGGGCCCTCCGTGTCCGCCCGGGTCGGGCCCTCCGGGCGGGACGGGCCTGCCGCCGGAGGCCGGCCCGGGCCCGACGCTGTCCTGCCAGGACGGCGCCGGCCCGGCACCCGGCCGGGGCCGGACGACCTCGGTCACCGCGTCCGGGTCGAAGCGCCCCCGGCCGCCCTTCCGCACCTTCGTCGGCGCCTGCGGGTCGAAGCGCGGCTCGGCCCCGGTCACCCGCCGGGTCACGGCCTCCGGGTCGAAGCGGGGCGCGCCCTCCGGATCCACCCGGGTCGGCGGGACGGACCCGAGCCTGGACGAGCGGCCCGGTGCGGCGCCGGTACCGCGCCACCGCCCGCGCGACCACCGCTCCACCCTGCTCTGCGGCAGCTCCCCTGGCTGCCCTGGCTGCCCGACCTCTCCGGGCTCCCCCGACGGTTCCGCCGCCTGCTGCGCCTGCGCCCGCTGCGTCCACTGCGCACCCGGCCCGCCGCCGACTGCCGACCGGGGTCTCGGCCCGCGCCGATCGCCGTCGGCCGGATCCGCGTCCTCCGTCGTGCCCATGCGGCGCTCCCCTCCCCCGCGGCCCGGACCGGCGCGGGGCCGTGACCATGGGCGCGCCGGTGCCGGGGTGGTGATTTGACGCGCCATCATCCCGCATGCCGGGCCCGGGCGTCGGGCGCTTTTCCGGATCAGGACCGACCCGCCGCAGGACCGGTACGCGAGCGCGACCGGTACGTCGGCGCGACCGGCCCTCAGCCCTCCTCGACCGGGCGTCCCTTCGGCTCCTCCACGATCCGCCGGGCGATCTCGGCCGGCCGCACCGGGCGGCCGAAGTGCCAGCCCTGCGCCCAGTCGCAGCCCATGGTCCGCAGCCGCTGGGCGTCCCGCAGCGTCTCCACGCCCTCGGCGGTGACGTTCAGCCCGAGCGCGTGCGCCATCGACACCAGGCCGCTGACGATCCGCCACCCGGTGGACTCGTCCTTGCCCGGTTCGTGCAGGTCGCCGACGAAGGACCCGGCGATCTTCAGCCCGGACACGGGCAGGTCGCGCAGGTAGGCGAGGTTGGACCAGCCGGTGCCGAAGTCGTCCACGGCCAGCGACACCCCGAGGTCGACCAGTCCGTGCAGGGTGCGCAGCGCCTCGTCCTCGGGGCCGACCACGGTCGACTCGGTGATCTCCAGCTGCAACCGGGCCGGGTCCAGGCCGGTGCCGTCCAGGATCCGGCCGAGGTCGGTGACGAGCGCGGCGCTGCGCGCCTGGCGGACCGCCAGGTTGACGTTGAGCTGCGGCGCGGCGTCGCCGAACCGTTTGATCCAGTCGGCGGCCTGGCCGCAGGCCTGCTCCAGCACCCAGCGGCCGAGCGGCATGATCAGGCCGGTCTCCTCGGCGGTGGTGACGAACTCGTCCGGGCCGAGCACGCCGAGCTGCGGGTGGCGCCAGCGCACCAGCGCCTCCACGGCGGCCAGCCGGCCGTCGGCGAGGCGGTAGAGCGGCTGGTAGTCGATGAAGAACTCGCCGCGGTCGAGGGCGGCGGGCATCCGTACCGACACCGCGTAGCGGCTGACCGCGCGGGCGTTCTCCTTGGGGTCGAACAGCGTCCAGCGGCCGCGGCCGGCCTCCTTGGCGCGGTACAGGGTGAGGTCGGCGGCCCGGACGGCGGCGCCCGGGGTGGTGGTGGACACCCGCCGCTCCAGCACGCCGACGCTGGCGCCGACGGCGAGCTTGTGGTCGCCGATCAGCACCGGCCCGGCGAGCGCCTTGAGCACCGTCTTCGCGGCGGCCACCGCCTCCTGCTCGCCCCGGCACTTCTCCAGCAGGACGACGAACTCGTCCCCGCCGAGCCGGGCCACGAGGTGGCCGAGCGGGGTGAGGGCGGCCTTGAGCCGGGCACCGACGGCGGCCAGCAGCTGGTCGCCCATGTCGTGGCCGAGGCTGTCGTTGACCACCTTGAAGCCGTCCAGGTCGACGTAGCAGAGGCCGAAGCGGTCGCCCGGCTCCGGTTCCTCGAACAGCTTCTCCAGCCGTTCGAAGAAGGCCGCACGGTTGGGCAGGCCGGTCAGCGGGTCGTGCGTGGCCTGGTGGCGCAGCCGCTCCTGGAGCCGGTAGCGGTCGGTGACATCCTCCAGCATCGCGACCTGGTACTGCGGGGAGCCGTCGTCGTCGCGGATCAGCGAGACGGTCAGGTGGGTCCAGATCACCTCGCCGTCCTGGCGGTAGTACGGCTTGTCGAACTGGAAGTACTCGCGCTTGCCGCTGATCAGCTCCTCGTACGCCTCCCACACGCCCGGGGCGTCCTCGGGGTGCACGAGGTCGCCGACCCGGCGGCCGATCATGTCCGCCGGGCCCGCGCCGAACAGCTCCTGCAGGGCCTTGTTGACGGCCATGATGTTGCCGTCGGTGTCACCGATGCCGATGCCGATCGCGGCGCTCTCGAACAGCGCGCGGAACCGGGCCTCGGAGGCGCGCAGCGCCCGCTCGGCCTCCTTGCGGGCGACGTCGGCGGCGGTGCGGATCGCCTCCTGTTCGCGCAGCGTGCGCTCGCGCAGGGCGGCGGCCCAGCCGGCCGCGAAGGCGCCGGTCAGGACGGGGCCGCGGTCGTCGGCGAGGGGCTGCGCCTGGAGCAGTTCGACGGCCCGGGCCAGCAGCACCGGGTCGGTGAAGTGCGCGTCGACCAGTTCGGCGCCGGCCTGCGTGGCCAGGCGCGGCTCGAAGGGCTGCTCCTCCTGGGCGCGGTGCAACAGGGCGGCGGTGCGCGCGACCAGCCGGTTGAGCAGGTCGGGGTGAACGGCGATGCCGTGGTCGGCCGAGAGCAGCCGGGCCCAGTCCTCGTGGAACCGCTCGGCGCCGCCGCGCTCAGGGGTGCTGCTCATCGGCGTGGCCCGTTTCCGGCGGCGGCCGCGCGCCTGGCCGCGCGTCCGTACGTACGTCCGACCGCGCCCCCGGTGTTGGCCGACGCCGTGCCCCCGGCGGCCGCCGCGCGGGGCGGGCGGCCGTCGGCGCCTCGTCGGTGGCGTCCGCTCAAGGGCGGATCCCGACGCCCGCCACCCCGGCCATCCGCTCGGGGTGCGCACCGACCGCGTGGGGCTGGTCCGGGCGCCACTGCGGCAGGTAGACCACGCCGGGCTCGACCAGCCCGAAGCCGGCGAACATCGCGGCGACCTGCTCGCGGGTGCGCATGGTCAGCGGGGTCGGCGTCATCCGGTAGAGCTTCTGATGGTCCTCCGCCTGGTCCGGGCGGCCTTCCAGCGAGGCGTGCGACAGCACCAGCGCGCTGCCGGGCGGGAGCGCGTCGCGGATCACGCCGATCAGCTTCCACGGGTCCTCGTCGTCGCTGACGAAGTGGGCGACGGCCACCAGCAGGACGGCCACCGGCTCGCCCGCCGCGATCAGCTCGGTGACCTCGGGGTGGGCCATCAGGTCGCCGACGTCGCGCAGGTCGGCCTGGACGACGGCGCTGTCCGGGTCGTCCGCCAGCAGCAGGCGGCTGTGCGCGACGGCGACCGGGTCGCGGTCCACGTAGACGACCTTCGACTCGGGGCGGACCGCCCGGGCGATCTCGTGCACGGCGCCGAAGGTCGGGATGCCGGAGCCGATGTCCAGGAAGCGGGTCACGCCCCGCTCGGCGAGGAAGGTCACGGCGCGGCGCAGGAAGGCGCGGTTGGAGCGCATGATCTGCGGCAGCTCCGGCCACAGGCCGATCGCCTTGCGGGCCATCTCCCGGTCGACCTCGAAGTTGTGCGAACCCCCGAGGTAGTAGTCGTAGACCCGCGCGGCGTTCGGTTTGTCCAGGTCCGTCCCCTCCGGTACCCAGCTCGGTCGCCGCATGCCTGTGACTCCTTCACTCCGGATCCGGGGGCGCAGCGCCCTGGGGATGCTGCCGTGACAGATGAGACTACAAGCACAGAAGATCCTCCTCCGCACCTCGAACGGGTGCAAGCGGAGTGCCCCCTTCCCGGCGGGCGGACGTTTCCGGAACGTTCACCTCCGCGCCCGGTGGCTGTCCGCGCCAACTCGGCAACGGCCCAACGGCGTTCGGCCCTCGCGCCGCCCCGGCCCGGCTAGGGTGGGGCCCGTGGACCCCAACCACTACCGTTTCCGGGGCGTGTGGCGGCTCGCGGCACCGGCGTCCGTCGTGTACGCGGCGCTGGCGGACGTGCCGAGCTATCCGCTGTGGTGGCCGGAGATCCGCGAGGTCCGGCGGACCGGCGCGGAGACCGGGGACGTGGTCGTGCGCGCACTGCTGCCGTACCGGTTGGTGATCAGCCTGGCGGCACACCGGCGCGACCCGGAGGCCGGGGTGCTGGAGGCGGTCATGCGGGGCGACCTCAACGGGTGGTCGCGGTTCACGGTGACGACGGGCGGGCCGACCGGTCCGGGCGGCACTGGCGGTACGGGCGCCGCGGGCGGTACGGGCGGCGCAGGTTGCCGGGTGCTGTTCGAGGAGGACACCCGGCCCGGCAATCCGCTGCTGCGCCGGCTCGCACTGCCGCTGCACCCGCTGTTCCGGGCCAACCACGCGGTGATGATGCTCCGGGGGCGGCGCGGACTGGCGGCGCACCTGGCGGCCGGAGGTGACAGATGACAGAAGACAGCTTTCAGCGAACAGATGACAGATTTCGAAATCTGTCATCTGTTCGCCCCACTCCCGACTTCGACTCCCCCTTCGACCGCGCCGGCACCGGCAGCAGCAAGTGGGCCCGCGCCGACGCCCCCGGCGCCCCCGGGGTGATCCCGATGGGCCTCGCCGACATGGACCTCCCCGGCCCGCCCGCGATCGCCGACGCCCTGCGGCAACGCGCCCGCCACCGCGCGTACGGCTACACGGTGTGCGACCCGGCCGGCCGCTCGCTGGTGGCCGACTGGTACCGCGCCCGGCACGGCGTCGAGGTGGATCCGGACTGGGTCCTGCTGCTGCCCTGCGGCCCGCGCACCGCCCTGCGCATCCTGCTGGAGACCGTCCGCCCGGAGCCCGGCCGACCGGAACCGGCACGCCCGGCACCCGGACGACCGGAAGCCGCCCGCCCGGAACCGGCCCGCCCGCAGGCGCCCGTCCTGTTCCCGGCCCCCGAGTGGGGCGGCTTCGCCCAGCTCTGCCGCGCCGCCCGCCTCGACTACCGCGAGCTGCCGCTGCCCATCGGCCCGGACGGCTACCGGCTCCCGGACGGTCCGCTCCCCGGCCCCGCCTCCGCCGTCCTGCTCAGCAGCCCGCACAACCCCTCCGCCCGGGTCTGGCCCGCCGACGGGCTGCGCACGCTGGCCGCGCGGGCGGCGGAGGCGGGCGCGCTGCTGGTCTCGGACGAGGTGCACGGCGACCTCACCCACCCCGGCCACGTGCACCCCGTCGCCGTGACCACCGCCGACCCGGCGCACCGCCACCTGGTGGTCACCCTCAACTCCGTCGGCAAGACCTTCAACTGCTCCGGCATCCCGAGCAGTTTCGCCCTCGTCCCCGATCCCGGGCTGCGCGCCCGGTTCGCCGACGCCCTGGCCGGCTACGGCCTCTGGGAGGGCGGACTGCTGGAGCAGACCGTGCAGCAGGCGGCGCTGCGCGAGGGTGGCCCGTGGCTGGACGCGCTGCTCGTCCACCTCGCCACCGCCCGTACCCGGCTCACCGCCCTGCTCGGGCCCGCCGTCCGGTCCGCCCCGCAGGCCTCCTACCTGCTCTGGCTGGACGCCGCCGCCCTCGGCCTGCCGCCGCAGGACGCCCGGCGGGCACTGCTGGAGCGCTGCGGCCTGGAGGCCTCCGACGGCGCCGAGTTCGGCCCCGGCGGCCGCGGTTCGCTGCGGTTGAACTACGCCCTGCCGGGCTCGGTGCTGACCACCGTCCTGGAGCGGCTGGAGCGGCTCGACCTCCCGTGACCCTGGCATGTGCCGGTCCCGGCACACCACGTGCGCGCCCGCGCACGACCGGTCGCAGATCCACGAAATCACCCATTCGCCACGCCCCTGACCTGCAGAAACGAACGTTCACGCGATTTTTGCGGGGCGCCCCTGCATGCTCCGTAGCAGACTGGGCAAGGTAGACCGGGCCGCAATCGTGATCCCGAGGATGGTTTGTCCGGTGATACCGACATCACGCACCACTCCGCCCGACCGTCAGAGCACGCCACCACCCCCGTCGGGGGTGACCCCGTTGACCGAATCGGGGGCGCGCAGCCACGTGTCGGGCGTCTGCTTCAAGATCGGACCGCCTCGACTGGTGGGTGTCGAGGTCGAGTGGTTCGTCCACGACGATCGATGTCCCACCCGGCCCGTACGGCCCGAACTGATCCACGCCGCACTGGAGTCGCTGCCCCTCGGCGGCGCCGACGGTACCTCGCTCCCCTCCGGTTCGCGCCTCACGCTCGAACCCGGCGGACAGGTCGAGCTCAGCTCCCCGCCCGCCTCCGGCCTCCTGGCCTGCGTCGACGACACCCGGCGCGATCTGACCGCCCTGCGGGCCGCCTTCGCGGCGCAGGGCCTGCGACTCACCGGCACCGGGACGGACCCGCTGTCCCGCCCCCGACGGATGGTGCTGGACCACCCCCGCTACCTCGCGATGGAGCGCTTCTTCGACTCCGCAGGGCCCTGGGGCCGGATCATGATGACCGGTACCGCGTCGGTGCAGGTGTGCCTGGACGCCGGCGACGCGGACGGCCCGCACGCGGTGGACCGCCGCTGGCGGCTGGTGCACCGGCTGGGCCCGGTGCTGGTCGCCGCCTTCGCCAACTCCCCGCTCCTGGACGGCAGGCCGACCGGCCACCGGTCGACCCGGCAGACCGTCTGGTCCCGGATGGACCCGACCCGCACGCTGGCCCCGGAGCCGGACCACGGAGACCCGCGCGAGGCCTGGGCGCAGTACGTGCTGGACGCCGAAGTCCTGTGCGTGCGCCGGCCGGAGGGACTCCCGTGGACGGCCCCGCCCGGGCTGACCTTCCGCCAGTGGATCCGCGGCGCCGGCGAACGCCCGCCCACGCTGGACGACTTGGACTACCACCGCACCACGCTCTTCCCCCCGGTCCGCCCGCGCGGCCACCTGGAGCTGCGGATGATCGACGCCCAGCCGGGGGACGGCTGGATGGTGGTCGCCGCCCTGGTCACCGCACTGCTGGACGACCCGGTGGCCGCGGACGCCGCGCTGGCCGCGCTGGAGCCGCTGGAGGCCCTGGACCGGCCGAAGGGGCCGGACGGGCCGCGCCCGCCGCGCAGCGAGGTCTGGCGCCGCGCCGCCACCCTGGCCGTCGGCGACCCCGAACTGCGCCGCGCCACCCTGACCTGCTTCGCCGCCGCCGACGCCGCACTGGGCCGCCTGCCCGGTGCCGGGCGGCTGCGCACCGCCGTCGCCGAGTTCGCCGAGCGCTACCCCGCGCGCGGCCGCTGCCCGGCCGACGACCAGCTGGACGCCCTGCGCTCAGGCACCCGACGCACTCCCCCGGAGGAGGCCGCACCATGACCGACGTCCGACCGAACGGCCCGACCACAGCCCCCGCCACCGGGGCCGAGGCCCCGCGCGGAGTCGAGGCGCCGCACGGCACCCAGGGCCCGCGCAACATCCAGGACCTGCGCGGCATCGAGGACCTGCGGGAGACCATCGCCGCCGAGCTGCTGGCCGCCCGCGCCCGGACCGCCGCGCTGACCGACTGCGTCGGGGACGGCGACCTCACCGCCCAGCACTCCCCGCTGATGTCCCCGCTGGTCTGGGACCTCGCGCACATCGGCAACCAGGAGGAGCTCTGGCTGCTGCGCAACGTCGGCGGCCGGGACCCGATGCACCCGGAGATCGACCCGCTGTACGACGCCTTCCAGCACCCCCGGGCCGAGCGCCCCAGCCTGCCGCTGCTGCCGCCCGCCGAGGCCCGCGCCTACGCCCACGACGTGCGCGGCCGGGTGCTGGACCTGCTCGCCGCCAGCCCGCTGGAGGGTGCGCCGCTGCTGGAGGCCGGGTTCGCGTTCGGGATGATCGCCCAGCACGAGCAGCAGCACGACGAGACGATGCTGATCACCCACCAGCTCCGCAAGGGCGAGCCGGCCCTGGCCGCTCCCCCACCGCCGCCCGTGCCCGCCGACGCGGCCGCACTGCCCGCCGAAGTGCTCATCCCGGCGGGGCCGTTCACCATGGGTACGGACACCGAGCCGTGGGCGCTGGACAACGAGCGCCCGGCCCACGTCGTCGACCTGCCCGCCTTCCTGCTGGACACCACCCCCGTCACCAACGCCGCCTACCAGCGCTTCATCGCGGACGGCGGCTACGACGACCCGCACTGGTGGACACCGCAGGGCTGGGAGCACCGGCAGCGCGCGGACCTGACCGCCCCGCTGTTCTGGCGCTTCGAGGACGGCCAGTGGCTCCGCCGGCACTTCGGCACGGTCGAGCCCGTGCCGCTGAACGAGCCGGTTCTGCACGTCAGTTGGTACGAGGCGGACGCGTACGCCCGGTGGGCCGGGCGTCGGCTGCCGACCGAGGCGGAGTGGGAGAAGGCGGCCCGGCACGACCCGGCCACCGGCCGCTCCCGCCGCTACCCCTGGGGCGACGGAGCACCCGGGCCCGAGCACGCCAACCTCGGCCAGCACCACCTGCGCCCGGCCGGGGCGGGCAGCTACCCGAAGGGCCAGTCCCCGTACGGCGTCCGGCAGTTGATCGGCGACGTGTGGGAGTGGACGGCGAGCGACTTCCGCTCCTACCCGGGCTTCCGGGCCTGGCCGTACAAGGAGTACTCGGAGGTCTTCTTCGGCCCCGAGTACAAGGTGCTGCGCGGCGGCTGCTTCGCGGTGGCGCCGGTCGCCTGCCGGGGCACCTTCCGCAACTGGGACTACCCCGTCCGGCGGCAGATCTTCGCCGGCTTCCGTACCGCCCGCGACCTGGAGCGTGCCTGATGTGCCGTCACATCGCCTACCTGGGCGAGCCGGTGGCACCCCAGGAGCTGCTGGTGCACCCGCCGTACGCGCTCTACCGGCAGTCCTGGGCACCCCGGACGCAGCAGCACGGCACGGTCAACGTGGACGGCTTCGGTCTCGGCTGGTACGCGGACGGCGACGAGGTGCCCGCCCGCTACCGCCGGACCGGGCCGATCTGGGCGGACGCGACCTTCGCCGACCTCGCCCGGGTGGTCCGCACCCGGGCGCTGCTGGCCGCCGTCCGCTCGGCCACCGAGGGCTGCGCGGCGGGCGAGCACGCGGCCGCGCCGTTCGCCGCCGAGCGATGGCTGTTCAGCCACAACGGCGCGGTGGCCGGCTGGCCGGGCAAGCTGAACGCGCTGGCCGCCCTGCTCCCCCCGGCGGAGCTGCTGGAGCTGGAGGCGCGCACCGACTCGGCCCTGCTGTGGGCCCTCACCCTGCACCGGCTGCGGGCTGGCGCCGGGCTCGGCGAGGCCCTGGCCGGCACCGTCGCGGACGTCGCCGCGCACACCACCGCGCGACTGAACCTGCTGCTCACCGACGGCACCGCGATCGCCGCGACCACCTGGGGCGACACCCTGCACCACCGCACCCTGCCGGGCCTCGGCACGGTGGTGGCCTCCGAGCCGTACGACGACGGGCCCGGCTGGACGCCCGTCCCGGACGGCTCGCTGCTGCTGGCCGACGGCGACGGGGTCACCGTCCACCGGCTCCCGAGCCACTACTGATCTCCACTCTCCCTTCATCTTCTGAACAGAGGAACCACCCTGTCATGGACACCTTCGATCTCACCCGACTGCTGCCCGCCGACCACTTCAGCACCGCACTGCACCACGACGTACGGCACGGACTGACCTCCGAGCCGAAGTGGCTGCCGCCGAAGTGGTTCTACGACGCGCGGGGCAGCGAGCTGTTCGAGGAGATCACCCGGCTGCCCGAGTACTACCCGACCCGCGCCGAGCGGGCCATCCTGACCGCCCGGGCCGGCGAGATCGCCGCCGCCACCGGGGCCCGCACCCTGGTCGAGCTGGGCTCCGGCTCCTCCGAGAAGACCCGGCTGCTGCTGGACGCCCTGCGCGCGCTCGACACCCTGGAGACGTACGTCCCGGTGGACGTCAGCGAGAGCGCGCTGACCGCGGCCGGCACCGCGCTCGCCGCCGAGTACCCCGGGCTGGCCGTACACGGAGTGCTGGCCGACTTCACCGCCCGGCTCGGCCTGCCCCCGGAGGGCGGCCCGCGGCTGGTCGCCTTCCTCGGCGGCACCCTCGGCAACCTGCTGCCCGCGGAGCGCGCGGCCTTCCTGCGCGGCCTGCGCGCCGCCCTCGACCCGGGCGACTTCCTGCTGCTCGGCACCGACCTGGTCAAGGACCCGGCGGTACTGGTCGCCGCCTACGACGACTCCGCCGGGGTGACCGCCGAGTTCAACCGGAACGTGCTCAACGTGCTCAACCGGGAACTGGGCGCCGACTTCGACCCGGACGCCTTCGAGCACGTCGCGCTCTGGGACGCCGAGCACGAGTGGATCGAGATGCGCCTGCGCTCGCTGCGCTCGCAGACGGTGAAGATCCCGGCCCTGGACCTGCCGGTGCACTTCGACCGGGGGGAGGAGCTGCGCACCGAGGTGTCGGCCAAGTTCCGCCGGGAGCGGGTCGCCGGGGAGCTGTCGGCGGCCGGGCTGCGGCTGGACCACTGGTGGACGGACCCCGAGGGCCGCTTCGGGCTCTCGCTCTCCACCCCGGCCTGAGCGGCCCAATTTGCTTGTTCACCTTACGAATTCTTAGAGCAAGCATCGGGCATGCCGGTGTACAAGAGTTAAACGAATAAGGGTTACGATCTCGACTACCGAGCTCAGTGTTGAGTACCAGGAGTCAGATCGTGAGCGTCACCCAGAAGCCCTCCGGGGCGGTCGAGGCCCCCGCGCCCGGCCGCCTCGGCTTCGTCGTCTTCATCACCGCCGCCGCGGCCCTCGGCGGGTTCCTGTTCGGCTACGACAGCTCCGTGATCAACGGCGCCGTCTCCGGCATCCAGGAGAAGTTCGGCGTCGGCGACGGCGTGACCGGCCTGATCGTCTCCTCGGCCCTGCTGGGCTCGGCGGTCGGCGCGGCGCTGGCCGGCCGGTTCGCCGACCGGTACGGCCGCATCAAGGTCATGAAGGCGGGCGCGCTGCTGTTCGCGGTCAGCGCCGTCGGCTCGATGCTGCCCTTCTCCGCCTGGGACCTCGCCCTCTGGCGCGTCCTCGGCGGCGCGGCCATCGGCATCGCCTCGGTGATCGCCCCGACCTACATCGCCGAGGTCGCGCCGACCAAGTACCGGGGCCGGCTGGCCTCCTTCCAGCAGGCCGCGATCGTGCTCGGCATCGCGATATCCCAGCTGATCAACTGGCTGCTGGCGCAGGCCGCCGGCGGCGAGACCCGCGGCCACCTGCTCGGCCTGGAGGCCTGGCAGTGGATGCTCGGCATCTGCGTCGTGCCGGCCGCGGTCTACTTCGTGCTCTCCTCGGTCATCCCCGAGTCCCCGCGCTACCTGATCCAGGCCGGCCGGCTCGACGACGCCCGCAAGGTGCTCACCGAGGTCGAGGGCGAGGGCGTGGACACCGACGCCCGGATCGCCGAGGTCCAGGCGCTGATCGCCTCCGACCACCGCCCGCGCTTCCGCGACCTGCTCGGCGGCCGCTTCGGCCTGCTGCCGATCGTCTGGGTCGGCATCGGCCTGTCGGTCTTCCAGCAGCTGGTCGGCATCAACGTGATCTTCTACTACTCGTCGATCCTGTGGCAGTCGGTCGGCATCGACCAGAGCAACTCGCTGCTGATCAGCTTCATCGGCTCGGTCATCAACATCCTCGGCACCGTGGTGGCGATCGTGCTGGTCGACCGGATCGGCCGCAAGCCGCTCGCCCTGATCGGCTCGGTCGGCATGGCGGTCGCCCTCGGCGCGGCCGGCTGGGCGTTCTCCTCGGCCACCGGCAGCGGCGACAACCTCACCCTGCCCGACCTGCAGGGCACCGTCGCGCTGATCGCCGCCAACGCCTTCGTGCTGTTCTTCGCGATGTCCTGGGGCGTGGTCGTCTGGGTGATGCTCGGCGAGATGTTCCCGAACCGGGTCCGCGCCGCCGCGCTCTCCGTCGCCGCCTCCGCGCAGTGGATCGCCAACTGGGTGATCACCGTCTCGTTCCCGTCCATGTCCCGGTGGAACCTGTCGGCGACCTACCTGATCTACGCCGCCTTCGCCGCGCTGTCGGCCCTCTTCGTGGCCAAGTACCTGAAGGAGACCAAGGGCATCCGCCTGGAGGACATGGGCTGACAGCCGTACATCGGCTGATCGGACGGTCTCACGGTCTCACAGTCTGAATTTCTGACCTTCGGCCCCCGCACCCTAGCGCCATCGGCGCGGGTGCGGGGGCCGAATCGTTCACTCTCTGCGGTGGACCGCGCACCTCCGGTACTCCTGTGCGACAGGAGGGATGTGTCCTTGATCTTCGACCGGCTTCGCAACCGCACCCGCAGAACCGCGGCCGCCGCCCCGACCGGCGGCTGCCCGTACGCCCACGCGCACGCCCCGGCGCTGCACCCGCACCCGACGGCGACATCCGTACCGACAGCCGTACCGACAGCCGTACCGACGCCCATACCGACGCCCGCACCGACATCCGTACCGACGCCCGCACCGACAGCCGCGCCGCCGCCGTTCACCGACCCGGACCAGGCCGCCGACTTCATCCGGCAGTTCCACCAGGAGCAGCCCGCCGCCGGGGCCCTGGAACCGCGACTGCACACCGTCCTCGACGAGATCGACCGCACCGGCAGCTACCGGCACACCCCCGCCGAACTCGCCTACGGCGCCAAGCTCGCCTGGCGCAACGCAGCCCGCTGCATCGGCCGGCTGTACTGGCGCAGCCTGGTGGTCCGCGACCTGCGCCACCTCTCCTCCGCCGACGACATCGCCGCCGAGTGCTTCGAGCACCTGCGGCTGGCGGGCAACGGCGGGCGGATCCGCCCGGTGGTCTCGGTGTTCGCCCCCGACCGTCCGGGCCGCCCGGCCGCGCGCATCCTCAACCAGCAGCTGGTCCGCTACGCCGGCCACCGCACCGCGGACGGCGCCGTCGGCGACCCGGCCGGCGCCGCGCTCGCCGCCCGGGCCCGCGAGCTCGGCTGGAAGTGCGCCGAGGACCGCTTCGAGGTGCTGCCGCTGCTCGTCCAGGAGCGCCCGGGCGAGCGCCCGGCCTGGTACGAGCTGCCGGACGACACCACGCTGGAGGTGCCGCTGAGCCACCCCGAGCACGGCTGGTTCGCCGACCTCGGCCTGCGCTGGTACGCGGTGCCCGCGATCAGCGACATGACGCTGGAGATCGGCGGCGTCCGCTACCCGACCGCGCCGTTCAACGGCTGGTACATGGGCACCGAGATCGGCGCCCGCAACCTCGCCGACGCCGACCGGTACGACATGCTCGGCGCCGTCGCCGAGCGGCTGGGCCTGGACACCTCCAGCGACCGCACGCTCTGGCGCGACCGCACGCTGATCGAGCTCAACATCGCCGTGCTGCACTCCTTCCAGGAGGCCGGGGTGACGATCGCCGACCACCACACCGAGTCGGAGCGCTTCCTCAAGCACGTCGCCCAGGAGAAGCGGCTCGGCCGGCCGACCCCGGCGGACTGGAGCTGGATCGTGCCCCCGGTCTCGGGCGGGCTGACGCCGGTCTACCACCGGTACTACGACCCGGTGGATGCGGCGCTGCGGCCGGCCTTCGTCCCGCGCGAGCCCTGGTAGCGGTGTCGGGGCGTGGCGCCGGGGCGAGGCGCCGGGGTACCGCGTGACCGCACCGGGGTCGGCGTCAGGCCCGCTCGGCGAGGCGGGCGAAGCGCAGGACGAGCCCGTCGAGCAGCGCCTCCAGACCGGTCTCGAAGGCGCCCTCGTCGACCGTCCCGCGGTGCCCGGCCAGCCGGTGCGCCTCGCCGAGGTGCGGGTAGTCGGCCGCGTCGTAGACCTCGGCGTCCGCCGGGAAGCCGGCCGCGAAGGACGCCAACGCGGAGCCGGTGACGAAGTAGCGCATCAGCGCGCCGATCCGGGTCGCCTGGCCGCGCGGCCACCCGGCCTCGACCAGGTGGCCGAAGACCGCGTCGGCCAGCCGCAGCGCGTTCGGCCGCCGCCCCGGGCCCTGGGCGAGCACCGGGACGATGTTGGGGTGGGCGGCCAGTGCGGCCCGGTAGGAGCGCGCCCAGTCGCGCAGCGCCACCGGCCACGGGGTCGCGGAGGTTCCAGCCGCTCCGGCGCTCGTTCCGGTGGGCCCGGTGGGCCCGGTGGGCCCGGTGGGCCCGGTGGGCCCGAACATCGACAAGTCGACTTCGCCGATGACGCTGTCCACCACCGCGTCCAGCAGCTCGTCCTTGGTCGCGAAGTGGTTGTAGAGCGAGGGCCCGCTGACCGACAGCTCGGTGGCGAGGCGGCGGGTGGAGAGGGCGTCCAGCCCCTCGTCGTCGATCAGCCGCAGGGCGGCGGCGACGATGCGCTCGCGGCTGAGCAGCGGGGTGCGTGGACGGGCCATCTCGGCGGCTGCCTCCGGTTCCTCCGGTCGGGTGCGGTGGGGACCGATTCTGGCAGGTGCCCCTTCCCAGCGGGGGCCGGCCGGGGCTACAGTCCCCCCATAAAACTTGCAGCGCTAGTTTAATCGGTCCGGGCCTCGTCCCGGGCCCACCTGGCGCACGGGATTCGGGAGCCGCCGTGAACCTGGAGCTGTCCGAGGAGCAGAGCGCCGTCCGGGACCTCGCCGCCTCCTTCACCGACCGCGAGATCGTTCCGTACGCCGCCGAGTGGGACCGCGTCGAGTCCGTCGACCGCGCGATCATCGGCAAGCTGGCGAAGGTCGGCTTCCTCGGCCTGACCATCCCCGAGGAGTACGGCGGCAGCGGCGGCGACCACCTCGCCTACTGCCTGGTGCTGGAGGAACTCGGGCGCGGCGACTCGGCGGTGCGCGGGATCGTCTCGGTCTCGCTCGGCCTGGTCGGCAAGTCGATCAACAGCTTCGGCACCGAGGAGCAGAAGCGGCACTGGCTGCCCCGGCTCACCTCGGGCGAGGCACTCGCCTGCTTCGCCCTCACCGAGCCCGGCACCGGCTCCGACGCGGCCAACCTCACCACCCGCGCGGTGCGCGACGGCGAGGACTGGCTGATCAGCGGCGCCAAGATGTTCATCACCAACGGAACCTGGGCCGACGTCGCCCTGGTCTTCGCCCGCACCGGCGGCAGCGAACCCGAACAGCAGGGCCACCGGGGCATCACCGCCTTCCTGGTCCCCACCGACCTGCCCGGCTTCACCCGCACCGAGATCCACGGCAAGCTCGGCCTGCGCGGCCAGGCCACCGCCGAACTCTCCTTCGAGGACGTCCGGGTGCCGGACGGCGCCCGCCTCGGCGAGGTCGGCAAGGGCTTCACGGTGGCGATGGCCGCGCTGGCCAAGGGCCGGATGTCGGTCGCGGCCGGCTGCGTCGGCATCGCCCGCGCCTGCCTGGAGGCCGCGGTCCGCTACGCGGGCGAACGCGAGCAGTTCGGCCGGCCGATCGCCTCCCACCAACTCGTCCAGCAGCTGCTGGCCGGCATCGCCGTGGACGTCGAGGCGGCCCGGCTGCTCACCTGGAAGGTCGCCGACCACATCGAACGCGGCCTGCCGTTCGCCACCGAGTCCTCCATCGCCAAGCTCCACGCGAGCGAGGCCGCCGTCCGGGCCGCCAACAACGCGCTGCAGGTGTTCGGCGGGTACGGGTTCATCGACGAGTACCCCGTCGGCAAGTACCTGCGCGACGCCCGCGTGATGACCCTCTACGAGGGCACCAGCCAGATCCACGAACTGCTCATCGGACGCGCCCTCACCGGCGTCAACGCCTTCTGATCCGCCCACCTGACAAGGAGCCCGACGACGTGCGTCCCGTCTACTTCGCCGCAGCCCGCCGCACACCGATCGGTCGGCTGCGCGGAGCGCTCGCCACGGTCCGCCCGGACGACCTCTCGGCCACCGTGCTGCGCGCCCTGCTCGCCGACCTGCCCGACCTCGACCCGGCCCGGATCGACGACGTCTACTGGGGCGCCGCCAACCAGGCCGGCGAGGACAACCGCAACGCCGCCCGGATGGCCGTCCTGCTGGCCGGCCTGCCGGAGACCGTCCCCGGAGCCACCGTCAACCGGCTCTGCGCCTCCGGCCTGGAGGCCGTCACCCTCGCCGCCCGGGCCATCGGCTCCGGCGAGGCCGACGTGGTGCTGGCCGGCGGCTGCGAGTCGATGACCCGCGCCCCCTTCGTCCTGCCCCGCCCCGACGAGGCACTGCCGCACCGGATGGAGACCTACGACACCCGGCTCGGCTGGCGGCTCACCAACCCCCGGATGGCCGAACTGCACGGCGTGCTCAGCATGGGCGAGACCGCCGAGGAGGTGGCGACCAGGTACGGCATCGGCCGGGAGCGTCAGGACGCCTTCGCGCTGCGCAGCCACCAGCGGGCCGCGGCCGCCCGCAAGGACGGGCACTTCGACGCCGAGCTGATCCCGGTCGAGCGGCCGGACGGGGTGACGGTCGGCCGGGACGAGGGCATCCGCGAGGACACCAGCCTGGCCAAGCTCTCCGGGCTCAAGCCGGTCTTCCGCCCCGGGGGCACCGTCACCGCCGGGAACGCCTCACCGATGAACGACGGCGCGGCCGGGCTCGTCCTGGTCAGCGAGGAGGCGCTGCGCGACCTCGGCCTGCAGCCGCTCGGCCGGTACGTGGCCGGCGCCTCGGCCGGGGTGCACCCGGACGTCATGGGGATCGGCCCGGTGCCGGCGACGGCGAAGGTGCTCGGGCGGGCGGGCTGGTCGCTCGCCGACCTGGACACCGCCGAGCTGAACGAGGCCTTCGCCGCCCAGGCGCTCGCCTCCGCCGACGGCATCGGCTTCGACCCGGAGCAGGCCGACGAACTGGTCAACCCCAGCGGCGGGGCGATCGCCCTCGGCCACCCGCTGGGCGGCTCCGGCGCCCGCATCCTCACCACCCTGCTGCACCGGATGCGCCGTACCGGCGCCCGGCGCGGCCTGGCCACCATGTGCGTGGGCGTGGGGCAGGGTACGGCCGTGCTGGTCGAGAACGTCTGACACTTTTTCTCCCAAGGAGTTCACAATGACGCGTTTCGCGGGCAAGGTCGCCGTGGTGACCGGTGCGGCGCAGGGCATCGGGGCGGCCACCGCCCGCCGGCTGGCCGAGGAGGGCGCGGCGGTCGCCGTGGTCGACCTCAGCGCCGAGCGGGCGGCCGGCACGGTCGCCGAGATCACCGCCAAGGGCGGCACCGCCCGGGCGTACGGCTGCGACGTGGCCGACTACGACGCCGTCGAGGCGGTGTTCGCACAGATCGCCGGCGACTTCGGCGGGGTGCACATCCTGGTGAACAACGCCGGGATCACCCGGGACAACCTGTTCTTCAAGATGCCCAAGTCCGACTGGGACACGGTGCTGACGGTCAACCTGACCAGCGCCTACAACTGCAGCCACGTCGCACAGAAGTACATGGTGGCGCAGAAGTTCGGGAAGATCGTCTCGCTCAGCTCGCGCTCGGCCCTCGGCAACCGGGGCCAGGCCAACTACGCGGCCGCCAAGGCCGGCATCCAGGGCCTCACCGCCACCCTGGCGATCGAGCTCGGGCCGTTCAACATCAACGTCAACGCCGTCGCCCCCGGGTACATCGCCACCCCGATGACCGCCGCCACCGCCGAGCGGGTCGGCAGCTCGGCCGAGGACCACCAGGCCGAGGTCTCCGCCCGGACGCCGCTGCGCCGGGTCGGGCAGCCGGAGGAGATCGCGTCGGTGGTCGCCTTCCTGGCGAGCGAGGACGCCTCGTACGTCAGCGGGCAGACGCTGTACGTCAACGGCGGCGCCCGCTGATTCGACGGCTGACGACGGCTTACCCGAAGCCGGTGAACTTGGTAAAGTTGGCCAACACGGTGAAAACTGTGAACACGACGGGTCCTGTCTGACGGTTCGTCAGTCGGCCGTCCCAGATGCGGGGTTACCTCCCCCTGGGACGGCCTTTACCTTTTCGCGTGGCCGAGCATGACCATGTCCGCGACCCCACTACCCCACCAAATGACTATGGCATGATCATGTTGCAGTCGATGGGATGGCCGGACCGACCCGACCTGACCAAGGTCGGGCCCTGCGTCCCCCTCAAGGAGTCCCATGGGCAGCCCCGCTTCCCTCCGTCGCGCCCTGGCTCTGCTCGCCGTGGGGGCCACCGCCCTCACGGCCGGCACCATCGCCGTACCGGCCGTCGGCACCGCGACCGCCGCCCCCTCGCACAACCTCGCGGGCGTCCACGTCCGCCCCGCCTCCTTCGGGCACCACAACGCCCAGGCGCGCGTCGCCCCGCTGAGCACCACCCAGTGCGTCAGCCAGATCGGCATCCACTGCTACTCGCCGCTGCAGTACCGCACCGCCTACAACCTGAACCCGCTGTACAAGGAGGGCGTCACCGGCAAGGGCCGCACGATCGTCATCGTCGACTCCTTCGGCTCGCCGACCATCCAGCACGACCTGGAGGTCTTCGACAAGCAGTGGGGCATCCCGGACACCAACGTCGAGGTGGTCAAGTGGGGCAACGTCCCCGTCTTCGACCCGAAGAACCCCGACCACACCGGCTGGGCGGGCGAGACCACCCTGGACGTCGAGTACGCCCACGCGGTCGCCCCCGACGCGCACATCATCCTGGTCGAGACCGGCGTCGCCGAGACCGAGGGCACCACCGGTCTGCCCGAGATGATGGACGCCGAGAAGGACCTCATCAAGAAGGGCCGCGGCGACGTCATCTCGCAGAGCTTCGGCGCCACCGAGAACACCTTCCCGGGTTACGACAAGGGCGACTTCAAGTCGCTGACCGACCTGCGCTACGCCTTCAAGGCCGCCGCCGACCACAACGTGACCGTGCTCGGCGCCTCCGGCGACAACGGCGCCACCGACGCGCAGACCAACGGCACCGACCTGTACCCGTACAAGGTCAACTCCTGGCCGTCCTCGGACCCGCTGGTCACCTCCATCGGCGGCACCCAGCTCACCCTGGACGACAACGGCAACCGCACCGCGGCCGACAAGGTGTGGCACGACAAGTCCGGCGCCGGCGGCGGTGGCGTCTCCGGCGTCTTCGAGCGCCCGTGGTACCAGGCCGGCGTCGCCAACGTCACCGGCAACCACCGCGGCACGCCGGACATCAGCATGAGCGCGGCCGTGGACGGTGCCGCCTGGACCTACGAGTCCTACGACCCGACCGCGGTCGGCTGGCACCTCACCGGCGGCACCAGCGAGGCCACCCCGATCTTCTCGGGTGTCGTCGCCCTGGCCGACCAGCTCGCCGGCTACCGCCTCGGCCAGCTCAACTGGCGCCTGTACGGCCTCAACCTGCTCCCGAGCGAGTGGAGCGGCATCGTGGACGTCAAGGAGGGTGACAACGGCTGGAACGGCGTCACCGGCTACAACGCCACCGAGGGCTACGACCTGGCCAGCGGCCTGGGCACCATCGACGGCGCCAAGTTCGTGCACGCGATCGCCGGTCGGTGATCGGGTAGCGGCTGATGGCCGACGGCTGGCGGCTGTAGCAGCTGACGGCTGACAAACGACAGCGGACAGATGACAGATTTCGAAATCTGTCATCTGTCCGCTGTTTTCTGTTACCTGTTCCCCGTTACCCGCGGCCCGCTACCCGTCCGCTGCCGCCTGCCCCGCCGTCAGTCGGCGGCGGCCAGCTGGGCGAGGTAGCGCTCGGCGGCGCGGAGCTTGCGGCCCTCGGGGCCCGGGAGGTAGGCACGCAGCTCGATGATCTCCGGCGCGATCCGGATCGCCTCCGCGCGGTCGGTGATCGAGCGCCAGCAGGCCTCGGCGTTGGTGGCAGCCTGCTGGGTCTCCGGGTGGTCCGGGCCCTGCGAGCGGAGCAGCGACAGGGCCACCTCGCGGTAGATGTCCGCGGCCTCGACCGCCCGACCCGCGAGCCGGCACACGTGCGCCCGGACCTGCCGCACCTGGAGGACCGGTTCGGAGACGGCGCCGTGTTCGGCGATCGCCTCCAGTTCGAGGGCGAACGCCAGGTCGGTGGCGGCGGCGTGGTCCCCCGCGTCGGCGCTGCGGACGATCCGTCCGATGACCTCGCGGTAGTCCGCACGGGGCGGAGCGGCCACCGCGGCCTCGGCCGGCGCGTCGGCGGGGACCTCGGCGGCGGGCGCCTCGTCCGTTGGCGCGGCCTCGGCCGGGACGGCGTCCTGAGGCTCCTCGGCCGCCCCCTCCTCGGCAAGCTCGGCGTCCACGACATCCACGACGTCCACGACGTCCGCGGCGATGACGGCATCGGCGACGACGTCCGAGGCCTCCGTCCGGGCGGGCTTGCGGAGCGTGACGCCCACCGGGGACACGGCGTCCACCCGTACGGCGTCCTCAGGTACGACGTCCACAGGCACGGCGTCCACACGTGCGGCGTCCTCGGGCGTGACGTCGGCCGGGGCGGGCTTGTGCAGGGTCACGCCCGGTGCCGCGACGGGCTCGCCCGCCTTCAGCAGGCTGACCGGGCGGGCCGGTCGGGGCGGGGTGGGCGGCACGCCCGGCTTGACCAGGCTCACCGGGCCGCCGACGGCCACCGGGGCAACCGTCGCGGGAGGGGCCGTCACCGGCCGGGCGGGAACGCCGTCCTGCGGCTCCGTCGGACGCGGCAGCACCGGGGCCGGCGGCGGCGGAAGCTCCGTCGGCGCCGACTCCGCGAACGGCACGGCGTCCGCGAACGGCGCCGGGTCCGTGAACGGCACGGCGTCCGCCAGCGGCGGCAGCTCGGCCGCCAGGGCGTCGCCGCGGCGCGCGGTGTTGCGGAAGAACGGGCGGTCCGGGGCGTGCGTGGCCAGGATGACCACGTCCGGCCGCAGCACCGAGTACACCTGCTGCCGGAGCTGTTCGGGCGCGAGCACCTCGCCCGCGCCGGGGCGGCCGCCGTGCAGAGCCTCGATCAGGGCACGGGTGAAGGTGCCGATCTGCTCCGGGTCCGGGCTGACCACCGCCCACAGCGGGATGCCCTCGCTGAGCGGCGAGACGGTGCCCTGGAGGTACGGCCAGGCGTTCTGGTCGGCGCTCAGGTCGGCGATGACGAGGGTCTGCCACTCGGCCGGCCGGTGGCTCAGCTCGGCGGCGATGGCCTGCCAGGGCAGGCCGTCCTGCTTGGCGTCGCGCAGGGTCAGCTGGAGCTGTCCGCCGCGCTTGTCGGCGATCACGTGGCCGCCCACGTGCACCAGCAGCGGCCCGGGGTGCCGGGACGCGGCCCGCAGGTGGGCGAGGACGGTGTGCGGGTCCCCGGCGCCGGGGAGGTGCACGGCGTCCACCGCGTCGGCGGCGAGCAGCACCTGCGGCGAGACGGCGGCGAGCATCGCCGAGAGCACCGGCGCCTGGGTCGGGCCGCCCCGGCCCCAGGTGCGGCGGCCGGAGTTGCCGTACCCGCCCTCGATCACCAGGATCCGTCCGCGCGGCGCGGCACCGAACCCGCCCGGACCGGCGACGGCCGCGCCCGGCGCACCGCTCGGAACACTGCCCGGCGCACCGCTCGGGGCCGGGACCGGGACCGGCGGCGGCGTCGCCGCACCCACGGCGGGCAGGCCGGTGAGGGTCCATCCGGTGGACGGGACGGGCGGCGCGACCGGGGGCGCCGGCGGCGGCGTGGGCACCTGCGCGACCGGCTGCGGGCCCGACACCGGTACGGGTGCGGGTGCAGGTACGGGTGCTGCCGGGGGCGCCGGCGGCGGCTCGTAGAGCGCGGCGGGCCCGGGCGGGTGCTCCTCGGGGGACTGGCGCGGGGGTGGCGGTACGGCGTCCCAGGGGCCCGAGTCCGCTGCCGGGTCCGGCCCTCCGGAAACCGCTGTCGTCTCCGCCATCTCCTGGTCACCGCCCCGCCCCGCCGCTCCCGCGGCGTCTGATGCCCTTGCCTGTGTGGCGCCTGCCACCACACTCCGTGCGCGGCCACCCTACGAGATCCCGGCGCACCCTATCCAGGCCGGGTGTCCGATCGGCGCGCCACACCGCCCGTAGTGCCCGCTATCGTGCGGTCATGACCGATCCCGGCCGGCCGCTGCTGTTCCTCGACGTGGACGGACCGCTCATCCCCTTCGGCGGCCCTCCCCCCGGCGGTTATCCCACCTACTGCAGCCCGTACGCCGCCACCGGCGCCGCCCCGGGCGGCAACCCGCTGGTGACCCGTGCCGACCCGGCCTCGGGGCCGCGGCTGCTGGGCCTGCCCTGCGAACTCGTGTGGGCGACGACCTGGCTGGAGGACGCCAACGAGTGCCTCGCACCGTGGCTCGGCCTGCCGCAACTCCCCGTCGTGTCCTGGCCGGTGGACGAGGCGGGCGACGAGGACGCCGGACCGGACGGCGTGCACTGGAAGACCCGCGCACTGGTGGCCTGGGCCGCCGGGCGCCCGTTCGCCTGGGTGGACGACGAGATCACCGAGCCGGATCGCCGATGGGTCGCGGCCCACTCCCCCGCCCGGGCCCTCCTCCACCGGGTCGACCCGCAACTCGGCCTCACCGAGGCGGACTTCACCGCCCTGGAGGCCTGGCTGCGCGCCGGCTGAGCACGAACCGCCCGGTCGGCCACGGCGCCGGCGGCTGGTGCGCGACGGCCAGGCGTTCGGCGGCGGCCCTGATGAACGCGCCGACCGAAGCCTCGAACTCGGCTTCCCTGGCCGTGAGTTCCGACTGGTCGGCCGCGTCGCGCACTGCCCCGGCACGGGCGAACGCGGCGTCCGCCAGCGGCTCGGGCCGGCCGGACACCAACTGCAGCCGGAAGCGCGCCGTCTCGGCGACGGCGCCCAGCCGGTCGGCCTCGGCGAGCGCCGGGCCGAGGGCCGCCGGGTCCGACCGGCGCAGCCACCCGGTGACCAGCGCTCGCTTGAGCTCGGTCACGGCCGCGGCGAACCCGCCGTACGCGGACAGGAGTTCCTGGCGCAGCAGCTCCTCGCGCGCCCTCGCCTCGCCGCGCGCGGCGGCCCGCTGCTGGAAGAGGTAGGTGCTGAGGGACCCCAACAGCGTGCCGAGGACGGCGATCAGGCTCGCGAGCACGGTACTCATCACCCTCCCGATCCCCGAATCCCCGGCCCCAGGCCCTACCCCGGCCCCTGCCCTGCCCCCGGCCGCGTGGCATCGTCGGACGCCACGCGGCCGAGGCCGGCCCCGCCCGGCGCGGGCGGCGCCGCCCTCAGGAGCCAGCGAGCAGGTCCCTGAGCAGCGCGACCGTGTCGGCGTCGAGGTCGCGGCCCGTACGGCGGCTGAGCGCGTCCAGGCGGTTGACGGCGCGCAGGAGCTGGTCCCGGGCGCCGGCCGAGGCGTAGGCGTAGAACAGGTCCCGGTGCAGGAGTTCGACGTCCGGGGCGACGGCGAGGCCGCGGAAGACGGCGGCCTCGGCGCTGCGGTGGTCGCCGTACTGCAGGCGGCGGGCGGCCAGTTCGTGGGCGGTGTCGACGATCGCCGCGATCATGTCCTGGCGCTCGGCCTCGGCCCAGCCGTAGGAGGCGGGCGGGGCCTCGGCGAACGGGGCGCCGCGGACCAGGGCCAGCGCGTGCGCGAGGGCCGCGTCCGCGGTGGCGCTGGTGCTGCGCATGCCGCGCCGGTAGAGGCTGCGGAACTCGTCCCAGTCGCAGGTCACCGTCGGGGCGAAGGAGTAACCGTCGGTGCCCTCGGTGGGCAGGAAGGCGTGGCCCTCGGGCGAGGTGCCGAACCAGGCGGCCAGGTCGGCGAGTTTGGCCGGCAGCGGGCCCTTGGCGTCGGCCGTGGTGGGGTGCGGGTCGAGGTGTGCGGCGCCCGGGTGCAGGTCGAGGTCGAGGGCGCGGTGGTCGGCGCCGGGGCGCAGCGCGAGGTAGACGGCGAGCTCGGTGAGCCGGGGCAGAGCGCCGGGTTCGGCGGTGCCGAGGACGCCGGCGACGTCCACCGGGCCGAGCAGCCGGATCCGGGGCGCGTTGCGGGGGGTGTGCGCCTCCGGGGAGCGGAGGATGGCGAGCAGGTCGTCGCTGTCGCTGCGACCGGCCGCGGTCCGGGCCGTCCGGGCGACCGGGGCAACGGCGGCGGGACCGGCTTCGAGGGCCGCGGGGCCGGCCGTCCCGACGGGCTCCGGGGTGACGGCTGCTTCGGACTCCCCGGAGGCCGTCGTGGCGGCGTCGACGTCCGCGCTCTCGGGAGCGGACGCGCCCGAGGGCGCCGCCTCCTCGGCAGGCCCCGGCTCACCCGATTCCGGACCGCCCATCCCCGGCACGATCGGCTGCGGTACGGCCGGCTGCGGCGCCACGGGCCGCGGTACCACCGGCTGGACGGCGAGGACGACGGTCGCTGTGGCCTCCGCCGGGGCGTCCGCCGCCTGGGCAGCGGCATCGACATCGGCAGCGGCAGCGGCAGCGGCGTCCACGGGGTCGACCGCGTCCTCCCCGGTCTCCTCCGGCCCGCCCGGCCGCCGCAGGTCCCGGGTGGTCTCGTCACCGGCCGCCTGCCGCCCCTGCCCGTTGACGGCGAACCGCGCCGGACCGGCGGGGACGGGGGTCGGAGCCGCGGTCGAAGCCGGCCCCGGGGCGGGCGTCACCGGGTCGGTGCCCGCGAACGGGCTGGCGCCGGTGCCGATGACCCGGGCCAGCAGCCGGGGGCCGGCGGCGGTCTCCGCGCCCTCCTCCCCTGCGCCAGTACCGCCCGCGGCGCCGACACCGGCCAGCACCGGTACGGCGAGGGGCAGTTCGGTGGTGTCGGTGTCCTCCGGCCCGTCCAGGGTCCAGGCCGGGGCCGGGTGCTGGGTGGTGTCGTCGGCGGCTCGGAGCAGCTCGGCGACCTGGTCGTACTGCGGCCCGCTGAGCCGCTGCAGCTCGACGGTGAGGTGCAGGCCCGGGATGGCGGCCTGGCCGCTGGCCGGGAGGGTCCAGCGGGCGACCGGGCCGGTGCCGCGCTCGGGGGCGCGGGTGATGACGGCGACGCAGGTGCGCGGGCGGGCGTCGAGCAGCCGGCCGAGTTCGGCGGGGACGTCGCCGCCGGGCTGCTGGGCGCAGAGCACGATCTCCGGGACCCAGGACTCGTCTGCCTGGCCCCGGCTGCGGGCCTCGCGCGGGCTGCTGGCCTCGGCGGCGACCAGGGTGGCGCGGGCCTTGGCGGTGCGCGGGCCGAGGGCGGCGAGCGCGTCCTCCAGGGTGGCGTGCCGGTGGACGCGTTCGGCGGCCGGGCCGCTGATCGGCACCTCTTCGGCGAGGTCGACCAGGTGCAGGTGGAGCCGGTCGGCGAGCGGGCTGTGGGCGAGCTCGACGGCGAGGGTGCGCAGTACGTCCCGGGCGTCGTCGGGGTGGCCGGAGAGGTGGAGCAGCCGGACGGCCTCCAGGTCGGCGAGGACCACCGAGCCGTCGGGCGAGGTGCCGAGGGTGACCAGCGCGGGGTACGGTGCGGCGGTCTTGCGGGCCTGGGCGGCGCTCAGCATGTCGCCGGAGTCGGCGCTGCACCACCAGACGTTGGCGGCGTGCGCGGCGCGGAACGGCGCGATCGGGGTGGCCGGGCCGGACAGGTGCAGCTCGACGGTGTGGCCGGGGGTGATCCGGGCGGCGACGATGGCGGGCAGGCGCTTGCCCCCGCGCACGGTGTTGCGGGCCAGGGTGCGCAGGGCGCGGTCCAGGAGCTCCAGCCCGGCCTGGTCCTGCCGGGCCATCAGCTCGTTCTCGAAGGCGGCGGCCTCGGCGGCGGGCATCGCGATGCGGTGCCGGGGGCGGCGGGCGCGCTGCTGGGTGCCGCGCTTGTGGGCGACGGTGCCGACCATGACGGCGGCGAGCAGGACGCCGACGGTGGAGGCCGCAAGGGCGACGGTGTAGTCGTCGCTGCGGGCCGGGTCGACGTGGGCGGCGGGGGCGGGCGCCTGGGTCGGCGCGTGCGTGGGCGCCGGGGCCGGGGCCGGGGCCGACTGCGGGGTGCCCGGCGAAGGCGCGGGAGCCTGGGTGGCCGGAGCAGGCGCGCCCTGCCCCTGCGAAGGCGCAGGTTCAGGCGCCGGGGCCGGAGCCGGAGCCGGAGCGGGCGCAGGTACAGGTGCAGGCGCAGGCGTCGCGGCCGCTCCCGGCACCGTGAGCACCATCCCCGGCACCACCACGTCCGGGTCCGTCAGCCGCTCGCCGTCCGGCGCCTGCACCCCCTTGTTGGCGTCGAACAGCTTCGGCCACTCCTCGCCGTCCCCCAACTCCCGCTGGGCGATGCTCGAAAGACTGTCCCCGGCCTCGACGGTGACGGTCCGCTGCCCGCCCGCACCGCCCGGCTCCGTCCCGGCCTGCGGCGACGTCCCCTGCGGCGGAGCCCCCTGCTGAGTCTCCTGCGCAGCACCCTGGGTCGCGTCCCCCGAGGGCGCCGGAGCCGGAGCGGGCGTCGAGCCCTTCGCCTCGTCCGGCTTGGCGTCCGCCGGCATCAGCAGTTCCCACCCGGGCTGGATCGGCCGGTCGGCGTCGAAGCGGATGCCCGAATCGTCCATCACCCGACCGTCGTTGAGCTTGGCGATCTCCACCCACCGTTCGCCCGAACCCAGTTGGCGCTCGGCGATGGACCACAGGCTGTCCGCGGGCCGACTGTCCCGCACGGTGTACGTCGGCTGCTGCTCGGCGGCGGGCGTCAGGGCGGGCGCGGACTGCGCGGCGGGCAGTGCGGCGCGCTGCACGCCCGGGACCGACTGCGCCTGGACGGCCGGGGTGTGGGCGAGTTCGGGGACGGCCGCGAAGGCCGAGCCGGCGACCGGCAGCAGCGCGAGCACCGAACCGACCAGCCCGGCGGCGAGCCGCTGGCTCCAGCCGAAGGCCGGGATCCGGCGGGCGACCCGGCCGCGCAGCTGGGCGGGGATCTCCAGCAGGACGGAGAGCGCGAAGCAGGCCCAGGCGAGCCAGCCCACCACCACCAGCGCCCACAGGAACAGCCGCCCGTCGTCCGGGCTGGTGAGCGCCTCCCCGACGCCGCCCGGCGCCACGTCGCCCATCCCGGCGACCGCCTGGGTGCCGTAGAGCAGCAGCGCGGGGACGCCGAGCAGCAGCACGAGCAGGGTGACCAGCGCGGCGAGCGCGGTGATCAGGGCGCCGCCGCGGCCGCGTCCGCGCGGCGGTCGGGGCGCCGGGGCGGCGGGCCGGCGCGCGGAGCCGCCGCTCCGATGCGCGGCTCCGGCCCGGCCGGTGCGGGCCTGGGCGGTTCGGGCCTGGTCCTTGGCACGTGGCGCGGCCATCAGTCGGTCTCCGCTTTCTCGACTCCGTGGACGAGGGTCGCACTGCCCTTGCCCGTTACCTTCCGTTCCCCGAGGGCGCCCAGCAGGACCGGCCGGTAGTCGGTCTGCACGGTGACGATGACGACCTTGCCGTCCTCGGAGAAATCGACACGCTCGGATTTCAGGCCGTACAGGCCGAGGTAGGCGTCGGCGGCGTCCTGGGCGTACTTCTGCTGGGCCTTGAAGCCCTTGCCGTTCAACAGCTCGGCCTGGTCGAGCTGCTGTCCGCCGACCCGCGCGGCCTCCAGGGCGTAGGCGTCGGTGCGCTCGGCGACCCGCAGTCGGCCGCCCGCGTCGATCACCAGGGCGATGACGAGCACGACGTAGGCCGCGCAGATCGCCACGAAGAGGGCCACCGCGCCCCGGTCCGGCCGACGCGCCGCCCGTCGCCGCAGACGGCTCAGCACCCGCATCCCCTCCCCTCGTTCCGCACGCTGTTCTCCCCACCGGCCCCCACCGGGCGCCGCTCGGTACCGCTGTGTCATCCCCCGGGCGCTCTCCGCTTGCGTCTCCCCCGCGCGGGCCGCCTCCAATCCCCCGGCGTCCCGGTGGCGGGGGCGCGCACCGTCATGCGCCCCGGTAACGGTCCACCACCGAGGTGAACTCGCCGACGAGGTGCTTGGTCACGCCGACCCCGGACGGTCCGCCGAGCAGGTCGGAGAGTTCGACGTCGCAGACCACCGTGACCTTGACGGTCACGACCGGGCCGCCCGGCAGGTCGAGCTTCCCCTTCTCGACCCGGACGTCCCCGCCGAGGCAGGAGACGCCCTGCTGGCGCAGCGTCGCGAAGGCGGAGTCCTTGGCCGGCTGCGCCATCTTGTCCGGGTCGCGTTGCAGTGTGGCCGTACGGGCTCCCGCGCGGGCGGCGGCCTCGACCGTGCCGGCCGTGGTCTGCACCCGTCCGGCGGCGACGGCCAGCAGCACCAGGCCGACCACGCCCGGCACGACGATCGCCGCCTCGATCGCGATCCCGCCCCGGTCCCGCCTGCGCGGGCGCCACCACCGCGGCCCGGCCCCGGGCGTTCCCCGCCTCACGGCTTCGCCGCCGGCGGGACGAAGCGCTCGCGCGGCGCCTCGGCGAACTGCGTGATGCTGGGCGCCGACAGCCCGGGTATCAGCAGCGGTGGCGTCAGCTGCACGGTGACCCTGATGGTGTCGGCCGTGCTGCCGGAGGTCCGCACCTCGTACGAGCTGACGCCCTGCCGGTCGAGGAAGTCCCGGGCCTGCCGCTCGGCCGCCACGTTCTTCACCTCGTCCGTCGCGTTGCCCTGCACCCGCCCGGCGTCCACGCCCTCCCGGGCGGCGGTGAGCGCGACCTGCCGGTCGTACCACCACAGCGCGGCCTGGACGACGAGCAGCAGGAGCAGCAGGACGACCGGGAAGACGATGGCGAGGCTGACGCTCATCGACCCCCGGTCGTCCCTGCGGCGGAGAGGGTTGCACATCACTTGGTGGCGCCGCCCGCACCGCCCGCGCCGCCCGGCATGTTCGGGTCCTGCTGCACCTTCTGGACGACCTTGTCCTTGAGCAGGTACAGCGCGGTGGCGACGGCGCCCGCGACGAAGACCAGCGCGATGATGGCGAGGGCGAGTTCGATGCTGATCGCGCCGCGGTCGCCGCGTGCGCGGGCGGCCCGGAGCCGGCCGAGCCGCAGCGTGAACAGCAGCAGCGCGAACTGCACCGGCAGCAGGACGGGTCGCAGCACCCGGCCGGCCAGGTGGGCGAGTCGTACGGTCATCGGGGTCTCCCGGGGATGTGCGGTGTGGTGTGGTGTGGCGTCAGCCGCGTGGTGTCGGCTGTCTGGTGTCGGCTGCTCGGTCCCGACTGCTCGGTTCCGATTGTGTGGGGTCAGCTGCTCCGGAACGCTGGTCAGTTGAGCATCTGGTGGAGCGCGGGGAAGACGATCAGGACGGTCATCAGCAGGGTCAGGGCGGCTCCCGGCGCGACCATCCGCTCGCTGTCGGCATTGGCACGGGCGAGGTCCTCGGCGAGCAGTTCGCCGCGCAGACCCTTGGCGCGGGCCCGCAGGGTGTCGTACACGGCGGCGCCGTCGTTGCCGGACAGCCGCATGATGTCGGCCACGTCCTGCAGCGGGCTGAGCCCCAACTCCTCGGCCAGCGCGTCGAGTCCGGCCCACGGCGGGAGCCGGTCGGTGGCCGCGCGCTCCAGCGCGTCGCGGATCCGCCGGAACACCGTGCCCCGGCCGACCGAGGCGGCCCGGCGCAGCGCCTCGGCAGGGCCGCAGTCGGCGGCCCGCTCCAGCGCGACGAGCTCCAGGTAGGCGGCGATGCCGTGCAGGTACTCGGTGCGCGCCTCCTTGGCCTCGCCGCGCACGATCGCGTCCGGGACGAACCAGAGCAGGCCGGCCAGCAGCGGCCCGGCGACCAGCGGCAGGGCGAACGGCAGGCCGATGTCCATCAGGACGGCCATCGCGCCCAGGTAGGCGGGCAGCATCAGGCCGAGTGCGGCGAACAGCAGCTTGTGCACCATGAACCGGGCCGGGGTGCGGCCGATCAGGGCGAGTTCGCGGCGCGGGACGGAGATCCCGCGCAGGTGGACGGAGCGCTCGCCGATCCGGTCGTACCAGCGCGGCCGCTCGTCCGGGTCCTGCTCGCGGTCGGCGGGGACGGCGTGCAGCCGGTCCAGCGCCTGGCGCAGGTCGGGCGGCGCGGGCCGCAGTTCGGCGACCAGCAGGGCGATTCCACCGGCCGCGGCGGCGCCGGCCAGCACGGACCAGGGCGAGATCACCGGACCTCCCCGAGCTGCTCGGCCCGCTCCGGCCCGCGCACCCCGGCGCCCGTGCGCCGGCCGCTCCGGCTGCGCCGGTCCGGCGTCAGCAGTCGGGGCACCGGCGGGTGGGAGGCCAGCGCCCGCATCCAGGCGATGATCGCCACGAACAGGGCGGCGACCACGGCGAGGACCAGCTGGCCGAGGAAGGTCCCGTACGGCCGGGTGTACTCGGTGTTGAAGGAGCCGACGGTGACGACCAGCACGATGATGCCGACCAGCCAGCGGATGGTGGTCCGGTGCTTGGCCCGGTCGGCCTCGATGGCGCGCCGCTGGCGGACCTCCTCGCGCACCGAGTCGGCCATGTCGGAGAGCGTGCGGGCCAGGCCGGGCCCGCTGTCCCCGGCCCGCAGCACGAGCGCGGCGAGCACCTTGTCGGCGGTGGCGTCGGCGAGGCTGTCGGCGAAGGCGTGCAGGGCCTCCTCGGGCCGCCAGCGGGCCTGCAACCGGGCGGCCAGTTCGCCGATCTCGTCCTCCAGGGCGGCGGGGGCGGTACGGCGGCTGGTGACGATGGCCTGGTTGAGGCCGACGCCGAGCAGCAGGACGTCGGCGATGCGCTGGGTCCACTCGGACAGTGCTTCGAGTCGCTCGATCCGGTGGGTGTCCGGGCGGGTGGTGTCGAACAGCCAGGGCAGGCCGAAGACGGCCAGCGGCACCAGCAGCGCGGTCAGCGGGATGCCGGTGAACAGCCAGGCCAGCGGCGCTCCGGCGAGCGCGAGCGGCAGTTGGACGCGGCGCAGCCGCACCATCCGCGGCGCGGCCGAGCCGGGTGCGCCGTACCAGAACACGTGGGCGCGCCCGGCCAGCGGGTTGGGCCGCGCCTGCGCCTCCTCGTCGACGGGGTCGCTGCCGCGGAACCAGGCCGCCAGGGCGACCAGGCCGCCCGTGACCGCCAGCCCGCACAGGGCGAACAGCAGCATCACCGCGCACCACCCCCGATCCGCAGCTGCAGCGGGGTGGCCCAACTCCCGTACCGGGAGTCCAGCAGGCCGGCGTCGAAACCGGCCCGGCGCAGGTCGTCCAGGCACTGCGGCGGGGTGTGCGGGACGGCCCGCGGCTCGCCGAGGTCCGGCCGGGGGCCGAAGACGGTGTTCAGCGCGGGCCGGCCGCTCTCGCCGAGGCCGGTGACTTCCAGGACGTGGGAGACGAAGCGGTGCCGGCGGCCGCCGACGGCGGTCTCGTCGACCATGGTGACGTGCACGATGAGGTCCAGGGCGTTGGCGGTGAGCCGGTAGGCGAGCGAGTCGGTCATGTGCGAGCCGTACTCCAGGCAGAGTTCGGCGATGCGGTCGACCACCATGTGCGGGCCGCGGGCGTGCAGGGTGCACATCGAGCCGCCCTCGCCGTTGGTCATCACCCGCAGCATCGGGACGACCTCGCCGGAGCGGACCTCCCCGACGATGATCCGGGACAGCGTCATCCGCAGCGCGGCCGGGATGAGGTCGCCGATCGTCAACTCCCCGGCCAGACGGCCCTCGACGCGCTCGCCGTTGCCCTCGCGGGCCTCCATCGGGACGACCTGGCGCAGGTGGCCGAGGGTGTGCAGCCAGAGCTCGAACTCCGACTCCAGGGTGCCGATCCGCTCGTCCGGCGGGATCTCGGCGGCCATCGCGCGCAGCAGGCTGGTCTTGCCGACGCCCTGGGTGCCGGTGATCATCACGTTCTTCCTGGCCCGGATCGCGGCGGCCAGGAACGTCGCCAAGGTGCCGTCCAGGGTGCCGAGTTCGACCATCTCGGGCAGCGTCGCGGAGGCCACCCGGTGGCGGCGGATCGCCACGTACGGGCGGGGCGTCACCTCGGTGAGCGCCTGCAGGCGCATGCCGCCCTCCAGCCGCAGCGCGAGCGTCGGGCTGGCGGTGGACAGGCTGCGCTCGCCGCCGCCGTGCTGGCGGGCCAAGTCCTGCAGCAGCTCGATGAGTTCGGCGTCGCTGTCGGCCACCGGCGGTACCTGACGCAGGGGTTGGTGCACCTTGGAGACCCAGACGTCGTCGCAGCCGTTGATCAGGATGTTCTCGATCTCCGGGTCGTCCAGGTAGGGCTGGAGCCGGCCGGCCCGGAAGAGCAGGTCGAAGACGGCCTCGGCGAGGGCGCGGTCCTGTTCCCGGGTGGGCGGGATGCCGCGGGTCTGCGCGTAGGCGTCGGACCAGCGCGCGACGGCCTCCTCGATCAGCGCCCGGCCGCGCTGGCGGCGGGTGGCGCGGTCCGGCTCGGAGCCGGAGGCGGTGGTCAACCGGGTGATCTGCTGGTGCAGTTCGGCCGCGACCTGGCGCTTGAGCTCACGGGCGACCTGCGGATCGACGGCCGGCCGGGTGGCGGCGCCGCGCACGTCCAGCGAGGGCAGCTGGGAGGGTACGGCGGTGGGCGCGACCGGCCCGGGCACGACCGGTCCGGGCACGACCGGTCCGGGCGCGGGGGTCGGCATCGGCGCGGGCGTCGGCGTGGCCCAGGGCAGGGCGGCCGGGTCGGCCGCGGGGCGCTGGTGCAGGGGGCTACCGCGCACGGAGCACCTCCCCGGGGTTGTGCGGATACTGCCCGTTCACCTGAACCTGACCATCCGTCACTGTCGGTTGCTGGAGCGGGTACTGCTCGTCGACGTCGGCCTGATCGCCCCGGCTGTCCCGGCCGCCCCGGTCGGCCTGCTGCGGCGACTGCACATGGGCCGGGAACGGCGCCGGCGCGGCCGGCTGCGGCGCCAGGCCGGCCAGCGGCGCCACCGGCCCGGTGACGATCACCGGCGGCACCGGCTGCGGCGGGGTGTACGACGGCGGGGTGTACGACGGCGGCTCGGCGTCCACCGGGCCGTAGGGCGACTGCACGTACCCGGTCTGACCGTAGGACACCGAGGGGTACGCGTTAGCTCCGTTCGGGTCCTGCCCGTAGGCCGGCTGCGCGTACCCGCCCGTCCCGTACGGAGCCTGGCCTTGGGCAGCCTGGGCATACGACGTCTGGGCGTACGCCGTCTGGCCGTAGGAGGTCTGGCCGTACGTGGCCGGCGCCGGCGGCGTCGACACCGTGGCCGCCGCCGGAGCCGGTACCACCGGAGCGGACGCCACCGGGACAGCCGCCGCCAACTGGGCCGGGGCCGAGGCTGGTTCGGCGTTCGGCGCGAGCCGCTGCCGCCGCCGGCGGACCAGCAGCTGCACCTCGTCCGCCGCGGACCGCGCCGTCCGCATCAGCTCGGAGCGGACGAACCGCCGATCGGTGGTGTCCCCGCCGTCGGAGAGCACCTTCGCCGTCCGGGTGGCGTACGGGAGCGCCCCGAGCACCGGCAGCCCGAGCTCGCGCGCCACCTCCGCGCGCGGGTACGGCCCTTCGGCGACCAGCAGCAGCCCGAGCGCGTCCGCCCCGGTGCCGCCGGAGGCCAGGTCCTCGGCGAGGGCGGACAGCCGGGGCCGGATCGAGCTCAGCCCGCGCAGCGTCGTCCGGACGGTGGCCACCACCACGTCCGCCCGGCGGGCCAGCACCGCGCTCGCGCCGGTGGCGCCGGAGCGGCCGAGGTCCACGATGACGTCGTAGCCCTGCTGTTCGATGCCGTGCAGCAGTTCGGCGAGCGGTTCCCAGGTGTAGGCGAGGCCGGGGGCCTGGGTGGGGTCGGTCAGCCCGGGCAGCAGCAGGCGTTCGGCCTCGCCTTCGGGCGACAGGTCGATCAGCTGCTCCCAGATGGTCTGTGCGAGCAGCCCGCGGCGGTCCGCGACGGCCAGGTTGCGCAGCCCGTACACCGCCTCGACCCGGCCCTCCAGGGCGCCCGCGAGCACCGCGCCGCCGTCCGGGTCGGCCTCGACCAGCAGGACCCGCCGGCCGGGCTGGAGCGGCCAGGCCAGCAGCAGCGCCAGCGCGGTCGTGGTCGCGCCGGGCGCGCCCGGACCGCCGACCACCGCGATCACCGCCATCAGGCGCCGCCCGTCGCGGCCGGGGCCCCGGGTGCTCCGGCCCCGGGCGAAGGCGCACCCGTGGAGGGCGCCCCCGCGGCGGGCGTGCCGGTCGGCGCGGGGTTCGGCGCGGCGCCGCCCCCGGCCGCTCCGGCCGAGGTGCCGCGCGGCGCCAGCAGCACCTGGATCCGTCCGCTCGCCACCCACTGCGCCAGTCGGGGCCCGTCCCCTGTGCCGACCGCGACGTCGATCACCTGGCTGCCGTCGGTGTCCACCCGGCCGATGGTGATCACCGTCGCGGGCAGCGAGTCCGCCCGGCCGTTGTCGGGCGTGTAGACCACGACCAGCTGCACCCCGGGCTGCAGCCGGCTGGCGGGCAGCTGGCTGCGCTTGGCGGACACGCCGACCACGATCTGCCCGGGCTGCACGGTGAGGCCCTGGGCCAGGTCGGCGCCGGTGAGCATGGCGCCGCGCTTGAGGTCGGTGGCGGCCCGCAGGCCGACCGCCTTGCTCCGCTCCTGGGCGGACAGCGGGTGCAGCGCCGGGTCGCTCGCGATCCGGGCCACCACCAGGTCGTCCTCGGTGATCACCTGCCCCCACGGCACGTCCCGGGCGAGCGCCAGCACCGCGACCCGCTGGCCGGTGCTGTTGTAGAGGACGGCCCCGCCCAGCCCGCCGGCCGCGATCAGCGCGACCGCCATCGCCAGCACCGCCGGGCGCCGCCGCCGCGCCCGCATGGTCCGTCCGGGGGTGTGCGGCGCGGCCCGCCCCCGGCCCTTGCCCGGGCCGCCGCCCTGCTCCGGCTGCTCCGGGAGCGCCACGGACGCCCCGGCGCCCGCGGGTGTGCCGGATCCCGGCGTCGCGAATGTACGGTTCTCCACCGGGTTCCGCCCTTCCCTCGTTCGTCTCTGGCTCGTCAGCGGCTGGTCAGTGGCCCGATCGCCGCCGCGGGCGGGTCAGTTGAGCACCTGCATCTCGGCGACCTTGAGCCGGAAGACCGGGCTGGTCTGCTTGATGCCCTTGATCTTGAAGGTCCGCGGGTTGGACCCCCCGGTGACGACGACGGTGGCCTCCCAGTTCATCGTCACCGTGGCGGCGAAGACGCCGTCCTTCTGCTTGCCGGAGCTGGCCTTGAACACGTAGCCGCAGTCCGGGGATTCGGCGCCCCCGTACGTGTGGTCGTACGGCGTCCCGGCCGTCGCGCACGTGGTCGAGAACCCGTCGCCGAAGCTCCAGTCCGCCCGCACCAGCCCGGGGGTGACGGTGACCGAGACGCCCTGCACCGCCGCCGTCCCCGGCGCGGGCGTCGCGGCGTTGTCGGCCCAGAGCCAGACCGGCGAGTTGACCACCGCCGTGTCGCCGGGCGCGACCTTGCCCACCGGCTTCCCGAAGACGACCTTCTCCCGCGCCGACTCGATGGCCATTGCCTCGGCGTCCGGCTTCGGCCCGTTCTGGGAGTTGGGCACGAAGACGACCTCGGCCCCGTCCTGGCCCCCGCTCGTCTGCGGGCAGACCTTCGAGTAGAGCGAGCCGTCCTTCGGGTCGTGCCCGCCCCACGCCGAGTCGCCCGCCGCCGGCGGGTTGTCCAGCGCGCGGAAGTAGCAGCCCTGGTCGCTGTTGAACCAGCCCAACTGCGGGTCGTGGCAGGCCCAGGGGACGTCGTGGTAGCTGCACAGCTGCGGGTCGGTGTCCGCACTGCCGCCACCGCCGCCGCTCGGCTTCGTGGATCCGGGCACGGGGGTCTTTCCGCCGGAATTGGCGCCCGCGCAGATCACGTTCGGGAAACACTGCTCGGCCCCGCCGTTCGGCGGTTCGTCCGCCGTCGCAGTCACGGCCGACGACAGCAGCAGCCCCGCCGACATCGATGCCACGGCCGCGAATCGCCCGGCCGGTTTCCTCGCGTTCAGCATGTCCGGTCCACCTCCCGTGTGAACTCGTAGATCAGCCAATGCTCTTGGAACATGCGCAGCGACGCCTTCGCGACGTACCGGTTCAGGCGTTGGCCCGGATCCTTCGCGGCCCCGGTGACGGCATCGACGCGGTGCCAGTCGGTCAGGTCGACGCAGTCCTCGATCACGGCGGTTTGCGGATCGGCTTTCAGGTCGATGGCCTTGACCACCGGCGAATTGCGCGGCGTGCCGGTCATCACCACTTTGGCGTCGCGGAGTTGGCGAAGGCCGACGAGGGTGTCGGACAGGGCCCGCCCGGAGGAGTACTGCTCCAGTGTGTAGCCGTCCGAATCCGGTCGCCCGAAAACCTCGGCCTGGACCTGCCACCAGTCCTGATACGCCTTCAACGCGACCCGCCCCAGGGCCCCTTCGGGTCCGTCGGTCGGCGCGATCGTGGCGTTTACCGAACCACTCGAAGGGGTTAGCGGGTTCACTCCCGCAACAGGTGGCGCAGTCGCCCCGAGGTGATCGACGGAACCTCCGGCACCACCGCTCGCGCAAGCGCCGAGAAGCAACACCAGAACCGCCCCGCCGACCCCGACCGCCCCAGGGCGCAACACATTTCCGCGCTGCCGCATCGCCCCACCTCGTCGCGACCGACCCGATCAGTGATCCACGGCCGCCAGAAGAATTCCGCTGTCCCGCCGGTGTTTCCGCTGGGGATCGATTCTTCGCCAACCCACCCCATCACGGCAACACCTCAGGCCCCCTGACCTTACGCGGAAGGCGGTTCCGTCGGGGCACTTTCCCGCCACAGAACGGCCAACAGTTCTTCGGAAAGCGACAATCCGGCCAATGCGCCCCGAACCGCGGCCCGATTGCGCATCAACAGGCGCCCGCCGTGCGGCGGAACGAGCAGGCGCGCGCCCGGCGCACCCGAACTACCGGCCGACTCTCCCCCGTCCGTCAGCGCTGCCACGGCGGGCTGGAGGTCCGACGGGGAGACGGCCGCGGGGGCACCCGGGACACCCTGGCGCAGGACGGTGGTCAGAGCCCGGCTGAACGAGCCCTCACCGCCCGGCAGTACGGCGTCCCGGCCGCGTCTGCCCGAGGCGTAGCGACCGATCCGGCCCCACAGCGGGACGCGCGAGTAGCTCAGCAGTTCGCCCGCGCCGTCCTCGCCGCCGCCGCGCTCCAGGGCGGCCCAGGTGTCCCGGTCGGCCACCGCGTCGACCAGCAGCAGCGCCTCCCCCTGGTCCCCGTGCACCATCGCGCTGACCACCCAGTCCCAGGCCAGGCCCCGGCGGTAGGCGTTGTCAGCGGTGCTGCCGCCGGTGACCAGGGCGAGCCGGCGCCCGCGCGGATCGGCCACCAACTGGCCGACCAGGCAGACCACCAGCCAGCGACCGGGGTGCTGGGCCGCGTCCCGGACGGCGGTGAGCATCGCGTTGGCGTCCGCGTCCGGCGGCGCCGTGGTGACCCGGCAGCCGGCCGCGCCGGTGTCGAAGCACATCCCGGGCAGCACCTCGGCGAGCAGCCGGGCGCCGTCCGGCGCGAGCGCCGAACCGCCGAAGGCCCGGTCCGGCCCGCCGTCCGCCCCGATCACCACCAGATCGACCCCGCCCGCCATCCGTCCCCCCTCCCGGCCGGCCCCGGCACCCCGGGGCCGCCACCCACCGCTGTGGTCACCCGCCGCGCGGCTCACGGGCGAGCCGCCGTTCGCGTCACCGTCCGCCGTCCGCCGTCCGCATCACCGGCCGCCGCCGGGCAGGCTACCGCCCGGACGGCCGCCGACGGGGCTCCCGGCCCGTCCGCTCAGGGACCATGGGCCCTATCGACGCGGGCGCCGACCGGAGGACGATCGGACGCATGGAGCCTGAGGACCGTGTGGAGACCCTGAGCCAGGCCGAGTGCCTGCGGTTGCTCAGCACCGTGCCCGTCGGGCGCGTGGTGTACACCGAGCACGCACTGCCGGCCGTCCTGCCGGTCTCCTTCGAGGTCCTGGACGGGCGGCTGGTGCTCGCCGTGCGCCGGGGAAGTGCCACCGCGCGCGGGCTTGACGGCACGGTGGTGGCCTTCCAGGCCGATCTGCTGGACCCGGTCACCCGCACCGGCTGGAGCGTGCTGGTGCACGGGCGGGCCGACGTGGTGCGCGAGCCCGAGCAGGTACGGCGGGTGCTGCGCTCCGGCCTGCGACCGTGGGTGGGCGACCCGGAGCCGCTGTTCGTGGCGCTGGTGCCGGAGCTGGTGAGCGGCCGCCGACTGTTCCCGACCGGGCTGGGCGCCCTGGGCCGCGCCGCACTGCGGCCGTGAGCACGACGGCCGCGGCGCCTCCGTCCTGTCCGTCTCCGGCTGGCTCCCGGACCGCTGACGGTTCTCGGGCTCCTGACAGATACCGGTGGGTAGGCATACGCTTCCGGCGTCCTGACCCCTCCCCGGGCCTGTCCCTCTCCAGGAGCGCACCGTGACGACCTTCGCCTCCCTCGCCGAGCTGACCGCCGCCGTCGGCACCGAGCTGGGCACCAGCGAGTGGCACACCATCGAGCAACGGCAGATCGACCTGTTCGCCGAGGCGACCGGCGACCACCAGTGGATCCACGTGGACCCGGAGCGGGCGAAGGAGAGCCAGTTCGGCTCCACCATCGCGCACGGCTACCTGACCCAGTCGATGATCCCGGTGCTGGCGAAGGAGTGCTACGCCGTCGAGGACGTGCGGATGGCGCTGAACTACGGCTCCGAGAAGGTCCGCTTCCCGGCTCCGGTGCCGGTGGGCACGTCGATCCGGGCCACCGCCGAGCTGATCTCGGCCACCGAGGTGCCGGGTGGCGTCCAGGCCGTGGTGCGGTTCACCATCACGAGCGAGCAGAGCGCCAAGCCGCACTGCGTCGCCGAGACGATCACCCGCTTCTACGCCTGACCGGACCCAGGGCGGGGCGGCCGGGCCGCATCGGGCCGAACTGGACCGTACCCCGCCCGGGCCCAAGCGGCCGGGTACGCCGATTGGACCGTGCCGGGCCTTCCACCAGGTCCGGACGGCCCACGGCGAGTAACCTCCGACGAGATGGTTGTCGTACCGCAAAGGCCCCACCTGCCACCGCGATACGCGCCCCGGCACGCCCGGTAGCCGTGACCGTCCTTGGAGGAGCCGTGCCCCGCCCCGTCTCGTGGTTCTCCCGCCTCGCCGGTCTGTCCTCGCAGTTCGCCCCGCCGTCCGCCGGCCCCGCCGCCGACCGCGCCGTCCCCGGGCTGGCCGGGCTGCCCCGGGCCGCCTGGCACCGGGTCCGCACCGACGCCTTCGGCGCCGAGCCCCGGGGCGAGCGGCTGGCCCGGATCCGCCGCTCCCCGCAGTTCGCCGACGGCGCCTTCCGCAACCCGGTGCCGACCCGCCGCCTGGTGTACGAGCGCAGCCCGCTGGAGATCACCCGCGCCCAGCTCACCGGCGACAAGACCCGACGGTTCCCGGCCGCCGCCGTACCGGTGCACCGGCTGCTCCCGGCCGACCTGGCCACCCCGCCGGGCTCCGGGCTGCGGCTGACCTGGCTGGGCCACGCCACCGTGCTCGCCGAGATCGCCGGACGGCGCGTCCTGCTCGACCCGGTCTGGGGCGACCGCTGCTCCCCGTTCGGCTGGACCGGGCCCAAGCGGCTGCACCCGGTACCGCTGCCGCTGTCCGAACTCGGGCCGGTGGACGTCGTGGTGATCTCCCACGACCACTACGACCACCTCGACATGGACACCGTCCGGGCGCTGATCGGGACGGGCGCGGTGTTCGCCGTCCCGCTCGGGGTCGGGGCGCACCTGGAGCACTGGGGCGCACCGGCCGAGCAGATCGTCGAGCTGGACTGGTGGGAGTCGGCCGAGGTCGCCGGGCTGACCCTGACCGCCACACCGGCCCGCCACTACTGCAGCCGCGGCCCGCGCACCAGCACGCTGTTCCTGTGGGCGTCCTGGGTGGTCGCCGGCGGCGGGCACCGGATCTTCCACAGCGGGGACACCGGCTACTTCCCCGGCTTCACCGAGATCGGCCGCCGGCTGGGCCCCTTCGACGCGACCATGATGCAGGTCGGCGCGTACAGCGACTTCTGGCCCGAGGTGCACATGACGCCCGAGGAGGGCGTCCGGGCGCACCTGGACCTGGGCGGCGACCTGCTGCTGCCGATCCACTGGTGCACCTTCAACCTCGCGCTGCACCCCTGGGAGGAGCCCGCCGAGCGGGTGGTCGTGGCCGCCCAGGCGCTCGGCGCCCGCCTCACCGTCCCCCGCCCCGGCAAGCCCTTCGAGCCCGCCGACCCGCCCGCCCTCCGCCTCTGGTGGCGTGCCGTCTCCGGCGCTCCGCGCGACATCGAGCCACTGGCCGACGAGCGGGCAGCGGAGGCGATGGCGGCCGAAGCGAAGGCTGCGGAGGCGGCCTCCGCGACGACCGAGGTGCGCGAACAGGTGACAGATTTCAGCGAACAGATTTCAAAGTCTGTTCGCTGAAATCCGTTCGCTGAAATCCGTTCGCTGAAATCTGTCTGCTGAAATCCGTTCGCCGAAGCCCGTTCTCCGAAGCCCGCTCGCCGCCCGGTCAGCCCGCGAGGACGTCCCGCAGCGCCCGGGCTTCCTTGACCACCCGGCTCGACCCGTCCTTCGCCGCCGTCGCCGTCACCTCGGCCACCGGGCCGCGGGCGCCGGTGCGCCGGGCGCAGTCGGCGGCGAGGCCGAGCAGGTCGCCGAGGCCTCGCACGGACGGCTCGGCCGCGCCCAGCAGGCCCGGCAGCGCCGCCCCGAGCACCGACCACACCGTGCCGTACGCGCCCGTCCCCGCCGCCAACGCGAGCGCCGACGCCAGCCGGGTGGGCTTGACCGTGCCGCAGGCCGCCAGCCCGCCCAGCTCGCGGCCGAGCAGTTCGCCGTCCAGGTCGCCGCGCGCGGCGAGCACCAGCAGGGCGTCCACGGCCGCCGTGCGGTCCTCGGTGTGCCGGGCGCCGAGGCCGTACGCCACCACCAGGTGCACGGCGAGCCCGGCCGGGCCGCCGGCCTCGGCGAGCACGGGCAGCATCCGCCCGGCGCCGCGCTCGTCCCGGTCGGCGCCGGCGGCGACGTGGTCGAGCCAGCGGGCGGCCAGCTCCTCCCGGTGCCAGGGCAGCATCGCGGCCCACTGCGCGGTGGGCCACCAGGGCCAGGAACCGACCTTCCGGACCCGGGCCACGCTCGGCTCGGTGCCCTCCAGCAGCGCCCGGAACTCGGGCCCGAGCCGCTCGCCGTCCGGGCCCTTGGGCCCTGCGCCGATGCCCGGCTGGGCGACGGCCACCCGCCGGACGTCCTCCCACCAGCGCTCCCCGTAGTGGTGGCCGTGCTGCGAGCCCCGGCCGGGCGCGAACAGCACCCGCTCGGACGGCTGGCCGGGGAGGCCGCCGGTGCGCAGCCAGTGCGCGACCCACCGACCGGCCGGCGAGCCGAGTGCTTCGGCGGCCCGCTGCGAATCGGTGTCCGTACCGGGGCCGACCCGCAGCAGGGCCGCGCACAGGTCGGTCTTGCCCGGCGTCATGCCCGCCTTCTCGTACCCGGCGAGGCGCTCGACCAGCACGGCCGCGTCCAGCGCGCCGCTGCTGTCGGTCGGGGTGGCCAGCAGGTAGGGCGGCCGGTCGGCGGTCACCTGCCAGGCGGCCTCCTCCAGCCGGGCGGCGAGGACGGTGCCGTGGACGGTGTTGGCACGGCCGCGCAGCTGGGAGTGGCCCTTGTTCCCGAGGGAGCCCCAGAGCCGGTGCGGCGGGGTCTCGCCCGCCACCGCGGCGGCGACGTAGAGGATGTCCCGGGGCTTGCAGTCCTGCCAGCGGCCGACGCCGTGCCACGGGTGCACCCGGCGGACCGGTTCCAGCGCCTCGACGAGCGCGGTGCGGTCCAGGTGGGCCTGCCGGACCAGGCCGTCCAGTACTCGTTCGAAGACGGCGACCTCCGGCTCCTCGGCGGCGAGCAGGGCGGACAGCTCCTCGGCCAGCTCGGCCGCCGAGGCGATCGGGGCACCCAGCGGGCGCGGCTCGGGGACGGGCGGGAGGGTCTCGTTCCACCCGGCGTCCGGATCGTGGTCGTCCCCGCCGCCGACCGGCGCGCCGAGCAGCTCGCCGGCCCGGCGGTGGTGAACGGGGTTCAGCGCCTCGGCCGCGAACCGCAGCTCCGGCAGCACCGCCTCCCCCGCCGCCGTCAGGTGACGGGCCACCACGTTGAGCGCCCGCTCCTGGACGCCCGGGTCCGCGGACCCGAAGGCCTGGGCCGCTGCTAGCACCACCGGCCCGGAGCGCTCGGGCGCCCGCCGGGCGGCCCGCTCCAGCCAGCCCAGCTGGGCGCGCACCAGCTTCTTCTCGGTCCGGAACAGCACCACCGCCGAGGCCTCGGTCAGCAGCTCGGGCTCGATCAGCCCGGCCTCGTCCAGCTCCGCGAGCACCTCCTGGGCGTGCCCGGCGATCACCGACAGGCCGTCCAGCAGCGCCACCACGTCCCGGGCGCGGGCCGCGTACTCCTCGGGCGTGGGAGCGAGGGCCCGCAGCACCTCCAGGAAGGCCCGCTGGTCGGCGGGTTTGCCACCGCGCAGCAGCCGGGCCAGGCAGCAGTCGATCACCGTCGCCCGGTCCACCACGCCGGCCGCGGCCAGCTCGGCGACGGCCTCCGTCCAGACGTCGCCGGGGCGCGGGCTCAGCCGGAACGTCAAGGTGTGCCCGACGTCGGCGAGTTCGAACAGCAGCGGCAGCAGCACCGGGGTGAAGGCGTCGGTGCGCAGCCGGTCGGCCAGGGTGGCGCGTGGTCCGCCCCGGTCGACGGAGCGGTTCAGCCAGTCCCGGACGAAGGACTCGCCGGTCGGCACCGCACAGCCGGTGCGCCGGACGACGGCCTCGATGAGCAGGTACATCGACCAGCCCCAAGCCCTGGTCGGCCGGGCGGCCAGCCGGGCGGCCACCTCGATCTGCCAATCCTGCGGCTGCGCTTCCACGACCGCGTGCAGTTCGGGGTACCGGGCCCACTCCCGGGACGTGAAGTCGCCGCCGGCGATCCAGGCGGCGGCGCCCGCCGGGCCCGGGTGGCACCCGGCCCCGGCCACCAGCAGCGCGCCCTTGGACTCGACCCCGGTGTGCGACCAGTCGTCCCGGAGCTCCTTGCGCAGTTCCTTGAGCGTGGTCAGGCAGGCCCGCCGCTGCGCCTTGTCCAGCCCGGCCAGCAGTTCCGGTATCGCCTCGATGGACCCGCTCCGGACGGCCGCCCGCAGGTCCGCCACCGGCTCCGGTGCCACGCCGACCACCGTCTCCTCCACCACGCTCACGCTCCCGACTCCCGCACCATCCCGACCGCCAGCGCGTGCTTGCACGGCCCGCGCCCGCCGCGGTACTTGGCCCACCACAGGCAGGTGCAGCTCATCCGCCCCGCCGCGTCCGTGCGCACCCGCTGGATGTGGTCCTCCACCGTGACGACGGCCGTCGCACCGCCCTCCTCCAGCCGCACCGCGCCCGCCTCGACGAGCGCCCGGGCCGCCCGCAGCCGTGGGTTGGCCGCCTCGGCGCGCCCGGCGTCGTACGGCAGCTGACGGTGGAAGTACGCGGCCTCGGCGGTGTCGTAGCCGATCTGCCCGGCGGTGCCGAGCCGGGTGAGCGCGGCGCGTACCCGATCGGGGCTCAGGCCGGACTGCTCGGCCAGATCCCCGACCTCGATCCGCGGCTCCCAGGCGAGCAGCACCGACACCAGCTCGGCGTCCTGCTCGGCCGTGCCGGTGGCGAGCGCGTCGAGCACCCCGCCCTCTCCGGAGAAGCCGCGGGAGGCGTCGGGTGACAGCGTCAGGGTGAGCCGCATCCCGGGCAGCACCGCCTCCCAGGCGGAGGCGGTCGACTCCCCGGCGGACAGCGGCCCGTACACCCGCAGGGCGAGCGCGTGCCGCAGCACCCGCTGCAGGGCGGCGAGCCGCTCGGCCCCGGGCAGGCAGACCGCGCCCGGCACCGGCCGGGTGGTCGGCCGCAGCGTCCGCCCGGCCGGGACGACCCAGCCGACGCTGCCGCGCCCGCCGCGCGGCAGCGAGCGCAGGAAGCGGACCGCCTCGGCGGCGGGCAGCTCGGCGCGCAGCTCGAAGCCGGCCGCGACGACCTGGGTCTCGGCGAAGCCGCGCAGCCAGCGCTCCGGCAGCGGGACCTTCTTCTCGACCAGCGGGCCGTCGAAGGTGGTGACCTCCAGCGCGTCCGGCCCGACCGCGAGGTGCAGCGGGTCGGCCGGGCCGATCCTGGTCAGCGCCTCGCGCAGCGGGTTGTTGACGTCCACGTTGGTGGTGCCGTGGCCGATCTCGTCGCCGTCGAGCCCGGCGCCCAGCACGTCGAGCCGGGCGTAGACGCCGCAGCAGCCGGAGAAGGACTCGAAGCGCAGCCGGTCCCCGTTCGCGGTGACCACCGGGTCGAGCGAGGCGCGCAGCCGCGGTTGGAAGTAGCGGGCGGCGGCGACGTCCGCGACGGCGAGCAGCGCGGCGGCGGCCGGCGCCGGGTCGGCCAGGAAGCCCGCGAAGAAGCGCGGGTTGGCGGCGGCGCCGAGCGGGGTGGCGCCGCCGGAGGTGGCCAGGTCGAGGCGCCGGCCGTCGGCGCCGTCCAGGACGGCCGACGGGCGCAGATAGGCGTACGCGTGTGCGGATTGCGTCATGGCGAGCACGCTAGGTGAGGGGTCTGACAATCCATCGGGGAACCACCGGACTGAAACGTGTTCTACAGCAAACCGACCCCCGGAGGAGTTACCCACGTCACACCACGGAACGGTTGGCTTCTGCCACTATGACCCCGTGACCGACCTGACCGAACCGCACGTCCGGGCCGCCCGGCCGACCTCCCCGTTCGCCGATCTGCTGGAGATCGAGCAGCTGGACGAGAACACGTTCCGGGGCTTGTGCCACGCCGGCGCCCCGATGCGCGCCTTCGGCGGCCACGTCGCCGCGCAGGCGCTCGTCGCCGCCGGGCGCACCGTCGAGGACCGGCGCCCGGTGCACTCGCTGCACGGCTACTTCCTGCTCCCGGGCACCCCGACCCAGCCGATCGACTACCTGGTCGAGCGGGTCCGCGAGGGCGTCTCCTACACCACCCGCCGGGTGACGGCCGTCCAGAAGGGGAACGAGATCTTCTCGCTCACCGCCTCCTTCAAGCACCCCGAACCGGCCACCGACCGCCGCCGCGAGATGCCGGCGCTGCCCGCTCCGGAGTCCCTGCCGGACGCCGTCGCCCACGCGCCCGACGAGGTCCGCACGATGGTCGCGGCGACCGGCGGCTTCCAGGACCTCGACGTGCGCTTCGTCCCGCCGGGCGCACCGGGTCTGCCGCCGGCCGCCCCCGGGCTGCTCCAGCAGTTCGTCTGGATGCGCACCGCCTCCCCGCTGCCGGACGGCGACCCGCTGCTGCACGCCGGCGCGCTCGCCTACCTCTCCGACCTCACCCTGGCCTCCACCGCCGGGCTGGACGAGCAGCAGAACTTCTTCCAGCGCACCGAGCCGCCCACCCTGCTGATGGCCTCGCTGGACCACGCGATGTGGTTCCACCGCCCCTTCCGGGCCGACGAGTGGCTGCTGTTCGCCCAGCGCAGCCCGTCCGCCTCGGACGGCCGGGGCCTGGCGCTCGGTGAGTTCTACGACCGGGACGGCCGGCTGGTCGCCTCCGCCGTCCAGGAGGCCCTGATCCGCCGCCAGCCGTAGGACCCGACCGGCCCCCTTCCGTTCACCGACGGCTCCCCGGAACCCGCCCCGGCCTGCCTTCCGGCACGCCCCGGGAGGCCCGGTGACCTCCCGGCGAACGGAAGGGGGCCGGTCGGCGTCATACTCCTGAGCGGCCCCGGCCCGTATCATGGTGCGGGTGACCAAGGTTGACCTGTCACCACGGCCGGTGGAGGCGATGTCTCCGCGTCAGCTCGAACGCCGCGAAAGCCTGATCGCGGCCGCGCTCGCCCTGGTGAACGAGATCGGCGTCGAGCGGCTGCAGATGAAGCAGGTCTGCGAGCGGTCCGGAGTCGCCCTGGGGACGGCGTACCGCTACTTCTCCTCCAAGGACCACCTCCTGGCGGCGGCGATCGCCGAGTGGCACCGCCTGCTGCTGGCCGACCTGGTGGCCGAGCTGCGCGGGCCCCGGGCCGGGTCGGGGGCCACCGACCGGGCGGTCCGGTTCGTCCGGGGCGGGATGCGGGCGTACCAGAGGCAGCCCGAACTCGCCCGGCTGCGAGTCGCCGTGGCCGCCTCCACCGACCCCTTCGCCAGCGAGGCGCTGCAAGGCATGGCCCGGGCCGACAGCACCGCCCTGCAGGCGGTGACCGCCGAGGTGCCGGCCGCCGCGAGCGACCTGGTGCGGCACATCGTCGGCCACGCCTGGCAGGGCGAGCTGACCGCCTGGGTGACCGGCCGCACCACGCTCGGGGACGCCCGCCGGCGGCTGGAGGACGTGGTGCGGCTGGTGCTGACCCCGTACGAGACGCGGTACCCCGCCCCGTACGAGGTCCAGTCCACCGGCTGACCCCGGGCGGGCTCAGAGCGCCGTCACCAGGCGGGCTCAGAGCGCCGCCACCGGGCAGGCTCAGTGCACCGTCACCGGGCAGGCTCAGACCACGGTCACCGGGTGGGCCACCACCGCGCCGAACAGGTAGCCCTCCCGGTTGAACGGCTCCCGCTCGGGCTGGGTGTTGCCCCGGCGGTCCGTCGCACGGGCGCGCAGCTCGTACCGGCCGGGCCGCTCGGGGCGCCAATCGACGCTCCAGCGTGTCCAGTCGTCGGCGTGCGAGCCGCCGTACGGCTCGGCGGACCGCCAGGTCCGGCCGCCGTCGGTGCTCACCTCGACCCGGCGCACCGCCGCCGTGCCGGACCACGAGCGCCCGTACAGCCGGTGCTCGCGGCCCGCCCCCAGCTGCGCGCCCGCAGCCAGCTCGAAGGCGCACTTCACCACCTGATTGGCGAGCGGTTCGCCGCCGCCGGTCGGGTAGTCCGGACCGAACATCCGGTAGAAGTCGGTGTTCCACGGCGAATACAGCGGACGGTCGGCGACCTCGATGCTGCCCACCCACTTGATCGAGGCGATACCCACCCAGCCGGGCACCACCAGCCGGGCCGGGGCGCCATGGTCGGGGGTCAGCGGCTCGCCGTTCATCTCGTACGCCAGCAGCACGTCGTCCAGCGCCTTGGCGATCGGCAGCGGTCGGCGCACCGGGCCGTAGTTGGTGCCGCCCGCGACGTAGTCCGGGTCGAGGCCGGTGGGCAGCACGTCCACCGCCGCCCCGGTCAGCCCGGCGGCCCGCAGCACCTCGGCCAGTCGCACGCCCCGCCAGCTCGCCGAACCGACGCCGCCGAGCGTCCACGGCGTGCCGGGGACGGGCTGGTTCTGCTGGCTGAGGAAGTAGCTGCGGCCGTTGCCGGCGCACTCGATCAGCGCGCTGATCCGGGTGGACGGCAGCTCCCGCAGGTCGTCCAGGCCGAACTCGACCGGATCCTGCACCGTCGGCGCGCCGCGCAGACCGCTGCCGAACAGCTTGAGGCTCCAGGTGTCGGGGTCGACCAGCGGAGTACTGGTGTGGTTGCGGACGAAGAACCGCTCGACCGGTACGTGCCGACCGATGACGGACTCGCCGTCGGCGTCACGGAAGGCATCCCAGCGCATCTCGGCGTTGGTACCGCGCGGGACGAACCACTCGGCGGGCAGCGGTTTGACGATTCCGGGCACCGGCCTGGGCACCTCCTCGGCGGCCGCCCGGCCCGGAGCAAGCGTCGGGGCGGCCAGTGCGGGCGCGGCGAGCGCCCCGGCGGCGGAGACCATCCGCAGCAGTGACCGGCGGTCCACGCCGTCGGCGCGTGCCTCGTGTCCGGTGGCCTGCTTCGGAGCTGACTCGTTCCGGGTGCGGACCTCGTCGTCCATCAGCGGAACTCCTTCCGTCTCAGCGTAGGCGGTTCGACGGTGCGCTCGACCACGGCCGGGGCCCGGAGCCCGCCCTGGACGGGCTCTTCGCCTCCCCGGCTTGACCTTCTCACCGGTGTGAACTCCTACCGTTCCCACTGTCGGTGAAACCCCAGCCCACAGAGGAGCACCCCATGTCGGCCACCCCGCTCGCCCGGATCGTCCAGGGCTCAGGCCCCGGCCTGCTGCTCGCGCACGGCGCCGGTGGCAGCGCCCGGGACAACTGGGGCCTGCTGCTGCCCGACCTCGCCGCCCACCGCACCGTCGTCGCCCCCGACTACCCCGGCTCCGGCGACAGCCCGTACGAGCCCGGTGAGCGCACCCTGGACGAGTTGGCCGAGCGGCTCGTCGCCGCCGCCGACGAGGAGGGCCTGGACACCTTCGACCTGGCCGGCTACTCGCTCGGCGCCGCCGTCGCCGTCCGGATCGCCACCGGCCACCCCGGGCGGGTCCGCTCGCTGCTGCTGCTCGCGGGCGTGGCCGGCGGCTCGGCGCGGACGCGGGTGCTCTCCGACCTGTTCGTCGACCTGGAGGAGCGGCCCGAGGACCTCGCCCGGCTGATGCTCACCGTCGTGTTCGGCGGGAGCTGGGTGGACGCCCTGCCCGCCGACCGGCTCGCGGGGCTGCAGGAGGCGCTCAAGTCCCCGCTGCCGTCCGGCTTCCCGCAGCAGTTCCGGCTCGCCGGCACGGTCGACGTGCGCGCGGAGCTGGCCGCGCTAGCAGTGCCGACGGTGGTCGTCGGCACGACCGAGGACATGCTCGTCCCGCCGTCCCAGCACCGCCTGCTGGCCGAGGGCATCCCCGGCGCGCGCTACGTCGAACTCCCCTCCGGGCACCTGCCGATGGTCGAGGCACTGCCCGAACTGCGCGACGTCTTCCTGGAGTTCGTGAAGGGCTGACCGGCACGGGAACACCCCGGCCCGCGGCGGCGTTCGCCCGATCATGCGCATCGGAGAACTCGCCCGCGTGACCGGGGTGTCCGCCCGCCTGCTCCGCTACTACGAGGAGCAGGGCCTGCTCCGGCCCGCCCGGACGACGGCCGGCTACCGCGAGTACGGCGAGCAGGACACCGTACGGGTGTGGCAGATCCGCAGCCTGCTCGCGGCCGGCCTGACCACCCGCGTCATCGCCGAACTGCTGCCCTGCGCCACCGGCCCCGTCCCGGTCCTGGAGGCCTGCCCGAACCTGCTCGCCACCCTGCGCGGCGAACTCGCCGACCTGGACGCCCGGATCGACGACCTCACCCGCAGCCGCCGGGCGCTCTCCCGCTACCTCGCCACCGCGCACGACCCGGGCGAGGAGCAGGCGGCCTGACGGGGGGACGTAGACCAGCACATACGCCCCGCTCACGACGGGTGGGGCGTACGCGGCCAACCGACGCCCAAGCCCCGTCCGGACTTCACCCGCGCGTACCGACCGTTCACGCCGCCCTGGAAGCCTCCCTGTCATGAACGCCAGCCCTCAGGCGCCCTACCAGGAACCGCGCTTCCCGCTCCCCCAGCGGCACCGCCGCCTCCTCGCGTGCACCGCCGTCCTCGCCTCCATCGCCCTCGGCACCCTCGGCGTCGGCGCCACGGTGGAAACCGTCGAACACGGCCCCGTCGTCAGCGCCACCGCCAGCAAGTAGCCGCCGACCGCACAGCCCACCCTCCCAGCACCGCCACCCCGCACGACGGGAGCGGTGCTTCTGCTTTCCCACCCCCACGACGGCGGACCGCCCACCGAACGGACGGGGCGCCCCCTGCCCCGCAGCTACGCCCGCTGCTCGGTGCGGGGGCCGGCGGGGGTGGGACCAAGACCGGCGCTATGGCTCGCGGCGGGAGTGGCGGCCGGTGCCCGGGGTGGGTTCGAGGTCGGGGGCTGGGGCGAAGCGTGCGGCGTGCGGGCGGAGGTGCCAGGTCGGGGGGCGCTTGGGCTGGGGGGTGGGGGTGATCAGGCCGAGGCGGAGGAGGAGGTCCAGGGCGTCGCGGCGCAGGGCCGTGCGGTCGGAGAGGTAGCGGGCCGGGAGGCCGTAGTCGTCGGCGATGTCGCCGAGGACGCCGTCTATCAGCGCGTCCGGGATCGGGACGTCGCCCTCGCTGCTCTCCCCGGGCAGCGGGCGGACCTCCTCGACCAGCCGCTCGACCAGCAGCAGGGCGGCCTGGGCGAGGGTGCCGACGCCGGGGAGGGCGAGGTCGGTGAGTTCGGCCGCCGGGTCGAGCAGGGCGACGCCCTCGGCACGCAGCTCGGCCTCCAGGCCGAGGAACTCGGCGAGCGCGGCCGGGCCGCTGAGCCGGTGCTCGTGCAGCCAGGCGCGGCGGTCCTCGGGGAGGTCGGCGTCGAGGACGGCAGGCGTCTCGGCGAGCAGGCGGCGTACGGCGGTGGCGGGTTCGGCCGCGGCGGCGAGGCGGATGAGATCGGCGGCGTCGTCGGCGAGGGCGGGCGGGCCGATCGGGACGGCACGGGCGAGTTCGCGGTCCACGGTCAGGACGAAGGTGTCGGCGGCGGCCTCGGACGGCAGGTCCCCGAGCACCTGCCACCCGGCCAGCGCGGCGAGCGCCATGTCGAGGTCGGCAGATTCGGCGGAATCGGCGAGACCGGCAGGGCGGTCCGGCTCGGCAACCGGCTCGGGCGCGGCGGCGCGCATCGCGTCGAGCAGCTGCCGGTACCCCAGTTGCTCCGGGGCGTCGACCAGGAACGCCAGTGCGAGCGCGAGTTGGGCGTAGCCGCCCGGGGTGAACGGGGCTCCGGTGGCGGGGTGTTCGAGGCGGCGGGCGGCGCCGGGGCCGAGGCCGGCCTTGCAGAGCCGGGCGTGCCACGGGCCGACGTCGAGGCGGTAGCCGAGCAGGGTGTCGAAGCGTTCGGCGAGCCAGTCGCGGTGACGGCGGATCAGCGGGAAGCCGTCGGCGTGCGGGCCGGAGGCGGTGACCAGCGGGTGGGCGAGCAGCAGCCGGGCGGCGATCCGGCGTTCGGCGGCGGGGAGTTCCTCGCCGGAACGATCCTGCGTGACCGGGGCCGGCGGTGGGCAGGTGTCCGCCGGCGCCTCCGGCATCACCCGGTTGAGCTCGGGCTTGCGGTGGCGGCCGGGCCTGCCCGGCTTGGCGCCTGACCGGACGACGGGCAGGGCGGCTGCGTCGCGGCGGGCGCGGCGCAGGCCGCCCTCGGTGCGGCCCTCGCGGGAGCGCAGGGAGGCGGCGGCGTGGGCGGTGGGGCCGTGCCACCAGCTGACGTCGGGGTCGGCGGGCGCGGCGCAGGCGCCGAAGTGGCGGGCGGGGTAGAGGCCGAAGGAGGCGGCGCAGAGGTCGTCGGCGGTGCCGGGGGTGGCGGCGGCGAACCACTGGGCCAGCCGCAGCAGTCCCGGATCGGGCGAGAGGGCGGCACCGGCGACTGCACCGGCGGAGGCGGCAGCGGCGGCCTGCGGGTCGTCAGCACCGTCCACGGGGGCTGTCCCAGGCAGCACGTCAGCGGCGGGCTCCCCCTCGTACGCGGCCTCGCCGACAGCCTCACCGACGGCCTCGCGCGCGGCTTCCCGCACGGCTTCGCGTACGGCGAGGAAGGGGTGGACGGTTCCCCGTCCTGCCCCGCCCGTGCGTCCGTCCGGCCTGCCGACGGCCACCCGGGTGGCGCCGACCGCGTAGTCCTGCTGATCCATGTCGGGATCCAGACTAGACGGTGCCCGGGTCACCCGGTGGCAGCAACCGGGCTCCCGCGAAAGTCTCCGCAAGTGCCCTCGAACCGGCCGGTCGCCCTCCGTTCCTCACCCCGTCCCTCACTCCGCCCCGTCGGCCGCTCGCGGCCCGCCGCTCCCCCGCCGCCACGTCATCCGCCACGTCATCCGCCGGTCCCCGCCCGGGTTACGCACCGGTAACCTGTCCTTCCGCCGCACGGCCGGCTCCCTTAGGGTCGGTGCGGATCCCCCTACCGCCCGACCCCCGGAGGCCGCATGAGCATCCGTACGACCACCCGTGCCGTCCTCGGTGCGCGCCTGCGTTCGGCCTCCGGCCTGCTGGGCGGCTTCGCGGCGACCTCGGTGGCGCACCTGGGCTCGATCCTGTCCGGCGCGTCGGTGCTGCAGAACGCCACCAAGCCGGCCCTGATGCCGCTGCTGGCCGCGCACAGTGTGGCGGCGGCCAGGACGGCCGAGCGGGAGGCGCCGAAGCTGCTGGCACCGGCGCTGCTGCTGAGCGCGGGCGGGGACGTGCTGCTCCAACTGAAGAACGACCCGGCGTTCCTCGCGGGCATGGGCTCCTTCGCGGCGGCGCACATCTGCTACGTGACGATGTTCGTCCAGCGCGGCGCGCTCACCGACCGCCGCCGCGCCCTGGTGGTCGCGGCCGCGTACGCGACGGCCTGGGTCGGCCTGGTCGGTCAGCTCTGGCCGGACCTCGGGGACCTGCGGATCCCGGTGGCCGGCTACAGCCTGCTGCTCACCTCGACGGCCGTCACCTCGGCCGGGCTGGGCTGGCGGACCGGGCTGGGCGGGGCGCTGTTCCTGCTCTCCGACACGTTGATCGCCACCAAGCTGGCGAAGTGGCGGGAGCTGCCGGGGCATCAGTTCTGGATCATGGCGACCTACGTGCTGGCCCAGTACCTGCTGGCCGACGGCATCCTGGCGCACGAGAACGGGCTCGCACGGGAGGACGGGCTCGCGCGGGCGGACGGCCTCGCGCGGGCGGAGCGCCCGCAGGGCCTGGAGCCCCGGCCGGTCTGACACGACGGTCTGACACGCCGCCGCGCCACCGGTCCCGTCAGGGGCGGTGGCGCGGTCGGCACAGGGGCGGGGGCGGGGGCGGGCAGCGGCGAAACCTTCAGGCACCGCGCCTGCGCAGCAGCCAGAAGCCGCCGACACCGCCTGCGACCAGGGCGAGGCCCCCGGCCAGCTCCGCCGGGTTCGCCGCGACCGAGCCGCCGAGGCCGGTCTTCACCGAGCCGTGCGGGGCGACCTGCTGGCTGCCGGCACCGGACTGCCCGAGCGAACCGGCCCACTCCCCCGCCGCCTGGCCCCAGTCGCCGAGGCCCTTCTCGGGGGTGGTGGCCGTGACGGTGGTGACCGTCACGCTGGTGGAGAAGGCGCCGCCGTCCGGGCAGGTGCCGTCGACCTTGCTGTCCCCGGCGTGCTGGGAGGCCAGCCGGGCGGAACCGGTGTGCTTGCCGTCGGAGCCCAGGGTGAGGGTCGCCGGGCCGCCCTCGAAGGCGGCGGAGCGGGCGGTGATGGTCTTGGCTTCGGGCTTGTCGGACTTCTCGCAGGAGACCGTGACCGTCACGGTCTGGCCCGGTGCGGCCTGGGACGGGCTGACCGAGGCCGCGCCGTCCCTGGCGGAAGCGAGGGGGGCCGTCAGACCGGTCAGCGCCGTCGCGCCGATCAGAGCGGCGGCGGCCGTACGCATGGGGCGCATGCCGGAACCTCCGGGATTCTCGGGCGCAGCCGGGGACTCCATGTCCACGTGGTCGATCAACTGCACCCGGTCACTCACCGACGCTAGGTACGCGCCCCGTGCTCAGCCAGCGCTCAGGACCGTTCGAGTTACGGCCCGCTACCCGGCGTGAGGTGCCGCATGACCTGCGGCGTGGCTCACAGGTCGAGGTCCACCACGACCGGCGCGTGGTCCGAGGTGCCCTTGCCCTTGCGGGCCTCGCGGTCGACGTAGCTGTCGGTGACGGCGTCCGCGAAGGCCTTGTTGGCGTAGGTGAGGTCGATCCGCATGCCCCGGTTCTTGGGGAAGGCCAGCTGGCGGTAGTCCCAGTAGGTGTAGGGGCGGTCGTACTTGAGCGGACGCGGCACCACGTCGTGCAGGCCGATCTCGCCGAGGGCCTCCAGCGCGGCGCGCTCGACCGGGGTGACATGCGTCAGGCCCTCGAAGGCGGCGACGTCGAAGACGTCCTCGTCGGAGGGGGCGATGTTGAAGTCCCCGAGGACGGCGAACGGGCGGGAGCCGGCGGCGTCCTCGACGGAGGCCTTGCGCAGCGCCTCCAGCCACTCCAGCTTGTAGTGGTAGTGCGCGTGGCCGACCTCGCGGCCGTTGGGCACGTAGACCGACCAGACCCGGACCGGGCCGCAGGTGGCGGCGATGGCCCGCGGCTCGACGTCGGGCAGCAGGGCGCCGTCGGCGAGGTAGCCGGGCTGGCCCGGCAGGTCGCGCACGACGTCCTCCAGGCCGAGCCGGGAGACGATGGCGACGCCGTTCCAGCGGCCGGTGCCGTGCGCGGCCGTCTCGTAGCCGAGCTCGCGGACCTCGTCGTACGGGAAGGCGTCGGCCGCGCACTTGAGCTCCTGGAGGCAGAGCACGTCGGGCTTGGCGCTCTCCAGCCACTCCAGGAGCTTGGGCAGCCGCGCGGTGACGGAGTTGATGTTCCAGGTGGCGATGCGGACGGTCACGGCGGGCGGCCTTCCCGGTGGTTCGGTACGGACGGGGTACGGACGGGTACGGACGGGGCGGGCCGCCCCTCGCGGGGAAGGCCCACCCCGAACATACCGCCCGGCACTGACAATCCGGACGGCCCCGGCGCCCGGCCGCCGCCGGCCGACGTCAGCGCGCCCGCCGACGTCAGCGGGCCGGCCGGACCACCGCCGCCGAGCCGCCGCCGCGCCGCACCGGTTCGGCGGCGGCCACCCAGCGCCCGTCCGGCAGCCGCTCGACGCCCGTGGCGGCGCCGATCTCGGCCACCGGGCTGAACGCGTGCCCGAGCGCCGCCAGCCCGGCCCGCTCGGGCAGTGCCAGGAAGGCGGGCTCGGCCTGGGTCGCGGCGGTGTTGCGCTGGCTGGCGCGCGGCGCCGCGATCGCCTGCTCCAGGCTCAGGCCCCGGTCGAGCCGTCCGAGCAGCACCTGGAGGGTGGTGGTGATGATGGTCGCGCCGCCCGGGCTGCCGGTGGCCAGGAACGGCTCGCCGTCGCGCAGCACGACGGTCGGGGACATCGAGGAGCGCGGGCGCTTGCCCGGGCCGGGCAGGTTGGGGTCGGGGACGCCGGGGGCGAGCGGGGCGAAGTCGAAGTCGGTCAGCTCGTTGTTGAGCAGGAAGCCCCGGCCGGGGACGGTGATGCCGCTGCCGCCGGTCTGCTCGATGGTGAGCGTGTAGGAGACGATGTTGCCCCAGCGGTCGGCGACCGTCAGGTGGGTGGTGTTGGGGCCCTCGTAGGGCTCGGCGACGGCCTGGCCGGTGTCGGCGCAGTCGGCCGGGTGGCGCGGGTCGCCGGGGGCGAGCGGGCTGCTGAGGGCGTGGTCGGGGCTGATCAGGCAGGCCCGGGAGGCGGCGTAGCGCTCGGAGAGCAGCTGCCTGGTGGGGACGTCGACGGCCGCCGGGTCGCCGACCCAGCGGTTGCGGTCGGCGAAGGAGATCCGGGAGGCCTCCAGGAAGTGGTGGTAGTACTGCGTGCCGCTGTAGGTCGAGACGTCGCCGCCGTCCTCCAGGATGTTGAGCGCCTCGCCGACGGTGGTGCCGCCGGAGCTGGAGGGGGCCATCGAGTAGACGTCGTAGTCGCCGTGGGCGACGTGGGTGGGCGCCTGGTCGCGCACCGCGTAGGCGGCGAGGTCGGCGGTGTCGACCCTGCCGGGGCGGGCGTTGCGGCCGGAGGCCGGGTCGACCGGCGGGTGTTGCAGGGTGTTGACGAGGTCCTGGGCCAACTGCCCCTGGTAGAAGGCCTTGACGCCGTCCTTGGCGAGCAGCCGGTAGGTGGCGGCGAGGTCGGGGTTGCGCAGGACGGTGCCGACCTCGGGGGGCTTGCCGCCGGGCAGGTAGAGCTTGGCGGTGGCCGGGAAGTCCTTGAACCTGGCCTGGTTGTCGGCGGTCTGGCCGCGGAAGGTCTCGTCCACGACGAAGCCGTTGTCGGCGATCCGCTCGGCGGGTTCGAGGTTCCGGGCGAGCGAGCGGGTGCCCCATCTGCGCAGCGCGGCGTCCCAGGTGGCCGGGGTGCCGGGGACGCCGACGGACAGGCCGCTGGTGACGGCGTCGGCGAAGGCCAGCGGTTTGCCGTCCTCCAGGAACAGTCCGCTGTCGGCGCTGCGGCCGGCCGTCTCGCGGCCGTCGAGGGTGTGCACCCGGCCGGTGGCGTGGTCGTAGTAGACGAAGTACCCGCCGCCGCCGATGCCGGAGGAGTACGGCTCGGTGACCCCGAGGGCCGCCGCGGCGGCGACCGCCGCGTCCACCGCGTTGCCGCCCTTGCGCAGGACCTCGATCCCGGCGGCGGTGGCGTCGGGATCGACGGTGGCCACCGCGCCGCCCCAGCCCACCGCCTCGGGTGCCTTCGGCGGCGGGGCCGCGGCCCCGGCGGGCAGCGCGGTGGACCAGACCAGCGCGGTGGTGAGCAGCAGTGGTGGCACCAGGCGGGTGAGCGCCCTCATCCGATTCCTCCTGAGTCGACGTCAACTCAGTTCTTCCACAGGAGGGATGATCCGACAACCACTCCGCACTGCTACCAACGGGTAGTTGACGTGCTGGACGCCGACACGGTGGCGCCGCCTCCGGTTCCGGAGGCGGCGCCACCCGACCGGTCAGTGCAGCTCGACCACCTCGTGCATCCCCAGGAAGGCGTGCGGGACGCCGGTCTTGTCGTCGGGGATGAAGCAGAGCAGGACGTAGGTACCGGGCTGAAGGTGCTTCGCCTCGAACGTCGCGGTGTCGCCCGGGGAGATCGCGCCGAGGCCGGACGGCAGACCGGTGAACGGCGGGGCCGGGTGCTGACCCTTGGCGGTGGCATCGAAGAACGCCTTGATGTCCGCGTCGGTGGTGCCCGGCTTCACGGGCTGGACCACCATCTCGTGCAGTTCGTCCGCCTCGTTGCGCACCACGATGGGGGCGTCCGCGTCGTCCACGTCCTCGACGTCGAACCGGGGCCCGGCCGACGTCTCCTCCAGGATGACGGTGCCGTGCTCCTCGGACCCGTGGTGGTGCCGGTCGTGCCGGTGGTGCCGGTGGCGCCCGTTGTGGCCCTCGAACTCGATCGTGGCGAAGAGCGGGTGCGCCGGGTCCTTGAGGAAGGCGCCGAAGTCCAGCACCAGCACCTCCCCGGGGTCGACCTCCTCGGTGAACCGCACCGGGACGTCCGGCGCGACGAAGGCGCCGCCCAGCGCATCGGCCGCTTCCGTGACGGCCTTGATGCCCTGGGCCGCGGTCGCCGGGGTCTGGCTGACGGCCTTGGTCAGGTCCGCGAACAGGGTGGCCTTCGAGACTCCCTCGTGCGGACGGATCAGCTGGATCTGACGGCCGGCCGGGTCGTCGGTCTCCACCTCGAACGTGACCAGGCCACCCTCGGCCTCGTCCTGGACGTCGATCTTCCCCTTCTCAAGGTCGATGTCGACGACGTTCCGGTGGTGCGTGCGGTGCTCATGGTGCCCGTGGTGACCGTGATGCCCCCCGTCGCGCCCGCGATGGTGGCCGTCTGCGGTCGCGACCCCGGCGGTGGCGACGGTGGTGGCGCAGGCGAGTGCGGCTATCGCGGCGATTCGGGCACTGCGGCGGAGCGTTGAGCTTGGCATGGATGTCCTTTCGTGAGCCCCCTGGCACCGAGAGTCACCGATCTCCGCATCGGTCAAGCAACCACGCCCGGAGCTCTGCCCGTTCGGCCCACCGGATTCCGCCCGTACAGCCCAGGGCCGGTCCGGTGGATCAGCCCGGGGATCAGCCCGCGACCGGGAGGGCGCGCCTGCGGGAACGGCCGACAGCCGACAGATTTCAGCGAACAGAAAACGAAATCTGTTCGCTGAAATCTGTCGGCTGAAATCTGTCGGTTGAAAGTCGTCCGCCGCCCGGCGCCCCCGCCCCCCTACAGCGCGCTGCGCTCCACCCGCCGCCGCTTGATGGTGCGGAAGCGCCGGGCCACCTGACGGGCGAGGTCGGCGGCACCGACCAGGCCGGCCTCGTTGCCGAGGGCGGCGTGCACGATGACGGCCTCGGGGCGGAAGCCGCGGCCGGTGAGGGTGCGGCGGAAGGTGTCCCGGGCCGGGCCGAGCAGCAGGTCGCCGGCCTCGGAGACGCCGCCCCCGATGACGAAGCGGCCCGGGTCCAGCCCGGCGGCCAGGTTGGCGATGCCGACGCCGAGCCAGGTGCCGACCTCGTAGAGCAGCTCGACCGCGACCGGGTCGCCCTCCCGCGCGGCCTCGGTGACCAGCGGGCCGGTGATGCCCTCGACGGTGCCGCCCGCCCGGGCCAGCAGCGGCTGCACCACCGGCGACTCCTCGGCGACCAGCTCGCGCGCGTCGCGCACCAGCGCGTTGCCCGAGGAGTACTGCTCCCAGCAGCCCCGGTTGCCGCACGGGCAGCGGTGGCCGCCGGGCAGCACCTGCATGTGCCCGAACTCGCCCGCCAGGCCGTACTTGCCGCGGTCGACGTAGCCGTCGCGGACCACCGCGCCGCCGATGCCGGTGCCCAGGGTGAGCATCACCATGTGGTCCTCGCCGCGCCCGGCGCCGAAGCGCCACTCGGCCCAGGCGGCCGCGTTGGCGTCGTTCTCCACGATCACCGGGAACCGCAGCCGCTCGCTGAGCGCCTGCTGGAGCGGCTCGTTGCGCCAGTTGAGGTGCGGGGCGAACAGCACCCGGGAGCGCTCGGCGTCGACCCAGCCGGCCGCGCCGATGCCGACGGCGTGGACGTCGTGCCGGTCGGCGAGCTGCAGCACCAGCTCGACGATGACGTCCTCGACCACCTTGGGGCTCTTGCTCTTGTCCGGGGTGTCGGTGCGCAGCTTCTCCAGTACCTTGCCCTCGCCGTCCACCACGCCGGCGACGACCTTGGTGCCGCCGATGTCGATGCCGATGGTGGGCAGCCGCAGTATCCCCGCGGGCAGGGCGCGGCGGCGGCGCTCGGCGCGCGGGCCGAGGCCGAGCAGGGTGGGCAGGACGGGCGGCCGGGTGCTGCCTTGAGGGCTGGTCACGGCTGCGGACGCTCCTCACGGGAGTCGGGAACAGGGGGTCGGGCCAGCTCGTGCGAGAGCTCGGCGAGGTCGGAGCCGCCGGCCATCTCGGTGGTGAGCTGTTCCAGGCCGATCTCGGCGCGCGGGTGGCTGCCCGCCATCCGGCCCCGCCGGAGCAGGGTGAAGTGGTCGCCGACGAGGTAGGCGTGGTGCGGGTTGTGGGTGATCAGCACGACGCCGAGCCCGGCGTCGCGGGCGGCGGTGACGTACTTGAGCACCACCCCGGACTGCTTGACGCCGAGCGCGGCGGTGGGCTCGTCCAGGATCAGCACCTTGGCGCCGAAGTGCACCGCGCGGGCGATCGCCACGCACTGGCGCTGGCCGCCGGAGAGGGTGCCGATCGGGCGGTCGACGTCGTGCAGGTCGATGCCCATCCTGGCGAGCGCCTCGCGGGTGGTGGCGCGCATGCCCTCGGCGTCCAGGCGCAGTCCGCCCCAGCGGCGGGTGCCCTGCTCGGAGCCGAGGAAAAAGTTGCGCCACACCGGCATCAGCGGGACGACGGCGAGGTCCTGGTAGACGGTGGCGATGCCGCGCTCCAGGGCCTGGCGCGGGGAGTCGAAGCGGACTTCCTCGCCGGCCACGGTGTAGCTGCCCTCGTCGTGCCGGTGCAGCCCCGAGATGATCTTGATCAGGGTGGACTTGCCGGCCCCGTTGTCGCCGAGCACGCAGCTGATCTCGCCGGCCCGCAGGGTCAGCGAGACGTCCTGGAGCGCCAGGACGGTGCCGTAGCTCTTGCCGACGCCGTCGAGGGAGAGCAGTTCGGTGCCCATGCCGTCCGTGTTCGTCGCAGCGTCCGTGTTCATCGCGGCCCCCGCTCGGCCCGGCGCTTGACGTAGGCGTTCAGCAGCGCGGCCAGCAGCAGCATCGCGCCGAGGAAGAACTTGAACCAGTCCGGGTTCCACTGGGCGTAGATGATCCCCTTGCTGGCCATGCCGAAGATCAGCGCGCCGAGCGCGGAGCCGACCACCGAGCCGTAGCCGCCGGTGATCAGGCAGCCGCCGATGACGGCCGCGACGATGTAGATCAGCTCGTTGCCGATGCCCTCGCCGGACTGCACGGTGTCGAAGGAGAACAGCAGGTGCTGGCCGAGCACCCAGGCGCCGAAGCCGACGCCCAGGTAGAGCAGGGTCTTCGTCCGGGCGACCGGCACGCCGACCGCGCGGGCCGCGTCCGCGTCGCCGCCGACGGCGAAGATCCAGTTGCCGAAGCGGGTGCGCAGCAGCACCCAGCTGCCGACCACCAGCAGGCCGAGCCACCACCAGACGGTGGCCTTGATCGTCAGCCCGCCGACGGTGACCTCGGAGGCGAACAGCCGGCGGCAGGACTCGAAGCCCTCCATGTCGGAGATCGACTTGGTGGAGACCGTCCCCGAGATCGCCTTGGTGACGCCCAGGTTGGCGCCGGTCAGCATCAGGAAGGTGCCGAGGGTGACGATGAAGCTGGGCAGCTTGGTGCGGCCGAGCATGAAGCCGTTGAACCAGCCGATCGCCAGCGTGGTCGCGAGCGAGACCAGCACGCCGACCCAGGTCACCGCGGTGAACTGGTACGAGACCATCGAGGAGGTCAGTGCGGCGGTGGTGACCAGCACGCCGGCCGACAGGTCGAACTCGCCGCCGATCATCAGCAGCGAGACGGGCACCGCCATGATCCCGATGGTGGACGCCGCGTAGAGCACGGTGCCCAGCGAGGAGAGCCGCAGGAAGGGCTCGGCGGCGCCCGCGAAGACCGTGAACACCGCGACGGCGGCGATCAGCGAGCCCAGTTCCGGGCGGGCGAGGAGCCGCCGCACGGCCGCCGGGCGGTCCCGGCCGAGACCTTCCTGGGCGAGGAGGTCCGTGCTGCTCACCTGGTCCCCCTCGCGACGTACTCGGCGAGGGCGTCGGCGTTGTCCTTGGTCAGGATCTGCGGGCCGGTCTCGACGGGCTTGCCGCCGCCGAGCATGTCCAGGTTGGACCGGTAGAGCCAGAGCAGGTCGACGCCCTCGTAGCCCTGGAGGTAGGGCTGCTGGTCGACGGCGAAGCCGACGCTGCCGGACTTGAGCCCGGCCACCACCTGCCCGCCCAGGTCGAAGGTGTCCAGCTCGACGCTGCGGTGGGCGTCCTGGATCGCCTGGAGTCCGGTGGCGGCCATCGGGCCGGAGAGGGTGAGCACGGTGTCGATGGCCGGGTCGGCCTGGAGCTTGGCGGAGATCGCGGCGCGGGCGTCGGGCATGTCGACGCCGTTGACGTACAGCACCTGGAAGGCACCGCCGGCCTTGGACTGGGCGCCGGAGCAGCGCTGCTCCTGGCCGACGTTGCCCTGCTCGTGGATGACGCAGAGCACGTTCTTGCGCCCCCGGGAGGACAGCTCGGTGCCGGCCGCCCGGCCGGCGGTGGACTCGTCCTGGCCGATGTGGGTGAGCGCGCCGAACTTCTGCGAGTACTCCTGGCCGGAGTTGATGGTGATCACGGGGATGCCGGCGGCCTTGGCCTTGGCGAGGACGTCGGCCATCGCGTCGCCCTTGGCGAGGGTGACCAGCAGGCCGTCGACCTTCTGGTCGATGGCGGCCTGGACGAGCTGGACCTGGTTCTGGGTCTGCGCGTCGTTGGAGTACAGGAAGGTGATGTTGTCCTTGGCGGCGGCCTGCTCGGCGCCCTTGCGCACAGTGTCCCAGAAGGCGTCGCCGGCTCCGGCGTGGGTCACCATGGCGACCTTCCAACGCGGGGTGGTGACGGCGCTGCCGCCGGCGGCCGCGGCCTTGGCGCGGGCCTCCTCGGCGCGTCTGCCTCCGGTACTGCTGCAACCGGCCGCGGTGACCGCGAGTGCCAGGACGGCGCACACGGGCCAGAAGCGGCGGGACGGACGAAAGCGGGTGATGCTCATCCCCATAGTCTCCCTGGCCCGGTCGCGCGGCCTCGCACCGCCTCGCCCAGCGGCGTGAACGGCGCGGGAGGTAAGCTGCCGCGGGGGACCTTTCCTGGAAGTTCGCTGAACATCTGGTCCGGACGACCTCCGTCCGGGTGACAGACTAGGCGCCGATCCGAAAGGGGTGCATCACGGGGACGTGATGTTCCTCTCAGGTTCCGCACAGAATCGGACGGCAACCGATCATCCGTCATCGGCCGTCTGATGCCATTGACGTGCGTTCGGGCGACTGGGGCCCGGGCGGCGAGCGACCCGGATACGAGAACTCGATGGAACTGACAGGTACGCCATTCCTCCTCCTCACCGTCATCCTTGTGCCGGTGTCCATCACAGTGGCGTTGCTGTTCTGGGGGAAGGTCGGCGGCCCGCAGCCGGTGAAGACCCTCACCCGGATCGTCATGATCATGTTCTGCCAGGTCACGGCCGTCCTGATGGTCTTCGTGATGGTCAACAACGCCAACCTGATCTACGGCAACTGGGACGACCTGCTCGGCACCGGCAACCACGTCCGCGCGGTGCCGCCGGTGCCGACGACGGACGCGGCCGGCGGCGGGGGCCCGGGCAGCGACGCGGCCAAGGAGCTCCCGAAGGTCAAGCAGAGCTTCGGCGGCGTGAACGACCCGGCCGTCCCCAATGACGTGCAGAAGACCGATCTCAAGGGCCAGGTGTCCGGCGTCGACGGCGAGGTGCTGGTCTGGCTGCCGCCGCAGTACAACGACCCGGCGTACAAGGACAAGAAGTTCCCCGTGGTCGAGCTGATCCCGGGCTTCCCGGGCTCGTCCTCCACCTGGTACGGCACGCTCAAGGTCTCCGAGCAGCTCAAGCCGCTGATGCAGCAGGGCAAGGTCGCCCCGTTCATCCTGGTCTCGCCGCGCACCCTGCTGCTCGGCAGCAGCCAGGACGCGGGCTGCACCGACATCCCCGGCAAGATCAACGCCGACGCCTGGATCACCCGGGACGTCCCGCAGATGGTGCTGGACAACTTCCGCGCCGACCCGTCCTCGGACCGCTGGGCGATCGCCGGCTACTCGGCCGGCGCGCACTGCGCGGCCAAGCTGTCGCTGGCCCACCCGAACCGGTACCGGGCCGCCATCGCGATGTCCGGCTACAACGACCCCGCGACCGAGAAGGACTCGCTGGTCGGCAAGGACCCGAAGCTGCGCGAGGCCAACAACCCGGTCAACATCCTGAAGGCCGCCCAGCAGCCGCCGAAGGTCGCCATGCTCATCAGCGGCGCCAAGGGCGACGGCTACGAGGACGGCGAGGCGATCCGCGCCGCGGCCAAGGCCCCGACCACCGTCCAGGTGGAGGAGGGCACCGGCCCGCACACCACCGACATGTGGAAGCGGATGGTGCCGGGCGCCTTCACCTGGCTGACCTCGATCATCCCGGCGCAGTAGCGCACGGCCGTACGACGGGGGCCCGCCGCGATCACCATCGCGGCGGGCCCCCGTCGTCGTCCCGTCAGGCCAGTTCCAGCGCCAGGTAGAAGTCCACCCGGTCCTCCAGCCGGGAGAGGTCACGCCCGGTCAGCTCCTCGATCCGGCCGATCCGGTACCGCAGGGTGTTGACGTGGACGTGCAGCTGCGCGGCGCAGCGGGTCCAGGAGCCGTCCGAGCGCAGGAAGGCCTCCAGGGTGCGGACCAGGTCCGCCTGGTGCTCGATGTCGTACGCGATCACCTTGTCCAGCAGCCGGCTGCGGAAGGCCCGGCGGACCTCGTCCGGGACGGCGGCCAGCAGCAGCACGTGCGAGGCGAGCTCCTCGGGGCCGGCGACGCAGACCCGGCCGACCCGGGAGCCGGCGATCCGGCGGGCGTGCCGGGCCTCCTCCAGGGCGCCGCGCAGGCCGCCCGCCTCGGAGGCGGGGGCGGAGACGCCGAGGGTGATCCGGCCCTCGGAGCCGAGCCCGGCCTCCAGCGGGGCGAGCAGGTCGCGCAGGGCGTCGGCGGGCACCGGGCTGTCCAGGGCGGACAGCACCACGACGGCGCCGGTGCCCGTCCCGGCGACCAGGGCCCGTTCGCCGACGGAGCCGAGCGCCTCCTCCAGGACGGCCCGGACGGTGCCCTCGGCCAGGCCGGTGCCCTCGGCGCTGAGCACCAGCCAGGAACCCTCCTCCGGCTGGGACTTGGGCTCGTGGCTCTCGTAGCGGGCGGCCATCGCCGAGGAGGCGTACAGGGTGCGGCTGATCTCGGCCGGGTCGGCGTCGCGGCGCAGCAGGGCGAGCACCTCGTCGGCGAGGCGGCGGCGCAGCCGGCGGCCCTCGTCGCGGCGGTGGCGCTCGGCGGCGACCAGACGGGCCAGGTTCTCGGCGAGCTGCTGGCGCTTGGTGGTCCACTCGGTGATGTCGCCGGCGACCGCGAGCATCCAGTCGGCGAGCGGCATCTCGTGCTCGGCGGAGGCCGCGGCGGGCAGCAGCGAGTAGGAGCCGGCCGCCAAGCGGGCCCGGTGCGGGGGGCGGCGGCGCTGGCGCTGGGCGGCGAGGTGGGCGCGGACCAGCTGGTCGCGGTCCTCCGCGGAGAGCCGGTCGGCGGGGCCGGCGATCACCGCGCCGGTGGGGGCGAGCACCCAGCAGTCCAGGTCGAGGTCGCCGCCGAGCAGGTCCAGCACCGCGTCCAGCCCGCCGCCGCCGGCGGCGGAGACCAGCAGGCGGTGCCGGTCGACCAGGGCGGCGAGGTCGGCGGCGCGGTCGGCGGAGACCTGCCGGCCGATGAACTCGGTGACGGTGCCGAAGGCGATGTCGTCGGGGACGGCCAGCAGCGGCATCCGGTGCCGGCGACAGGCCTCGACCAGGTCCGCGGGCACCGGGCCGACCTCGGCCTCGCCCGCCGCCAGGGCGACCGCGCCGCCGGCCGCGAGGGTCCGCACGAAGCGTTCGGAGTCGGCCGGAACGGTGCGCCAGAGCATCCCGGTGAGCACCAGTTCGCCGCCGTGCAGGTAGCGGCCCGGGTCCTGCAGGTCCGTGGTCATCACGCCGCTGACCTGCCGGTCCAGCTCTTCCTCGGCCGCGAGCAGGCGCAGTCGCGGGGCGCCGGGGGCGAGCAGGTCACGGACGCGCATCCGCGGACTCCTTCTGGGGGGACTGGATCGGGGCTGGATCGGGGCTGGGGAGGGAATGAGGAGGGAATGGGGGCCGGGCGTTCGGTCGGGGCCTTCGGTCGGGCCTTCGGTCCGGGGGACACAGTGTGCCCGAACATACGTGCTCGGCGTTACGTACCAGCGGGCGGCCGGATTACGGGCCCGTAGCCCGTCCGTCACGGCCGGATTACGGTCGTAGGTGGCACTCCGCGAACACCTGGACTGCGGCATTCTGCTCCTTAGAGGAACGTACAGGATGCCGGGCGCGACCACAGCCGGGGCTTCATGCCATCGGTGACTGCCAGTGGGCCGCGTCACAGGAGTTCACTGGGCGACACGCCGCCGGACACCCGGCGGGCGACGACTTGAGGAGACACCCGCATGGAGTTCCTTCGGCCCGCCACCTGGGACGAGGCACTCGCGGCGAAGGCTGAGTACCCAACCGCGCTGCCCATCTCGGGCGGTACGGACGTCATGGTCGAGATGAACTTCGACGTGCACCGGCCATCCGCGATTCTCGACCTGAACCGCATCACCGAGCTCACCGAATGGTCCAACGACGGCAGCGTCGTCAAGCTCGGCGCCTCGGTCCCGTACAGCCGGATCATCGACGAGCTGTCCGGGCCGCTGCCCGGGCTCGCCCTGGCGGCGCACACCGTCGGCTCGCCGCAGATCCGCAACCGCGGCGGCGTCGGCGGCAACCTCGGCGGCGCCTCCCCGGCCGGTGACGCCCACCCCGCGCTGCTGGCGGCCGGGCGGGACGTGTTCGTGGAGGCGGCCTCGGTGCGCGGCACCCGGATGATCCCGATCGACGAGTTCTACGTCGGGGTGAAGCGCAACAGCCTGGAGGCCGACGAGCTGATCCGGGCGGTGCACATCCCGGTGGCGGACGGCCCGCAGCAGTTCTCGAAGATCGGCACCCGCAACGCGATGGTGATCGCGGTCTGCGCGTTCGGCTTCGCCCTCCACCCGAAGAACGGAACCGTCGGCACCGGCATCGGTTCGGCCGCCCCCACGCCGCGCCGCGCCGTCGAGGCCGAGGAGTACCTGCAGGGCGTGCTCGCCGAGCGCGGGCTCTGGGAGTCCGGCGAGCTGCTGGGCGCCGAGGTGGTCCGGCGCTTCGGCGAGCTGGTGAAGGCCGCGGCCTCGCCGATCGACGACGTCCGGGGCACCGCCGAGTACCGGCGCCACTCCCTGGCCGTGATGGCCCGCCGGACCCTCACCTGGTGTTGGAACGACTACAGCAAGCAGATCAGGAGCGCGGCATGAGGGTCACTTTCACCGCCAACGGCAAGCCGGTCGAGGCCGACGACGTGTGGGAGGGCGAGAGCCTGCTCTACGTGCTGCGCGAGCGGGTCGGCCTGCCGGGTTCGAAGAACGCCTGTGAGCAGGGCGAATGCGGTTCCTGCACGGTCTACCTGGACGGCGTCCCGGTCTGCTCCTGCCTGGTCGCGGCCGGCCAGGTGCAGGACCGCGAGGTCCGTACGGTCGAGGGCCTGAGCGGGGAGGACGGCGAGCTGGGCCTGGTCCAGCAGGCGTTCATCGACGCCGGCGCCGTCCAGTGCGGCTTCTGCACCCCCGGCCTGCTGGTGCAGACCGACGCCCTGCTGGAGCAGGACGCCCAGCCCAGCGACAACGACATCCGCGAGGCGCTGTCCGGCAACCTGTGCCGCTGCACCGGCTACGAGAAGATCATGGACGCGGTGCGGCTGGCGTCGGCCCGCAAGTGCGCCGGGAAGGCTGCGGAATGAGCACTCGGACCATCCAGGGCCAGAAGAACCTGCAGAACATCAACCAGGCGTCCAAGGACGGCATCGGCGGCTCGCCGCTGCGCCCGGACGGCAACCTGAAGGTCAAGGGCGAGTTCGCCTACTCCTCGGACCTGTGGCACGAGGACATGCTGTGGGGTATGGCGCTGCGCTCGCCGCACCCCCGCGCCAACATCCTCTCGGTGGACATCTCCGAGGCGCTCAAGGTGCCCGGCGTCTACGCGGTGCTCACGCACGAGGACATCCCCGGCTCGAAGTACTACGGCCTGGAGATCCAGGACCAGCCGGCCCTGGCCATCGACAAGATCCGGTACCACGGCGAGGCGATCGCGCTGGTCGCCGCCGACCACCCGGAAACGGCCCGCCGCGCGGTGAAGAAGATCGCGGTCGAGTACGAGGTGCTCACCCCGATCGTCACCGAGGAGCAGTGCCTCGACCCGGAGACGTACGGCTACGTCCACGAGCCGCACGAGTACAAGTCGCACGCGTACGGCAACATCTGCCACGAGCAGAGGCTGGTCTCCGGCCGCGGCGTGACGGACGAGGTGCGGGCGCTGGCGGACGTCATCGTCAGCGGCGACTACGAGGTCGGCATGCAGGACCAGGCCTTCCTCGGCCCCGAGTCCGGCCTCGCCGTGCCCGCCGAGGACGGCGGCATCGACCTCTACATCGCCACCCAGTGGCTGCACGTGGACCGCGAGCAGATGGCTCCGGTGCTCGACCTGCCCGAGGAGAAGGTCCGGCTGACCCTGGCCGGCGTCGGCGGGGCCTTCGGCGGCCGCGAGGACATCTCGATGCAGATCCACGCCTGCCTGCTGGCCCAGCACACCGGCAAGCCGGTCAAGATCGTCTACTCCCGGGACGAGTCCTTCTACGGCCACGTGCACCGCCACCCGGCGAAGATGCACTACGAGCACGGCGCCACCCGCGACGGCAAGCTGGTCTTCGCCGACTGCCGGATCGTGCTGGACGGCGGCGCCTACGCCTCCGCCTCGCCGGCCGTCGTCGGCAACGCGGCCTCGCTCGGCCACGGCCCGTACGTGATCCCGAACGTCGCCATGCACGCCATCGCGCTCTACAGCAACAACCCGTCCTGCGGGGCGATGCGCGGCTTCGGCGCGGTGCAGGCCGCGTTCGGCTACGAGTCGCAGATGGACAAGCTGGCCGTCGAACTGGGCATGGACCCGGTCGAGTTGCGGCAGCTCAACGCGATGTCGGAGGGCGACTTCATGCCCACCGGCCAGCAGATCGACTCGCCCGCGCCGGTGGCCGAACTGCTGCGGCGGGCCAAGGAGATGCCGCTGCCGCCGCCGCTGGACACCGAGCACCTGGACGTGCGCCAGCTGCCGGGCGCGCTGTCCAACACCTCGCACGGCGAGGGGATCGTGCGCGGCGTCGGCTACTCGGTCGGCATCAAGAACGTCGGCTTCTCCGAGGGCTTCGACGACTACTCCACCGCCCGGGTGCGGCTGGAGGTGATCGGCGGCGAGCCGGTCGCCATGGTGCACACCGCGATGGCCGAGGTCGGCCAGGGCGGCGTCACCGTGCACGCCCAGATCGCCCGCACCGAGCTGGGCGTCGAGCAGGTCACCATCCACCCGGCCAACACCGAGGTGGGGTCGGCCGGTTCGACATCGGCCTCGCGGCAGACGTACATGACCGGCGGCGCGGTGAAGCTGGCCGCCGAGGCCGTCCGGCGGGAGCTGATCGAGAAGGGCCGCCGGCGCTACGGCTGGACCCACAAGGACATCACGCTGGCCGGCGGCAAGGTCGTCTCGGAGAGCGCCGGCGTGCTGGTCCCGATGGTGGACCTGCTCGGCGACGAGGCCATCGACCTCACCCGCGAGCACCACCACCGGCCCACCCAGGCCTTCGACAAGGAGACCGGCCAGGGCTTCGGCCACGTCCAGTACACCTTCTGCGCCAACCGCGCGGTGGTGGACGTGGACGTCGAGCTGGGCCTGGTCAAGGTGGTCGAGCTCACCGCAGTCCAGGACGTCGGCAAGGCGCTCAACCCGCTCTCCGTGGTCGGCCAGATCCAGGGCGGCTGCACCCAGGCGCTCGGCCTGGCGGTGATGGAGGAGATCATCGTCCGGGACGGCAAGGTCCGCAACGCCTCCTTCACCGACTACCTGATCCCCACCATCCTGGACACCCCGCCGATCCCGGTGGAGATCCTCGAACTGCCCGACCCCCACGCGCCGTACGGGCTGCGCGGGGTCGGCGAGGCGCCGACCGTCTCGGCGACGCCGTCCATCGTGGCCGCCATCCGCAACGCCACCGGTCTCGCACTCAACCGGATCCCCGTCCGGCCGGAGCACCTGACCACCGAACAGCCCGGCTGAACCACCGAACAGCCCGGCTGAGCCAGGCAGTTCGCGCTTCCCCGGGGCGGCGACCGTCTTCCCCGCCGCCCCGGGGCACCCCCACACGCCCCCACACGCCCCCACACTTCCGCTGCCCTGCCCACGCCGGGGTCAGCAGCGGTGCGCACCACCCTCAGAGCACCGCCGGCACTGCCCTTGTTCGAGTGCCCCCACAGTGAGTCGATACGTCCCCCTATGCCGCTCATGCGCCGGTAGTCAGGTCGGCTCGCCCACCCCAACCCCCTTTGACACTTGGGAGTGGACATGCCCAGGATCCCCACGGAGCCCGGCACCACCGAAGACAGACCCACCGCGGACGACACCCACCCGTCGTCCACGGCCCCACGCCCGACGAGCGCGCTGGACGCCTACTTCAAGATCTCGGCCCGGGGATCGACGCTCGCCAACGAACTGCGTGGTGGCCTCACCACCTTCATGGCGATGGCGTACATCATCCTGCTCAACCCGCTCATCCTGAGCGGCGCGGACGTCACCGGCGTCAAGCTGGACCACGCCGCACTGACCACCGCCACCGCGCTGGCGGCCGCCGTCACCACCATCCTGATGGGCGTGGTCGGCAACGTGCCGCTCGCCCTCGCCGCCGGCCTCTCGGTCTCCGGAGCGGTCTCCGCGCTCGTCGTCCCGCACACCACCTGGGCCCAGGCCATGGGCCTGTGCGTGATCTACGGCCTGCTGATCGTGCTGCTGGTCGTCTCCGGACTGCGCGAGAAGATCATGAACGGCATCCCACTGCCGCTCAAGCACGCCATCACCATCGGCATCGGCCTTTTCGTCACCGTGATCGGCCTCTACAAGGCCGGCTTCATGCACACCGGCGGCCCCACCCCGCTGTCGCTCGGCCCGACCGGCGAACTGGCCGGCTGGCCGGTCCTGATCTTCTGCGTCACGCTGCTGGCGATCTTCGTCCTGATGGCCCGCGGCATCCGCGGCGCCATCCTGATCGGCATCGCCGGCGGCACCGTGCTCGCGGTGATCGTCAACCAGGTGGCCCACGTACCCGCCGCCGCCTGGAAGAACTCCGTCCCGGTGTGGCCCGGCAGCCCGGTCTCGGCACCCGACTTCAGCCTGTTCGGCCACGTCGACCTGTTCGGCGCCTTCGGCGGCCGGGGCATGGGCGCGATCAGCGCCTCGGTCGCGGTGTTCACCCTCGTCCTGGCCGGCTTCTTCGACGCGATGGCCACCATCATCGGCGTCGGCACCGAGGCCGGACTGGCCGACAAGCAGGGCCGGATGCCCGGGCTGTCCAAGGCGCTGTTCATCGACGGCGCCGGCGGCGCGGTCGGCGGCCTGGCGGGCGCCTCCGGCCAGACCGTCTTCGTCGAGTCCGCGACCGGCGTCGGCGACGGCGCCCGCACCGGGCTCGCCTCCACCGTCACCGGCGGACTCTTCGCGCTGATGCTGTTCTTCTCGCCGATCGCCGGCATCGTCCCGGTCGAGGTGGCCTCCGCCGCCCTGGTCGTGATCGGCTCGATGATGATGAGCCAGGCCCGGCACATCGACTGGTCCGACCGCGAGGTGGCCATCCCGGCCTTCCTCACCTGCGTGCTGATGCCGTTCACCTACAGCATCACCGCGGGCGTCGCGGCCGGCGTCATCTCGTACACGGTCATCAAGGCCGGGGTCGGGCGCTGGCGCGAGCCCGGGGTCCTGATGTGGATCCTCACCGGGGTGTTCGTGCTCTACTTCGCGCTCACGCCGATCAAGTCCTGGCTCGGCGTGCACTAGCCGGTCCCGCACGACCCTCCCGAAGCACCGCCGCCGTACGGGATCGTTTCCCGTACGGCGGCGTCCCCGCTACTGTCGAAACCGTGTAAGGAGCCACCGCCATGCAGGACATCGCCGAGCAGCTGCAGGCCTGGCACGCGGCCGGGCGTTCCTTCGCCGTGGCCACCGTGGTCGGCGTCTCCGGCAGCGCTCCGCGCGACCCCGGGGCGGCCCTGGCCGTGGACACGGACGGGGAGGCCGTCGGCAGCGTCTCCGGCGGGTGCGTCGAGGGCGCGGTGTACGAGCTGTGCCAGGCCGCCATCGAGAGCGGCGAGCCGGTGCTGGAGCGCTTCGGGTTCAGCGACGAGGACGCCTTCGCGGTCGGGCTGACCTGCGGCGGGATCCTCGACGTCTTCGTCCAGCCGGTCGTGCCCGGGGCCGACGCCGGGCTGGACGCCGGGATCGCGCACATCGCCGCCGGCACGCCGGTGGCGCTCGCCCGGGTGATCGCCGGGCCCGGCGGGCTGCTCGGGGCCGCCCTGTCCGTCACCGCCGACGGGCACACCGGGGCGCTCTCGCCGACCCCCTCGGTGGTCGGCGGCCTGGAGCGGGCCATCGTCGCGCAGGCCCGGGCGATGCTGGACGCCGGACGCACCGGCCGGCTCGTCCTCGGACTGGACGGGCGCCCCTGCGACGAACCCGAGCGGGGCACCGTCACCTGCTTCGTCGAGTCCTACGTGCCCGCGCCGCGGATGCTGGTCTTCGGGGCGATCGACTTCGCGGCCGCGGTGGTGCGGATCGGCACGTTCCTCGGCTACCACGTGACCGTCTGCGACGCCCGGCCCGTCTTCGCCACCACCCGCCGCTTCCCCGAGGCCGACGAGGTCGTGGTCGACTGGCCGCACCGCTACCTGGACTCCCAGCTCGACCGGATCGACGGACGCACCGTGCTCTGCGTGCTCACCCACGACGCCAAGTTCGACATCCCGCTGCTGGAACGCGCCCTGCGGCTGCCGGTCGGCTACGTCGGCGCCATGGGCTCGCGCCGCACCCACCGGGACCGCCAGGCCAAGCTGCGCGACGCGGGACTCACCGAGACCGAGCTGGCCCGGCTGCGCTCCCCCATCGGCCTCGACCTGGGCTCCCGCACCCCCGAGGAGACGGCGGTCTCGGTCGCCGCCGAGATCATCGCCCACCGGCGCGGCGGCAGCTGCCTGCCGCTGAGCGCCGGGGACGGGCCGATCCACCACGACGTGTCCGTCACCGAGGTCCCCGTCAGCGACGTGTCCGCCGCTGCGGGGGAGCCTGCCGAGAGCCGTTCACCGCACGCTGCGTGACCGCTTCACCACAGCACCGGCGGCACCACATCAGCGCGTCGGCGCGTCAGCACACCACGCGGTGGGCCTCGAAGATCTGCGGCGGGGGGTCGGTCGGGATGCCGACGTCCTGGAGGATCGGCGTCAGCACCTCCGCGAAGCGGTTGAAGGCGTCCCGGGACTCCCACACGTCCGTCACGTGCCAGCCGGTGGCCGTCGGACCGGCCACGTGCGACACGATCCCGCTGACGGGCAGGTCGGACTGCACGTTGAAGCCGAATACGTTGCCGGTCAGGACCTTGATCACCGAGTCGTACTGGTCCTGGGTCACACCGGGAAGGTCGAAGACGACGACGATTGCCATGAAGGGGTTCCTCTCCACTGGTCTCCATCGGGCGATGGCGTTACCAGTGCAGCCCGGGGCGCGGCGGCCTGCCACTCACCGGACCCCGAGCGGGTGGCGTTGCATGGCCACCGGGGCGGCGGGACGCTGGAGTTGCGGACTCACCCCGAGCCCGGGGAAGGAGCGGGGACCATGCGCGCCCTGCTGGAAGTCACCCTCGACACCGAAACCTCCAACAAGCTCATCACCGACGGCTCGATCGGCCCGACCCTGGAACAGGTCATGGGCCAACTCAAGCCGGAGGCGGCATACTTCTTCGCCCGCAACGGCCGCCGGGCCATGCTCTTCGTCCTCGACGTCCCGGACGAGTCCTCGGTGGTGACCACCTGCGAGCCGTTCTGGCTCCAGCTCGGCGCCGACGTCCAACTGCACATCTGCATGAACGCCGACGAGCTGCGCGAAGGGCTGTCCCGGCTCAGCCGGTAACGGCTGCTCGCCCATGGCCGGTCTCCGGCAAGCAGAGCGGGACCTGCGATATCAAGAGCATGCCTAGCTGATATCACAGGTCCCGGTAGCCCGGTCAGGTGACGTTCACCGGATCAGGTGACGTTGAGGCGGGCGGCGAGGCGGAGCAGGGCGGGGCTGAGGCGGGAGAGGAAGCGGGCGGCCTTGGCCTCGGGGGTGACGGGGACGACGGGCTTGCCGGTGCGGACGGCGGAGACGATCGCGGTGGCGACCTTCTCCGGGGGGAAGCCGCGGCGGGCGTAGAGCTTGGCGGCGCGGGCCTGCTTGGCGGCCTGCTCGTCGGCGCTGGTGGCGGAGAAGGTGGAGGTGCGGGTGATGTTGGTGTTGACGATGCCGGGGCAGATGGTGGAGACGCCGATGCCGTGGCCGACGAACTCGGCGCGCAGGCAGTCGGAGAGCATGAACACCGCGGCCTTGCTGGTGGCGTAGGCGGTGAGCGCCTTGGACGGCAGGTAGGCGGCGGCGGAGGAGACGTTGACGATGTGGCCGCCCTGGCCGCGGTCGGCCATCAGGGTGCCGAAGGCGCGGCAGCCGTGGATCACGCCCCAGAGGTTGACGTCCAGGACGCGCTGCCACTCCTTCTCGGTGGTCTGCAGGAACGTCCCGGAGTGGCCGATGCCCGCGTTGTTGACGATCACGTCGGGCACCCCGTGCTCGGCGGCGACGGTCTGCGCGAACCCGTCCACCGCGGCGCCGTCGGAGACGTCCACCCGGTAGGCGTGCGCCGGCGGGCCGATCAGCGAGGCGAGTTCGGCGGTACGCTCGGCGGCCGCGAGGTCGAGGTCGCAGACCACCACCCTGGCGCCCTCCTCGGCGAAGGCGAGCGCGGTGGCCCGGCCGATGCCGCTGCCGCCGCCGGTGACGACCACCAGCCGGCCGTCGTCCAGGGCCGGGCGGTCGGCTGCGGTTTCACCGGTGTGCCCGGTCTCGGTACGGGCAGTCTCGACGCGGCTGGTGAACTCGCGGACCATGCCCGCCACGGTGGCCCCCTTCTCCAGCAGCGCCGACCAGTGGCCGGCGTGCAGCGTCCGGCGGGTCAGCTCGGGCACCCAGCGCTCCAGGCCGTCGGAGAGGTAGGTGCCGACGTAGCGGTCCCGGGTGAGGGTGATCAGCTGGACCGGCACCAGGGTCGTCCGCTCGCGCGGACTGCCCATGGTGGGGCGGAAGTTGGCCCGGTACAGCTCGATGCCGCGGATCGCGTCGCGGCGCAGGCTGCGCTGCGGGTGGTCGGCGCGCGGGGTGACGTGCTCCAGGTCGCGCAGCACCCGCGGCCAGGCCCGGGCGAGGCCGAGGCGCCAGACGCCGGGGCCGAGGTAGGGCAGGTGGAAGGCGGTGATGTACCAGGAGTGCAGGCCCTGGTGCAGCAGCTGCTTGAGGTGGCGCGGGGTGGGGCGGCGCAGCCGGTGGCGCAGCCAGAACCCCATGTGGTCCAGGCTGGGGCCGGACATCGTGGTGTACGAGGCGATCCGGTGCTCGGCGCCGGGGGCGGTGACGGCCTCCCAGGACTGGATCGAGCCCCAGTCGTGGGCGAGCAGGTGGACCGGTCGGTCCGGGCTGACCGCGTCGGCGACGGCGAGCAGGTCCTCGGCCAGCCGCTCCAGCCGGTAGCCGTCCCGATCCGCGGGGACGCCGGACTCGCCGGCGCCGCGCACGTCGTAGCGGACCACGTGGTGGTCGCGGGCGAGGTCGGCGGCGATGTCGTCCCAGACGGCGTGGGTGTCGGGGTAGCCGTGGACGAGCAGGACGGTGGGGGCGGTCGGGTCGCCCTGCTCGAAGACGGCGAGCGGCAGGCCGCCGGAGTGGACGGTCCGGCGGCGGGTCGGGGTCGTCATCGGGTGGCCTCCTGGGCGGCGGTCGGCTCGGCGGTGGCGGTGGGCTCGGCGGTCGGGGTCGTCTCTGCGGTCGGGACGGCTGCCTGCTCGGTGGTGGCGGTCCAGCGGCGGACGTGCGGCAGGTCGTCGTCGAGCCAGTACGCGTCGTCCTCGGTCACCACCAGCAGTTCCTCGAACTTGACGCCCACACCCCGGAAGCCGATGTGCGGCTCGACCGCCCACAGGCCCGGGGTGGGCGCGTGGCGGGACGACCGGCCGTCCGCCCAGAGCGGTGAACGGCCGTGCAGACGCTCGGAGATGAGCTCGCGGCCGAGGGTCTGCAGGGTGCGCACGCCGAAGCCGAGGACGTTGACCCCGGCCGGTCCGCGGGCGACAGTGCGGGTGACCTGGTGGCCGATCACCCGGCCCGGGTAGACCTGGTGGCGGTTGTCGTAGCCGTGCGCGGCGAGCTGGGCGTCCACGGCCGCGTACACCTCGTCGAGCGGCTTGCGGGCGCGCACCTCGGCCAGGATCAGCTCGCGGTAGACCCGCAGGTCGGCGGCGAGGCGGTCCCAGACCCGGTTCTCGCCGACCTTGCCGCCGAAGCCGATGTCGGCGGTGTAGCCGTCCACGACGGGCGCGCAGTCCAGCACGTACGGCATGCCCTCCTCCAGGCGGCGGTTGCCGGCGAAGAACTGCAGCGGGGTGTGGAAGTGCCGGAAGGCCGTCCGGTCCCCGAACCAGGCGAAGGGGACGTGGAAGAAGTCCTGCACCCCGGCGGCGACCAGGCGGCGGCGCAGCTCGGCGGTGGCCTGCCGTTCGGTGACGCCGGGTTCGATCCAGGCGGCGACCTCTTCGGCGCAGTGGTAGGCGAGTTGCTGGGTCTCGCGGAAGCGGGCGAGGTCGCGCTCGGTGTAGCGGAAGGCGGGGTTCGCTGTCGCCGTCGGGGGCATCGGAGGACTCCTTCTAGACGTCGAGCACGAGGGTCTCACCCTCGGCGGCCCGGGAGACGCAGGGCAGGAGGGAGCCGGCGGCGCGCTGCTCGGGGGTGAGCCGGCGGTCCCGGTGGTCGGGCGGGCCGGCCAGCAGGCGGACCTCGCAGGTGCCGCAGAAGCCCTGGTGGCAGGAGTACGGGAGGTCGGGGCGGGCCTCGCGCAGCACGTCCAGGGCGGAGCGGTCGGCGGGCACGTCGAGCGTGGGGCCGTCGGCGCCGAGGCGGACGGCGAAGGGCTCGCCGTCGGTGATCGGGGCGGCGCCGAAGCGTTCGAAGTGCAGGGAGGCGCCCGGCCCGCCGGCCCCCACCGGGCCGCCGTCCAGGGCCCGCTGCACGGCGGTGAGCATCGGGGCGGGGCCGCAGCAGTAGACGGCGGCGCCACGCGGGGCGTGGGCGAGCAGTTCGGCGCCGGTGGGGACGCCGCCGTGCTCGTCGTCGGTGCGCAGCACCACGCGGTGCGGGTCGAGGGCGCGCAGCTCGTCCGCGTACGGGAGGGTGTCGGCGCTGCGGCCGACGTGCACCAGGCGCCAGTCCAGGCCGTGCCGTTGCGCCTCGCGGGCCATCGGGAGCAGCGGGGTGATCCCGATGCCGCCGGCCAGCAGGAGGACGGCGGGCTCGGCGCAGAAGGCGAAGCCGTTGCGCGGGCGGCGGGCGGTGAGCCGGGCGCCGGGGTGCAGGGTGTCGTGGACCTCGACGGACCCGCCGCCGCCCTCGGGCAGCCGCCGGACGGCGATGCGGTAGCCGGCGCGGTCGGCCGGGTCGCCGCTGAGGGAGTAGTGGCGTTCGCGGCCGGAGGGCAGGACGAGGCGCAGGTGGGCGCCGGGCTGCCAGGCCGGCAGCGGGCCGCCGGAGGGGTCGGCGAGCTGCAACTCGATGACGTCGGCCGCGAGTTGGCGGCGCGTGGTGACGACCAGCTGCAGTGGCGGGAGGGGGCGGCTGAGCGGGCGGCGGGGGTTGCGGCGCAGCAGGGGGCCGCCGAGGGCCTGCACGTAACGGTCCTGGATCGCGGTGAGGCGGCGCAGGAAGCGGTCCTGGCGGGGGCGGCCGTAGAGGTCGGGGGGCGGGGTGAGCAGGTCCATCCGGCGGGGTCCTTGGGTGGGGAGGAGGGCGAACGGATGACAGGTGACAGCTTTCAGATGACAGATGACGTCATCTGTCATCTGAAAGCTGTTCGCTGAAAGCTGTCATCTGAAAGCCGTCGGCTGAAAGCTGTCAGCGCCCTGCGGCCGCGCGGGCGGCCGGCGAGGTGGCCAGATAGCCGAGCGCCTGACTGGAGGAGCCCTCCTGGGTGGGGTGGTAGCCGGGGCGCAGGTAGCGCAGGCCGGAACGGAACGACGCGACCGGGTCGGGCAGCAGGCCGCGCCTGGTGATCCGGTACGCCTCGCGCCAGCTCGGGCGCAGCCGCCCGGCGAGGGTCGGGTCGGCGGCCAGCAGGAAGCGCACGCCGCGCACCCAGAGGTGGACCAGCAGCGGGCCGGCCATCGCCATGGTGCGCACCCGGCGGGCGTATCCCGGGTCCAGGTGGACCAGCAGGTCGAAGGCGACGCTGCGGTGTTCGACCTCCTCGGCGCCGTGCCAGCGCAGCAGGTCGAGCATCGTCGGGTCGGCCTTGGCGCGGTCCAGCCCCGGGGAGTTGAGGATCCAGTTGCCGAGGAAGGCGGTGAAGTGCTCGATCGCCGCGATGGCCGCGACCCGCTCGATGAGGGCCTCGCGCCGCTTCGCTGGGGTCAGCCACGGCCGGTCGCCGAGCACGCGCTGGAAGACCCAGGCGACCTGGCGCACGTACGGCCGCGGGTCGAGCCCCTGGCCGAGCAGGTGGTCCAGGACCTCCTGGTGCGCCTCGGCGTGGACGGCCTCCTGTCCGATGAACCCGAGGACCTCCTCGCGCAGCTGCTCGTCCCGGATGAGCGGCACGGCCTCCTTGAAGACCTTGACGAACCAGCGCTCGCCCTCGGGGAGGAGGAGGTGCAGCACGTTGAGGATGTGGGTGGCCATCGGCTCGTCCGGCACCCAGTGCAGCGGCAGCTGGGCCCAGTCGAAGCGGACGTCCCGCGGCTCCAGGACGAGGCTGTCGTGCACCCGTGCAGCGGGGGCGGCGAGCGCGGGAACGGGGGTGGGGCGGGGCATGGCAGGCCCTCCTGACCTGGGGGCGACGGCTCGGCTCAGGGAAACGTACTCGCGGGTAGCGGAGGGTACAAGGGTTCCGGCCTCTCTTATCGACATCGAGTCTAATAAGTGATGTGCACCCGGAGACGGCCGCGGAAACACGCGGGCCCCGCCGGATCGACCAGATCCGGAGGGGCCCGCCATTCGCGACGGTCAGACCGCCATCGCCAGCATCAGCGGCGCCGCCCGGGCCGCCAGCAGCTCGGCCGCGGCCTTCAGCTTGTGGATGTTGCCCACCGGCATCGAGGTCGCCAGGCAACCGACCGTGCTGCCCGCCGTGATCGGCACCGCCGCGCACACCGTGCCCAGCGCGTACTCCTGGATGTCCAGCACCGGCACCGTGGCCGGCTGCCGCTCCAGGACGGCGGCCTGCCGCCGGACCACGCGGTCGAGGAGCTCGACGACATCCTGGCCGCCTCCGAGGCCGCCGTCGACACCTACCACGACTCCTCGTTCGGCTCGATGCTGCACGTCGCCATCGCGCCCTGTTCGCCCTTCTCCGTCTCCACCGACCTGCTCCGCCAGTCCGCCGAACTCGCCCGCCGCAAGGGCGTACGGCTGCACACCCACGGCTCGGAGACGGCCGAGGAGGAGCAGTTCTGCAAGGAGCTGTTCGGCATGGGCCCGACCGACTACTTCGAGTCGGTGGGCTGGCTCGGCGAGGACGTCTGGATGGCGCACTGCGTCCACATGAACGACTCCGACATCGCCAAGTTCGCCGAGACCGGCACCGGCGTCGCCCACTGCCCGTCCTCCAACGCCCGCCTGGCCGCCGGCATCGCCCGGGTGCCCGACATGCTCCGGGCCGGCGTCCCGGTCGGCCTCGGCGTGGACGGCACCGCCTCCAACGAGTCCGGCGAGCTCGGCACCGAGCTGCGCAACGCCCTGCTGATCAACCGGCTGCACGGCTCCCCCACCGCCCTGACCGGGCGCCAGGCGCTGCGCCTGGGCACCATGGGCGGCGCCCGGGTGCTCGGCCGGCAGAACGAGATCGGCTCCATCGAGGTCGGCAAGCTCGCCGACCTGGCGCTGTGGAAGATCGACGGGGTCATGCACTCCTCCATCGCCGACCCGGTCGCCGCCCTCACCTTCGGCGCGCTGCCGCCGCTGTCGGTGCTGTTCGTCAACGGCAACGCGGTGGTCGAGAAGGGGCAGCTCACCACCGTCAACGAGGACCGGATCGCGCGCGACTGCGCCCGCGCCGCCCGCGAGCTGGCGGCCCGACCGGTCTGACGACCCCTCCGGACTCCGGGAGCGCCCAGGGACGGTGCGCACCCGGACTCCGCGGGCCCGATAGGGCTCACGGACTGCGGCCCCGAACCCACGGCGAGGGTTCGGGGCCGCAGTGTGTTCCGGGGCGACGGCTCAGGCCGAGCGCCCGATCGTCGCCAGGTACGCGCGCCAGCCGCCGTGGTGGGTGATCTCGCGGTGCACGCCGCGCTCGGCCTCGCCCCGGGCGAGCAGCATGGAGAGGCACGCGGAGCCGTCCTCCAGCTCGATCACGCCCAGCTCCAGCTCGCGCGGCTCGCCGGGCAGGATGACGTCCCGCAGCCGCTCCAGGCTGATGTCGTAGAGCTCGCCCTCGATGGCGGTGTCGACACCCGGGTCGGGCAGCAGCCCCGGGCAGACGTCCGTCCCGCCACTGTGGTCGATGGAGAAGAAGCGGTAGCCGGGGGCGGTCCTGACCGGGCCGATCAGCGCGTCGGCGACCTTGGCGTGGAAGGGACCGCCGACCATCGCCTGGCCGTTGAAGAAGATGCGCGGCATGGGTGAACTCCTCATGGGAAAAAGACCGTTCCGCACGGCGACGAGAGGACAGGTGGATTCGTCGCCGTACGGAACGGAGTAACGGGCCGCCGCAGTGCTACAGCCTGGCAGGCGGCAGCGGTGGCGCCGGCGGATAGATTGGGCTCAGCCCAGCAGGGGGAGCGCGGGGAGGGTCAGGAAGTCCGCGAACTCCTCGGCCAGGGCGACCTGTTCGAAGAGTCGGGCGGCCTCGCGCCAGCGGCCGGCGTTGTAGGCCTCCTCGCCCAGCTCGGCGAGGAGTTCGGCCAGCTCCGTGGCGACGAGGGAGCGGACCAGCTCGGCGGTGGCCTTCTCGCCGGTGTCGGACAGCACGACCCCGTTGTGGATCCACTGCCAGATCTGCGAACGGGAGATCTCGGCGGTGGCGGCGTCCTCCATCATGTTGAAGATGCCGACCGCGCCGAGCCCGCGCAGCCAGGCCTCGATGTACCGCAGGCCGACCTGGACGGCGTTGTGCAGCCCCGCGTGGGTGCAGGTGCCGCCGGCGCCGGCGATGTCGAGCAGTTGGGCGGCGGTGACCGGCTCGGCCGGGCCGGGGTTGTCCTTCTGGTTGGCCCGCTCGCCGAGTACGGCGTCGAAGCAGGCCCGGGCGACCGGCACCAGGTCCGGGTGGGCGACCCAGGAGCCGTCGAAGCCGTTGCCGGCCTCGCGGTCCTTGTCGGCCTTGACCTTCTCCAGCGCGGCCGCGTTGACCTCGGGGTCCTTGCGGCTGGGGATGAACGCGGCCATGCCGCCGATGGCGTGGGCACCGCGCTTGTGGCAGGTCTGCACCAGCAGGCGGGTGTAGGCGGCCATGAACGGTGAGGCCATGGTGACGCTGTTGCGGTCCGGCAGGATGTAGTGCTCGCCGGCGTCGCGGAAGTTCTTGACGATCGAGAACAGGTAGTCCCAGCGCCCGGCGTTGAGGCCGGCCGCGTGGTCGCGCAGCTCGTAGAGGATCTCGTCCATCTCGAAGGCGGCGGTGATGGTCTCGATCAGGACGGTGGCGCGGACGGTGCCGTGCGGGATGCCGAGTGCGGCCTGGGCGTGGGTGAACACGTCGTTCCAGAGCCGGGCTTCGAGGTGGCTCTCGGTCTTCGGCAGGTAGAAGTACGGCCCGGAGTTGGGGTCCGCGGCGCCCTTGGCGAGCAGCCGGGCGGCGTTGTGGAAGAAGTACAGGCCGAAGTCGAGGAAGGCGCCGGCCACCGGGGTGCCGTCGACCAGCAGGTGGTTCTCGTCCAGGTGCCAGCCGCGCGGGCGGACCACGACGGTGGCGAGTTCGGCGGCGGGCTTGAGGGCGTACGCCTTGCCGGCGGGGGTGGTGAAGTCGATCCGGCCCTCGAAGGCGTCGATCAGGTTGATCTGGCCGCTGACCACGTTCTCCCAGGTCGGGGAGGTGGCGTCCTCGAAGTCGGCGAGCCAGATCCTCGCCCCGGAGTTGAGGGCGTTGATGACCATCTTGCGGTCGGTCGGGCCGGTGATCTCGACCCGGCGGTCCTGGAGGGCGCGGGGCGCTTCGGCGACCTTCCAGTCCCCGGCCCGGATCTGCGCGGTCTCGGGGAGGAAGTCCAGCGTGCCGGTCTCCGCGATCCCGGCACGGCGGACCTTCCTCCGGGCCAGGAGTTCCTGCCGGCGGCCCTCGAACGCGCGATGGAGGCCGACGACGAAGGCGATCGCCTCCGGAGTGAGCACCTCCTCCGCCCGGTGGACGCGCGGACCGGCGACAGTGACGACCGGAGCGGCGGGGGAGACGCCGGGTCCCTGATCTGTGGCCATGAGCAGGACACTCCTAAGACGGTTGAGCCTGGCGAAGGGAGCTCCGGTGGGAACTTCCTCGGGAACTTCCTCGATCGTTACCCGCCTGTCGGCGAGTTCGATTCTGTAAGGTGGAGACTAGTTTCCGCGATACAGAATTTCAACGGTTTGTTGAGAGGTCGCCGGGACTCTACTCCTCCCCGACAGCGAAGGGAACGCCGGTGGTCGCGACCCCCGACACAGCATCGACGACAGGCGCCGACCGCGCGAGCGGCGGCGTGCAGTCCGTCGAACGCGCCTTCCAACTCCTGGAGGCGCTGGCCGACTCCGGCGGCGTGGCCACGCTCAGCGAGCTCTCCAGCAGTTCCGGCCTCCCGATGCCGACCATCCACCGCCTGGTTCGTACCCTCGTCCAGCAGGGCTATGTACGCCAGGACACCGCACGCCGCTACACCCTCGGCCCCCGGCTGATCCGCCTCGGCGAGACCGCCGGCCGCCTCCTCGGCAGCTGGGCCCGCCCGTACCTGGCCGAACTCATGGAGGCCACCGGCGAGACCGCCAACCTGGCCGTCCTGGAGGGCGGCGAGGTGGTGTACGTCGGGCAGGTGCAGTCGCGGCGCTCGATGCGGATGTTCACCGAGGTCGGGCGGCGGGTCCAGCCGCACTGCACCGGCGTCGGCAAGGCGCTGCTCGCCCAGCTCCCCGAGGACGAGGCCCGCGCCGTCCTCGGCCCCAACCCGCTCCCCGCGCACACCGAGTACACGGTCACCGACCCGCAGGAGCTGATGGACCAGCTCGCCGAGGCCCGCGAGCGCGGCTACGTGGTCGACGACCAGGAGCAGGAGATCGGCGTCCGCTGCATCGCGCTGGCCGTCCCGGGCGCGCCGACGCCCACCGCGCTCTCGGTCTCCGGACCGGAGGCCCGGATCCGGGCCCTGGAGGAGCAGGCGGGCGCGTCCGCGCTGGTGCCGGTGATGCACCAGATCGCCGCCCGGCTGGGGCAGGTCCTCGCCCCCTGACGACTCGTCAACCGGCGTTGCCGACGGGCGGTGCCGGGGACACGCCCGGCGTCCTCCGTTCGAGCGGACGGCGGGCGGGTTGCGCCCCGGTCGCGACGGCGGCTCGGCCACCCTGGTGCGGACGCGGCCCGCAACGGCGCGGGCCGCCGAAACGCGAGGGCAGGGTGAACGGCATGGAGCACCGGGGAGTGCACGGCCGCGCAGAGAGCGGCGCGAGGAACGGGGGGTTCGGCGGGGCCGGGCGGGTCTGCGGGGCCGGGATGGTCGCGGCGGTGGCTGCGGGCTGCGCGGTGGCGGTGCTGGCCGGCGGGCCGTCCTGGGCACTGCGGCGGCCCGAGCCCCGGCCGGCCGTGGAGGTCGTCGCACCGGGGGCGCCCCAGGCGTCCACCCTGCCGGCGGTGGCCGAGGCGTCCACGCTGCCGGTTGTGGTCGCCAAGCCCTCCCACTCGCACCTGGAGGTGGTCCAGATCGACCCGGACCCGGCGCCGCCCGGCGGCATCACCACCGTCCACGCCTTCGTGGCCAATGCGGGCCCGGACACCACCGCCTCGCCGTTCACGGTGACGGTCACCCTGCCGAAGGGGGTGACCCCGATGGGCCCGTTCTTCCCCACGGACTGCAAGGTCCTGGCAGGCGGCAGGCAGGTGCGCTGCGTCTTCGGCCCCGGGCTGAAGGAGGGGCGCAGCGCGACGGCGCTCGTCCCGGTGGAGTTCTCCCCCGACCTGCCGCTCGGGATCGTGGAGGGCTCGGTCGAGGTGCGCAGCGCGGACGACCCGGGCGGCAAGGGCCACCGGACATCGTTCGACTTCAGGGTCGTCGAGACGGCCGGAGGCTGATGAACCGGATCGCCCCACCGGTCACCGGCCGCCGGTGAGCGGCTGCCGGTGACCGGTGACCGGGTGGGGCGTGTCGTGGTTACCGGTAGATGCGGACGTAGTCGGCGGCCATGGTGATCGGGGCGGTCCCCTGGGGTGCGGGGTGGTACTGCCCGGCGCACACCGAGAGGTTGAGGATCAGGTACGCCGACCAGTTGGCGCCGACGCCCTTGCCGTCCGAGAAGACCTTGACGCCGTTGACGTACCAGTCCACCGAGGTGGCGCCGTAGTAGGTGCCGATGGTCACCCACTGGTCCTTCGCGATGGCGCTCGCGTCGGTGTAGTACTTCGGGTTGCCGGGGTTGACGTGGTTGGTCAGCTCCAGCAGGTTCGGGTTGTCGGGGTGGTACTCGAAGGAGTCGATCTCCCCGTTGCCGTTCTTCCAGGTCCACAGGGCCGGCCAGGCACCGCTGCCGGCGGGCAGCTTGACCCGGGTCTCGGCGTAGTCGCCGGTCTTGACCTGGAAGCCCTCGCTGGAGCCCTCGGTGGTCAGGAAGCCGGTGTTCCAGGACTGCTTGCCGTTCTCCAGGGTCGGGCCGCCGGACGTGGCGGTGAAGGTGGCGACCCCGTTGGCGACGCTGACGTTGTTCTTGTTCAGCCAGTCCAGCTTGTTGTCGTCCGGGTTGTGGTTGCCGTACTTGTACGAGGTGCTCTTGTCGCCGACCCAGCGCTGACCCCAGCTGATCGGGCTGTTGAACTCGTCGGACCAGGTCAGCGACTTGCCGGCGACCGGGGAGGACGGCGCCGGGGTGGTCGGGGTGGCCGTCGCGGTGGGGGTGGCCGTGCTGGGGGTGGCGGTCGGCGTGGGGGTCGGGGACGGGGTCGGCGTGGTCGTACCGGCGGCGGAGACCACCAGCTGCTGCGCGGGCAGGTTGTGCCAGGCGCCGCCGAGGTCCTGCCAGAAGCCGAACTGGCTGTACGTCCCGGCGGGCAGGGTGCGCGCACCGCTGGTGAAGTTCACCCTGCTCGGGCAGATCTGCACGTTGGAGGCGTTGCCGGGGAAGTCCAGGTTGGTGCCGCGCGCGTCGCGCACGCCCACGCCGACGGTCTCCGCGGTGAAGCACGCCGAGGAGTGCAGGGCGAGCGAGGCGGTGGTGGCCTTGCCCACGACCATGGCGGCGGGCGCGAGGCGGTCCTGGGTGACGGTCGGCGCGGTGGCCGCCTGGGCGCCGGTGACGGACGGCAGTCCGAGCAGACCGGCGCCGCTGATGGCGAGCGCCCCGGTGGCGGCGAGGGCGGCGTTGCGGCCGCGGTGGGCGGGGCGGGCGTGGCGCGGTGCGCGGCGCCGGGCAGCAGGCTGGGACATGAGGTGACCTCTGCGACGCCTGCGAGGTGAGCTGTCGGGTTCGGGCTGCAGTTGCCCGGCCACCTGTGGAGCGGCTTCACCCCTAGCCACGGCCCGTACGAGGAACGCACGGACCGGGCGCCGACCTTGGTTCCCCCACTCCTGTCCACTCTGGTGCTCGGTGACCCGCCGTCGGGTGGACAGGACTCGGCGTCCCGGCGGCGGGGTCCGCCAGAGGCGGACGACCGTTGCAGGCTAGGCAGGCCGTACGTGAACGGACAACCCTGCCCGGTCGGTTGTCACACAGCTCACAGTAGTGTCGATCAACGACACTGCGTGGTGGCGGAGTTGATCAGTTCACGCGGGCGTGGCCCAGTCGAACCAGGCGGCGATCCGGCCCTCCGCCTCCGGCGCCCAGGCGAGCTCCAGGTGGTTGAGACCGCTCAGCAGCCCGGTCCCGGCGGCCGGTCTCGGCGGCCGGTCCCGGCCGGGTACTGGGCCGGACCGGACCGTGGCAAAGATCAGACCGAGTGCACCCGGTCGGATAAATTGGAGGCCTGAGATCTTCCGCAGTGCACAAGAGCCCCCAACCCGGACACGAGGAGCCGCCCCACCATGACCGCGTCCCTGCCCGCCTTCGCCGGCCGCACCTACCTCTTCCGGGCCGACAACGGCGCGGCCTTCCGCAACACCTACTCGGCCGACGGCACTCGCCTGCGCTGGGAGGGCCTCGGCGAGTCCGCGGGCCAGTGGGAGGACGTGCGGCTGCACGTCGCCGAGGTCGCGCCGAAGGTCTACTTCGTCAGCTGGACGGAGCAGAGCGGGATCACCGTCAGCCATGTGATGGACCTCGGCAAGCTGACGGTGCGGGCCTTCTGGACCTTCGAGGGCGAGGGCGGCCGGGTCGGCGAGCTGCACACCGGGACGCTGGAGCAGGTGGCCTGAGCCGCCGAACGGGGCTCTCGGGCGGGCCCGGGCGCGCTCAGACGGTCTGGTTCGGCACCTTGAGGTGCTGGGAGAGCCACTCCAGCGAGGACGGCAGCAGCGCGCTCCAGGTCTCGAAGTTGTGGCCGCCGTTCTCCAGCATGCTGTACGAGACCTTCATCGGGCTCTGCACCGCGTCGACGAAGGCCTCGGTCTCCTGGCGGTAGCTGCCGTCGCCCTTCTTGGTCCCGGCCAGCAGCACGGACACCTTCGGCTGCGGCAGGTTCTTCAGCCGCCACATCAGGTTGGCCTCGTCCCGGCGCTGCTTGCTGCCGCCGAAGAGGTCGCCGGTGGTCGGGTCGTCGGCGGCGTCGTAGTAGGCGGAGAGAGCCACGGCGGTCGGGAAGACGTCCGGGTGGCGCATGGCCAGCTTGAGCGCGCAGTAGCCGCCCGTCGAGTTGCCCATGAAGGCCCAGGCCTGCGGGTCGGAGGAGACCCGGAAGCTGGCCTGGATCGCCGAGGGCACGTCCTTGGTGAAGTACGTGTCCGACTGCGGGCCGTTCGGGATGTCCTCGCACTCGGTGTCCTGCGGCAGGGCGGGCGAGGGACGCACCAGGACCATGACGGTCGGCTGCATCCGGCCCTCCTGCAGCAGCTTGAGCGCCGCACCCGGGTAGTTGAAGCGGGTGATCAGGTTCTCGGCGATTCCTGGGAAGCCGGTGCTGACGATCACGGCCGGGAACTGCTTCTGCGCGTACTCCGGCTGGAAGTACTGCGGCGGCAGGTAGACGTAACCCTCGGTGGACAGCCGGCTGACCGCGCCGTCGATCCGGACCTTGCGGATCTCGCCGGACTGGCCGGGCTCGCGGCCCATCGCGCCGCCGCCCTTGACCGAGGCGTGGCCGATCGTCTCCACCAGCAGGCGGCCGGAGGCGTCCGCCTTGTTGTGGATCACCACCGGGCCGGTGTCCCCGACGCCCAGCAGGTCGTCCCAACTGCTGTAGAAGGCGAAGTAGTTGTTCGCCACCAGGCCGAGCGCGGCGAGCACCGCCAGCTGGGTGGCGAGCAGCGCACCGATCCGGCCGAGCACCGACTGCCAGCTCTTCCCGGCGAGTCTGGGCCACAGCCAGACCGTGCCGACCATCATCACGACGGCGATCAATACGGTCAGCGCCAACACCTTGTGGCTCGTCAGACCCATGTCCTGCTTGCTCCCACGCCTCGAACTCCAGCCCCCACCGCTGGGACATCCGAGGAGGTCACCCCGGTTCCCCCCACCGGGGCGCGAGGATCAACCCTAGCGGTAGCTGGGAGAAAGCTGAGGGTTCGGGCACCCGCTCCCAGAGCCGCAGCCCCGCCGTGAGCTCGCGCAGGCAGCGCGCGCCGAGGGGGCGGGTCCGGGGCCGTCAGCTCGGGTCCGGAGCCGTCGGCTCGGTTCCGGGGCTGTCAGCTCGTTCCGGGGCTGTCAGCTCGTTCCGGCGCGGGCGTGGCGGCCCCTGGGGACCGCGCCGGACCGGGCGTCGCGCCGGGCGGCGAGGGCGTTGCCCGCCGCGGCCACGGCGGATCCGACCAGCAGGAAGGCCGCCGCCGTCAGGACGCAGGCGCCGGCCACCCGGCGGTAGCCGCCGTGCAGGCTCGGGTCGAGGAACGGGTACGGGTACCAGTCGGCGGCCCGGCCGCGCAGCAGCGCGTACGCCAGGTAGAGCAGCGGGAGGGCCAGCCAGCCGAGCACCGTGAGCGGGCGGATGCGCCGGGCGGGCGGGTCGATCAGCCAGTCGGCGAGCGCGAGGAGCGGCAGCGCCCGGTTCAGCACCTCGTCCACCCACGGGATCGCCAGCTGCTCCGGGTACGCCGCCAGCGCCGTCCCGTAGACGAGCCCGGTGATCGCCAGGTAGAGCACCACGGCCCCGCGCACCGCGTCCGGCACCGGGCTGCGGCTAGTCAGGCCCGCCCAGCCGCCGTAGCCCAGGACGGCGATCGCGGCGATGGCGGCGAGGTCGGTGAAGTAGCTGAAGAAGTTCAGCACCCCGGCGGCGCCGGCCGCCGCGTGGTAGCCGGAGAAGCAGAGGGCGACGGCGACGAGCACCGCGACGGCGAGCCGGGCGGGCGCGAGCCACGGGGCGGTCGGGGCTGCGGGCATCATCGGGTCCGCCTCTCTGGGGGCGCCCCTCATCCGGCGGGAGGGCTACTCGGATTCAAACCCGGGTGGGAGGCGTCGGCCACAGGAGCGGGGCGGTCACGGGGGCGGGTCGGCGGGCTCGGGGGGCTCGGGAGTGGGACGGCGGGCTCGGGAGCGGTGTGGTCAGGGCATGCGCCAGTCGGCGGCGAAGGCGGCGGCGGGGTTGGTGGTGAGGAGCAGCTCGGGCAGCTCGGGGCCGAAGGTGCGGGCCAGGCGCGGGGCGAGGTCGGTGAGCAGTCGGGTCGGGCCGCCGGCCTGCCGGGCGGTCCGGGTGGTGGTGTCGGCGCCCAGCAGCAGCTGGGTGGCGTGGCCCGCCTCGACCAGGTCGGCGATCACGTCGAAGGCCTGGAGGTCGGTGGGGTGGCCGGCCCGGGAGGGGCTGTCCAGGGCGAGGTGGACGCCCTCGGCGGCGAGGCTGCGGCACGTGGCACGGTCGGGGAAGCGGGTGAGGTGCCCGAGGATGATCCGGTCCTGCCGGACTCCGTCGCGGCTGCCGAGCCGGTGGAGGACTTCGTGCGGATCGCCGTCGGGTTCGAGGTGGACGGCGATCGGGGCGCCCGTGGCGTGGTGCGCCGCGGCGGCCGCGGCCATCGTCCGGTGGGTGTGCGCGGTGCTGCGGCCCGGGTCGTCGGCGACCTTGATCAGCCCGGCACGGGTTCCCCCGGATGCGCCCGGCAGGCCGGTGGTGAGTTCGGCGACGAAGCGTTCGGCGAGGTCGTCGGGGGCGGGGTCGGTGCCCGGCGGGTAGTGCACCGCCTGGTGCGCGCCGGTGGCGGCGACGATGTGGACGCCGGTCGTGCGGGAGAGCGCGGCGAGGGAGGCCGCGCCACGGCCCATGCCGTACGGGGTCCACTGGACGAACGATCGGCCGCCGGCGGCGGCGTAGGCGCGCAGGACGTCCTCGGCGGCGGCCGGGTCGTCCAGTTCCTGGCTGGGGAGCAGCGGGCTGCGGATGAAGAGGTGGTCGTGGGAGTCGGTGACCCCGAGGTCGGCGGGGTCGAGGTCGCCGAGGACGGTGCGGACGGTCCGGACGGTGCGGGTCACGCCTGCTCCTCGGGGGCCTCGGGGGCCTCGGGGGTTTCGGGGGCCTCAGGGGCTTCGGACGCTTCGGCGAAGGTCGTGGCCGCGACGCGCAGGCCGGCCAGGGTCTTGGGGACGCCGACGTAGGGGGCGAGGTGGACGAGGACCTCGGTGATCTCCTCCCTCGTCATGCCGATCCGCAAGCTGTTGCGGACGTGGTCGGCGAGCTGCGGCTCCACGCCGCCGAGGGCGGTGAGGGCGGCCAGGTTGGCGATCTGCCGGTCCCGCAGGGCGAGGCCGGCGCGCTGGTAGGTGCCGCCGAAGAGGCTGGTGACGATCCAGTCGGGGAAGCCGGGGGCGAGAGCGTCCAGGCCGCCGAGGGTGGTGACGGCGACCGGTCCGGCGAGGTCGGCGAGCAGGGCGTAGCCGGCTTCGCGGTCGAGCGTGGCCGGGGCCAGGTCGGCGGGCACCAGCTGGGCGGGGGTCGGCGGGGCGGCGGTCGGCGGGGTCGGAGTCATCGGGGTCGGAGTCGTCGGAGTCGCAGTCATCGGGGCGGAGGAACCTTTCACCAGTGGCGGCCGGACGGCAGCCGGTCGAGTTCGGGGCGGGAGAGGTGCAGCACCTGGTACCGGGCGCCGGGGACGTCCTCGGGGGCCGGGCCGTGCCAGAGGGCGAAGCGGAGCAGTTCCCAACGGCTCGGGTCCACCGCGACGGCTGCGGTGTGCAGGGCCGGGTGCGTGGGGAGCTCGGCCAGCGCCCGCTCGACGGCCTCGGCCGGGTCGGCGGCCTCCGGCAGCCGTACGGTCTCGCGGGTGGCGGTGGTCGGGGCCGCGGCATCCGTCCCGCCCGCGCCGCCGGCCGGGCCCACACCACCCGCCGGGCCCACACCACCCGCCGGGCCCGCGCCGCCCGCCAGGCCCGCGCCGAGCCAGTGGCGGACGGTGGGGCGGCCGAAGTCGGCGCTCAGACCGCGGAAGCCCGGGCCCCAGAGGAAGCCGTTCATGCCCTCCGTGGTGCGCCAGAGGTAGAACGGCGCGTACTGGTTGACCGGCGATCCCTGCCGGCCGCGCTCGCGGATCAGGTACGCCTTGAGGCCGAGGCCGGGGTGGGCGTCCAGCAGGTGGCCCTTGTCGGCGACGCGTTTGCGGATGATGCCCATGTCGTAGTCGGCGGGGAGGGTGATCTCGTACTGCATGGCGTGCACGACGGGCTCCTCGGGTCGGGTGGGGGCGATGCGGCGCCGGTCAGGCGGCTCGGTGCGCGGCGAGCAGCCCGAGGGCTCCGCGGACGGCCCGGTCGAACGGTTCGGCACTGTCCGCGGCACGGGCCAGGACGTAGCCGCCCTGGACGACGGCGACCACGGCGGCGGCGGTGTCGGCCGGGTCGAGGCCGGGAGCGAACTCGCCCTCGGACTGGCCCTCGGCGACCAGATCGGCGATCCGGCCGCGCAGCCAGTCGAAGGTCTCCTCGACGGGGGCGCGCAGCTGCGGGTCGGCGACCACGTCCGGGTCCTGGGCCATCCGTCCGATCCGGCAGCCGCGCAGGACGTCGCGGTCGCGGTGCAGGTACGCGGCGATGCGGTCGTACGCGGTGCCGGGGGCGGCGAGGTCGGCCTCGGCGATGCCCCGCATCTCCTCGGCGCTGCGGCGCAGGGCGGCGGCGGCGAGGTCGGGCTTGCCGGTGAAGTGGTGGTACATGCTGCCCTGGCCGACCCCGGAGCGCTGCTGGATGGCCTTCGGGCTGGTGCCGACGTAGCCGCGCTCCCAGAGGAGGGCCTGGGTGCTCTCGATGAGGCGGTCCTGGGTGCTCATGTGGATCACTGTACATACCAGTAGGTACAGAAGGCTAGTGGCGTTCCGCATTCCGGCCCGACGATTGAGGGCCGTGCGCCGCCCCCCGGCGGCCACGGCCCCTCGACCGTTCGTCATCCCCCGCGCCACCGAGCGGCATTCCGGCGCGATCGGTGGCGCGCGTCACGTCACGGACGGTCGTCGGCGTGACGCCACGTCAGGGGTGCACGGCGCGCAGGGGGTGCACGGCGCGTTGCGCGGGCGGGCGGCGAGGTCGGTGGACCGGGCGCTGGTCGCACGTCAGATACGGGGCAGGGGCTTGATCGGCCGGGGCCGACTGACAAGATGTCCGGCATGAGCTACCTCGCCGCGGATGACCGCTATGCCTCCATGACCTACCGGAAGGCCGGCCGCAGTGGCGTCCAGCTGCCCGCCGTCTCGCTCGGCCTCTGGCACAACTTCGGTGACGCCCAACCGCTGGAAGTGCAGCGGGCGGTGCTGCGCCGGGCCTTCGACCGGGGCGTCACGCACTTCGACCTGGCGAACAACTACGGCCCGCCGTACGGCAGCGCCGAGCGCAACTTCGGCTACCTGTTCGCCCAGGACTTCCGGCCGTACCGGGACGAGCTGTTCATCGCGACCAAGGCCGGCTGGGACATGTGGCCCGGCCCGTACGGCAACGGCGGCAGCCGCAAGTACCTGCTGGCCAGCCTCGACCAGTCGCTGGACCGGATGGGGCTGGACTACGTCGACGTCTTCTACTCGCACCGCTACGACCCGGACACCCCGATCGAGGAGACGATGGGGGCGCTGGACAGCGCGGTGCGCTCGGGCCGGGCACTGTACGCCGCCATCTCCAACTACCCGGCGGAGCAGCACCGGGAGGCGGTGGCGATCCTGCGGGAGCTGGGGACGCCGGTGCTGATGAACCAGTCGGCGTACTCGATCCTCAACCGGTCCGTGGAGGAGCGCGGCGTGCTGGACGCGGTGGGCGACACCCAGACCAGCCTCATCGCCTACTCGCCGCTGGCTCAGGGCCTGCTGACGGACCGCTACCTCGCGGGCGACGTGCCGGCGGGCTCGCGGATGTCGGTCGGGAAGTTCCTCAAGGAGGAGGCGCTGACCGGGCCGAAGCTGGAGCAGCTGCGGGCGCTGAACAAGATCGCCGAGGGGCGCGGGCAGACGCTGGCGCAGCTGGCGCTGAGCTGGGTGCTGCGGGATCCGCGCGTGGTCTCGGTGATCATCGGCGCGAGCAGCGTGGCCCAGCTGGACCAGAACCTCGACGCGCTGGCCGGTGGACCGCTGACGGCGGAGGAGCTGGCGGAGATCGACCGGCTGAGCCGCTGAGCGGCCCTGGAGCCCCGCTCCGGGCGGCGGGTGACAGCTGACAGATAACAGCTGACAGATGACAGATGACAGATTTCGAAATCTGTCATCTGTCAGCTGTTTGCTGACGGGCGGTCAAGACTGGTGCGGTCGGGAAACGTGAAGCGGCGGACCGCCCGTCCGACTCGAAGGTCCGGGCGGTCCGCCACCCACGCTCAAGCGATCGGCCGACGCCGTCAGACGGCCGCCGGGGTGTACTTGTAGCCGACCCGACGGACCGTCACGATCGTGTCGCGGTAGGCCGGTCCGAGCTTGCGGCGCAGTCGGGCGACGTGCACGTCGACCGTCCGACCGTCCCCGACGTGGCCGTAGCCCCAGACCGCGGAAACCAGGTGGTCCCGGGTGTGCACCCGCTGCGGGTGCTCGGTGAGGTGGGCCAACAGTTCGAACTCCAGGTAGGTGAGGTCGAGCAGCCGCCCGTCGACGTAGGCGTTGCGCCGCTCGGTGTCGACGCTGATGCCGCGCCCGGTCGGACGCACCGGGCGGACACCCGCCCCGGGCGCCGCCGAAGCGGCGGACACGACGGGCGCGCCGGGCAGGCCCGGGCCGACCGCCGCCGCGGTCTCGGCGGGCACCAGCACCAGGTACCCGACCATCGGGCTGCCGGTCGCGCCGGCGAACTGCGTGCCGTACTGGGCGAGCAGCCCCTGCGGGAGCACGCCCTGCGGCAGGGCGGCGACGACGGTCGCCCCCTCCGGCAGCGCGGCGAGCAGCGCCTGCGGCGCCTGCGGAGCGGCCGAACCCGGTTGCGACGCGAGGCCCGTCGGAGCGGCCGGCGGACGGGCCGGTCCGGCGTGGGACGGGCGGACCGGCGCCCCGGGCCATCGCTCGGCCCCCGACGCCGGCGGGACGGACGGTCCCGCGGTCCCGACCGGGCCGGGCGTACCCGGGACGGTGGCGGGACCGGTGGGCAGGGGCGAGACGGAGGGGCCGGAGGGAACCGAGCGGACCGCGCGCAGGTGCGGCGTCGCGGTGGGCAGGGGCAGGGTGGCCGTGGAAGAAGAAGACATGGTGTGCCGCTCATTTCGCGCGTGACGGACGGGGTGGAGTCGTCTGCGCGTCGACCGGGCGTACTGCCGTGGCTGGACCGGACCGAACCGGGTCAGCGGGCGGAGAGCCGGGACGCGCTGGGCGAGCCCGGACACGTCTGATCGAACAGGTGCGGCTGTCGGGACGGCCAGAACGGTTCGAGGTCGGGGCGACCCCGTCGGCTGTCCACGGCACGGCTCGCGGGCCCGTTCCACCGTCCGGTCCGTCCGCCACCCGCGCACATCGCTGGGGCCGGCCCGGTCGTTCGGGTACGGCCGGCGGCGCCGGGGGCAGGTCTGGGGCAGACGATGTTCACTGGTGCTCTCTCCGCTGGGCGGGTCCGGTTGGTCGGCCGCGGGCACGCCGGACGGCGGTGTCCGCTACGGCCTGGTCGACGGGTGGCGGTGCGTCAGGCGGCGGCCGGGTGGGCCGGGAGCGCCGGGGACGTACCGGGACGGGGCAGGCCGGTCAGCGACAACACGCGCTACAGATCAGCGCGTGGTCGATGTAGCGGCGGACGGTGAGCACCGCGGCGGCAGGACCCGGGGTGACGCGACCGGGCATGAGGGATCCGGACACGGCGGTGGTGATGCGTCGCTGGCCGACGGTCATCCTGCTGCCCTCCCCCTCGTTCTGCGCGAGAACATCCGCGCGAGACATCCGCGCGAGCCTTCTGCGTGAAACCTCCGCTCCCGACGACACGGTCGGGTGGCCCTCGTCCACAGAGCCTTCCACGGCCGGGCCTGTCTAGGCAACCTTCCGTGCGCCGACCGTCCGGAATGCGGACGACAGAATGAGACGACGGCTGGAACGGCGAGCGGAACGATGGACGGAACGCAGGCCCGTACCGGTGCCGCCCGGCCCCTGATCAGGCCGGATCAGGGGCCACTCGCCGGGTGCAATCAGGCCCGGGCGAGGGCGTGTTGGCGGCGGGCCGCGGCATGCTCGACCAACGCGACGAGCAGGTCCTTCCCGTCCTCCCGCAGCCGCGCGTCGCAGAGCAGCACCGGGATGTCCGGGTCGAGGTCGAGCGCGTCGCGGACCTCGTCCGGCGAGAACCGGTCGGTGCCCTCGAAGCAGTTCACCGCGACCACGAACGGGATGCCGCGCTGCTCGAAGAAGTCGACCGACGGGAAGCAGTCGGCCAGCCGCCGGGTGTCGGCGAGCACCAGGGCGCCGAGCGCGCCGCGGGCCAACTCGTCCCAGACAAACCAGAACCGGTCCTGCCCGGGCGTCCCGAACAGGTACAGCGCGAGGCCGGGCCGCAGGTCGATCCGGCCGAAGTCCATCGCCACGGTGGTGGTGCGCTTCGCCTCCACGCCCGAGGTGTCGTCCACCGGGCGGCCCAGCTCGCTGAGCTCCTCCTCGGTGCGCAGCGGCCGGATCTCGCTGACCGAGCCGACCAGGGTGGTCTTGCCCGCGCCGAACCCTCCCGCGACCAGGATCTTCACCGCGACGGCCGGACCACCGCGCCAGCGTGGGTCGTTGGCGTTCGCCGGGCGGGAGCCGGCACCGTCCGGGCGGGAGCCGGCACCGTCCGGGCGGGGGTGGTGGTCAGAGCGCACGGAGTCCATTGATCACGTCTCGCAGCAGGCGCTCGTCCGGCAGCTCGGCGAGCGGAACGGGTCGGGTGACGCTGATCAGCTCGGCGTCGTAGAGGTCGCCGAGCAGCACCCGCACCACGCTGACCGGCAGGTCGGTGTAGGAGCCGAGCTCGGCGACGGAGAGCGGTTCGCGGCGGCACAGGGCCAGCAGCGTCTGGTGCTCCGGGTCGAGGACGTGCGCGGGCACGGCCCCCGCGGCCGCCCCGGGCTCGGCGGCGGTGACCAGCGAGATCAGGTCGAACAGCCCTTCCTCGACCGGCCGGGTGCGGCCGCGGGTCATCGAGAAGAGCCGCACCACCGGGCCGGCCTCGTCGTCGAACCAGCGGTCGTCGACCGGGGTGCGCGGCCGGAACAGGTCGACCTCGGGTCCGGTCCCGTCCGGGGCCTCCCGCTCCGCGTCCGCCGAAGCGTCCACATCGTGGGCAGCGCCCGGGCCTGCCGATGTGTCCCTGTCCGGTGACGACCCCGCGCCGGACGGCCCGTCCGTGCCCACCGGCACCTCCGGGCCGTCCGGCACGTCCGCCTTCGGATCCGCCATCGGCCCGCTCATCTCCCCGGCGGGGCGGTTTCGGTTCGCGGCTCGGCGGCCAGGTGCTCGCCGACCCGCTTGACCAGCAGGGCCATCTCGTAGGCGATCTGGCCGATGTCGGCCTCGGCGTCGCTCAGCACGGCGAGGCAGCTGCCGTCACCGGCGGCCGTGATGAACAGGAACGCCTCGTCCAGCTCGACCATGGTCTGCCGGACGCCGCCGACCTTGAAGTGCCCGCCGGCCCCCTTGGCCAGGCTGTGGAACCCGGCCGCGACGGCGGCCAGGTGCTCGGCGTCCTCGCGGTCGAGGTCGCGGGAGGCGCCGGTGGCCAGGCCGTCGCTGGACAGGATCACCGCGTGCCGCAGGGCTGCGACGCGCCCCACCAGGTCGTCCAGGAGCCAGTTGAGGTCCCCGGACGGCTGCGTCGAAGTGGTCATGAATCAGTTCCTTCCGCTGAAGGTGCGGGTTGAGCGGGTGGTGCGGGTCGAGCGGGCGGTGCCGGTCGTGCAGATGGTGCCGGTACGACAGGTGATACGGGTGATCCGGGGTCAGGGTTCCGGCGGACCGGTTGTCCGGGCGGCAGCCGGCGGGCGAGCGGCGCCCGCCCGGTGTCCGAGGGCGCGGGCAGCGCCGCCGGGGAGGGTGCCGGGCTGATCGCCCGACGGGACTGGTCCGGCGGCTGCCAGGCGGGTACGGCGGTGGGCCGGCCGCCGCCCTGGACGGGCCGGTCGGCCGGGGCGGTGGCACCGCGCCCCCTGGTGAAGCCGCGCTGGAACGAGGCGAAGGTGGCCCGGGCCTCCTCGGGCGAGCGCTCCCGGACCTCCCGGGTCTGCCGGGCGGCGTCGCGAGCTGCGCGCGCTCCCCCGGCGGTGTCCTCCCCGACCCGTCCGTCCGGCCCACTCCCGCCACGGAGTCGTTCCTTCAGCTGCTCGGTGAGCTGCTCCTTCAGCTGCGGTGCCAGGTTCGCTTGCCGGACCCGCCGTGGCAGGCCGCCCGCCGTCCGGGCTGCGGCGTCCACGGGCGCGGCGTCCGTCGGCGGAGCCTCGGCAGCTCCGACGGCCCCGGAAGCGGTCCCGGCGCTGGCCCCGGAGCCGGCCGTGGAACCGGCCGCGGAACCGGCCGCGGCTTCGGCCGCCGCGACGGCCTCGGCGGCGGCAGCCACCACCACGTCCTCCCGCCGGTGCCGCCCCGTCCCCGGCGCGTCCTCGGCGTCCGTCCCGGGCGCGGGGACCAGGACCGGCCCGCCCTTGGTCCGCGAGGCCCGGCGCGGCAGACCGCCCGCCGTACGATCCGGTTCCGGCGCGGAGGGCCGGGGCCCACCCGTCCCCCGGTCCCGGTGCCGACCACCAGTGCCGTCGGACTCCGAAGCGGCCGACGCCCCGAGGGACGTCCCGCCGGAGGCCCCGGCAGCGGCCCCGGCGGAGGCCCCGGACGCAACCCTGGCCGGCGTCCCTGAGGCACCCCCCGTCCCAGACCCCGGCACCGCGACCAGGTCCCGCTGCCCGCGCCGGCCACCGGCCGCCGCCCGCCGACCGGCCGCGGACGGCTCCGGCAGCCCGTCCGGCGCCTCCGCGAGCAGCTCGCGGGGAATCAGCACCACCGCCGTCGTCCCGCCGTACGGGGAGGGCCGCAGGTGCACCCGGACGCCGTGCCGCCGGGCCAGCCGGCTGACCACGAACAGGCCCAGCCGGTCGGTGTCGGCGAGGTCGAACTCCTGCTCCACGGCGAGGCGTTCGTTGATCTCGGCGAGCAGCTGCTCGCTCAGCCCGAGCCCCCGGTCGTCGATCTCCAGCGCGAAGCCGTGCGCCACCACCTCGCCCTGGACGGTGACCTGGGTGCTCGGCGGGGAGAACACCGCGGCGTTCTCGACCAGTTCGGCGATCAGGTGGGTGACGTCCGCGACGGCGCTGCCGAGCAGGCCGGTGCCGGGGAACGGCCGGACGGTCACCCGGGCGTAGTCCTCGACCTCGCCGACCGCCGCCCGGACCACGTCCACCATCCGGACCGGCTTGCGCCAGGCGCGCCCGGGCGAGCCGCCGGCCAGGATGATCAGGCCCTCGGCGTGACGGCGCATGCGGGTGGTGAGGTGGTCGACCTTGAAGAGGTCCTCCAGCTCCGCCGGGTCCTCGGTGCGGCGTTCCATGGTGTCGAGCAGGGTGAGCTGCCGGTGCAGCAGCACCTGGCTGCGCCGGGCCAGGTTGACGAAGACGGCCGAGACGCCGCGGCGCAGTTCGGCCTGCTCGACGGCGGCCTCGACGGCGGCCCGCTGCACCGCGTTGAAGGCCTGGCCGACCTGGCCGATCTCGGCGTCCCCGAAGTGCAGTCCGGGCGCCTCGGTGGCCACGTCCACCGGTTCGCCGCGGCGCAGCCGCAGCATGACGGAGGGCAGCCGGGTGCCGGCCAGCTCGTCGGCCGCGTTGCGCAGGCCGATCAGCTCGCGGACCAGTCCCCGGCCGATCCGGAACGAGATCATCACCGAGAGCACGACCGCGACCAGGCCGACCGCCCCGGCGATGCCGCCGCGCCAGAGCATCGCGATCGCGGCGGACCGGGCGCTCTCGTCGAGCCCGGCGGAGATCCGGCTGTTGATCGACGAGAGGTCGCCGAGCGCCCGGTCGGCGGTCTCCCGCCAGGAGTCGCTGTTGAGGGCCTGGACGACCCGCTCGGGACCGCCGGCGCCGACGAAGTCCGCCTCGGCGCGGGCCAGCGCACCCCAGGCCTCACCGCCGCGCAGGGCGATGTAGTCGTACTGGTCGGCTGGCTCCAGTTCGGCGATGTAGACGGTGAACAGCGCCTGCTGGTTGTGCAGGGCGTCCAGGGCGATCTGGAACTGCTCGGCGGTGGGCTTGGCGACGCCGGTGCGCAGGCCCTCCATCGCGGCGTCCTCCTGCGACAGGTACTCGCGGGCGCGCACCAGCTCGATCAGGATGGTGCCCTGGCGCGGGAGTTGGCCGCTCTGCCGGGCGACGTAGGCGGAGCGGAAGCCGAACACCGGCTTGACCAGGTCGCTGTACTGGTCCAGCGCGAACTCCCAGTTCAGCGCGGCGCGGCCGACCTGGGCGCGCAGCGGGCCGATCTGGTCGGCGGCGGCGAGGATCTGCACGAAGCGGCCGCGCTGCGCGGCGGAGAGCTTGCTGCCGGAGTCGTCCTTCCTCTGCCGCAGCACGGCGAGGCTGCGGTCCGTGAGGGTCTTGGCGTGCTCGTAGACGTCCCGGGCGACGGGCGAGCGCGGGTCGGCCAGCCGCTGGACGGCGGCGCGGCGCTCGTTCTGCAGGTCGATGGAGTACTGGTCGACCGGGCCGGCGAACTCCTTGTACGTACGGCTGATCCCCAGCTGGTTCCATGCGTCCCCGGTGGTGGCGATCGTCGCGTACACCCACAGGGCGGTGAGCGCCACGATGGGCACCAGGAGCAGCGCGATGATCTTCGCGCGGATCGAGCTGCTGCGCAGACGCATGGAGTCCTCGGTCGGGAAGTGCCAGGCGCGGACGGGGAGGGTGGGCGCGGCGGCGGGAGCCGTGGGAGCGGTGGGACGCGCTGGGGGACGGTGAGGAGGGTTCGGAGGGGGCTCCCGGCCACAGGTCTGCGCGACTCTACTACGCCCTGACCACTCGTTCGAGGGGCGAACCAATCCACTTCCCCACCTGCCCTGCACACGTCAGAAGCCGGCCGCGGCACCATCCGCGCGGACCTGTGCCGATCTCGTCGCGTCACCGTCACAACCCTGGGCAGTTGCGGAGCGATCCGATAGTTTCGCTCCACCCGGACAACCGGCACCGAACTGGGGAGGACCGTGCGCGAGTTCACCACTCCCGCCGCGGTCGTGCCCGAGGCCGCCGGTGGACTCGCCGACTCCCTCTACGACACCGCCGACCGCACCCCCGGCCTGGTCCAGGTGTCCCGGCGCACGGACGACGGACGGTGGCAGGACGTCACCGCCCTGGAGTTCCGGAATGAGGTGCTCGCCCTGGCCAAGGGCCTGCTCACCCACGGCGTGCGCTACGGCGACCGGGTCGCCCTGATGTCCCGCACCCGCTACGAGTGGACTCTCTTCGACTACGCGCTCTGGTCGATCGGCGCGATCACCGTCCCGGTCTACCCGACGGCCGCCCCCGAGCAGGTGCGCTGGATCCTCGCCGAGACCCAGGCGGTGGCCTGCCTGGTCGAGGACGAGGACGCCGCGATGACGGTCGGCGCGGTCTGCGACGCGCTACCCGACCTCGCCGGCATCTGGCAACTGGACCGCGACTGCGTCGCCGCGATCACCGAGGACGGCCGGGGCGTGCCCGACTCCCTGGTGCACCGCCAGCGCCTCGGCGTCGCCGCCCAGAACATCGCCACCGTCGTCTACACCTCCGGCACCACCGGCCGCCCCAAGGGCTGCCTGATCACCCACGCCAACCTGGCCGCCGAAGCCGACGCCCTGCTCGCCGGCTGGGGCGAGGCCCTGCGGGACACCGGCGGCGGCCGGCCCAGCACCCTGCTGTTCCTGCCGCTCGCCCACGTGTACGGGCGGGCCGTGCAGATCGCGGCGATCCGCGGCGGCTTCCGGATCGGCCACGTCCCCGACGTCTCCACCGACGCGCTGCTGCCCGCGCTGGAGAGCTTCCGGCCGACCTTCCTGCACGCCGTCCCGTACGTCTTCGAGAAGATCTTCCGGCAGGCCCGGCGGGCCGCCGAGGACGCCGGGCGCGGCGAACTCTTCGAGCAGGCCCGGCAGGTGGCCGTGGACTGGGCCGCCGCCCGGGAGCAGAAGGCCTTCGGGCGCGGCCCCGGGCCCGGCGCCGCACTGCGGCTGCGCCACCTGGCGTACGAACGGACCGTCTACCCGAGGCTGCGCGCGGTGTTCGGCGGCCGGGTGCGCAGCGTGATGTGCGGCGGTTCCACGCTGCGCCGCGAGTTGGGCCTGTTCTTCAGCGGCGCCGGCCTGCAGCTGTACGAGGGCTACGGGCTGACCGAGACCACCGCCGCGATCACCGCCAACCCGGCCGGACGGCAGAAGCTCGGCACGGTCGGGCAGCCGGTGCCGGGCGCCTCGGTGGCGATCGCCGACGACGGCGAGGTGTGGGTGCGCGGCGGCTCGGTCTTCGACGGCTACCTCAACCACCCGCGGTGCACCGCCGAGTCACTGGTCGACGGCTGGTTCGCCACGGGCGACCTGGGGCGGCTGGACGAGGACGGCTACCTGACCATCACCGGCCGCAAGAAGGACCTGATCGTCACCAGCAGCGGCAAGAATCTCGCCCCGGCGGCGCTGGAGGAGCGGGTCGAGGCGCATCCGCTGGTCTCCCAGTGCCTGGTGGTGGGCGACGACCGCCCGTACGTCGCCGCCCTGATCACGCTCGACCCGGCGGCGCTGGCGCACTGGTTGAAGACCCGCAGGCGGGAGCAGCTGGACCCGTGGGCGGTGCTCGCCGACGAGGAGCTGCACGTCGAGATCCAGCGCGCGGTGGCGGCGGCGAACACGGCGGTGTCCCGGGCCGAGTCCATCCGCGCGTTCCGGCTGCTGCCACGGGAGTTCAGCCAGGAGCAGGGCCTGCTGACACCCTCGCTCAAGCTGCGACGGGCGGCGGCCGTGGAGTACTACGCGGAGGACATCGAGGAGCTCTACCTCAGCTGACCTCCGCCGGGGCTTCCCGATCGGTTTGTCCGGTACGGGTTTTGACGATCCGTCTTGTCCCTTGCCGCGCTTGGGCGATGGCGATCCGGTTCACCTTCCGTTCCCTTGACGGGCGTATTGGTCCAGTCCATTGTTGCTCTTCGGTCCGCGTGCGGCGCGCCATCACCCCCTTCCGCTCCCGCCTTCCGCTCCCCCTTCCGCTCCCGCCCCTCCGGGAGCGCCCCGGCTCCACGGCCCGGATTCCGTTCCCGCCCTCCCCACGGGCGCCTCCCCCACACGCTGGAGTCCTCACGTGTCGATGTCCACGCGCCTGTCCGCACTGGCCGCCTCCGTCGCGCTGCTCACCGCCCTCGCCGTACCCACGGCCTCCGCCGACACCCCTGCGGGCACGCCGTCCGGGGCGACCGGCGCGGCGCCTCCGGCCGGCCCGACCGCTGCGACCGCTGCGACCGTCAACCTGGCGACCAACCCCGGCTTCGAGGTGCCCGCGCCGAACCTCGCGGACTGGGGCAGCATCCCCGGCTGGAGCTGCACCGGCGGGCCGGCCGAGGCCGCCGTCACCACCGCCGCCCCGCACTCCGGCGCCTCCGCACTGACCGTCACCCCGGCCGACGCCGACTCCACCGGCGAATGCGCGCAGACCGTCTCCGTCCAGCCCGGCACCACCTACACCGCCTCCGCCTGGGTGCGCGGCAGCTTCGTCCACCTCGGCGCCACCGGCACCGGCAGGGACGTCGCACCCGCCTGGACGGAGAGCACCCAAGGCGGCTGGCAGCGGCTGACCACCCGCTTCACCACCGGCCCGAACGCGCGCAGCATCCGGCTGTACGTGCACGGCTGGTACCAGCAGGGCCCGTTCTCGGTGAACGACGTCCGAGTGGACGGCCCCACACCCGCCCCGGCCGTGGCGGCGGGCGCCGTCCCGACCACCGACAAGGTCGCCTTCTTCACCGTGGACGACGGGTGGCAGCGCACCCCCGAGGCGGAGCAGTTCATCGCCGACCACCGGCTGCCGATCACCGCCTTCCCGCTGCCGATGCCGGCCGGCACCGACCCGGCGTTCTTCCGGCGGGTCACCGCCGTGCCCGGCTCCTCGATCCAGGACCACAGCGTCTCCCACTCCGACCTCAGCAAGCTCCCGGCGGACCAGCAGCAGGTCGAGATCTGCGACGCCCGCGACTCCCTGACCCGCATCTTCGGCACCGCGCCGGTGGTCTTCCGTCCGCCGTTCTTCGCCTGGAACGCCGACACCCTGCAGGCCGCCGCCAACTGCGGCATCCGCACCGTGCTCACCGCCGACGCGGACTTCAGCTGGGGCGCCTCCACCATCTGGCACCCGGGCCTGCTGCAGCCCGGCGACGTCGTCCTGATGCACTGGACCGACACCCTGGCCACCGACCTCCAGCGCGCCCTGGCCGCCGCCGACGCCGCCGGGCTCAAGCCGGCCGGCCTGGCCGACTACCTGCGCTGACCCACCGCGCCACGACACCGGCCGTCACGGACCCGATGCGCCGCCGCCTCCGGGGGGAGCGGCGGCCCGTCGCCGCAGCGCCGGGAGCCGAGCCGGTCAGCTGGTGCGGGCGGCGATCCGCTCGGCGGCCTCGTCCAGGTCGACCGCGCGTTCCACGGCCGTTCCCCGCTCCTGTCTCCGGTGGTGGGTAAGTGGCGAGTGAGCGAGTCGTGAGTGATCTTGCTCGTTGACAGCGCGCCCGCGGCGTGGCTGTAATGGGGGCGTGCAGCGCGGCGTCGGCCACAGAGTAGTGGGCCGGCCGGCAGCCGAGCGAGCACCTTCCGAAGGGACAACGCGATGAGCACTCTCTCCGCTGCCCTGATCTGACGCCAGGCGGTCACCGCGGTGTCCGTGGGTGTCCGTGCGCGTGATGCGCCACCCCTGACCGTCACCGCGTGTGGCCGCGACTCCCCACATCTTCCGGAGACTCACCACACACGCATGCCCATGTCTTTCAACCTGAATGTCATCGAGGAGTTCCGCGCCAACGGCGGGCGGGTCGGCGGCCCGTTCGAGGGCGGCGACCTGCTGTTGCTGACCACCACCGGGGCCCGGTCCGGGCGGCCGCACACCGTGCCGCTCGGGTACGTCCGGGCGGAGGGGCTGATCCTGGTCGTCGCCTCGGCCGCCGGGGCGCCGGAGCACCCGCAGTGGTACCGCAACCTGTTGGCCCACCCGGTGGTCCGGGTCGAACTCGGCACCGAGGCCTTCGACGTGATCGCCGTCCCCGCCGAAGGCGCCCGCCGGGAGCGGCTGTTCGCCGCCGTCGTCCGGGCGGCGCCGGGGTACGGCGACTACCAGGCGCAGACCGAACGCGAGTTGCCGGTCGTCGTCCTGGAACGGCCCGAGCCCCCGGCCGGCGGCCCGGCGCCCGTGGTGCGCACCCTCGCCGACAAGCTGCTGGAGGCGCACACCTGGCTGCGCGCCCAGCTGCGCCACGTACGGGAGGAGGCGCACACCCACGTTCCCGGCCGACCGGCCGGGCTCGGGCTGCAGCTGCGGCAGCACTGCCTGGCGTTCTGCGACGGGCTGATGCACCATCACATCGGCGAGGACGCGGCGATCTTCCCCGCCCTTGCGCGCAACCACCCGGCGCTGGCCGACGTGCTGGCGCGGCTCGACGAGCAGCACCGGGCCATCGGGCTGATCAAGGAGCAGCTGGTGGAGCAGCTGGCCGGAATCGCGGTCACCGAACCGGAGCGGCTCCGGGCCGAGCTGGACCGGATGTCGGCCGAGCTGGAGGCGCACCTCGACTACGAGGAGGCGGAGCTGCTGCCGGTCCTGGCGGGCATCCCCTTCCCGCCGACCGGGCCAGGCCCGGCCAAGCCCGGACCGGCCAAGCCGGGTTCGACCAAGCCCTCCACAGCCGAGCCTGCCGCGAACGGAAGCTGAAACACCGGTGCCGCCGCCCCCTCCTCGCGCCTCTGGAGGGGGCGGCGGCACTCGCGGTGCGGCGGTGCGGCGGTGCGGCGGTGTCGGATGCCGACGGGCCGCCGGACGGGCGTTACGACTGCGAGAAGACCGGGAGGTAGCCACCGGACTGGCCGACGGCCTTCGGGTGGTAGCTCTCGTCGACCGGCAGGGTGGTGCTGTTGAGCCAGGTGGTGAGGTTGCCGCAGATCTCGTGGCCGGTGAAGATGCTGCGGACGTCGCCGAAGGCGAAGCCGGCGTTGGCGGCGCGCTTGGCGAGGACGCCGTCCAGGGTGTCGGCGGCACCGTTGATGGCGGTGCGCTTGGTGTCGCCGATGCCGAAGATGCAGTCGCCGCCGATCTTGTAGATGCGCGGGTAGCCCATCACCACGACGTGGGCGTTGGGGGCCTTGGCCTTGATGGCCGAGTACACGTTGTCCAGCTGGCCGGGCAGGGTGTTGAGCGCGTAGTTCTTGGCGGTGTTGACGGCGTTGATGCAGTCGTCGTCGGAGCTCAGGACACAGGTCTGCATGGTGCTGGCGAAGCCCGCGTCGTTGCCGCCGACCGAGATGCTGACCAGCGTGGTGCTGGAGTCCAGGGCGGAGATCTGGCTGTTGAGGATGTCACCAGTTCGGGCGCCCGTACAGGCGACGAACTTGAAGGAGGACGGCGAGTGCGCGTTCTTCCAGAGGTACGGGTACGCGTTGGTGCTGCGTTTGCAGTTGCTGCCGTCGTTCAGGTAGCTGCCGGCGCCGACACCGGAGGAGTACGAGTCCCCGAGGGCTACGTAGTTGACACCGGCGGCGCTGGCGGACGAGGCGGCGAAGAGCGTCGTCATGGTCAGACCTGCCGCAATCGCGGCAATGGACAGGGCACGGGCAGGGCGGATCATCACACCTCCAGGTGGGGCTGGCGGGGGGTCACAGAAGAAATACCAGGCGGTAGGTGAACCCGGAAGCGCTCATGCCAAAGATATTGACGGACCGTCCGATAACGGAGAAGTGAACTGCCGCCGACAGTCGGTGAGTTCGTACTGGTCAGCGCGGGTGCGTTTTGACGCGCGTAGTACTGCGCGCGTAGACCGGCAACTTCCGGAGGTTCAGGGCAACTTCAACCAGGAGTTAAGCTCCGGCCCCCCCTTGGGCCAGTTTCAACGCGCGTCGACGACGGGTGCCAGAGCGCGACGACGGGCGCGCGAGGACCGCAAAGGGCACGCACGGACCTCGGCGAGCGCGAGGTGGCCGCGGCGGCCGCAGGTGCGGGTGGCCTCGGAGTGAGCCTCCCTCAGAACGGGTGACCGCCGCCCGGGCCCCGGTACACGGTGCCCGGGGAGATCACGCAGCCCTCGACCGGGAGCTCCTCGATCGTCTCGTTCGCGGCAGCGGGCACGCCGAGCCAGCGGACGGCGGTGGCGACCGCCGCCCGTGCCTGGCGCAGCCCGGGCCCGCCCCAACCGAGCAGCTCGACGGCGAGCCCCGGCGCGACCAGCAGCCGCCGGTAGTGCCGGCCCGAGGCCGGGTCGGCCACGCTCGGACCGACCGCCCGCAGCGCGGCCGCCATCCGGACCCGGGCGCATTCGTGCCCGCCGTTCGCCGAACCGACCCGGTCGTAGAGGTAGCCGAGGTAGTACGGCCGGCCGATCACCGCCTGCGCCTCCTCGGCGGCCTCCCGAGCCAGGGCGGCCGCCGGGTCCCCGGCGTCCTCCGGCTCCAACGAGCCGCCGGGCAGCGAGCAGATCCCGTCCCTGGGGTTGACCAGGGTCAGCACCCGCCCGTCCGGGGCGAACAGCCACCCCCAGGACTGCTTGACCGGCAGCCCGTCCGGCACCTGTTCGCCCGGCCGCCACGGCCAGCCCGCCGTGGGGCGCCGCCGCACCTTCCCGAGCAGTTCGGCGATCTCCGCGCTGTACTCGATCGGGCTCATGCTCCGGCCTCGCAGCGCTCGGCGGAGGCATCGGACGAGTCATCGGCAGCGGCGCCCGTCCGCACGCACCCTCCGGCGCCGAGCTCGCTCCGCTCGCTCATGCGTCCCCCTCTCGCTGTCGGGCTCGCCGGACCGGCGGTGCGCGGAGAGGACCTGCAGGGCGCGGTACGGAGCGGAGCGGCCGGAGCGGCGGCGTGGGGAACCGCGCTCCTGCTGTTGATCTTCTCCGAATCTTCCCCGAACAGGCGGTCGATGAACAGTCCCCAGCGCCGCATGGCGGATGCGGAGGCGGCCGACGCCCTGCTCACCCCAGCGGCCCACCCCCCTCCCGGGGGCCCGGGAACCCGGGCAGGGGGAACCCCGGCCGGGGATCCACCCCCGGCGGGAACGGCAGCCCACGCGCGGCGTCGTCGGCCAGCTCGTCGAACACCTCGTGCGCGGTCATCGGCCGCAGCCGCCCGTCGGCCAGCGCCCAGCCGCGCACGACCGGCCGGGCCCGGGCGCCGCCGACCGGGGGATCCGCCGCGTCGCTCGTCGGCGGGCCGCCCTGGCCGCCCCGGCCGCCCGCCGACGGATCGCCGTGCAGCAGCAGCGCCCCCGCACCGCCGCAGGCCACGCCCGCCGCCAGCGTGACGCAGAACGCCTCGGTGTCCCGGCCCGCGGGGTACAGCCGCCCCTCCTCCACACAGACGTCCACCGCCGAGGTCAGCTCCTCACCGTCCTCGGGGCCGTGGCAGCGCAGCGTCAGCAGGTGGCAGCCCTCCCCCGCGCCCTCGGCCAGCGCCAGGTACACCGACGTCACGTACCGCATCACCGTCGCCATCCGGCGCTGCCCGGCCGGGTCGTCGCCGACGGCGTCCAGCAGTGCCGCGCAGGCCACGGACATCCGCACGCGGGCCCGGTGGTCGTCCACCAACACCGGCAGCAGCTCGGCCAGCCGCTCCCCCGCGTAGACGAACGGCTCCCCGGCCAGCTCGGGATCGCCCGCGTACGCGACCCGGGCGGCAGGCTCCCTGGGGTCGAGGCCGAGCGCCTCGCAGTAGTCCTCGAAGTCGCGCGCCTCCAGGACCCTCAGGTGCACCTCCAGCCCCTGCCGGTACAGGGCCGCCAGCTGCTCCTCCGCGCGCCGCAGGTAGTCCCGGTGGCCGAGCTCGCCGAACAGCCCGTACCGCGCCAGCCCGGCGAAGTCCCCGGCCCCGACGGCCAGCGCCACCGCGACCGGCTGCGGCGGCGGAGCTCCCCGGGCCCGCCCGCCGCGCCGCGCCCGCGCCCCACCCGATCCCGCTCGCCCGCCCGGCGGCCGGCCCCCCGCGGGCGGCGCCGCCCCACCGGACCCGCCGGCCGGCGCTCCGCCGCCGCCCGCCCCCGGCCTCCGCCCGGACAGCGCCAGCACCCGCCGACGCCGCCCCGCGGCACCCACCACCTCGCGCACCAGCGCCCGCACCACAGCCATGGCTCCTCCTGCTCCTCACTCGCCCGACACCCGACGACGCCGGCCACCCCGAAGCGCGGGGCCGCCGACGTCGAGGAACATACACAGAGCCACTGACAATCCACCCCGAGTAATCGAACACCGGTGGCCGCGGAGAGCCACGGGGCCCCGGCGGCGCGCCCGGCGACCCCCGCCCCCGGGGCCGGTGGGACGGATGCCTCAGCCGGTCCGGGCGGGATTGTCAGTGGTGCGGGTTAGGGTCGGGGACCATGCGACTGCTGCATACCTCCGACTGGCATCTCGGGCGCTCGTTCCACCGGGAGAGCCTGCACGACGCCCAGCGCGCCTTCCTGGACCACCTGGTGGACGTGGTCCGGGCCGAGGGCGTGGACGCCGTGCTGGTCGCCGGAGACGTCTACGACCGGGCGCTGCCGGGGCTGGAAGCGGTCGCGATGTTCGACGACGTGCTGCACCGGCTGGCGGACCTCGGGGTGCCGACGGTGTTCATCAGCGGCAACCACGACTCGGCCCGCCGGCTGGGGGTCGGGGCGGGCCTGATCGGGCGGGCCGGGATCCACCTGCGGACGGATCCGGGCCAGTGCGCCGAGCCGGTGGTGCTGGCGGACGCGCACGGTCCGGTGGCGGTGTACGGGCTGCCGTACCTGGAGCCGACGCTGGTGCGCGAGCGGTTCGGGCTGGCCAGGGGCGGGCACGCGGCGGTGCTCGGGGCGGCGATGGACGAGGTGCGGGCCGACCTGGCGGCACGCCCGGCCGGCACCCGGGCGGTGGTGCTGGCGCACGCCTTCGTCACCGGCGGCGCGCCGAGCGACAGCGAGCGGGACATCGCGGTCGGCGGCGTCGCCTCGGTGCCCGCCTCGGTGTTCGACGGGGTGCACTACGCCGCGCTCGGCCACCTGCACGGCTGCCAGACGCTCGCCCCGCACCTGCGCTACAGCGGCTCCCCGCTCGCCTACTCCTTCTCCGAGGCGAAGCAGCGCAAGACCATGTGGCTGGTCGACCTCGCCGCCGACGGCTCGGTGGCCGCCGAGCGCCTCCCCTGCCCCGAGCCGCGCCGCCTCGCCACTCTGCGCGGCACCCTCGACGCGCTGCTCACCGACGAGGAGTACGCCGAGCACGAGCAGTCCTGGGTGCAGGCCACGCTCACCGACGCGGCCCGGCCGAGCGAGCCGATGGAGAAGCTGCGCCGCCGTTTCCCGCACACCCTCCAGCTGCTGTTCGACCCCGCGGAGAGCGAGGCCGAGCCGTCCCGCTCGTACGCGGCGCGGGTCACCGGCCGGGCCGACCTGGAGATCGCCGAGGGCTTCCTGCGGCACGTCCGCCCCGGGGCCGAGCCGGAGCCGGACGAGCTGGGCTGGCTGCGCGAGGGCTTCGAGCACGTCCGGGAGAGCGCCGACCGGAAGGCGGACCTGCCCCGATGAGGCTGCACCGGCTCACCGTCACCGCCTTCGGCCCGTTCGCGGGCTCCGAGACGGTGGACTTCGACGCGCTCGCCGCCGGCGGGCTGTTCCTGCTGCGCGGGGCGACGGGCGCGGGCAAGAGCAGCGTGCTGGACGCGGTCTGCTTCGCCCTCTACGGCGAGCCGCCGGGCACCCGCCGGTCCACCCGGCTGCGCAGCGACCACGCCGACCCGAAGCGGCTGACCGAGGTGCGGCTGGAGCTGACCCTCGGCGGGCGGCGGCTCCAGGTCACCCGCCTGCCGGAGCAGCGGCGCCCGAAGAAGGTCGGCGCCGGCACCACCGTCGAACGGGCGCAGACCCTGCTGCGCGAGTGGGTCGACGACACGGGCGACGGCACGCCGGGCTGGCGGGGGCTCAGCAAGTCCCACCAGGAGGCCGGGGAGGAGATCCACCGGCTGATCGGCATGAACCGGGACCAGTTCTGCCAGGTGGTGCTGCTGCCGCAGGGCGACTTCGCCCGCTTCCTCAAGGCCGACTCGGAGGAGCGCGGCAAGCTGCTGCGGCGGCTGTTCGACACCGAGCGGTACCGGCACGTCGAGGACTGGCTCGCCGAGCAGCGGCGCGCCCAGGAGGCGGCGGTCCAGGTCGGCCGGCGCCGGCTGCGCGACCTCGTCGGCAGGGCCGAGCAGGCGGCCGGTCCTGATGCCGAGCCCGCCGAGGGCTGGGTGCCGGCCGAGGACGCCGACGCCGGGCTGACGGCCGGGGTGCTCGGCTGGGCTGCGGTGCTGCGCAGCGGCGCGGCCGAGCAGCTCGCCGTCGCCGAGGCCGCGTTGGCGGGTGCCGAGGCCGTGCAGCGCACGGCCCAGCAGCGGCGCGAGGCCGCCGAGGAGCTGGCCGGGCGGCAGCGCCGGCACCGGGACGCCCTGGCCCGGGCCGAGCGGCTGGCCGGGTTCGAGCCCGCGGCGGCGGAGGACCGGCGGCGGCTGGCGGCCGCACAGGACGCGGTCGGGGTGGAGTCCGCGCTGCGGCTGCGGGAGAGCGCGGCCGAGGCCTTCCGGCGCGCCCGGGCGGCGGAGCACCGGCACCGCGAGGCGCTGGCCGCCACCCGCGGCGAGGAGGCCCGGGGGCTCGACGGGGCCGACGCCGCCGGGCTGGCCGAGGCCGAGCTGCGGCTGCGCGCCGGGGTGGTGCGGCTGGAGGCGGCCCGGGCGGAGGAGCGGCGCTGCGCCGAACTCGTCCGCGAGCAGCGCTCCTTGACGGCGGACCGGCGCGCCGCCGAGGAGCTGGCCGAGGACGCCGAGGACTGGCTGGCCGAGTTCGAGGGCGAGCTGGCCCGCCTGGAGGAGCGGCACTCCGAGGCCCGGGCCGCGACCGCGAAGGTCGAGCAACTGGACGGGCAGCGGGCCGAGTCGGCCGCCCGCCTGGCCGCCGCCCGGGAGCGCGACGGCCTGCGCGCCGAGATCTCGGCGGCCGAACCACGGGTCACGCAGCTGCGCGCCGCCGCCCTGGACGCCCGCGAGCACGGTCTGGACCTGCGGGACCGACGGCTGGCGGGCATGGCCGCCGAGCTGGCCGAGCAGCTGCGGTCGGGCCAGGCCTGCCGGGTCTGCGGCTCGCCCGAGCACCCGGCGCCCGCGGAGGCGGCGCCCGGCAGCCGGGTCGGCGCCGAGGACGAGGAGCGGGCCCGCCGGGCCCAGGCCGCCGCCGAGCAGGCCTGGACGGAGGCCGACCAGGCGCTGACCGCCCTGCGGGTGCGCGAGGCGGCCGCCGCCGGAGCGGCCGGTCCGGACGCCACGGACGTGCTCGCCCAGGCCCTCGCCGGGCTGGAACGCGAGCACCGGGAGGCCCGGCACACGGCCGAGGCGCTCGGCCGCGTCGAGCAGGAGATCGCCCGGCTGTCGCGGGAGCGCACCCGCCGTGGTGACGAACTGCACGAGGCCAAGGAGCGCACCGCCGTCCTCACCGACCGGCTGCAGGCGCTCGACGCCGAGCGGGAGGCGCTGACCGCCCGGGTGGCGGCTGCCCGGGGCGAGGCGGCCTCGGTCGCCGACCGGGCCGCGGCCCTGGCCCGGCTCACCGAGGAGGTCGCCGCCGCGGCCGGAGCCGCCCGGGCCCGCACGGAGGCGGCGGCCCGGCTCGACGAGGCCGAGGACGAGCTGGGCAAGGCCGCCGCCGCGGCGGGCTTCCCGGACGCCGCGGCGGCACTCGCCGTGCTGCTGCCGCGTGAGGAGCGCGAGCGGCTGGAGGCCCGGCTGGAGCGGCACCGCGCGGAGACCACCGCCGTCCGGCGCGAGCTGGCGCTGCCGGAGCTGGCCGAGGCCGCGGCCCGTCCGCCGGTCGACCTGTCCGCCGCCGCGGCCGCGCTGCGCGAGGCCACCGACCGGCTCGGGCAGGCGCACGCCGTCCGGGCGGCGGCCGACGAGCGGTGCGGGGCACTGGCCGCGATCGGGCGGCAGCTCGCCGGGCTCGCCGCCGAGCTGGCCCCGGCGCTGGACCGGTACGGGCGGATCAACCGGCTCGCCGCACTGGCCGCCGGCACCTCCACCGAGAACCGGCTGCGGATGCGCCTGGAGTCGTACGTCCTGGCGGCCCGGCTGGAGCAGGTCGCGGCGGCGGCCAGCGACCGGCTGGTCCGGATGTCCGGCGGCCGCTACACCCTCCTGCACAGCGACGACCGGGGCAGCGGCAACAAGCGCTCGGGCCTGGCCCTGCGGGTGGTGGACGCCTGGACGGGCACCGAACGGGACACCTCGACGCTCTCCGGCGGCGAGAGCTTCTTCGCCTCACTCTCCCTCGCCCTCGGCCTGGCCGACGTGGTGACCGACGAGGCTGGCGGGATGCCGCTCGACACCCTGTTCATCGACGAGGGCTTCGGCAGCCTGGACGAGCAGTCCCTGGAGGAGGTGATGGACGTCCTCGACGGCCTGCGCGAGCGGGACCGCGCGGTCGGCATCGTCAGCCACGTCGCCGACCTGCGCTCCCGCATCCCGGCCCAGCTGCTGGTCCGCAAGGGCCGGCGCGGCTCGACCCTGGCGCTGGCCGAACGCGAGGACGCGTAGCCGGCCGGCGGGCCGCCGAGGACTGCTGCGGGTCGCCGCGGGTCACCCGCCGGGGTGGGGTCAGCCCGAGCAGGCGATCCGCTGTGCCTGCTGCCAGGCGCACACCGGGCAGAGCGTGCTGCCCGGCTGGTCGGCGGGCAGCTCGGTCGGCTCGCCGCACAGCACGCAGTCGGCGCGCGGGCCGGCCGCCGTCAGGTCGTGCCGCAGCGCGGCCTCGGCGCCACCGCCGTCGGGGGTGAGCTCGCAGACCACCGTGGACTCGTTCGTCACGCTCGTGCCGCCTTCCTACTCCGCCACTTCGCCCCGTCGCAACAACGCCCCGGCTCCGGCCTCAATTCCGTTCGCGCTCCCGGCCGACTCGATCATGGCGGCGACACCATCCAGCAACGGCTTCAGCCCGAAGGCGAACAGCGCGTCCAGGTCGAGGTCGTAGCCGTCGCCGAGGCTGCCGGCCGTCCGAGCGAACACGGGGTGGCGCTCGCCGGTGACGATCGCAGCCAGGGCAGGCTCCTGACGGTCCATCCACTGGTCCTCGGTGAGACCGGTGGTCGCCTCGGCCTGGGCCTCCCGCTCCAGGTGGACGGCGATCCCCTGGACGTAGCTGTAGAGCAGGACGTGCAGGTCGAGCATGGTCGCGGCGTCGAGGCCCTGCCCGTCGAGCGCGGCGAGCGCCCACTCGGCGTGGTCCAGCAGGGCGGGCAGCATCAGCGGGCGGGTGAGCGCGCCGACCTGGGCGAGCCACGGGTGACGCCGGTAGATCCGCCACAGCGTGTGCGCGCCGAGCTCCAGCCGTGCCCGCCACTCCCGCGGCGGTTCGGCCGGGTACGCCTCCTCCCCGAACGCCGCGTCCGCCATCAGCAGCACCAGGTCGTCCTTGCTCGGGACGTACCGGTAGGGGGACATCGCGGCGACGCCGAGCCGGGCCGCGACGCTGCGCATGGAGAGCGCGGCGAGCCCCTCGTGGTCGGCGATCTCCATGGCGGCCCGGACGATCCGCTCCGCGGTGAGGTCGACGGACGTCTGCGGCGGCGGGGCAGGCACGGGCGGGGCAGGCGCGGGCGCGGGCGCGGTAGCCGGGGCTGCGGAGGTGGCGGGGGTGGCGGGCGTGGCGATGGCGGCCACCACGGTGCCCACCCGGGGCCGGGTCTCGACCAGCCCCTCCAGCCGCAGTGTGGTGAGCACCTTGGTGGCCGTGGCCAGCGCCACGTTCCACTCGCGGGCGATCCGCCGCGTCGAGGGCACCTGCTCGCCCGGCACGAGCGTGCCGTCGGCGATCCGCCCGGCGATCTCGTCGGCGATGCGCCGGTACGGCGGGACGGACTCGGGCCTCGCGGTCATACGGCCGGCTCCCTCGTGTGACGCGGATCTCTTTCCGCGGCGGCCAGAACTGTACTAGCTCAGACGCTACCAGGAGCGCCGTGCCGGAACACCCTGCTGTACTAGGCCAGAAGCGCCGAAACAGCACTTGGCGGACCTGCACGTACGCCGTACATTCAACCCGCGTACAGCGTACGAGCCAGCGCGCGACACCGCGCGCGGACGGACAGCGAGGAGCGACCCATGAAGACCGTGCTCATCTCCGGCGGCGGCATCGCCGGCACCGCGCTCGCCGCACTGCTGGGCTGCCGGGGCTTCGCCCCCACGGTGGTGGAGCGGGCCCCCGGGCTGCGCGGCGGCGGGCAGGCCGTGGACGTCCGGGGCGTCGCCCTGGAGGTGGCCGAGCGGCTCGGCGTGCTGGAGCGAGCCCGCGCCCACCGCACCCGGATGCGGGGCATGACCGTCCTGGACGGCGACGGCCAGGAGCTCTACCGCTCCACCGAGAGCACCATCAGCAGCGGGCGGCTCGACAGCGACGACATCGAGCTGCTGCGCGACGACCTCGTCCGGATCCTGCACGACCGGGCCACGGAGGGCGGGGGCACGGAGCGCAGGGGCACGGAGGGCAGGGGCGCCCGCTTCGTGTTCGGGGACGGCGTGACCGCGCTCGACCAGGATGAGGACGGCGTCCGGGTCTCCTTCGAACACGCCGAACCGCGCCGGTACGACCTGGTCGTGGGCGCCGACGGACTGCACTCGGCCGTGCGCCGACTCGCCTTCGGGCCCGAGGAGCGCTACGCCCACCACCTCGGCATGCATCTGGCGATCTTCAGCGCGGACAACTTCCTCGGCTTGGAGGACTGGCAACTGTGGCTGCGCGACGGTGAGGCCGGCTACGGCGTCTACCCGGTGCGCGACAACACCGAGTTGCGGATCAGCTTCGGCTTCGCGGGCGAGCCACTGCCGGAGGGCCGACGCGATCCGCAGTCGCAGCGGGCGGTCGTCGCCGAGCGGATGGCGGCGCTGCGCTGGGAGACCCCGAGGCTGCTGAAGGCGCTGGCCGAGGCACCCGACGTCTACTGCGACACGATGACGCAGATACGGATGGACCGCTGGTCGCACGGCCGGGTCGTCCTGCTCGGGGACGCGGGCTACTGCGCCTCCCCACTGTCCGGCCAGGGCACCAGCCTCGCCCTGGTCGGCGCCCACGTCCTCGCCGATGCCCTCGCCGACGCCCTCACCCGCTCCGACGGCGACCACCGGGCCGCCTTCACCGCGTACGAGGAGCGGCTACGCCCGTTCGTCGAGCTCAACCAGGCCCTGGCGACCGAGAACCCGGGCGGACCGGCCGCCGAGGAGTCGGTGGAGCGCGCCAAGAACGCAATCTCGCTGGACGGCTGACCGGCCGCGACAGGTGACAACGTTCAGCGAACAGATTTCAGAAAACGTTCGCTGAAATCCGTCATCTGAAATCTGTTCGCTGAACACTGTTCACAGAGCACTGCCCGCCGGGATCCGCCCGCCGGACGACGGACGCCGGACTCCGGACGCCGCCGCACGCCGCTGGCCCGCCGCCAACGCGCCCCCGGCCGGCGGCTACCGTGACCGGCATGGCTACCGATCTCCACCAGCGCCTCCTCGCCGCCCGCGCCACCACCCCCTCGTACGCCGAGGTCGGGGCCACCCGGGGCGGGCGGCTGCCGGACGGGTACGCGCACCTGCGGCGCCGGGTGCACCTCGGGCACGGGCCGGAGGTGCTGGAGCGGGCCGGGCGCTACGTGCTCGGCTGGGGCACTCAGTCGGGCACCGGCTTCGCAGTCTTCCCCGGCGGCCCGGCCCGGGACGGCGAGACGGTGCTGTTGCGGCTGAGCCTGCCGGGGAGCCGGTGGCCCCGACTGGTGATCCCCTGCCGGGTGGTGTGGACGGTGGACGAGCCGGACCGGATCGGGTTCGCGTACGGGACGCTGCCCGGGCACCCGGAGTGCGGCGAGGAGGCGTTCCTGGTGTCGATGGACGCCGAGGGCGAGGTGTGGTTCGAGGTCACCGCGTTCTCCCGACTGTCCGCCTGGTACGCACGCCTGGGCCGTCCGGTCACGCTGCTCTGCCAGCACCTGGCGATCGAGCGCTACCTGGCGGCCGTGGCCGCGCACGCCGGCCGGTAACCGGGAGCCACCGGGCATCGGCCACCAGGCATCGGCCGCCGGGAATCGGTCCACCGCGAATCGGCCGCACCAGGAATCAGCCCAGGAACGACAGCCGGACGGTACGACGCGGGTTGTCCCCGTTGGTGTCGACCAGCACCACGGACTGCCAGACGCCGAGCGCCAGTTGGCCGCCGAGCACCGGCAGGGTGGCGTGCGGGGCGACCAGTCCGGGCACCACGTGGTCCCGGCCGTGGCCGGGGCTGCCGTGGCGGTGGCGCCAGCGGTCGTCGGCCGGGAGCAGTTCGCGCAGGGTGGCGAGGAAGTCGTCGTCGCTGCCGGAGCCGGTCTCCAGCACGGCGATTCCGGCGGTGGCATGCGGGACGAAGACGTTGAGCAGGCCGTCGCGCCCGGCGGCACGCTGGTCGAGGAACGCGGCGCAGCGGTCGGTGATGTCGAGCGCGACGTCGCGGCTGCCCGTGGTGATCTCGAAGGTGGTGGTCTGGAACAGACCGGTCGGCATGGAGTGGTTGTTGTCCGCCATGGCGCCATCCTGTCCCAGGCCAGGGGGCCCGGCGTACTGCCTCGCCGACTCGGCTTGCCGGGCAGGCGAACTGGCATAGGGTGCAAGGTTCGGGCCTCGCGACGGTTCGGCGACGGCCCCCAAAAGTGATGACAGGGCCGGCGGCAGGACCGGCCGCCGGACACACCGATGACCCGGCGGACCGAATGGTCCACCGGGTCTGGTCCCGACCGGGACGGCGGTTGGGGCGAAGCCCTAGCCGCGCCCGCCGAAGAGGCTCCGACGCAGCCGACGCAGCGGCGTCAGCAGCGAGATCCTGGTGTGTCGGCGACGGGTCGCCGGGGCCCCGGCGCCGCGCGGCGTCAGTTCCCTTATCAGCCCGAGCGCCTCGGCGGTGTCCACCGCCGGGAGTGCGGGCGCGCCGAGCACGGCCAGGTGTCGCTCGATCCGGCGGCCGGTCGTGCCGACACCGCACTGGATCGCCGGCACACGGGGCCGAGTCCGCACTTGCATGTGTTCCATCAGTTTTCCCACCCCTACGAGGCGCCAGGGCCGTGAGGCGAAGACTATCCGTGACAGACGGCCTTCGCGCAACCGTCCTTGGTGTTGTGCCACCGTACCGTGCGGCGTCAACTGACGATGCACCAGGGGCCACCCGGGCGATCACGACTAGGCATCAATGATGGTGCACGACCGGCCATCCGTCAGCGGGGCCAGGAGGTGCGGGCCCGGCGCCCGGGTGCGCGGCACGCGCCCGGCGCACGGGGGCGCCACGGCGGCACCCGGCCCGACCCCGCGGACACGTCACGCAACGGACCCCAGCGCAGCGGGCACAGTGCAACGGCCCCAGCGCAGCGCCCCCTATAAAGGGGACAGCCGCCAGATCGACAAAGTGATCTTCAGGGCCTCCGCCCGACCGAAACCCCCGGCTTCATGAAGTGAACACATTCGAGGGATTGACTCCCGCGAAAGCTCCAAGCAATATCTGATGCACGCGCCCGGTGCCCGCACCGCACCCAGGTGCGTGTTCGATTGATGAAGGACTCCGGCTCCCGCGAGCCACTGCCCGGCCGCCTCGACGCTGCGGTGGCCAGGCTCGCGCGGTGCCCGGAACGGCGGCCGGCCGTAGAGGGTCGGCCGGGCCGCCACCTGACTGCCGGTGCCGCCCCGTGAGGGGCTCGGCACCGGCGGTTCCGGGTCCGTCCACGCGACGGTCCACCTCACGCGGCCCCCGCCGAGCCGCCGCCGCACTCCTGCCGAGCCGCAGCCAAGCCCCCGCCGAGCCCTCACCGAGCCCCTGCAGGGCCCCACAAATCCCCGCCCCCGACGTCCGCGCAGGTCGCGCCCGGTGGATCGGTACACTCGGCCAGCGTGTCCCTCCTCCTCAGCATCGTGCTCCCGGTCCACGGCGTGGAGCGGTACCTGCCGCGCTGCCTCGACTCGATCCTCGGCGACTCCCCCGCCCAGGAGTCCCGCTTCGAGGTGATCGCGGTCGACGACCTCTCCCCCGACGGCTCGGGCGCGATCCTGGACGCGTACGCGGCCCGCGACCCCCGGTTGCGCGTGATGCACCTCACCGAGAACCAGGGCCTCGGCGGCGCCCGCACCGCCGCCCTGCCGCAGGCGCGCGGCGAGTACGTCTGGTTCGTGGACAGCGACGACTGGCTGCCCGAGCGGACGGTCGGCGTGATCCTCGACGAGCTGGCGCAGGAGCGCCGCCGGGAGATCCCGGCCGACGTGCTGATCACCGACTTCACCCACGTCTACCCGGACGGCGGGACGGAGCCCAACCCCTGGCGCCACGTGCTGACCGGCTCCCCGCTGGAGGAGGGCTGCACCCTGGCCGAGCACCCGGCGCTGTTCCAGACCGTGATGTCGGTGTGGAACAAGGTGTTCCGCCGCGAGTTCCTGGACGGTCTCGGCGTCTCCTTCGGCCGCGGCTACTACGAGGACATCTCGGTCACCTACCCCGCGCTACTGACCGCCGAACGGCTGCGCTACCTCGACCGCCCCTGCTACTTCTACCGGCGCGGCCGGGACGGCGCGATCACCGCCACCGCCTCCCCCAAGCACGCGGACGTGTTCGCCCAGTACGACGCGATCTTCGACTTCCTGGACCGCACCGACCGCACTGACCGCACGGACCGCACGAACCACACGGACCGCGCGGACCGGGCCGACCGCCCCGGCCGGCCCGTCCCGGAGTCGCTGCGCACCCTGGTCTTCGACCGGACGGTGCGCCAGGCCCTCAACGTCTACGACACCCCCGGCCTGGTCCCGACCGACCGGCGCAAGGACTTCTTCCAGCAGATCGCCCGGCACTTCGACCGCCACCGCCCGGCCGGCTACCGCTTCCCCGGCGGGGTGCGCGGCGTGCAGTACCGGCTGGCCGCGCGCGGTGCCCGGATCGCCTACGCCGAGCTGCGCCGCACCGGCCGGCTGCCGCGCGAACTCAAGCGCGGGGCACGGGCGGTGGCGCCCGCGGTGAAGAAGGGGGTGCGCAGCGGCGCCCGGTTCACCGCGTACAACGCCTTCCGCCGGCTGCCGCTGGACGAGCACCTGGCGGTCTACGCCGCGTACTGGCACCGGGGTTACGCCTGCAGTCCGGCGGCGATCTACGAGAAGGCGAAGGAACTCGCGCCGCAGGTCCGGGGCGTGTGGGTGGTGGAGAACCGCGGGCAGGCCGCCACGCTGCCGCCCGGGGTGCCGTACGTGATCGTCAACACCCCCGCCTACCTCAAGGCGATGGCGACCGCCAAGTACTTCGTCAACAACGTCAACTTCCCGCGCACGATGGTCAAGCGGCCCGGGTCGGTGCACGTCCAGACCCAGCACGGCACCCCGCTCAAGGCCATGGGCATGGACCTGCGCGACCGCCCCTCGGCGGCGGAGGGGATGGACTTCGACCTGCTCCAGGAGGCCATCGACCGCTGGGACTTCCTGGTCTCCCCCAACCCGCACACCAGTGAGCACTTCTCCCGCGCCTTCCCCGGCCGGTACGAGATGCTGGACACCGGCTACCCGCGCAACGACCGGCTCGCCGACGCCGCCCCGGACGAGGTGCGCGCGATGCGCGAGCGGTTCGGGCTGCAGCCGGGCACCAGGGCCGTGCTGTACGCGCCGACCCACCGCGGTGGCAAGGGCGGTTACGTGCCGCTGCTGGACGTGGCCGAGCTGGCCCGGCGGCTGGGCCCGGACTTCACGCTCCTGGTGCGCACGCACTACTTCCACACCGGGGGGCCGGGCGACCTGACGGCCGACGGGGAGGCGGCGCGGATCGTGGACGTCTCGGCGCACCCGACCGTCGAGGACCTCTACCTCGCGGCGGACGTGCTGGTGACGGACTACTCGTCGATGATGTTCGACTACGCCGTGCTGGACCGGCCGGTGGTGGTCTTCGCGCCGGACTGGGAGGAGTACCAGCGGGAGCGCGGCGTCTACTTCGACCTGTTCGCGGAGCCGCCGGGCGCGGTCACGGAGACCGCGGAGGAGCTGGCGCGGGCGCTGCTGGCGGGCGATCCGGCGCCGGGGGCGCGGGCGCGGTTCCGGGCGAAGTTCTGCGTCTGGGACGACGGCGGGGCGGCGGAGCGGGTGGTGCGCCGGGTGTTCCCGGTGGCGAAGCGGTAGACCGGGCACGCAAGCGGTAGGCCGGGCCCAGGAGTAGCAGGCGCAGCACGGGAACGGGAGCCGACCTGCGGACGGGGCCGGTGCCGCCGGTACGGCGCCGGCCCCGTCGGCGCGGGCTCAGCGCCGGCGGGCGGCCAGGAACTCCTCGAAGGTCAGGACGCCGTCGTGGTCCGTGTCCATGGTGTGGATCAGCGCCTCGGCCATGGAGATGGTGACGTCGTGGTCGCCCATCTCGTTCGCGGCGAGCGCGTACTCGGCCGCGGTGATCTTGCCGTCGCCGTCCTTGTCGAAGCGGTCGAAAAAGGCCTTGATCGCCTCGGTGGTCTCCATCGTGCCCTCCTGGGTACTGCGGGGTCGTGCTCGGTTCGGACGGCCGTACCCTACCCGGCCGTGGTGTTCACCACGGCCGCCGGGAGTGGACGGGCGCGGGGGTGGGTGCCGTAGTCTGCGGATCTGATTGCTGTCCGGGCACCTCCCGGGCGGTCGTTCGTCCAGGGAGGGAAACGTGCTCGACCTCGTCACCAGGCTGGTGCTGAAACCGGTTTCACGGGGTATTTGGCGCCCGGCCATCGAGGGCATCGAGAACGTACCGCGCAAGGGCGGGGTGATCCTCGCCAGCAACCACCTGTCGTTCATCGACAGCGTGGTGATCCCGCTGACCGCGCCGCGTCGGGTCCACTTCCTCGCCAAGGCCGAGTACTTCACCGGCACCGGCGTCAAGGGCCGCCTCTCCAAGGGCTTCTTCGAGTCGATCGGCGCGGTGCCGGTCGAGCGCGGCACCTACCGCTCCGCCCAGGCCTCGTTGGAGTCGGCGCTGGAGATCCTGGAGGACGGCAAGGCCTTCGGCATCTACCCCGAGGGCACCCGCTCGCTGGACGGCCGGCTCTACCGGGGCAAGACGGGCGTCGCCTGGCTCGCGCTGACCGCGGGCGTGCCGGTGGTGCCGGTGGCGCTGGAGGGGCCCGAGCAGATCCTGCCGGTGGGCAAGCGGGTGCCGCGGCTCAAGAAGGTGACGGTCCGCTTCGGCGAGCCGCTGCACTTCGACGAGCTGCACGGGCAGGCCCGCTCGCTGAAGGCCCGTCGGCAGGTGACCGACGAGGTGATGGCGGCGATCCAGCGGCTCTCGGGCCAGGAGGTCGCGGAGAGCTACAACGAGGTGCCGAAGGCGGCCTGACCGCCGACGGGGCCGTACGGCTCGTCCGTACGACGGGCCCATGCGACGGGGCCGTACGGCTCGTCCGGACGACGGGCCCGCACGGCGGGCCCGCACGGCGGGTTCACGCGTGACCGAGGGCCGCCTCCGACAGGACGGCCGCCTCCGGCGCCTCCCGGCGCAGCAGGGCCGCGTACCGGCCGTCCAGCTCCACCAGCTCCTCGTGGGTGCCGAGTTCGACCACCTCGCCGTGGTCCAGGACGGCGATCTGGTCGGCGGCGCGGACGGTGGAGAGCCGGTGCGCGATGGTGATGGTGGTCCGGCCGGCGGCCAGGGTGTCCACGGCCTGCTGGACGGCGCGTTCGGTGCGGTTGTCCAGGGCGCTGGTGGCCTCGTCGAGGATGAGCACGGGCGGGTTGCGCAGGATCGTCCGGGCGAGCGCGAGGCGCTGCTTCTCGCCGCCGGAGAAACGGTAGCCGCGTTCGCCGACCAGGGTGTCGTAGCCGTCCGGCAGGGCGGCGATGGTGTCGTGGACCTGCGCGGCCCGGGCGGCCTCGACCAGTTCGGCGTCGGTGGCGCCAGGCTTGGCGAAGCGCAGGTTCTCGGCGACCGAGGCGTGGAAGAGGTAGGTCTCCTGAGAGACCACGCCGACCGCGCGGGCCAGGGTGTCGAAGGAGAGTTCGCGCACGTCCACGCCGTCCAGGGTGACCCGGCCGCCGGTGACGTCGTACAGCCGCGGGACGAGGTAGCTGAGGGTGGTCTTGCCCGAGCCGGTCTCGCCGACCACGGCCAGTGAGGTCCCGGCCGGGACCTTGAGGTCGACCCCGGAGAGGGTCGGGCGTTCCTGCGCGGGGTCGTAGCGGAAGTCGACGTGCTCGAAGCGGACCTCGCCGCGGACGTCGGCCAGGGTGACCGGTTCCGCCGGCTCGGCGATCTCCACCGGCAGGTCGAGGTACTCGAAGATGCGCTGGAAGAGCGCGAGGGAGGTCTGCACGTCCACGCCGGTGGAGAGCAGGCTCACGGTCGGACGGAAGAGGCCCTGCTGGAGGGTCACGAAGGCGACGAGGGTGCCGACGGAGACGATCGGCGCGCCCGCGGCGGAGGTCAGCCCGGCCGCCCAGTAGATCAGCGCGGGCATCGCGGCCATCACGATCTGGATGGTGTTCATCCGCCAGCGCCCGGCCATGCTGGCCCGGACCTCCAGGTCGGCGAGCTGGTCGGACTGCCCGGTGAACTCGCGGGCGAGCGAGTCGGAGCGGCCCATGGTGCGGCCGAGCAGGATGCCGCTGACCGAGAGCGACTCCTGGACCGCCGAGCTCATCGCGGCCAGCTGCTTCTGCCGCTCGGTGGTGATCTTCTTGCGCTCCTGGCCGACCCGGCGGCTGATCCAGACGAACAGCGGGAGCAGGAGGAGCGAGACGACGGTGAGCCGCCAGTCGAGGGCGACCATGGCGACGACGGAGGCGACCACCGCGGTGAGGTTGGAGACCAGGCTGGTCGCGGTGGAGGTCACCGTGGACTGCATGCCGCCGATGTCGTTGGCGATCCGGGACTGCACCTCGCCGGTGCGGGTGCGGGTGAAGAAGGCCAGCGACTGGCGCTGCAGGTGGCCGTAGACGGCGGTGCGCAGGTCGTGCATCACGCGCTGGCCGACGGTGGTGGAGATCAGCGTCTGCAGCACGTTGAAGATGCTGTTCACCACGGCGGTGAGGATCATCCCGAGCGCGAGCAGGCTGAGCAGCCCGGTGCGGCCCTGCGGGATGGCGGTGTCCAGCACGGCCTTCAGCAGGAACGGCGAGACCACCGAGACCACGGCGGAGGCGGCGACCAGCAGCCCGACGGTGGTGAGGCGGCCGCGGTACGGGCGGAAGAGCGCGAGGATCCGCCGCCACTGGGCCGGCGGGCGGGGGGCGCCCTCGGCGCGGTCGGGCGGGGTCCAGTCGATGGCGGCGGGCCTCAAGAACGGGCCTCCCTGGGTAGGACGGTCGGGCGGGGGTCAATATAGCGAGGATAGCTCATAGTTAGACAAGCTAATAGTGAGATTCTCTCTATTCCCGACCGCCTGCCCAGGCAGCCGACCGACCGCCCAGGCAGCCGACCGACCGACCGCCCAGGCAGCCGACCGACCGACCGCCCAGGCAGCCGACCGACCGACCGCCCTGCGGTCAGTCGGTCCCGTACGTGCGCGCCGCCTTGGAGGAGACGCCCCCGAGCTTGCCGGACGGCAGCACCCGGGCGATGGCCACCGCGGCCTTGTAGCGCTTGCCCGGCACGGACAACGACCGACCGCGAGCCAGGTCGCGCATCGCCTCGTCCACCACCCGCTCGGCCGAGAGCCAGGACCAGGAGGGGATGTTGCCGGTGCCCATGCCGGCCCGCTGGTGGAACTCGGTCCGGGTGAAGCCCGGGCACAGCGCCATCATCCGCACGCCCGTACCGCCGAGCTCGCGAGCCACGCCCTGGGTGAAGCTGACCACCCAGGCCTTGCTCGCCCCGTACGTGCCGCGCGGCAGGAAGGCCGCCACCGAGGCGACATTGACGATCGCACCCCGGCGGCGCTCACGCATCCCCGGCAGCGCGGCCGTGGTCAACCGCAGGATCGCCTCGATGTGCACCTTCAGCATGTCCAGCTCGTCCTGGAGCGGGACGGTCCCGAACTGGCCCTTGTTGCCGAAACCGGCGTTGTTGACGAGGAGGTCCACGGGGCGGGCGGAGTCGGCGAGGCGGGCCTCGACCGCGCCGATGCCCTCGTCGGTCGAGAGGTCGGCCGTCAGCACCTCCGTCTCGACTCCGTACTTCCCGTGCAGGTCCGCGGCGGCGCGCTCCAGACGCTCGGTGTCCCGCGCCACCAGGACGAGCTGGTAGCCGCTGCGGGCGAGCCGGCGGGCGAACGCGGCACCGATGCCGGCGGTCGCGCCGGTGATCAAGGCTGTGGTCATGCCCCCGACCGTACCGACTCCCCGCACCCGAGCCCACACCCAGTGCGACACCCCAGCTCAGCGGGCTGCGGATGCAGGGAATCGATCGTACTCGTAGTGCCGGACCGGGACACCGCCCGCCCGAGCGGTGAAATCCAGGTGCTCGGCCCGGACCTTAGACCGTCACAGCCCAGACCGACACGGCCTAGACCGCCACGGCCTTGGCGCGGTCGGCGGCGATGTGCACGGCGAGGCCGGCGAGGACGGTGCCCATCGCGTAGCGCTGGATCCGCAGCCAGCCGGGGCGGCGGTTGAGGAAGGCGGCGATGCTGCCCGCGCTCATCGCGATCAGGCCGTTGACGGTGACCGCGATCGCGATCTGGGTCAGGCCCAGCACCAGGCTCTGCACGGCGACGTGGCCGCGCTCCGGCGCCACGAACTGCGGCAGCAGCGAGACGTACATGATGGCGATCTTGGGGTTGAGCAGGCAGGTCAGGAAGCCCATCGCGAACAGCCGGCGCGGCGGGTCCGGCGGCAGCTGCTGCGGGGCGAAGACCGCCGTGCCACCCGGCTTGACGGCCTTCCAGGCCAGCCAGAGCAGGTACCCGGCACCGGCCAGCTTGATCGCGGTGTAGAGGGCGGGCACCACCGAGAACACCGCCGCCACCCCCGCCGTCACCGCGACGAGGTAGACCAGGAAGCCGGTCGCCACGCCGGTCAGCGAGATCAACCCGGCGCGACGGCCCTGCGCGATCGAGCGCGAGACCAGGTAGATCATGTTGGGCCCCGGCGAAAGCACCATGCCCAGCGCCACCGCGGCGATCCCGAGCACGGCATGGCCGCTCACGGCTGATGTCAACGTGTCCATGGTGGGAGGCTAGGACGGCGGGTCGGCTCGATGCAATGATGACTTTGCACTCGGTGCAATGTGCGCGCCGGGGTCTGGCCCGCTGGGATCTGGCCCGCTGGGGTCTGGAGGAGGACCTGCCGCCCGTGGACGACTACCGCCTGATCGCCGACCGGATCGCCGCCGACATCGCCGACGGGCGGCTGCGACCCGGCCAGCAGCTGCCCACCCAGCGCGCCTTCGCCCGCGAACACCGCATCGCCGGCTCGACGGCGGGGCGCGTCTACCGGGAGCTGGCCCGACGCGGACTCACCGTCGGGGAGGTCGGCCGCGGGACCTTCGTCCGGGCCGGGCGCGGAACGGACGGCGGACGGGTCGCGCTCGCCGAACCGGGCGCCGCGCCCGTGGACCTGGAGCTCAACTACCCCGCCGTCCCCGGGCAGGCCGAGCTGCTCGCCGGCGGGCTGGCGCCGCTGCTGCGCACGGACGCGCTCGGGGACGCGCTGCGGCCGGTCGGCGTCGCCGGGACGGCGGCGGCACGGCGGGCGTTCGCGAGGCTGGCGGGCGTCGGGTCGGCGGGCGTCGGATCGGCGGGCGTGGGGTCGGCGGGCGGCTTCCACGGGCCGTGGGAGGTCGACCCCGCGGACCTGCTCTTCGCGGGCAACGGGCGGCAGGCCATCGCCGGGGCGCTCTCCGCGCTGGTGCCGCCCGGACAGCGACTGGGCGTCGAGGCACTCACCTACCCGGTGGTCAAGGCGGCGGCGGAACGGCTGGGCATCGGGCTGGTACCGCTGGCGATGGACGAGTACGGGCTGGTGTCCGGGGCCGTCGCGGCCGCCCACCGGGCGACGCCGCTGCGCGCCGTGTACCTACAGCCGCGGCTGCAGAACCCGCTCGGGGTGAGCCTGCCGCCCGAACGGGCGGCGGCGCTCGCGGAGGAGCTGCGGCAGCTCGACCTGCCGGTCATCGAGGACGCCATCTGGTCCTTCCTGCGGCCCGGGCTCGCACCGCTGGCCGCACTCGCACCGGAGCGCACGGTGCTCGTGGACAGCCTCTCCAAGCGGCTCGCCCCGGGCCTGACCACCGGGTTCGCGGTCGTCCCGGGCGCGCTGCGGGAGCGGGTGGCGGGCGCGCTGCGCTCGGGTGGGTGGACGCCGAGCGGATACGCGCTGGAGGCGGCGGTGCGCTGGATCGGGGACGGCACGCTGGCCGCGGTCGAGGCGGCGAAGCGGGCCGACGCGGCGGCCCGGCAGCTGCTGGCGCGCGAGGTGCTGGCGGGGCAGCGACTGCGGGCGGACTCCTGCTCGTACTACCTGTGGTGGGAACTGCCGGGCGCCTGGCGGGCGGAGACCTTCGTCGCGGCGGCGGCACGCGCCGGGATCTCGGTCACGCCCGCGACGGCTTTCGCCGTGGATCCGCGGCGCTCCCCGGCCGCCGTCCGGGTCGGGCTCGCCTCGCCGCCGCTGCCGGTGCTGGCGCGGGCGCTGGAGACGCTGGCGCGGATCGCGGCGGAGGGCGGTGGGTAGCGGGGGCGCGGGGCGAAACGGGCGGCGGCGGGGGCGGGGGCGGCGGACAACGAACAGCTGACAGATGACAGTTTTCGAAATCTGTCATCTGTCAGCTGTTATCCGTCACCTGTCAGCCGTCAGCCGTCATCCGCCCGAACCGTTGCGGCTCCCCCGGGCCGCCGTGTCCGCGGCTCCCCCGGCGCCGACCGCGCGCAGCCGGCTCGCGGCGGTGGCGGCGAGCTGGGGGGCGAGCCGGGCGACATCGCGGGAGCCGACCACCGCGATCAGGCTCGGCAGCAGCCAGCGGACCGGCTGCATGCCGCGCAGCCAGGCCTGGGCGTACACATGGGCCGAGCGGCGGGCGATCCCGGCGACGATCCGGTCCACCGCGGGTTCCAGCGGGTACGTCTTGTTCGCCGGCCACGGCAGCCGGGCGCGCATCTGCTTCAGCACGGCGTCCTCGTCGGCGCCGCGCACCATGTCGGTGTCGGTCCAACTCAGGTACCCGACACCGACCTTGACGCCCTGGTAGGCGACCTCGGCGCGGATCGAGTGGGCGAAGGCCTCCACCCCGGACTTGCTGGCGCAGTACGCGCTCATCAACGGTGCGGGCGTCAGCGCGGCGAGCGAGGCGATCTGCAGCAGGTAGCCCCGGCTCTCGGTGAGCGCCGGCAGGAAGGCCCGCGCGGTGGCGACGCTGCCGAGCAGGTTGACCTCGATGACCCGGCTGAACGCCCGGTGGTCGCTGTCCGCCAGCGGTCCGCCGATGGCGATGCCAGCGTTGGCGACCACGGTGTCGATCCGCCCGTAGTGCTCCTTGATCCGGCGGGCGGTGTCCTGGAGCGCGTCGAGGTCGGTGACGTCCACCTCCCAGCTGGTCGCAGCCGGGCCGCACTGGGCGGCGACGGCCTTCAGCTCCTCCGGCTCCAGCCCCAGCAGCGCGACCTGCGCCCCGCGCCGGGCGAGCTTGCGGGCCAGGGACGCACCGACCCCGCGGGCGGCCCCGGTGACGACGACGACCTGCGCGGACAACGGCGGGATGGCGTTCATGCGACGGCGGTCCTCTCGTCGGTGGGGTCGACGGACTCGGCGGGAGCGGGAGCGGAGGCGGGAGCAGGAACGGGGACGGGGACGGGAACGGCCACGGCAGCGGGAGCGGCAGCCGCACCGACCAGGTGCTCGGCGGCCATCCGGTGGATCTCGGCGGCGACCTCCGCCGGGCGCTCCAGCGGCGACATGTGCCCGACCCCGGGCAGCAGCAACAGCCCCTGCGGGTCCTTGAGTTCGGCGACCATCCGGTGCGCGTGCACCGGCGGGGTCAGCCGGTCGTCGGTGCCGACCACGACCGCCGTGGGCACGGTGAGCCGGCCGAGCCCGGCGTGGACGTCCAGCCGGTCGAGCACCGCGGCCCAGTTGGCGCGGACGGCGGTCGGGCAGGCGTGCACGATCCGGGCGGTCGCCTCGACCTGGCCGGCGGGCGAACTCGGTCCCATGGTGGCGTACTTGAGGGCCACCCGGCTGACCGGCGAGACCGGGCCGAGCGGCAGCCGGGAGCGCAGCAGCTGCCGGTGCAGGAAGCGGCGAAGTCCCGGGGAGCGCACGCCCGGGGGCAGGACGGTGAGCTCGGCCACCAAGTCGCCCGGCCCGGTGGAGATCAGGACGGCGGCGGCGGTGCGCTCGGCCACCTCGGGGCGGCCGCCGGCGGCCATGATGGTCATCCCGCCCATGCTGTGCCCGGCGAGGACGGTCCGTTCCCCCGCCGGGACGGTCCGGGCGAGTACCGCGGACAGGTCCTCGGCGAGCGCCCGGGTCGAATAGCGGGCCCGGCTCGGCGGGATCTCACTGTGCCCGTGCCCGCGCTGGTCGTACGCCACCACCCGGTAGCGGTCGGCGAGTTCGCGGATCACCGGGGCCCAGAAGGCGGTCGAGCAGGTCCAGCCGTGCGCCAGTACGACGGTGGGCGCGCCGGGCTGGCCGTGCACCTCGACGTGCAGCCGGATGCCGTCCGCCGAGCGGACGCTCAACTCCTCCACCGGAGTGGGAGGTTCGTATTCCGCTGGCAGGCGGACGGTACTCATGCGGAGGCCTCCTGGACGGTCCGGGCGGTGGTCGGGGCGGCGGTCGGGGCGGTGCGCATGATCAGCTCGTACTCGCCGAGGTCCACCTTGCGGGTGGCGCGGCGGAACGCCGTGGTGGAGCCGGGCCAGAGCACGGTGTTCTTGCCGCTCGGGTCGAGGTACCAGCTGCGGCAGCCGCCGGTGGTCCAGACGGTGCGGTCCATCCGGTGCTGCAGTTCGAGGTTCCACTGCCGCTGGGCGCGCGCGGTCGGCTGCATGGCGGTCGCGCCGACCGAGGCGAGCGTGGTCAACGCGTCGATCATGTAGTTCAGTTGGGACTCGATCATCAGGATCATCGAGCTGTTGCCCAGGCCGGTGTTGGGGCCGATGACGAAGAAGAGGTTCGGGAAGCCGCGCACGGTCGAGCCGCGCAGCGCCTCCATCCCGCCCTTCCACACCTCGGCCAGGCTGGTGCCGTCGGCGCCGAACACCCGGGCGCCGATGGGCATGTCGGTGACGTGGAAGCCGGTGCCGAAGACGATGGCGTCCACCTCGTGCTCGCTGCCGTCGGCCGCGACCAGTGTGGAGCCGCGCAGTTCGCGCAGGCCGGAGGAGACGACCTCGGCGTTGGCCGCGGCGAGCGCCGGGTAGTAGGTGTTGCTGAGCAGGATGCGCTTGCAGCCGATCCGGTAGTCCGGGGTGAGCTTGGCGCGCAGTGCCGGGTCCGGGATGCCCTGGGCGATGTGGCGTTCGGCGAGCTGCTGGATGACGCGCAGCAGTCCGGGGCGGCGGACGAAGGCGTCCACCTGGAGCTCGCGCAGCGCGAAGAGGGTGCCGCGGCGGATCTTCGCGGTGACCGGCAGGCGGCCGTGCAACCACTTCTCCAACTGGCTGATCTCGCGGTCGCGGCGCGGCAGGACCCAGGCCGGGGTGCGCTGGAAGACGGTCAGCTTGCCGACCTCGGGCTGGATCGACGGGATGATCTGGGCGGCGGAGGCTCCGGTGCCGACCACGGCGACGCGCTTGCCGGCCAGGTCGAACTCGTGGTCCCAGCGGGAGGAGTGGAACACCTTGCCGGGGAAGCCGCTCAGCCCCGGGAGGTCGGGGATCTGCGGGTCGGCGAGCGGTCCGGCGGCTGAGACGACGGCGTCGGCGGTCCACTGGCCGGCCGAGGTGGTGAGCCGCCAGCGGGTCTCCTCGCTCTCCCAACGCGCCTCCAGCACCTCGGCGTTGAAGCGCAGGTGGGGGCGGAGGCCGAAGACGGTGGCGACCTTCTCCAGGTAGGCGCGGATGTCCGGCTGGCCGGAGAAGCTGCGCGGCCACTCGGGGTTGGGCGCGAAGGAGAAGGAGTAGAGGTGCGAGGGCACGTCGCAGGCGCAGCCGGGATAGCTGTTGTCGCGCCAGGTGCCGCCGACGGAGTCCGCGCGCTCCAGGACCACGAAGTCGGTGATCCCGGCGCGGCGCAGCCGGACCGCGGCGCCGAGCCCGCCGAAGCCGGAGCCGATCACCGCGACCCGGACGTGCGGTACGGCCTCGTCGGGGACCGGGGCGCCGGACAGACCGGACGCACCGGACGCGCCGGATGCACCGGACGGACCGGACGGACCGGACCCGCCGGACGCGCCGGAGCGGGGGCGCTTGCTGCTGGATGCCATGCGGCCTCCTCCTGAGGGTGGGGCGGTGCTCGTCGCGCTCTCCGGGGGCCTCGCCCCGGAACCCTGCCAATCGCGCCAGTAATCACTGGCATGGTTGGCAGGGTAGCCCTTGCTGACACCGGATGGAAGAAGCACGACCGCTCCGGCTCCGGGGAGCCTTCCGCGCCGACGGACCTATGCTGATCGCCGTGGACAAGGTCAGAGCTGCTGCGGGCGACAGAAAACGCGAGTACCGGGTGGAGGAACTGGCCGAAGCGGCCGGCATCACCACCCGCACCCTGCGCTTCTACCGCGAGCGCAAACTGCTCCAACCACCCCGCAAGGAGGGCCGGATCGCCTGGTACGGCGAGGAGCACCTGGCCCGGCTGCGGATGATCGGCGAGCTGCTGGAACGCGGCCACACCCTGGGCGGCATCGCCGAGCTGATCGGCGCCGGGGAGAGCGGGCGGGACGTCGCCGAGCTGATCGGGCTGGAGGCGGCGATCGTCGCACCCTGGTCGGACGAGACCCCGGTGCGACTGGACTGGGAGGAACTGAAGACCGCCTTCGGGGACCAGCTCACCGAGGAGAACACCGCCGAGTCGATCGCCCAGGGCTACATCACCGTCGAGGAGGACGGCATCACCCACGTCAGCCGCCGGCTGATGGACGCCACCACCGAGCTGGTGGCCGAGGGCGTCCCGCTCGCGGCGGTACTCGACGCCAGTCGGCGCACCCGGGAACACGTGGACGCCATCGCCGAGATCTTCATCGACGTGGTCAGCGAGCACCTGCTCAGCGCGCTGTCCGCCGACACCCCGCTGCCGCCCGGCGAGGCGGCCCGACTCACCGAACGCATCATGCGGGTGCGGCCGCTGGCCCGGACCGTCGCCGACGCCCAGTTCGCCCTCGCGATGGACCGCCGGGTGCACGCCGAGTACGACCAACTGCTGCGCCAGCGACGGGAGAACGGCTCCGAGGCAGAGGCGGACGACGGCGGTTCCGAGGCGTAGCCGGGCGGCCGGGCGGGCAGGGATCCCGGCGCCCTGCCCGCCCGCTTCCTGGCGGGCGCGCCGACCCGGCTCTACCTCAACGACACCTTCGTCGGCTCACTGTTCAAGGACCTCGGGCTCGGCCGGCCCGCCAACCAGGACAAGCCCGGATTCTCGATCGAGATCAGCCCGGAACAGGTGGACCAGGCGGCGGCCGACGTCATCTTCTACTCGCTGTACGGGGACGCGGCCAAGTCCGACCAGGGGAAGATCACCGAGGGCGCACTGTGGAAGAACCTGGACGCCGTCCGCAGCGGGCGGGTGTTCCGGGTGGACGACAACCTGTGGATGCTCGGCATCGGCTACACCGGGGCCGGCCTGATCCTGGACGAGACCCGGAAGGACCTGACGACGGCGACGCCGGGCGGGTGACGGGAGGGCATGGCACCCCGGCACACCATGACGCATCGTCAGATACCTGAAGGGGCGGGGGCGACGGTGGTCCGCACACCGTCGTCCCCGCCCCGTGGCCCTGCCGGCCGGCACCCCCGGCCCGGCAGGGCTTCGATCGGATGCTCCTTCGGGCCCGGGCCAGGACTCAGACCCCGAGTCGGCCCGGGACCGGCTCAGTTGACGTTGACGGCCGTCCAGGTGGCGGCGACCGCGTTGTACTCCGTGCTGTCCGAGCCGTACAGGTCCGCCGCCGCGCTGAGGGTGGCCGCACGGGCGCCCGCGTAGTCGGTGGTGGAGGTGAAGTAGGTGGTCAGCGCCTTGTACCAGATCTGCGCGGCCTTGTCCCGGCCGATTCCGGCGAGGGTCGAGCCGTCGGAGGTCGGGCTGTTGTAGCTGAACCCGTTGATGGTCTTCGCGCCGCTGCCCTCGGACAGCAGGTAGAAGAAGTGGTTCGCCACACCGGACGAGTAGTGGACGTCCAGGTTGCCGACGTTGGCGTCCCAGTAGTCGGCGGACTGGCCGTCCTTGCTGGGCTGGTCCATGTAGCGCAGCGGGCTGCCGTCGCCGCGCAGGTTGACCAGCTCGCCGATCCAGTAGTTCGGCGGGTTGGAGGGCAGGTTGGCGTACCACTCGACCATCGTGCCCATGATGTCGGAGGTGGCCTCGTTGAGGCCGCCGGACTCGCCCGAGTAGTTGAGGGCAGCGGTGGCGGCGGTGACGCCGTGGGTCATCTCGTGGCCGGCCACGTCGATCTCGGTGAGCGGTGCGGCGTCGCCGCTGCCGTCACCGTACGACATGCAGAAGCAGTCGTCGCTCCAGAACGCGTTCACGTAGTTGGAGCCGTAGTGCACCCGGCTGAGGGCGCCGACGCCGTCGTTGCGGATGCCGCTGCGGCCGAAGGTGCTCTTGTAGAAGTCCCAGGTGGTGGCGGCGCCGAACTGGGCGTCCACGGCGGCAGATTCGCGGTTGGCCGCGGTGCCGTCGCCGAAGTTGTTGCTGGTGTTGGCGAACAGCGAGCCGCTGCCCGAGGTGCCGTGGTTCATGTCGGTGGTGGACTGGCCGCCGCGGGTGGCGTCCTTGAGCTGGTACTGCGAGCCGCTCTGCGCGGTGGTCAGCGGGACCTGGCCGACGAAGACGCCGTTGCCGGTGCCGGCCGCGGTCTGCACCTTCTCGTGGGTGGAGAGCACCTGGCCGGTGGCGGCGTCGGTGAGCAGGACCTGGCTGCTCGGGGTGCCGTCGGCGCGCACGCCTTCGACGGTGGTGCGGTAGGCCAGGCGCGGGCTGCCGTCGGTGGCCCAGACCACCAGCTCGGCCTTGCCGGTCTGGTGAACGTCGGCCAGCGGCGACTCGTCCGCGTCGACGGTCACGCCGACAGTGGCCTTGACCGCGCCGGTGGCCTGCGCGGCGGCCTGGTCGGCCGGGACCTTCGGGGTCAGGCTCGGCAGGGCGATCCGTGCGGAGACGGCCTTGGAGACCGACTTCACCGCGCCGTCGGCCTTCTGGTGGACGACCAGGTCGCCGCCGATCACCGGCAGGCCGGCGTAGGTGCGCTCGAAGCGCAGGTGGCGAGTGCCGTCCTGGTCCACCACGGCGTCCTTGGCGACGAGTTGTTCCTTGTCGCCGAGGCCGAGCGCCTTGGCGAGCGGGCCGGCCTGGTTGCCGGCCAGCGCGAGCACGGTGGCGTGCTGCGGGCCGGCCTGGGCCTGCAGCGAGGGGGTGGGGGCGGCCTGGGCGGCGGTGCTCACCTGGATCACACCGGTCAGCAGGGCCGTGGCCGAGAGTACGGCGACAGCCGCGAGCTTTCGCTTCACGTACGAGTCCTTCCGGGAAACCGCGTCTGGGCGCGGTCACGCCGCGTCCCGGGGGCCGGGTCGGCACCTGTGGGGCGGAACGGGCGCTGACGTGCTGAGAACCCCGTGCAGTCGAGCGGCTCGCCACCAAGGGGTGGGGGTGGGGGCTACCGCTGGGGGGTGACCAAAAGCATGACAATCCAGCAGATGAAATGACAGGTCTGCATCAGGAGTTGGCCAGGTCCCGCCAGCAGGTAAAGGGTGTTCAAATGGCGGTCGGATCAGGGCAATTCACCCCATCCTGCGATTGGTTTTCACCCGAACCACAGCCGACCGCCTGCACGACAGTCGTTCGACTGTCGAACGCAGTCACGAGACGTCGGCCCGACCGCCCGCCGATCGACTTTTACAAGTGTGTAGAAGTTTCCATACGGTCCCTTGACACCAGATGGCGAGGTTCCGCCACCCGACCCCCTTGCCCACCGACCAGCCGCCTGCTAAATCCCCCGGCGGGTCCGGCGGGCCTGACGCATCTGATGCATCCGGCGCATCACTGGAACCGCCACTCCTGGTCCGTGTTGCCGGGGGTGCAGGCGACCATGGTGACCGCGTTGCCCGGGCCGTTGCTGGTCATGCAGACCTGGTTCATGTAGTCGGCCAGCGTGACCGAGCCCGCGGTACTGCCGTTGCGGACGGTCCAGTTGGTGAGGTAGCTGAACCCGCTGCTCAGCGCGACCTTCCCGTCCGGGGTCTGGACGAGCTGCGGGCCGCCGTTGTTGCAGGCGTTGAAGAGGATCCACGAACCGGGGTTGGTCGAGCGCACCCAGCCGTACTGCGAGGCGCCGCCGAGCACGATCGGGTTGTCGCCGTTCAGGTTGTCGTTGCGCATCCCGATCGGGCGGCCGTCCTTGGCCGTGACGATGGTGCTCCAGCTGCTGCCGCCGCAGGACGCGGGCCGGCTCGGGCTCTGCGGAGCCGTGGTGGTGCCACCGCCCGGGGCCGGCGCCGGAGGCTGCGGGTTCTGGTTGGCGGGCGGGTTGGGCGGATTGCCGCCGGCACCGCCGCCCGGCTGGTTCGCCTGACCGCCCGTGGACCCGCCGGCGGCCGCCCTGCCGCCGGAGTTCGTGCCCGTGCCGGCGCCACCGCTCCGACTGCCTGCTGAGGCGCCGCCGCTTCCACCCTGCCCCGGGGCCTGGCCCTGGGCCGGGAGAGGGGCCTGCTGCTGGTTCGGGGCCCCGGGCGCCGGCTGGTCGGCGTTCGGGGTGGCCGCCGGGGTGTCGGTCGGCACCGGGGTGACGGGCGCGGTGGTCGCTGCGGGCGCCGGGGAGCCGGTGCCGGGGTTCGCCGGAACGGTCACCACCACGGTCGGCTGGGCGGCGGGCGGCACGGCAGCGTCGGAACCGCCCGGGCCACGGTCGACCAGCAGGACGGTGGCCGTCCCCACCGAGATGATGACGGGGATGATCACGGGCACCAGCAGGGTGCGCCGGGACTTGGCCCTGCCGGGCTCGGTCTGCGCCTGCGGCAGCACCTTCGCGACCTCGACGGGTGCGAGGGCGTCGCCCGCGGCGGGAACGACCACGGCACCGGCCTTCGCGTCCTCGCCCTTCGCCGCTCCCTCGTCCCCCTTGGCCCCTCCGGCCTCTCCGGCCGCGGCTGGCCCGGCCTCGGGGTCTCCTCCCTCGGCTTGCCCGCCCGGTGCCGCACCGGGCGCGGCACCGGGCGCCGCATCAGGTGTCGCACCGGGCCGGAGGGCGATCGTCCGGGTATCGACGGCGGGCTTCTCCGCGCTCTCCCCACTCTCGCCGGACTCGCTGCCCTCGCTGTCCTCGCCCCCGACCGCGGCACGGGCCGCCGCCGCCATCTCGGCCGCGTCCGCGAACCGCTCCCCGGGCTTCTTGGCCAGCGCCCTCGCGACCAGCGCCCGAACCGCCGCCGGAAAGGTCTCCGGCAGTTCCGGCACCGGCTGGTTGACGTGCTTGAGCGCGATCTGCAGCGGCCCCTCGCCGGAGTACGGCGGCTCGCCGACCAGCAGTTCGTAGCAGACCACGCCGATCGAGTACAGGTCGGTGGCGGGGCCGAGAGCGGCCCCCTCGGCCTGCTCCGGGGACATGTAGAGCGCGGTGCCGATGATCGCGAACGGCGCGGTGAGCTTGGTGCTGGCGAGCGCCCGGGCGATGCCGAAGTCCGTGATCGCCACCCGGCCGTCGGTGCGCACCATCAGGTTGGACGGCTTGATGTCCCGGTGCACGATGTCCCGCTGGTGCGCGGCGTGCAGCGCGTCCAGGGCGCCGGCCACCAGCTCAAGAGTGCGCTCGACGGTCATGGGGCCGGAGTTCGCGAGCACCCGGTCCAGCGGGCTGCCCTCGATCAGCTCCATGACGATGTAGGCGCAGCGCTCGTCGCCGTCCTCGCCGCTCTCGCCGTAGTCGTGGACGTCCACGACCCCTGGGTGGTCGATCGCGGCGACCAGCTGGGCCTCGCGACGGAAACGCTGGGTGGCGGTGCCGTCCTCGAACAGCTCCGAGCGCAGGATCTTGACCGCGACCTGCCGCGCCAGGACGGTGTCCTCGGCCCGCCAGACCGAGCCCATCGCGCCGCCGCCGATCTTCCCGACCAGCCTGTACCGCCCGCCGAGCACGGTGCCCGCCCCGCTCATGCCCCAGTCCCCCTGTGTGTCATGACCCGCCCCGACGGGTCGTCGGCACACAGTGTGCCAGAGCGTGTCGTGACCTCAGCAGACCGGATGCGAAACGGAATTGAGCACGACTGCCAGAGACCGACCGGATGCCCGCCGGGTGTTCGCCAGGTGCTCTCCGGGCGTTGGCCGGGCGGCTCTCAGGCCTTCCGGGCGTATCGGGCGTGGTCGGACACCTCCAGGACGGCCGCGATGACCGCCCCGGGCTGGTCGGCGTGGACGGCGTGGCCGGCCTCGCGCACCGTGCCGTGCGTCCCCCTGAGCGCACCGGACGCGATCTGCGACTGCAGGGCGGTCCACCGGGAGCGCATCGCCCGGGGCAGCCCCTCGGTCGCGCTCAGGACGGCCACCGGAACCTCCGGCAGCCGCGAGGCGCCGCGGCGCCGCCGGAGCTCGGGGGCGGTGACGTTCGTCAGGCGGTTCTCCGCGAGGACGGTCCGCCGCTGGTGGGGGTGCGCGATCACGGCCGCCTCGGCCCGGGCGAGCGGGCGCCCCGGTTCCGGTGCGGTGGTCGTCAGCGCGGTCCGGAGCAGCCAGAGCCGGTTCAGCGCGGCTTCGGCGACCCGGATGGACCGCGGCTGGAACTCCTCGTGCGCCGGGTCCACCAGCACCAGGCCGGCTACCAGCTCCGGCCGCTGCCAGGCGAGGAGTTGGGCCAGCTGGCCGCCCCAACTGTGCCCGACCAGGATGGCCGGGCCGGCGTCCAGGTGCCGTACGAGGGCGGCCAGGTCCGCGATCTCCCCCTCCAGGGTGGGGCCGGTCGCGAGGCCGCTGCCGCGCTCTGCGGCGCGCTCCGGCTCGCTGGCGCCGAGTCCGGCCCGGTCGTACGCCACCACCCGTCCGTGTCGGGACAGTTCGGGCAGGACGGGCACCCAGGTGAGCGAGGAGGTGCCGCAGCCCGCGATCAGGACCACGGGCGCCACACCGCCCCTGCCCGCCTCCACCCAGCGCAACGACCGCCGGCCGCGGTCGAGTTCGCCCGGTCGCACCCCGCCTGGGACGTACTCGGCGAAGGCCGACACGATGGCCTCCTGGACGCCCCGCAGGCCCGTCCCGGCCTGCCTTCCCCGCCTGCCCATTCCGATGTGCACGCCCAACCCCCCGGTTCAGTCGTCTGGTTCACTCCTCAGGCTAGCGAACCGTACGGCTGGAAGACGGACGGGCGGACGGCGGACGGCGGACGGCGGAGCTCAGGCCGGCAGGACCCGCTTCAGCAGGCCGAGCAGCGCCTCCCAGTGCCGTGCGTCGGCGACCACGTCGTAACGGGTGGTGTCGGCCTGGGTGTAGCCGTGCTGGGCACCGGTGTAGACCTCCGCCCGGAACCGGACCCCGGCGGCGGTGAGGGCCTCGGCGAGCCGGCCGATCTGCTCGGGCGGCAGCGACTCGTCCTGGTCGGCGTGGCCGAAGTACAGCTCGGCGGTGATCCGGTCGGCACCCAGGTGCGGGCTGTCCGGGCGCTCGGTGGCGAGGTTGCCGCCGTGGAAGCCGGCCGCGAGGGCGATCCGGTCCGGGTGGCTGGCGGCCGTGCGCAGGGCGAGGAGCGCTCCGCGGCAGTAGCCGGTGAGTCCGACCGGCCCGTCCTGGACCAGCGGGGACTCGGCGAGCCAGCGCAGGTAGGCGTCCGCGTCGCGGGCGGTCGTCTCGGGGGTGAGGGTGGCGAGCAGCGGGATGATCCTGCCGAAGAGTTCGTCGGCGTTCTCCACGTCGATGCGGTCCGGCAGTTCGACGACCGGGGCGCGGCCGTTCCGGTAGTAGGCGTTGGGGACGAGCACGGTGTACCCGGCCTCGGCGAGTCGGTCGGCCATCCGCTCCAGGTGCGGCCGGAGCCCGAAGGCGTCCATGTAGACGATGACGCCCGGGTGGGCCCGGCCGTCGTCGGGGTGGGCGAGGTAGGCATCGGCGGTTCCGTCCGCCGTCGGGATGTCCACGAGGGTTCCGCGCACGGTCATGGTGAGGGCGCTCCTTCCGGTCTCGCCGCAGGGTACCCGGTGGGCGCGCCCCGCCATTTCGGGAACGCCCCGACTGCGGTGCGGCGTTGAGCGGGCATGGGAGTGATCGTGGGTGTGGCGGCGGCGGTGGCGGCGGTACTGGGGCTGGTCGCGTTGGCCGCGCTGCAGATCCGGGACGAGGCCTCGCCGCGTCCACGGCACCGCGGGCCCGGGGTGGGGATGGGCGCCGGCGGGCTGGAGGAACTGCACGCGCTGTTCAGCCCGGGCAAGCGGATACAGGTCGAGCAGAAGAAGGAGCAACTGGCGCTGCGCGACGACGCGCAGGCCGGATCGCCGCCGCACCTCGGTGTGGACCTGGACCGGGGCGTGGCGGTGCTGCGTGGCGGGGCCGGGCTGGAAGTGCCCGACCGTGCGCAGGAGGACGGCGTCGCAGGAGCGACGCCTCGTCGGTAGCGACGCGCGGTCAGTTGCCCCAGCTGCGGGAGCAGAGCACCAGCCGGTAGCCGTCCGGGTCGGTTATCGTCACGCCGAACTCGTCCCAGTACGGGTTGTGTGACGTGACCCGGGTGCCGCCGGCCGCCTCCAGCCGGGCGATCAGGGCCTCGTCGGCCGGCGCGCCGAGGTAGACGACGAACAGGTCGTCCACCGTCGGGGTGGGCTCCAGCGGATGCTCCGGGTCGTGCGTCAGCTCGAAGTGCCAGGAGCCGCCGGGCGGGCCGACCATCAGCAGGTCGTGCTTGCCGGACACCCGCTCGGTGGTGCGCCACAGCACGTCGAGACCGAGGCCGCCGACGTAGAAGCGCTCGGCCGCCGCGAGGTCGCGCGAAGGGCGGGCGATACGGACCCGCATGGTGGCATCGATCATGTCGGCGACCATAGCCGATGCCACTGACAACGAACCGCAGTGTGCGGCCCACCGGTGGACGGGCGACGGACTGACCGTCAGAGCCGCTGCAGCCGCTCCTCGTCGGAGATCCGCGGGCAGGTCAGGCAGGCGGGCGCCTCGGGCTTGACCGCGTAGTAGAGGCAGCAGCCGAGCCGGGTGCGGGTGTGGTGGGCGCGCCCGTCGGGGGTGTGCAGGCGGCGGAAGTCGGCGGCGCCCGGGAGCGGTTGGGTGCCGCCGGGCAGGACGGCCCCGGCCGCGGCGACGGCGGCGTCCTCCTCGGCGGCGGCGCCGGTGGCGTCCGCGGCGCCGAGCATCCGGCCGAGGTACCAGAGCGCGGAGGCGAGGTCGTCCGTCACCATGCCCCAGAGCGCGCGGTCGTGGCGCCGGGCGGGCCGGGCGAACGCGGCGAGCACCGGGCCGACGTGCGCGACCACGGCGGCCCGTAGTTCGGCGCGGAGTTCGTCGTCGCCGGGGAGGGTGACGTGCCCGCGCGGGCGCAGCGCGAGTGCGCCGGTGGGGGCGTGCAGCCAGAGGTCGCCGGGGTCGACGACCGGGACTCTCCGGGAGAGGTGCCAGGGGCCGGCGACGATCAGGCAGGCCGACCAGACGTAGTGGTGGAGCAGCCGGGAGGCGGTGACGTGCGGTCGCGGGGCGCGGCCGTGCTCGGCGGCGATGCGGGCCTCCTCGCCGGCCAGCACGGCGGCCAGCGCCCGTTCGTCGGCGGCGATTTCGGCTCCGGAGTACCAGCCGTCGGCGCTGGACGGGGCGGGCTCGCCGGCGCCGAGCAGACGGAGCTCCAGTACCGGGCACAGCTCCAGCAGGCGCCGGTAGTCGCCGACGAGCGCGGAGGATGCCGCAGATGGCGCGGATGACGCAGGTGCCGCAGGTGCCGCAGATGCCGCAGATGCCACGGATGGCGCGGGTGCGGCGGCGGGCAGGGCGTCGTGGGGCACGACGGACAGGGGTGTTCCGGGAACCATCGACACTCCCGAGATCGATTCCGTATGATCGATTAAGGTGAGGCTCACCTTACAATGCCTCAGGTCGCCCGGCGACCACCCGCAGCACCCCGGTCCACGCCTCGACCCACCATCGCGGTGCGCGCATCGGCGCACAGGCCAGACCAACCAGACCCACCTTGACGAACTTAGGCAAAGCTAACCTAAGATGTCGACTTGTGTTGAGAACCGACCCGCCGGCCCCCACAGCCCCGGCGACGCCTCGTGCCTCGGCGGTCCGGCGGCCCCTGCTGCTGGCCGCCGGCCTGTGCGCGCTCGTGCTGTGTGCCGCCCTGAGCCTTGCGCTGGGCTCCCGATCCATCCCGTTGGCCACCGTCGTCGACGCCCTCACCGGGGCCGCCCACGGCGGTGACGCCGACGTGGTGACGGGCCTTCGGGTCCCGCGCACGCTCATCGGACTGACCGTCGGGGCCGCGCTCGGCGTCGCCGGGGCCGTCGCCCAGGGCGTCACCCGCAACCCGCTGGCCTCCCCGATCACCCTCGGCATCAATGCCGGCGCGAGCCTCGCCGTGGTCGCCGCGATCTACACGCTGGGCCTCTCCCAGCCGGTCGAGTACGTCTGGTTCGCCTTCGCGGGAGCCGCCGTCGCCGCCGTCGCCGCCTACGCGATGTCCCGGCGCGGCGGGGACCTCGACCCGGTCCGGCTCGCACTCGGCGGCACCGTGCTCACCGTGGTGCTCACCTCCTGGACCTCCGCACTGATGCTGGCCAGCCACCGCACGCTGGACGAGGCCCGGTTCTGGCTGGCCGGCTCGATCGCCGGTCGGCACCTGGACACCCTCACCCCCGTCCTGCCCTTCCTGGCACTCGGCCTGATCGGCGCCCTGGCCGTCTCGCCCGCGCTCAACGCGCTGGCGCTCGGCGACGAGACCGCGCAGGCGCTGGGCGTGCCGGTAGCCCGGATCCGGGTGGTCGGCGGGCTGGCCGTCGTCCTGCTCGCGGGCGGTGCGGTGGCCGTCGCCGGGCCGGTGGCGTTCATCGGACTGGCCGCTCCGCACCTGGTCCGCCCGCTGCTGGGCAACGACCACCGCTGGTTGCTGCCCGGCTGTCTGATCACCGGTCCGCTGCTGCTGCTCGCCGCCGACGTGCTCGGCCGGCTGGTGGTCCGCCCGTCCGAGATCGAGGTCGGCATCGTGACCGCCTTCCTCGGCGCGCCGCTGCTCGCGGTCCTGGCCCGGAAGGTGGCCCGGTGACCGCGCTCGACCTCTCCGCCGTCCGGCCCGCCCGGACGCTCGCCCGCCGCCGCACCCGCACCGCCCTGTGGTCGCTGGTGGCCGCCGCCCTGCTGGTGCTGCTGACCGGGATCGCGCTCGGCACCGGGCAGGTCAGCATCTCCGTCTGGGACGCGCTGCGCGCGCTCTTCGGGCAGGGCGAGCCCGGCGACGTCCTGGTGGTGCAGCAGTTCCGGGCCCCCCGCGTCGTCTCCGCGCTGATCGCGGGCGCCGGGCTGGCGATGGCCGGCTCGATGCTGCAGCGGCTGTTCCGCAACCCGCTGGCCGCCCCCGACACCATCGGCATCACCGGCGGCGCCTCCTTCGGCGCCGTGCTGATGCTCGCCACCGGCGCCTCCCAGCAGCTGATCCCGCTGGCTGCGGTCGGCGGCGGGCTGCTCGCGGCGCTGCTGCTCGGCGGCTTCGCCTGGCGCTCGAAGATGGCCGTCACCCGGCTGGTGCTGGTCGGTCTGGCGGTGCAACAGGGCCTCGCCGCCGCCGTGAACCTGATGATCGTACGGTTCCCGGCCGAGCTGGCCTCCTCCGCGCTGCAGTGGACCACCGGCTCGCTCTACGGCCGCAACTGGACCGAGGTCTGGATCGGCGGCACCGCCATCGCGCTGACCGCCGCCGCCACCCTGCTCTGCCAGCGACGGGTCTCCGTACTCGACCTCGGCGACGACTCGGCCGGCGGCCTCGGCCTCAACCCGGCCCGCGACCGGCTCTGGCTGCTGCTGCTCACCATCACCCTCGCCTCGCTGGCCGCCGCCCTCACCGGGCCGGTCGCCTTCGTCGCGCTCGCCGTCCCGCACCTGGTCCGGCTGCTCGCCGGGCCGCCCACCCTCGGCACGCTCGGCCTCACCGCGCTCACCGGCGCCGTGCTCCTGCTCTCCGCCGACCTCCTGGTGCTCCACGTGATCCCCGTCCACGGCCTGCCGGTCGGTGCCGTCACCGCCACCCTCGGCGCGCCCTGGCTCCTGGTGCTGATGATCCGCCAGGGCCGGCTTCCCCAGAGGAGCAGCTGATGACCTCCGTCGTGAACCCCGCCGCCGGCTCGGCCGTCGCCCCTGACGTCACCGCCGGTGCCACCACGGCCGTCGCGCCCGAGGGCATCGCCACCCCCGTGACCGCGAACCGGCTCGCCGCCCACGGCCTCGGCCTGCGCTACGGCGACCGGACCATCGTCGACGGGCTCGACCTCGAACTGCCCGGCAACGCCGTCACCGCCATCGTCGGGCCGAACGCCTGCGGCAAGTCGACCCTGCTGCGCGGGCTGGTCCGGCTGCTCGACCCGGCCGCCGGGACCGTCACCCTCGACGGCGCGGACATCCACCGGATGCCGGCCCGGACGCTCGCCAAGCGCATGGGCCTGCTGCCGCAACAGCCCGTCACGCCCGAGGCGGTCACCGTCGAGGCGCTGGTCCGACTCGGGCGCTACCCGCATCAGCGGATGCTCAGCCCGTGGTCCAAGGCCGACCAGGCCGCCGTCGAGGGGGCCCTGGCGCGCACCGGCACCGCCGAACTGCGCGACCGGCAGGTCGACCGGCTCTCCGGCGGGCAGCGCCAGCGGGTCTGGATCGCGCTCGCGCTCGCCCAGGAGACCGACCTGCTGCTGCTCGACGAGCCGACCACCTTCCTGGACCTGCGCCACCAGCTCGACGTGCTCGACCTGGTCGCCGACCTGCACGCCGAGGCCGGGCGCACCGTCGTCATGGTGCTGCACGACCTCGGGCAGGCCGCCCGGTACGCCGACCACCTGGTGGTGCTGAAGGACGGACGGCTCGCGGCCGCCGGTCCGCCGGCGCAGGTGCTGACGGCCGAGCTGGTGGAGGCCGTGTTCCAGGTGCCGTGCCGGGTCGTACCCGATCCGGAGACCGGCACGCCGCTGGTGGTGCCACGGGCCCGGGTGCGGGGATCCGCCCCGGCCGCCGCGACCGCGACCGCCGCCGCGCCCGATGCGGCGCCCAGCACCGTCTGAACTCCCCTTTCCCGTCCCCCTGTTCAACCCGATCCAAGGAACCCCGATGAACCGCCGACTCCCCGTCGCCGTCCTCGCCGTCGCCCTCTCGACCACCCTGCTCGCCGCCTGCGGCAGCAACGGGGACGGCGCCAAGTCGGGCGGCGACTCCGCGTCCTCCGCCGCCTCGGCCGGAACCGCCGCAGGGTTCCCGCGCAGCGTCAAGCACGCCGCCGGCACCGCCGAGCTCAAGAGCCAGCCCAAGCGCGTCGTGGTCCTGGACAGCGGCGAGCTGGACGACGTCACGCTGCTGGGCATCACGCCCGTCGGCGCGGTGTCCCCGCACATGAAGACCGAGGGCGGGTTCCCGAACTACCTCAAGGACAAGATCAAGGACACCAAGGACGTCGGCCCGATGAACGAGCCGAACCTTGAGCTGATCGCCTCCCTCAAGCCTGACCTGATCCTCTCCTCCAAGGTCCGGCACGCCAAGGTGTACTCGCAGCTGAACGCGATCGCCCCGACCGTGCTGGCCGAGACCACCGGGTTCCCGTGGAAGGAGAACCTGGCGCTCTACGCCCAGGCGCTCGGCAAGGAGGACGAAGCGAAGAAGGCGCTCGCGGACTACGAGGCGCGGGCGAAGAGGCTCGGCGAGGAGATCAAGGCCAAGAACAACGGGACCATGCCGACCGCGTCGGTGGTCCGCTTCGTGGCCGGCCCGACCCGCCTGTACGCCAAGTCCTCCTACAGCGGCGTGGTCCTCAAGGACGTCGGCCTGGCCCGCCCGGCCTCGCAGGACGTGGACCAGAACATCGTCGAGGTCAGCGCCGAGCAGATCAACCAGGCCGACGCCGACCTGGTGTTCGTCACCACCGCCGACGACCCGACCAAGACCAAGGAGAGCGAGGTCCAGCAGACCCCGGTCTGGCAGGGCCTGAACGCCGTCAAGAACGGCAAGGTGTTCAACGTCCCGGACGAGACCTGGATGTCCGGCATCGGTGTCCAGGCCGCCGACGCCATGCTCGTCGACATCGCCAAGGCCGCGGGTGTGGACGCACCCAAGTAGCCCGTCCCGCAGACCCGCGGCGAACGGATGACAGCCGACAGACAGCAGCTGACAACTGACGACTGACAGATAACAGCTGACGGATAACAGATAACAGATTTCGAAAGTTGTCCGCTGTCATCCGTTCGCCCGCCCTCCTCCGCTCTTCCTCCGAGGACCCTCCATGCGGCTCTACCTGCTCGCCCTGAACCCCACCGACTCGGTCACCGCCGGCTTCCTGCCCGCCGCCGCCCGGCTCGGGCTCGACGTCACCGTCCTCACCGACTGCGCCGAACCCCACCGGCGGGCATACGCCGCGCTCCCGTTCGCCACGCCCGAGGTCCTGGAGTGCGACGTCCGCGACTTCCGCGCCGTCGTCAGCCTGATCTCCCGCCACAGCCTGGCCTCCCCCGGTCACGCGCCCGACGCGGTGTTCAGCAACAGCGACCACCTACAGACCCAGACCGCCCTGGCCGCCGAGTACTTCGGCCTGCCGGCCAAGGACTGGAAGGCCGCACTGCGCGCCAAGGACAAGGGCCAGCTGCGCCGCCACCTCGCACTGAGCGGCCAGGACGCCGTCTGGTCCGCCGAGTTGGCCCCCGGCCAGGACCCGGCCGAGCTGGACCCACCGTTCCCCTGCGTCGTCAAGCCGCGCGAGGGGGTGGCCAGCGAGGACGTCACCCTGGTCGCCGACGCCGCCGAACTCGCCCAGCGCTGCAAGGAGATCCAGCACCGCAGAGCCGGTGCCACCCTGGTGGTCGAGGAGTTCCTGGCCGGGCAGCTGCACACCCTGGAGACCCTCGGCGACGGCCACCGCCGGCACGTGCTCGGCGGCTTCCGCACCCGGCTCTCCCCGCCTCCGGACTTCATCGAGGAGGTGCTCACCTTCGTCCCGGCGCACCCGCAGCCGGTGGTCGACCAGGTGCTCGCCCAGCTCGACACGCTCGGGGTCGGACTCGGCGCCTGCCACACCGAGTTCGTCGTCCAGCCGGACGGCCGAGCCCGCATCATCGAGGTCAACTACCGTGCCATCGGCGACCAGTGCGACCTGATGCTGGCCGAGATCCTCGGCATACCCCTGTTCGACCTCATCCTCGGCGTCCACCTGGGCCGCGAGCTGCCCGCCGACCTGGCGCAGCGGTGCGCCGCCACCCCCCGCCGGGCCCGCAACGAGGTCGTCTGCGCCGACCGCGCCGGCGTCCTCACCGCCGCCCCCGGCCCGTACGACGAGGAACGCGACGGCGTCCGGCTCGCCTACCGCCCGCTGCGCCCGGTCGGCGAGCGCCACGAGCACTACCGCACCAACCGCGACTACCTGGGCGTCATCTGGGCCGTCGGCGCAGACCAGGACGCGGTGGACGCCGCCGTCGCCCGCTTCCTCGCCGCGAACCGCTGGGAGATCACCCCGTGACCGACCGGCCCGCAACGACCGTCGAAGGGCAGCCGGCAGCCGCCGAGGCCCTCGCCACCGCCCCGACCCTGACCGTAGCCCCGAGCGTGACCGCGACCCCGACCCCGGCCCCGACCCCCGCCGAGCAGCTCACCCTGCGCGTGCTCTCCGCCCTGGTGCGCGAGGACGTCCTCGGCCTGCGCACCCGCGGCACGGTCGAGGACCGTCCGGACGGCCCCTGGCTGACCGTCCCCGAGGCGCAACTCGCCCTGCCCGTACGGCAGGAGGGCTTCCAGTGCGAGTACGCCGCCCGGCTGCCGCTGCTGGAGCTCGACGGGCGCCGGTTCACCGGCCCGGACACCGTCGTGGCGGCCCTCGCCGAACTGGCTGCGGCCGAGGACCGGCCCGGCTGGACGGCCTTCACCGAGGAGTGCCGCCAGACCCTCGCCACCATGGAGCTGCACGAGCGCTCCCGGCCGGGGGTCCACGAGCGGCTCGGCGACCTGTACGGCACCGACCCGGCCGACTGGACCGGCCTGGCCGCCTCCCTCGGCCACGACACCCTGGCCGCCTACCTCGATCACCCGGTCTACCCGACCGCACGCGGCCGCTCCGGCCTCACCGATGCCCAACTGCGCTCCTACGCACCGGAGTTCCACCCGGCCTTCGAACTGCGCTGGCTGGCCGTCCCGACCGACGCACTGACCGTGCACGGCGAGCAGCCGCTGCCGAGCTGGTGGCCCACCCCGGCCTGGCTCGGCCTCGCGGACCAGTGCCCCGGTGAGGACTGGGCCACCCTGCCGGTCCACCCGCTCACCGTCGGCGCCCCGCTGGACGAGGCGCTGGCGGCCACCGGCCTGGCCGGCCGCGCGGTGCTCGCCGAACGGCCGTACCTGACCGTCGTCCCGACCCTGTCCATGCGGACCGTCGCTGTCGCCGACGACCCCGCCTGCCACCTCAAGCTCCCGCTCGCCACCGCCACCCTGGGCCGCCTCAACCGCCGCACCATCAAGCCCGGCACGCTGCTCGACGGCGCCGCCGGCCAGCGACTGATCGAGGCCGTCCTGGAACGCGAGCCGCGCCTCGCCGGCCGGATCCTGCACGCCGACGAGCAGACCTGGGCGCACGCCGGCCACGAGCTGCTGGCCGTCCTGCTGCGCCGCTACCCGGCCGGGCTGGAGCGGTCGTCGACCGTCCCGCTGGCCGCACTGCTGGCCCCCGCGCCCGGCGGCCGGCTGGTCATCGACCACCTCGCCGACCGCTACCACGGCGGTTCCGTAGCGGCCTGCTACGACGCCCTGCTGGAGCTGCTGCTGGACTGGCAGACCACGCTGTTCGACTACGGCATCGCCCTGGAGTCGCACCAGCAGAACACCTCGCTGGTGCTCGACCGGGACGGCCTGCGGCTGCTCTACAAGGACGACGACGGCCCGCGCGTACACACCGCCCGGATGACCGCCGCACTCGGCGAACTCGCCCCCGACCAGGCCGAGTTCGACGACGCCCGGATCTTCGGCGAGGACGACCGGGCGCTCACCGACCTCTTCGCCACCATCACCGGCCACCTGTGCACCGGCTCCCTCGCGTTCGGCCTCGCCGGCCACGGCCGGGGCGAACTCCCGGACCTCCTCGCGCTGTTGCGCAAGCGCACGGCCGAGGCCGTGGAACGCCTCGGGCCGGTCGGCGAGCCGCTGCGCGCGGCCCTGCTGGACGCCGAACGGCTACCGGTCAAGGCCATGGTCACCGCCGGGACGCTGCTGAGCAAGCAGCGTTCGGGCGCCGCCGACATCAACAAGCACTACACCAGCGGCCCCAACTACCTGCGCGCCCACCCGAGCGACCACCTGCCCGGCGACCAGCCCGACAACCGCCGACCGGACGGGACCACCCGATGACCGTCGAGGCCCTGCCGCAGCAGACCCAGCCTCCGGCCACGCACGCCGACGGGCTCGGCCGACGCCAGGTGCACGCCGTCGCGGCCTGCTACTTCGTCGCCTCCTTCGCCGCGCTCGGCCTCCCGCCGTACCTGACCGCGATCCTGCCCGCACTCGGCGACCCGCAGGCCCGGTGGGCGGGCGTGCTCTACATCGTCCCGACGGTGTTCAGCGCGCTCGGCGCCCCGCTGTGGGGCCGACTGGCCGACCGCTTCGGCCGCAAGCGGCTGCTGCTGCGCGCCCAACTCGGGCTCACCGTCTCCTTCCTGCTGGCCGGAGCCGCCGACAGCCTGCCCGCCTTCACCCTCGCGCTGGTCCTCCAGGGCTTCCTCGGCGGCACCTTCGCCGCCACCAACGGCTATCTGGCCGCCGCGCTCGACGGCCCCCGGCTCTCCCGCGCGCTCACCCTGATGCAGGGCAGCGCACGGGCGGCCCTGGTGGCCGCGCCGGTCCTGGTCGGGGCGCTCTCCCCGTGGATCGACCCGCACCGCCAGTACCTGGTGATGGCCGTACTCCCGCTCGCGGCAGCGGTGTTCCTCTCGCTGCTGCCCGAACCCGAGCGCGCCGAGGCCCCGGGGGCCACCGCCGGCCGGGCCCCCGGGAAGGCCGCCACGACACCGCTCCTGCCCCTCTACGCCTTCGAGTTCGTCTTCGTCTTCGCCACCGTCATCTCCTTCCCGTACCTCATCGCCCTCGCCCAGCAGCGCCTGCCCGGCGTGGACGGCACCACCACCGGCGTGCTCTTCGCGCTCCCGCACCTCGTCTACCTGGTACTCGCCGCCCGCACCCACACGGCGTTCCACGCCCGCCCGCACACCGGCATCGCGCTCGGCTTCGGCTTCGTCGCGCTCGGCCTGGCCGGGCACGCCGTGGCGTACTCGCTGCCCGTGTTCATCGCGGTGCGGCTGCTGCTCGGGGCCGGGCTCACGCTGGGCCTCGTCTGCCTCGCCGTGCTCGCCGCCGGGGCCGCCCAGGGGCGCCCGCCCGGCCGGATGTTCGGCACCCTCGAACTCGTCTCCAAGGGTGGCGCCGTCGCCGCCGGCGCCGTCGCAGCGCTGGCCAACGGACGGTTCGGCGCCGCCGCTCCCGTGGTGGCCGGAACCGCCGCCGCCCTGCTGGCCGCCGTCGCGGCCACCGCACTCACCCTCCCGTCCCTCCGCCAGCGCTGGAGTCGCCGATGACCGCCGAGCCGTTGACCGCCGAGCCGATGTCCGCCCAGCCGACGAACCCCGAGTCGATGAGCCCTGAGCCGATGAGCCCCGAACTCCCCACCGCCGACGAGGCGGTGGCCCACACGCTGCTGAACTGCCTGCTCCGCGAGGTCTCCGCGCCCGAGCACCAGACCGCCGCCGACGACGGCCGCCTGCTGCTGCGCCTGCCCCGCCGCGGCGCCCTGCTGCGGGTCGCCCTGCGCCGCACCTCGCTGCTCGGCGCGCACCGCTTCTCCGGGCCGGTGGAGGTCGAACGGAACGGCGAATGGGCCGAGTTGGGCTGGCACGAGCTGGCCGATTACGTCCAGGACGAACTCGAACTGCGCACCGGCACGGTGAACGAGGAGTTCCTCGACCAGGTGGCGTCCAGCCACCACGGCGTCCGCCAGGGCCTGGACGACCGCCCGGAGGCCGAGCCCGACCGCTACCTGGAGTCCGAGCAGGCCCTGCTGTTCGGGCACCGCTTCCACCCCGCCCCCAAGTCCCGCTCCGCCGCCCGGGGCGACTGGCGCCGGTACGCCCCGGAGTCCCGCGCGGCCTTCCCGCTGCGCCACCTCGCCGTGCGCGCCGAGCTGCTGGCCGAGGAGTCGCTGGACGAGGGCGTGAGCGCCCTGCTGGACGGGCTCGGTGACGTACCGGACGGCTACCGGCTGCTGCCGGCCCACCCCTGGCAGTACCAACTCATCGGCGACCACCCGCTGTTGCGCGACGCCATGGCCCGGGGCGACGTGCTCGACCTCGGCCCGCGCGGCGAGCGGTTCACCGCCACCGCCTCGGTCCGCACCCTGCACGGCGCCGACGCCTTCCTCAAGTTCAGCCTCAACGTGCGGATCACCAACTGCCTGCGCAAGAACGCCGCTTACGAGCTGACCGGCGCCGTCGCGCTCACCCGGCTGCTCGCCCCGGCGCTCGCCGACCTCGCCCGGCGCTTCCCCGACGCCGCGATGCTGCGCGAGCCCGCCTTCCGCACCCTCGCCCTGCCCGGCGCCGACGGCCACCCCGACCGGGCACTGTACGAGGGCTTCGGCCTGATCGTCCGCGAGGGCTTCGGCGGCGTGCTGCGGCCCGGCGTCACCCCGCTGCTCGCGGCCGCCGTCGCCGACGAACACCCGACCAGCTCCGCACACATCTCCCGCCTGCTGGAGGGCAGTTCGGACGGCACGGCGGCACTCGACTGGTGGCGCGCCTACCTGCGCCTGCTCCTCCCGCCCGTCCTCGCCGCCTACTTCGACCACGGCGTGGTGCTGGAGCCGCACCTGCAGAACGTGCTCATCGGCGTGGACGCCGCCGGACACCCCGTCCAGGTGCTCTTCCGCGACCTGGAGGGCACCAAGCTCGTCCCCGAGCAGAACACCCGCATCCTCGCCGCGCTCCCGCCCGAGGTGGCCGGCCCGATGACGTACGACGCCGAGCGCGGCTGGGACCGGGTGGTCTACTGCCTGCTGGTCAACCACGTCTCCGAACTGCTCGCCGCCCTCGCCGACCGCCACCCCGAGCTGGAGTGCGCGCTCTGGCAGGCCGTCCGGGACACCCTGGAGGAGTACGCCGGCGCCCACGGCTGCCCGCCCCGGCTGCGCGCCCTGCTCGCCGGCGTTCCGCTGCCCGCCAAGGCCAACCTGCTGACCCGCTGGGAGCGCAAGGCCGACCGCGAGGCCGGTTACGTCCGACTGCCCTCCCCGCTGGCCGGCTCCGTCCTCGCCGAGGCCGCCCGCATGCCCGCCCGTCTGCCCGTCCGCCGTCCTGCCGGGAGCATCGCCCGATGACCGAGACCGTCCGCCGCCACGTCGCCGCCCTCGCGCCCGACGAACTGCCCGCCTACGTCTACGACCTGGCCGCGCTGCGCGGGCACGCCGCCGCCGTACGGGCCGCGCTGCCCGAGCGGGTCGAGCTGTACTACGCCGCCAAGGCCAACCCGGAGGCGCCGCTGCTCACCGCGCTGCGCGACGCCGTCGACGGCTACGAGGTCTCCAGCGGCGGGGAGTTGGCGCACGTGCGGGCCGCCGTGCCGGACGCCCCGCTGGCCTTCGGCGGGCCGGGCAAGACCCCGGCCGAGATCGAGGCCGCGGTGGCCGCCGGGGTGCACCGCTGGCACATCGAGAGCGAGCAGGAGCTGCACCGGCTCGCCGCCGTGCTCGCGGACCGGCCGGACACGGTCGTGGACGTCCTGCTGCGGGTCAACCTGGCGGTCACCACGGACGCGCTCGACGCGGTGCCGCTCGCCATGGGCGGCCGCCCTACCCCGTTCGGCCTGGACCCGGAACAGGCCGAGGAGTGCGTCCGGCTCCTCACCGGCGCCGGCCCGCTGGGGCGGCAGCTGCGGCTGCGCGGCGTGCACGCCCACCTGGCGAGCGGGCTCCCGGCGGCGGAGCAGCTGTCGGTGGCCGGCCAGATCGTCGCCTGGTCGGTGGCGCTCGCCGAGCGGCACGGCTTCCCGTTGGCGGAGGTCAACATCGGCGGCGGGATGGCCGTGGACTACGAGGACCCGGCGGAGCGCTTCGACTGGACGGCCTTCGGCGAGGGCCTGGCCAAGCTGCTCGACGCCCACCCCGGGCTCACCCTGCGGATCGAGCCGGGCCGGGCACTGACCGCCTACTGCGGCTGGTACGCGACCGAGGTGCTGGACGTGAAGCAGAGCCACGGCGAGGACTTCGCGGTGGTCCGCGGCGGCACCCACCACCTGCGCACCCCGGCGACCCGCGGGCACTCCCAGCCGTTCGCGGTGCTCCCGGTGGACGCCTGGCCGTACCCGTGGGCGCGCCCCGCCGTCACCACCGGCCGCGCCACCCTGGCCGGGCAGCTGTGCACCCCGAAGGACGTCCTCGCCCGGGCGACCGACGGCGCGGACGGGCTGCGGGCGGCGGACCGCGTGCTGTTCGCCATGGCGGGCGCGTACGCGTGGAACATCTCGCACCACGAGTTCCTGATGCACCCTCGCCCCGGCTTCCACTACCTGGGGGAGTGACGACGAACAGCCGACAGATGACAGATGACAGATGACAGATTTCAACATCTGTCATCTGTCATCTGTTCGCCGCCCCGTCCACCGCAACCCCCTCCGCGCGCTCATGGGAGAGTGGTAGGCAGCGAAGGGAGCGCGAACGTGCTGATGGACAAGGTGGCGGAGATACTCGCCGAGGCGTCGGCCGAGGCGGTGGAGCCGCGTTTCCGTGCGCTGGCCGCCGGCGAGGTGATGGAGAAGGCACCCGGCGAGATCGTGACGATCGCCGACCGGGAGGCCGAGGCCATCATCGCCCGCCGCCTGCACGAGCTGCTGCCCGTCCCCGTGGTCGGCGAGGAGGCCGTCGCCGCCGACCCCTCGCTCGCCCAGGCCCTCCACGACGAGCCCGCCGTCTGGCTGGTCGACCCGGTCGACGGCACCGCGAACTTCGTCGCCGGCCGCCCTGAGTACGCCGTGATGTGCTCCCTCGTCCGCACCGGCCGGACCGTCGCCTCCTGGATCTGGCAGCCCGCCACCGCCACCGCCTACTGCGCCGAACTGGGCTCCGGCGCCTGGCGCGACGGCGTGCGCCTCACCCGCCCACCGGCGCCGCGGGACGCCGCGAAGCTGCGCGGCTCGGTGAAGAGCCGCTACCTCGACCCCGAGCACCGCAGCCGGCTGCAGGCGAACGTCTCGGCCTTCGGCGAGGTCTCCCCCGGCCGGCACGCCGCCGGGATCGAGTACCCGGACCTCATCGAGGGCCGCTTCGACTTCATCCTCTACTGGCGCACCCTCCCCTGGGACCACGCCCCCGGCTCCCTCCTCGTGACCGAGGCCGGCGGCGTCTCCTCCCGCCTGGACGGCACCCCGTACCGCCCCGAGGCCCCGGGCTGCGAGGACGGCCTCCTGGTCGCCGCCGACCCCGACACCTGGGACCTCACCCGCAAGGTCCTCCTCGGCAGCTGACCCGGCCCGGACCGCCCGGACCCGGACCGCCGCGCCCGGCCCCACCCCGGCCCGGCCCGGCCCGCTCCGGCCCCCGCCCCGAGCCCGACCGCCCAGTCACCGGCACACCGCGGACCGCTACCCCGCTCGCTCCCCCGCCACCTTGCGCCCCGCGCCGACCACCTCCTGCAACAGCGCACCGACCTCCGCCGCCGTCGTGTGCGGATTGAGCAGCGTGAGCTTCAACCGCACCCGCCCCGGTCCGGCCCCCGGAAGCTCCGTCCGCCCCACCACCGCCCGGCCGCTCCGCAGCAGCAACCGCCGCAGCCGCCCGTTCACCTCGTCCAGCGCCGCCTCGTCCGTGAAGCCCGGCGGGCGGTAGCGGAAGAGGAGGGTGGTGAGGACGGGGTCGGCGTGGAGTTCGAGCGAGGGGTCGGCGCGGACGGCGTCGGCGGCGACGTGGGCGAGGTCGTGGCAGGCGTCGACGAGGCGGCCGAGGCCGTCGCGGCCGAGGGTGCGCAGGGTGACGGCGAGTTTGAAGGCGTCAGCGCGGCGGGTGGTGCGCAGGGAGCGGCCGAGCAGGCTGGGGTAGCCGGCCTGCTCGTCGTCGACCGGGTTGAGGTATTCGGCACGGCGGGCGAGCGAGACGTACGTTTCGGCGCGGCGGACCAGGAAGACTCCGGCGGCGGCCGGTTGCCAGCCGAGTTTGTGCCAGTCGAGGGAGACCGAGTCGGCGCGCGCGATGCCGTCGAGCAGCGGGGCGAGCCGGTCGGAGAGCAGGGCCCCGCCGCCGTACGCGGCGTCCACGTGCAGCCAGGCGCCGTACCGGCCGGCGAGGTCGGCGGCCATGGGCAGCGGGTCGATCGCGCCGGTGTCGGTGGTGCCGGCGGTGGCGACCACGGCGATCGGGTTCCGGCCGGCCCAGCTGGCCTCGGCCAGTGCTCGCTCCAAGTCGCTTTCCCGCATCCGGAGTTGCCGGTCGACCGGGACGGGGAGGACGGCCCGCTCGCCGAGCCCGAGCAGCGCGGCAGCGCGCTGGACGGAGAAGTGCGCGGCCTCGGAGGCGATGATGCAGGGGCGGACGCCGACCGGGATCCCGTCCAACTCCACGATGCCGTCGAGTTTCTGGTCGCGCGCCAGCATGAGCCCCATCAGGTTGGACTCGGTGCCGCCGGAGGTGAGGACCCCGGCGGAGCGCTGCGGGTCGTAGCCGACCAGCTCGGCGAGTTCGGCGAGCAGTGCGGTTTCCAGTGCGGTGGCCGCGGGGGCCTGGTCCCAGGAGTCCTGGGACGGGTTGAGGGCACTGACGGCGAGGTCGGCCGCGGCGGCGACGGCGAGCGGCGGGCAGTGCAAGTGTGCGGCGCAGGCCGGGTCAGCGGGGTCGGCGGCCCCGTAGGCGAGGAGTTCGGTGAGCCGGGCGAGCGCGCCGCGCCCGTCGACGGTGGCCAGGGCGTCGCCGACGAGTGCGGTGATCTCGGCCGGGCTGCCCGCCGGCAGCGGACCGGAGCGCATGGCGATGCCCGCGTCGAGGGCGTCCAGGACGGTGGCCAGCAGCGGCCCGAGCGCACCGGGCCCGCCCGCGCCGCCGGCCAGCGCGTCCGCCGCGACCTCGCCGCCCGGTAGCCCGATCGGGCCGGGCCCGAGCCCGCTCACCGCTCAGCCCCGCCCGCACCGGCAGCGACCCCGACAGCACCCCCGGCAGCCCCGGCAGCAGCCCCAGCCGCGGCCACGATCGCCTCCGCCAGCCGCTCCAGCACCGCCGCCACCTGCTCGTCCGTGATGGTGAGCGGCGGGAGCAGCCGCAGGACCGCGTCGTGGCGTCCGCCGAGTTCGACGATCAGCCCGCGTTCCAGGCACGCCTCCCGGACCCGTACGGCGAGGGCGGGGTCCGCCGGGTGGGCGCCGCACGAGTCGGCCTCGGCGGTCGGGTCGACCAGTTCGACCCCGAGCATCAGGCCCCGCCCGCGCACGTCGCCGATCACCGGCAGCTCGCCGGCGAGGGCGCGCAGCCGGGCCGCCATCCGCTCGCCGACCGCGGCCGCGCGTTCGGCGAGCCCGTGCGCCGCGACGTAGCGCAGCGTGGCGGCCCCGGCGGCCATGGCGAGGGTGTTGCCGCGGAAGGTGCCGGTGTGGGCGCCGGGCCGCCAGCCGTCGTAGTCCTCGCGGTAGACGACGACAGCGAGCGGCAGGCTGCCGCCGATGGCCTTGGAGAGCACCATCGCGTCCGGAACGATGCCGCTGTGCTCGACCGCCCACATCGCTCCGGTGCGGCCGACGCCGGTCTGCACCTCGTCCACGATCAGCGGGATGCCGCGTTCGGCGGTGATCCGGCGCATCTCGCGCAGCCAGCCGTCGGGGGCGGGCACCACGCCGCCCTCGCCCTGGACGGCCTCCAGGACCATCGCGGCGGGCGGCACCACGCCGCCCGACGGGTCGTCCAGCAGCCGCTCGACGTAGGTCGCGGCGAGTTCGGTGCCGGCCTGGCCGCCGACGCCGAACGGGCAGCGGTAGCCGTACGGGTAGGGCAGCCGGACGACCTCGCCGCCGCTGGGCAGCGGTTCCTTGACGGCGACGTTGCCGGTGAGCGCGAGGGCGCCGGCGGTCATGCCGTGGTACCCGCCGGTGAAGGCGAGCGCGCCGGAGCGGCCGGTGGCGGTCTGCATCAGCTTGAGTGCGGCCTCGACGGCGTCGGTGCCGGCCGGTCCGCAGAAGTGCACCCGGGCGCGGGCGGCGAACTCGGCGGGCAGGCTCTCGAACAGTGCGCTGGTGAAGTCGTCCTTCTCGGCGGTGGCGAGGTCGAGCAGGTGCAGCGGGGCGCCGCTGTCGAGGGTGCGGCGGATGGCCTCCAGCACCACCGGGTGGTTGTGGCCGAGCGCGAGCGTGCCGGCGCCGGAGAGGCAGTCGAGGTAGCGCCGCCCGTCGGCGCCCTCGACGGTCATGCCGTTGGCCCGGACCGGGACGATCGGGAAGGAGCGGGCGTACGTTCTGGCGGCGGATTCGCGGACGCGCTGACGACGCAGGATGGCCTCACCGGCAACCGGGGCCGGGGCCGGGGCTCCGGAGGCGGCCTGGGCGGGTACGGCAGCGATCGACACGACAACCCCCAGAAGAAGTTAGGTAAGCCTAACTTTATCGCCCCTGACCTGGCGGGATGCCCGCGGGGCCCTCAGAACCACCCGAGCGAGTGAACGTCCCCCGGCTTCTCCAACGACCGCCGCGCCGAAAGGTCACGCCCTCACCGCCACGGGCTTCCGAGACCTCCCCGGGCCCGCCCGAATCTGCCCGGGCCGCCCGGGTCTGCCCGGCCCCGCCCGGCCCCCTCGGTCAGGACCCCACCTTCCACCGGTAGCAGAGCTCCGGCCGCCCCACGTTCCCGTACTGCGGCTCCCGCACCGCCCGCCCGGTGTCCACCAGGTGCTCCAGGTAACGCCGCGCGGTGATCCGCGAGACCCCGGCGGCGGTGCCCGCGGCGGCCGCCGAGAGTCCGGTCGCGGCGTCCCTCAGCACCGAGGCGACGGTGTCCAGGGTGGGCGCGCTCAGCCCCTTGGGCAGGGTGGTGCGCTCGGGCGTGCGGAGCAGGGCGAACGCCTGGTCGACCTCGTCCTGGCCGGTCGCCTCGCCGGTCCGCCCGAGGCTGTCGCGGTAGCGGGCGTAGCGCTCCAGCCGGTCGTGCAGGGCGGCGGCGCTGAACGGTTTCAGCAGGTACTGCACGACGCCCGCCGAGACCGCCTGCCGGACCATGGTGAGGTCGCGGGCCGAGGTCACCGCGATGACGTCGGTGCTGTGGCCCGCGGCGCGCAGCGTGCGGCACAGCTGCAGCCCGTGGCCGTCCGGGAGGTAGAGGTCGAGCAGGGTGAGGTCGACGGGAGCCCCGGCGGTGCGGGCGCGGTCCAGGAAGCGCAGCGCGTCGGCGCAGCTGTGGACCGTCCCGGCGGCGTGGAAGCCGGGTTCGCGCTCCACGTACAGGGTGTGGGCGGCGGCCGCGACCGGGTCGTCCTCGACGACCAGGACGGAGATCCCGGCCGCCCCGGTTCTGTCGCGCGGGGTCATGCCAGCGCCCCTTCCTGCTCGCGCCCGCCCGGCTCCCCCGACTCCCTCGGCTCCCGTGACTCACGCCCGCCCGGCTCCCCCGCCGCGCCCGGTCGGCCGGCCAGCGGCAGCCGGACCGTGAGCACCGCGCCGCGCTCCCGCCCGACCTCGACGGTGCCGCCGTTGCGCCGGGCGGCCTGGGCGACCAGCGCCAGCCCGAGGCCGTGCCCGCGGCCGTCCTGCTTGGTGCTCCAGCCGCGGCGGAACACGTCCTCGACGGCGGCCGGGTCGATGCCCGCGCCGGTGTCGGCGACCCGCAGCAGCAGGCAGTCCCCGTCCGCACCTTCGCCGCCAGCACTACCGCCACCGGCGCGGTCACCACCGTCGGCGCCCCCGCAGCCGTCGATCCGCGCCGTGACGGTGACCTCCGGTGGGACGGGGCTCTGTGCGGCCCCGGCGATGGCGGCGTCCACGGCGTTGTCGATCAGGTTGCCGAGCACGGTGATCAGGTCCCGCGCGGAGAGCCCGGGCGGCAGCACCCCGTCGTCGATCCGGCTGTCCTCGGTGAGGCTCAACTCCACGCCCCGTTCGGCGGCTTGGGCCGCCTTGCCGAGCAGCAGCGCGGCCAGCACCGGCTCGCTGACCGCCGCGACCACCCGGTCGGTGAGCTGCTGGGCGAGTTCGAGTTCGGCGGTGGCGAACTCCACCGCCTGCTCGTGGCGGCCGAGTTCGATCAGCGAGACGACCGCGTGCAGCCGGTTGGCGGCCTCGTGCGCCTGCGCGCCGAGTGCCTCGGTGAAGCCGCGTACGGAGTCCAACTCTCCGCTGAGAGACTGCAGTTCGGTGTGGTCCCGGAGGGTGACGACCCGGCCGAGACCGGTGCCGATGGTGGAGGTGTTGAGCACCACGACCCGCTCGGCGGTCAGGTGCACCTCGTCCCGGACCGGTTCCCGGCCCAGTACGGCCGCCACCAGCGCCTCCGGCAGGCCCAGGTCCGCCACCGCCCGTCCGTCCACGTCCCCTGCCAGGCCGAGCAGTTCGCGGGCGGCGTCGTTGCACAGCACCACCCGGTACGAGCGGTCGAGCAGGATCAGCCCCTCGCGCACCGAGTGCAGCGTGGCTTGGTGGTACTCGTGGAGGTGGCTGAGCTCGTCCGGTCCCATGCCGTGAGTGTGCCGCCGCAGCCGGGAGTTGGCGAGGTAGGTGCCGGCGCCGCCGAGCGCGAGCGCGGCCACCGCCACCCCGACCAGGGCCAGCAGCGGGCTGCTCAGCTGCGCGGAGATCGACTCGACCGTGATGCCCGCACTGACCAGCGCGACGACCCGGTGCCGGTCGTCCCACACCGGTGTGACCACCCGGACGGACGGGCCGAGCGTGCCGGTGTACGTCTCGCTGCGGGTCTGCCCGGCGAGCGCCCAGTCGATGTGCCCGAGGTAGCGCTTGCCGATCTGCTCGGGCAGCGGGTGGGTCCAGCGCACGCCGTCGGTGTCCATGACGGTGATGAAGGAGACCCCGGTGTCCGCCCGCGCCGGGGAGACCCTGGTGTCCGCCCGCACCTGCTCGACGTACGGCTGGAGCACCGCGGTCGGGTCCGGCCCGGCGACGGCGGCCCGGACGGACGGCGAATCCGCGACGGCGTGGGCGACCGCGGTGACCTCGCGCCGGGCCGCGTCCTCGGCGCGGTCGGCCGTGAAGAGGTAGGCGAGCACCGCGCCGCCCGCGACGACCGCGGCGACGATCACCACCTGGACGACGAACAGCTGCCCGGCCAGGCTGCGGACCAGGCGGTGCTGCAGGGGAGGCCACCGGCGGCGCGAGCGGGTGGGGGCGGTGCGCTCGGACATGTCAGCCAGTGTGCACCACGGTCCGTACGACCGACCCGGGTGCACCGATCGTGAACTCTATGAACGCAAACGTGACCTCCGTCACTCTCGGGCCGATAGTTCGAAGCGGCCCACCACCCGGGGCCGCCAGGACTGCAGGGCGAAGGAGCCGCAGATGTCGATCGCTGGAGCCGCAACGGCGGGGGGACCCAGACGCAAGGACCGGACCCACTACCTCTACCTCGCCGTGATCGCCGCGGTGGTCGCGGGCGTGGTGGTCGGACTGGCCGCTCCCGGCTTCGCCGTGGAGCTCAAGCCGGTCGGTACCGGGTTCGTCAACCTGATCAAGATGATGATCAGCCCCGTGATCTTCTGCACCATCGTGCTGGGCATCGGCTCGGTGACCAAGGCGGCGAAGGTCGGCAAGGTCGGCGGCCTCGCCATCGGCTACTTCCTCGCCATGTCGACCGTCGCACTGGCCATCGGCCTGGTCGTCGGCAACCTGCTGGAGCCCGGCGGCGGCCTGCACCTGACCGCCGCGCTCGCCAAGTCCGGCCACGCCCAGGCGGCCGCCGGCGGCGCCCAGTCCACCGCCGACTTCCTGCTCGGGATGATCCCCGACACCATGTTCTCCGCCCTCACCCAGGGCAAGGTGCTGCAGACCCTGCTGGTCGCGCTGCTCACCGGCTTCGCCCTGCAGGCGATGGGCCCGGTCGGCGCCCCGGTGCTGCGCGGGATCGAGCACGTGCAGAAGCTGGTCTTCCGGGTCATGGCGATGATCATGTGGGTCGCGCCGATCGGCGCCTTCGGGGCGATGGCGGCCGTGGTCGGTGCCACCGGCACGGCGGCACTGAAGAGCCTCGCGGTCATCATGATCGGCTTCTACCTGACCTGCGCGCTGTTCGTCGTCGTGGTGCTGGGCACGCTGCTGCGCCTGGTCACCGGGATCAACGTGTTCGCGCTGCTGAAGTACCTCGGCCGCGAGTTCCTGCTGATCCTCTCCACCTCCTCCTCCGAGAGCGCGCTGCCCCGGCTGATCGCCAAGATGGAGCACCTGGGCGTCAGCCGCCCGGTCGTCGGCATCACCGTGCCGACCGGCTACAGCTTCAACCTCGACGGCACCGCGATCTACCTCACCATGGCGTCGATCTTCATCTCCGAGGCGATGGACAAGCCGATGTCGATCGGCGAGCAGCTCTCGCTGCTGGTGTTCATGGTGATCGCGAGCAAGGGCGCGGCCGGGGTCACCGGCGCCGGCCTGGCCACCCTCGCCGGCGGCCTGCAGTCGCACAAGCCCGCACTGGTGGACGGCGTCGGCCTGATCGTCGGCATCGACCGCTTCATGTCCGAGGCCCGGGCACTCACCAACTTCGCGGGCAACGCCGTCGCGACCGTCCTGATCGGGCACTGGACCGGCGAACTCGACGCCGGACGCGCCCGCCAGGTACTGGCCGGCGAGGTGCCGTTCGACGAGCTGACCCTGGTCGACGGCCACGGAGCCGGCGGCCAGGTGGCCGAGGGCTCATCCGAGGGCGCGCCCGAGGCCGTCCCGACTCAGGCAGCCGCGCCCGCCGCCGCCTGAGCGACGGTACGGGCCTCCCCCGAACTCCCCCGACCCGGCGCCACCACCAACCCCCGGAAACGGCGCCGGGCCGGGGGTTCTTCCGTTCCCCGGCCCGCCAGCCACCTCGCGGGGCCCCTCGACCGTCACAGCCCAGGCCGTCACGACTCCGGCCGTCACAGCTCCTGGGAGCCGCTGACCGCCCAGGCCACCCCGCTCGCCGGGTCCTCCAGCGCGAGGTGCAGGTGGTGCAGCCCGGCGGCCGGCTCGTGCCAGGTGAAGCACCGCATCCGGTCCACCAGCGCGTTCACCTCGCCCAGCTCCAACCCGTCCGACCCGTCCGACCCGCTCAACCCGTCCCGCCCGTCCGCCCCGGCCATCGCGGCCAGCGCCCGCCACAGCCGCAACCGCCCGTGCGCACAGCCCTGCGTCCGGCCCACGGCGGCGGCGCGCACCAGCGCCGGGTAGGCGAGCGCGAACGGCAGGTACCCGCCGACCACCCGTCGGCCCCGCGCCAGCAGGGCGGCCGCCAACGGGGCCTGGCCGCGGACACAGACCACCTGCGCCCAGGGAGCGAGCGCGCCCAGCTCGTCCAGCGCCCGGGCGACCCGCTGCCCGTCGGGCCGCCCGTCCGTCCGCACCACCGGCGCCGGCAGCTCCACCTCGCCCAGGCCCTCCCGGCTGGCCGGCAGGGTCAGCAGCGCAGCGCGCGCGCCCCCGCCGGGCAGGTACTCGCGCACCCGCGCCGCCTCCTCCCAGCCCGCCGCCTCCCACGGCTCCAGCCGCAGCGGCACGCCCTCGGGGTCTGGCTCGGCCCCGTACGACAGGTCCTCGCCGAGCAGCACCCGGGTGTGCGCGACCAGGCGGCGCACCGGGGCGGGGCCGAGCAGCGGGGCCAGCCGCAGCCAGGAGTGCCGGGTCGCCAGGACCTCCCAGAGCGGACCGGCGTCATGGTCGGCCACCCCCGCGACCGTCCCCTCGCCGCCGTCCCGGTCGAACAGCCGGACGGCCAGCTCGGGCGGCGCCGCATAGGCGATCAGGTGACCGAGCGGCGCGGTCAGGGCCGCCGCGGTCTCCTCCCCCGCCTCGGCCACGGCGGCCGCCCGGCCCTGCCGGTAGGCGGCGAGCAGCTCGTGCCAGCGGCCGTCCTCGGCCAGGGCACGCAGGCGGCGGTCCTCGTACGCGATCACGATTCGCAGCGTACGGGCCGGGGCGGCGCATCAGCTGACTTGCCGTCAGCTCGGTGCGTCGGAGCCGCCCGCCTCCCGACAGCTCCCCTCAGGCGATACGCCGAGCCCCGCTGACGCTCGCGTTCGAGGACGGCGCGCAGCCGCCCGTGGGCGCGGCGCCGGCCCCGCGAGCAGCCGGGCGGCGTGCACCCGGCCCGCGTGTTCGACCAGGTTGATCAGCACCTCCTTGCCCGACGACCGGCGCCGCGCGTCGCAGAGCAGCACGGGCGTACCGGCGTCGAGGTCCAGAGCGCGGGCGACCTCCTCCGGCCCGAACTCCCGAGTCCCGGCGAAGCGGTTCACCGCGACCACGAACGGGATGCCCCGATGCTCGAAGAAGTCGACGGCCGGGAAGCAGCCGGTCAGACGACGGGTGTCGGCGAGCACCACGGCACCGAGCGCGCCCTGCGCCAACTCGTCCCAGAGGAACCAGAACCGGTCCTGCCCCGGGGTGCCGAAGAGGTAGACCGCCAGGCCCTCGCGGATGGTGATCCGGCCGAAGTCCATCGCCACCGTGGTGGTGGTCTTGCGCCCCACGCCGTCGAGGTCGTCCACCCCGCGCCCGGCCTCGGTCAGCCGCTCCTCCGTGCGCAGCGGGCGGATCTCGCTGACCGCGCCGACCAACGTCGTCTTGCCGACCCCGAAACCGCCCGCCACCAGGATCTTGAGCGCGAGCACACCGCCGTCGGGGTCCTCCGCCGCGACGGTCCCGGAGGAGTCGAACGGAGCGGACGGATGGGACGCGTAGGGCAGGTGGGACAGGTGGTCAGAGTGCGCGGAGTCCATGGATGACCTCCTGGAGGATGCGCTCGTCGGGGAGCAGGGCGGGCGGGACGGGACGGCTGACCCGGATGAGCCCGGCCGCCAGCAGGTCGCCGAGCAGCACCCGTACGACGCCCACCGGCAGGTCGAGGTCGGCGGCGAGCTCGGCCACGGACAGCGGGGTGCCCCGGCACAGCGTGAGGATGCGGGCCTGTTCCGGGCCGACCGGCGGCTCGGGCGCGTCCGGGGCGAGTGCCGGATCGGGCAGGTCGCAGACGACCACGGCGATCAGGTCGAACCGCTCACCGGCCCCGGTGCGCCCCCGGGTCATGGTGTACGGACGGACCAGCGGGCCGGCCTCGTCGTCGTACCAGCGCGCCCGCTGGGCGGCGGCGAGCGGGTTGCGGGGTAGCCGACCGGACTCTGCCCGTGGGCCTTCCGGGGGCCGTTCCCGGGACGGATGGGGCACCGGGCTCACCAGCCGTCCACTGCCCGCGGTGGGGCATTCAGGTGTTCCCCGACCCGGCGGACGAGTCGGGCCATCTCGTAGGCGATCAGTCCGAGGTCGCCCCGGGCGGTGGCGAACACGGCCAGGCAGGTACCCTCCCCGGCCGCCGCGACCAGCAGGTAGCCACCCTCCAACTCGACCATGGTCTGGCGGACTTCGCCCGCGTCGAAGTGCCGCCCGGCGCCCTTGGCCAGGCTGTGGAAACCGGAGGCGACGGCCGCCAGGTGGTCACCGTCCTCGCGTGCCAGACCAGCGGAGGTGCCCATGGCCAGGCCGTCGGCGGAGAGCATCACGGCGAAGCGGACCTCGGGGGCGCGCTGGACCAGCTCGTCGAGGAGCCAGTTCAGCTCCCCCGCGCGGTGGGTGGTGCCGATCACGGACGCTCTCCTTCAGGTCGGGGCGAGGACGGGGAGTGGTGCGGTTGCGGCGGCTGCGGGTGGTCGGCCGGTCGCCCGTGCCACCCGGTCCTCGCGTACGGGCTCCCGCCGGGGTGGAGGCCTCCCTCGCGGTCGAGGCCTCCCTCGCGGCGGAGGCCGAGACCGCGCGCCCACCCCTGCTGGAAGGCAGCCATCGCCGCACGCGCCTCCTCGGGGCTACGGCTCGCGGGGCCGCCCGTACCGGATCCGGGGGCCGGTCGGCCCGGGGCCTCGCGCAGTTGCGGCACGAGGCTCGCCTGACGGGTCCGACGCGGCAACTCCTCCGGGCTGCCGTCGAGTTGGCTGCCACCGGGCATCCACCCGGAGTCCGGATCCGGTGCCTGATCCGGTGCGGTGTCCGATGCGAGGTCCGGTGCGGTGTCCGGTGCGGGGCCCGGCACCGCCTCCCGGCCCGTGCGGTACGGCTTAGGCGGCCCGGACTGCGGACGGCGGGCGGCACCCGGGCCCCCGTCCGCAGCCGGGCCGTCCGCCCGGGCACCGGAGGCCCGGAGCGGGGTACGGCGGGCCGGCCCGGGATCGCTCTCCCGGACGTTGAACGGCAGCAGCGCCCCACCATCCGGCGGCGGCCCACCCGCCGCCGGAAGTCCATCACTCTCCCCGTCCCACCGGTGCCCCTCGCCCTCGGGGGCGAACTCCCGCTCCGGACGGGACCGTTGAACCGATCCCCCGCCGGCCGACTCGGACGGTTCGGGCGGCTCGACCAGTTCGGGTGGCTCGACGTCCAACTCCGGTACGGGATCGAACCGTTGCTGCGAGTCATCCGCCACCCCGTCGGCCAGCAGCGAGGTGGGCAGCAGGACCACGGCGGTGGTGCCGCCGTACGCGGAGGTCACCAGCGAGACCCTGACGTCCTGCCGCCGGGCGAGCCGGCTGACCACGAACAGGCCGAGCCGGTCGCTGTCGAAGAGGCCGGCCTGATCGGCGGCGGCGATCCGGCGGTTGGCGGCGGCCAGCGCCTCCGGGCCCATGCCGAGGCCGCAGTCCTCGATCTCCAACGCGTAACCGTTGCCGACCCGTTCGCCCCGGATACGCACCCGGGTGTGCGGCGGGGAGAACCCGGTGGCGTTCTCGACCAGTTCGGCCACCAGGTGCGTGAGGTCCGCGACGGCGCGCCCGGCGACGGCAGCGCGCGGCAGCGGGTGCACCTCGACCCGGGCGTACTCCTCGACCTCCGAGACCGCCGAGCGCACCACATCCACCAGCGGGACGGGCTTGCGCCAGGCCCGGCCGGGGGCAGCACCGGAGAGGATGATCAGGCCCTCGGCGTGACGGCGCATCCGGGTGGTGAGGTGGTCGAGCCGGAACAGGTCGGCCAGCTCGGACGGGTCCTCGGTGCGGCGCTCCATCGCGTCCAGCAGGGTGAGTTGGCGGTGTACCAGCACCTGGCTGCGGCGCGCGAGGTTGACGAACACCCCGGAGACCCCGGACAGCACCTCGGCCCGTTCGACCGCCGCCGTGACGGCCGCCCGCTGGACGGTGCCCAGTGCCCGGTGGACCTGACCGATCTCGTCGCCGCGCTCCACCGGCCGCGGCGCCTCGGCCTCGATGTCCACCTCCTCCCCCGCACGCAACTTCCGGATGGTGTCCGGGAGTTTGCGACCGGCCAGCTCAAGTGCGGAGTTGCGCAGGCCGATCAGCTCGGTGACCAGGCCGCGCCCGATCTGCACCGAGATCACCAGCGAGGCCACCACGCCCAGCAGGCCGAGCAGCACCGCCGCCCCGGCCGGGGTGAACAACCCCAGGGCGTAGGGGTTTCGGCGCTCGGCGGCGATCCTCCCGGCCCGGTCCCCGACGGCCCGCAGGCCGCTCGCCACGTTCCCGGCGACCAGAGCCCACCGGTCCGCCGGCACCGCTGCGACGGCGGACCGTCCGTCCGGGGCCGTACGGACCTTCTCCTCGTACCCCGCCAACTCGCGGTGGTCCTGACCGCCGGTGACGACGAGCAGCGCCTCCCGGTCCGCGGGGCGAAGGTCGGCGGCGGAGCCCTGCTCGAACGCGCGCCGGGCGAAGGCCGCGCCGGAGAACTCGCGCAGCTGCTCGTCGCCGAGCGCCCCGGAGAGCTGGGCGGCGCGCAGCAGCGCGTCCTCGCGGGCCAACAGCTCGCGGGAGCGGGCCAGTTCGGACAGGGTCCGGGCGTCGGCGGCCACGCCGGGCTCCTCCAGCGAGGTGACGGCGCCGGCCGCGGCGAGCGCCCGGTCCACCGCCTCGCCGTACGCGGCGTACGCCTCGGGCCAGCCGACGCTCCTGGCCAGGGCGCGGCCGCGCAGCTCGGGCAGGGCGGCGAGGGCGGCAGCGAGGGCGTCCAGGCGAGTCGCGGCGTCGCCGCCGAGGCCCTGGGCGTCGGCGCGGTTGTAGCCCTGGTCGGGGTGCCTGGGGTCGGGGAACAGCGGGGTGACGGCCCGGTCGGTGGTGGCGACGGCCTCCCGCAGGGCGCTCTCCCGGGCGGCGGTGGGGGCGGTCGACGGGGTGGCCAGCAGCTGTCCGGCGGCAGCGCGCTCCGCCTGCAGCCCGGCCACCGTCTCGGCGACGGGGGTGAGCACGGTGCGCTGGGCATCGCGCTGGCGCAGCAGGCCCCAGACGTCCTGGGCGGCGGTCACGGTGGCGAAACCCCACAGGGCGATGACCGAGACGACCGGCACCATCAGCAGCGCGATGATCCGGGCCCGGACCGTCCGGGGGCGCAGCCCGCGGAGCCCGCGAGAACCGTGCAGCCCGCGCAGCCAGGGGCCGGGACGCGGTGGACGGGTGGGCGGGCCGGCATGGGCACCCCGGCGGCTGCCGGGGGCGGCATCGCGGTCATCTCGCATGGGTGAGGGGCATTTCGGAGGTAGGGACGTCGGAGTCCGCAGGGCCGGGCCCGGGGCGTACGGGCGGGATGGGGAACTCCTCGACGGACAGCTCACCCGCCTCCCGGTAGCCGGCCCGTTCCTGGGCGGCCGGGGAGAGCGCGACGAAGGCCGAGGCGAGGAAGAGGAAGGAGCCGAGGCCGACCGCGAGCGGGAAGACGAACTCCATCGGACCGGCTCCGTCGAGCCCGGTCCTGGCGGGCTCCAGCCGGACGTGGACGGCGGCCATGCCCGTGTAGTGCATGCAGCTGACGGCCAGGCCCATGGCCATCGCCACAGCCGCGGCCGCGTACACGTTGCGGACGGTGACGGCGGCCCAGAGCGCGGCGGTGGCGGCACCGACCGCGACCAGCACGGACAGCACGACCGTCCCGGCGTCGTAGCGCAGACCGCCGTGCATCCGTACGGCGGCCATGCCCAGGTAGTGCATCGCGGCGACGCCGAGGCCGGTGGTGACGCCGCCCGCCAGCAGAGCGAGGCCGCGGTGCCGGCCGTAGCAGACCACCGTCAGGCCGAGGCCGGTGACCAGGACCGCGACCACGAGGCTGAGGACGGTCAGCGGCACGTCGTAGCGCAGCTCGGTGCCGTCGACGGTGAAGCCGAACATGGCGACGAAGTGCATGGTCCAGATGCCGGAGCCGATCGCGGCGGCGGCGGCGGTGACCAGCCAGTTCCGCCGGGTGGCGCCGCTCACGACCAGACCGCGCAGCGTGCAGCGCAGCCCCAGGGCAGCCCCGGCGCAGGCCATCAGGTAGGAGAGGGCCGGGGTCAGCCAGCCGAGGCCGAGTTGGTTGAGGGTGCCCATGGGACCTCCGGTCGACCGGTCGGGCCCGGGGCGGTACGCGGTGCGCCCGGGCTCCCCGGGCCGGGCGGACTCCATGTGAGCGGCTCTGTCATATGCCAGCTACATGTGCGCTTCCGGCCTGGGGTGCGTGGGACGCTATCGAGGGGCCGGAAACTGTTACCCGAAGATCTGAAAAGCTGCCCGCGGGCGCGGGGCGATGTGTTCGAATGACCCGGTCCTGTGCCCGGACGGCAGGCGGCAGGCAGCAGGCAGCAGGCAGCAGGCAGCAGGCAGCGCACAACGAACAGCGGACAGACGACAGAGTTTGAAATCTGTCATCTGTCCGCTGAACTCTGAACGCTGAAACCTGTCAGCTGTCAGCTCTCAGCTGTCAGCTGTCAGCTGTCAGCCGTCACCCGGATCCGCATCGGGCTCGCCGCCCGCAGCGTGATCCCCTGGGCGAGCGCCACCCGCCCGTCCACCGCCTCCACGTCGAAGTCCCGCAGCAGCACCCCGAGGGTCAGCACCGCTTCCAGCATCGAGAAGTGCTGCCCGATGCACGCCCGCGGCCCGCCCCCGAACGGGAACCAGGCGTAGCGGTGCCGGGCCTTCTCCTCCTCCGGCAGGAAGCGGTCCGGGTCGAAGCGCTCCGGTTCCGCCCAGTGGTCGGGGTGCCGGTGGGTGACCAGCGGCGCCACCACGACCTGCGCACCCGCCGGGATGACGTACCCGTCGATGACCGTCTCGGCGACCGCCCGTCGGCCGACCAGCGACGCCGCCGGGTAGAGCCGCATCGCCTCCTTCAGCACCCGGGTGAGGTACGGCAGCGCCTCCAGGTCCGCCGCGGTCGGCGCCCGCCCGGCCAGGACGGTCCGCGCCTCCTCCCGGGCGAGTTTCCGGTGCCCGGGGTGCTTGGCCAGCAGGTGGAGCGCGAAGGACAGCGAGGTCGCCGTGGTCTCGTGCCCGGCGAGCAGGAACACCAGGACCTGGTCCCGGAGTTCGGCCGGATCCAGCCGCTCGCCGTTCTCCCCGCGGGCCCGCCCGAGGAGCGTGAGCAGGTCGTCCGCGTCCTCGTCGCCGCCCCCGCGCGTGGCCCGGTCGGCGATGATCCGGTCGCAGACCTCGTACAGCGCCCGCTGCGCCTCCAGGCCGCGCCGGTTGCCCGGGGTCGGCCAGGTGCGCGGGATGCGGACCGGGGAGAACCCGCGCTCCTTGATGTACTCGCCGAGCACCGGGAAGCTGCGGTTGACCACCGCCACCGCCTCCTCGACGTCCGCGCCGAAGAGGATCCGCGCGACCGTCCGCAGCGCGAACCGCGACATCTCCTCCGCCGCGTCCACCACCCCGCCCGGCACCGCCCGCCAGCGCTCGGCGAGCGAGTCCACCTCCTGGGCGATCGCGGCCGCGTAGCCGTCCACCCGGCGGCGGGTGAACAGCGGCTGGACCAGCCGGCGCTGGCGCTGGTAGTCGTCGTCCTGGCTGGTCAGCAGCCCGTTGCCGACGCTGGTCCGCAGCTCGTCGTAGAAGGCGTTCTCCTTACGGAAGTTGGCCGCCTCGCCGCCCAGCACCTGCTGGACGCCCTCCGGGGAGAACACCGCGTAGAAGTCGGCCCGCAGTCCGGGCGGGCCGGCCTGGAACCGCACCACGTCCCCGTGGTCGCGACGGGCCGCGAGGTAGGTGCGCAGTGGGCGGCGAGTGAGGTCGAACAGCGATCCGACCAGCGGATTGCCGGCCGGTCCGGGTATCGCGGTTTCGGTGGCCATGGACGACTCCTTCTGCACAGGGATGCGCACCGCCAACTCTACTGACGGGTAGTCATCGTCGGAAGCAGTTCGTCCTACTCGTACTCGGTGCCGCCCTTGCGCGTCAGGTAGGCGTCGCTGACCACCTTGGCGATCGCCCGCCCGCCGAGCACCGGGCTCCAGCGCTCGGTCACCGGCCGCACCACCACGCCCTCGCGCAGGTGGAGTTCGCGCCCGGAGAGGGCCTCCTTGCCCTTGGCGTGCCCCAGCACGGTCTCCGGGTCGAACGGCCCGCGCCACAGTTCGGGCACCAACGGCAGTTCGCCGTCCAGCAGTTCGGCCGCGGACAGCCAGCTCAGCCGCCCGTCCACGACGGCCGACACGTCGAACGCCGCGTAGCCGGGCCGCTCGGTGCGCGCGGAGGCACCGTAGCTCAGGTCCTGCACGCCCTCGCCGAAGACCTCGCCGAAGATGCCGATCCGCTCGGCGCCGAGGCGCTCCGCCAGCCGGGCCGCCACCGCCGGCATGTCGTACGCGCGCACCGCCCGCCAGTACAGGTTGCGCTCGTCCTCGACCAGCGCCAGCCCCTGCGCGCCGATCCCCTTGGACGACACCTGTACCTCGCCCGTGGCGGCGGTGTACGTCACGAGGCAGCAACTGCCGTGCAGCTTCTCGGTCAGCACGACGGGCTCGCCCGGCTCGAAGACGTCGGGGTAGCGCTTGAGGTTCTCGATGTCGACCCAGGGCAGCAGGTCCGGGGCGCTGACGGCGACGCCGCTCATCGACGTCGGCACCGGCGGCTGCCACTTGACCACCCCGAGCAGTTCCGCGAAGTCCACGCCGTGGTCGGCCGCGGCGGCCAGGTCGGTGTCGGCGAGCGCGGCGGGCCGGCAGACGATGCCCTGGGACAGCTCGCCGCGCAGCCGTACCGCCTTCACCCGGTTCGCCCGGGAGCCGGCCAGCTTGCCGGTCAGGCCCAGCTCCTCGATCAACTCCTCGGGGAGGACGGACTGTTCGGGGATGTAGACGGCGTGGTCTCCGGTCCGGTACACGCCTTTCGCGACCACCGCCCGGTAGAGGCCGACCTGGGCGAGCTCCAGAGCATCGGCGTTCGGGTGCTCCAGGACGGTCAGCTTCTCGGCGGTGACGCGCAGCGTGGACATGGGCGGACTCCTCCCCTTGGCTCGGCCGTGGCGGCGCACCTGCGCGGCCCGGCCGGGTGTACGGACGGGCCCCACTCTGGCCGCTCGGCCGTCCCCGGCGCGAAGCATTTTCCGCACGCCCCCCACGGCCCGCGCCCCGCCACGGCCCGCGCCCCCCACGACCCGCGCCCCACCACCCGCAGATTCGCCGTAGCCGCAGCTTCGGCCGCCCCTCCAGGCCCGTTTGAGCCATCCCACAGCAGGCCCGAGGCCCATGGCAGCCCCCGCCTGTGCGAAGCGACAGAGGATTTATCGCTCGCATTTGCGGCACTATGATCGCCGTAATGCCCGCACCTGCGGCAAGCTCCCGCGCCCCTTCCGGCGCGCACCCCGGAGGGGAAGCACCGATGAGCACCCGAACCACCGGCACCACCCGCAGATTCGCCGTCGCCGCCGCTGCGGCCCTCGCCCTCAGCCTCGGGGTCACCGCCTGTGGCAGCGACGGCGGCAAGTCCTCCGGTTCCACGGCCTCGAACGCGCCCGCCTCCCCGAACGCCTCCGCCCCCGCAGGCGGCAGCGGCGTCCCGAAGGTCGGTGGCACGATCACCGTCTTCGCCGCCGCCTCGCTCAAGGAGACCTTCACCGAGCTCGGCAAGAAGTTCGAGGCCGCCAACCCGGGTGCCAAGGTCACCTTCAACTTCGGCGGCAGCTCCAGCCTCGCGACCAGCATCAACTCCGGTGCCCCGGCGGACGTGTTCGCCGCCGCCAGCCCGGCCACCATGAAGACCGTGACGGACGCGGGCGGCGCGAGCGGCCAGCCGGCGACCTTCGTCAGGAACACGCTCACCATCGCCGTCCCCAAGGGCAACCCCAAGCACATCGCGGGCCTCAAGGACCTCACCGCCTCCGGGGTGAAGGTCGCGCTGTGCGCGAAGGAGGTGCCGTGCGGCGCCGCCGCCCAGACCGCGCTCAAGGCCGCCGGCCTCGACCTCACCCCGGTCACCCTGGAGCAGGACGTCAAGGGCGCGCTCACCAAGGTCGAACTCGGCGAGGTCGACGCCTCTCTGGTGTACAAGACCGATGTGCAGGCCGATGCTGCGAAGATCGACGGTGTGGACTTCCCCGAGGCCGCCAAGGCCGTGAACGACTACCCGATCGCCGCGCTCGCCAAGGCGCCGAACAAGGACGGCGCCGCCGCCTTCGTCGCGTACGTCGAGTCGCCCGAGGCCACGCAGGTGCTGACCGCGGCGGGCTTCCAGGCCCCGTGAGCGACCGCACCACCGGCTCCGACGACGACCGCGCAGCCGACCGCCCGACCGACCGCGCAGCCGACCGCCCGACCGACCGCGCAGCCGACCGCCCGACCGACGGGGCGGCGGGACCCACGAGGGTCCTGCCGCGCCGCCGGCCCCGCCCGCGGGCGCACCGCGTCCCGGTCACCCTGCTGCTCCCGGCGCTGCTCGGGCTGGCGTTCCTGATCCTGCCGCTGGTCGGCCTGCTGATCCGGGCGCCCTGGAGCGGCCTGTCCGAGCAGCTCACCAGCACCGCCGTCTGGGACGCGCTGCGCCTGTCGCTGATCAGCGCGACGGCGGCCACCGCGGTGTCGCTGGTCCTCGGCGTCCCGCTGGCCTGGCTGCTCGCCCGGACGGAGCTGCCGGGGCGACGGGTGATCCGGGCGCTGGTCACCCTGCCGCTGGTCCTGCCGCCGGTGGTCGGCGGTGTGGCGCTGCTGCTGGTGCTCGGTCGGCGCGGCATCGTCGGCTCCTGGCTGGACTCGGCCTTCGGCATCACCCTGCCGTTCACCACCACCGGCGTGGTGATCGCCGAGACCTTCGTGGCGATGCCGTTCCTGGTGATCAGCGTCGAGGGCGCGCTGCGGGCCGCCGACCCCCGCTTCGAGGAGGCGGCGGCGACCCTGGGCGCCTCCCGGCTGACCGCGTTCCGGCGGGTCACCCTGCCGATGATCGCCCCGGGGATCGCCGCCGGGGCCGTCCTCGCCTGGGCCCGAGCGCTCGGCGAGTTCGGCGCGACGATCACCTTCGCGGGTAACTTCCCCGGCCGTACCCAGACCATGCCGCTGGCCGTCTACCTGGCCATGGAGTCCGACCCGCAGGCCGCGATCGCGCTGTCGCTGGTACTGCTGGTGGTCTCCGTCGCGATGCTGGTCGGCCTGCGCGACCGCTGGCTGTCCACCCCGTGACCACCCCCCCAGCACCCTCTCCTCCGGCACCCCCTCGGACACCTGGACGCCGACCCGATGAGCACCGAGAACACCACCGGCCAGGCCCTCGACGCCCGACTGCGGGTCGACCGCCCCGCGTTCACCCTCGACCTCGCCCTCACCGCCGCCCCCGGCGAGGTGGTCGCCCTGCTCGGCCCCAACGGCGCCGGCAAGTCCACCGCTCTGCGCGCCCTCGCCGGGCTGCTGCCGCTCACCGGGGGCCACCTGCGCCTGGACGGCCGCCTCCTGGAAGCCCCGGAGCAGCGCGTGCACACCCCCGCCGAGGAGCGGCCGGTCGGCGTGGTGTTCCAGGACTACCTGCTGTTCCCGCACCTCAGCGCGCTCGACAACGTCGCCTTCGGCCCGCGGTGCCAGGGCCACCCCAAGCGCGCCGCCCGGGCCGAGGCGGCCACCTGGCTGGAGCGGATGGGCCTGGCCGACCACGCCGCGGTCCGCCCCGGCCGGCTCTCCGGCGGCCAGGCGCAGCGGGTGGCACTGGCCCGGGCGCTCGCCGTCCGCCCCCGGCTGCTCCTGCTGGACGAGCCGCTGGCCGCGCTGGACGCCCGCACCCGGCTCGACGTACGGGCCCAACTGCGCCGCCACCTGGCCGAGTTCGAGGCGGTGGCGGTGCTGGTGACGCACGACCCGCTGGACGCGATGGTGCTGGCCGACCGGCTGGTCGTGATCGAGCACGGGATCGAGGTGCAGTCCGGCAGCCCGGCGGAGGTCGCCCGGCGGCCGCGCACCGACTACATCGCCCGCCTGGTCGGGCTGAACCTGTACCAGGGCCGGGCCGAGGGCACGCAGGTCACGCTCCCGGACGGCACCGTCCTGGCCACCACCGAGGAGTTGGACGGGCCGGCGTTCGTCGCCTTCCCGCCCTCCGCCGTGACCCTCTACCGGGAGCGCCCGCAGTCCAGCGCGCGCAACCTGTGGAAGGCCGAGGTCACCGGCCTGGACCTGCACGGCGACCGGGTCCGCGCCGATTTGTCCGGCGACCTGCCGATGGCCGTCGACCTCACCCCGGCGGCCGTCGCGGAGCTGGAGCTGGCGCCCGGCGTCGCGGTCTGGGCCTCGGTCAAGGCCACCCAGACCCACGCCTACCCGGCCTGACTCCCCGCCCAACCGCCCGACCACCCGACGGTCCGACCGCCCGACCGTCCATCCGCCGACCACCCGACCGCCCGGCCGCCCACATCCTCGTCAGGGCCTACTCCGAAGGCTCGACGAACCCCGACTCGTATGCGGCGATCACCGCCTGGGTGCGGTCCCGCGCACCCAGCTTCGCCAGCACGCTGCTGACGTGCGTCTTCACCGTCTGCACGCCGAGGAACAGTTGCTCGGCGATCTCCCCGTTGCTGAGGCCGCGGGCGACCAGCCGCAGCACCTCCGCCTCGCGTTCGGTCAGCGCCGCCCGGTCCATGGCCGCGCGGGCGGTCGGGTTGCCGTGCCCGGCCGCCAGGCGGCGGATCGCGGCCGGGAACAGCAGCGACTCGCCCGCCGCCGCCAGCCGTACCGCGTGGGCGATCTCGGCCGGGCGGGAGCGCTTGAGCAGGAAGCCGTCGGCACCCGCGCGCAGCGCCTGGTAGACGTAGTCGTCGTTCTCGAAGGTGGTGACGACCAGGATCCGTGGCGGGCGCTCCCCCGGGGCGCCGGGGCGCAGCAGCTCGCGGGTGGCCGCCAGTCCGTCCATCACCGGCATCCGGACGTCCATCAGCACGACGTCCGGTCGCAGCTCGCGTGCCCGGGCGACCGCCTCCGCACCGTCGGCCGCCTCGCCGACCACCCGCAGGTCCCCCTGCGCCTCCAGGACAGCTCGCAGGCCGGCCCGGACCAGCTCCTCGTCGTCGGCGAGCAGGATGTCCGTCATGCCCGTCGCGCCCCTGGTCGGACCGTCCACCACAAGATCGTTCGTCACGAGCCCAAGCGTAGGGGCAGCCGCACGTTCAGCACCCACTCCCCGCTCCCGTCATCCGCCGCCCCCGCCGCCGCCTCCCCGCCGAGCAGCGTGGCGCGTTCGCGGATGCCGCGCAGGCCCTTGCCGCCCTTGCGCGCGCCGCCCGACGCCGGCCGCGTCCCGCCCGCCGGGGGCCGAACCCCGCCGCCGGGCAGCCGGTTGGCGCAACACAGCTCCAACTGCCCCGCCCGTACGGCGATCCGGACCTCGACGGGCTCGCCGGGCGCGTACTTGAGCGCGTTGGTGACACCCTCCTGGACGATCCGGTACGACTCGCGGGAGAGCACCCCGGGCAGCGCGCCGGCGGGCACCTCGATCCGCGCCTCGACCGGGCTGCCGGCCGCGCGGACGGTGTCGAACAGCGCGGGCAGCTGGTCGATGCCGGGCTGTTCGGTGGCCACGCCGTTCGCCCCGGCCGGGGTGTCGCGCAGCAGGACGAGGGTGCGTTCGAGGTCGTCCATGGCCTGCCGCCCGGTCTCCTCGATGACTTCGAGCGCCTTGGCGAGGAAGGCCGGGTCCCCGACCTCGCGGGCCGCCCCGGCCTGAAGGACCGTCACCGTCAGCGCGTGGCCGATCGAATCGTGCAGCTCGCGGGCCAACCGGTTGCGCTCCAGCAGCCGTTCGGCCCGCAGCTCCGCCTCCGCCAGCCGCTCCGCCGGGGACGGGCCCAGCAGCCGTACGGCCATGGCGAGTTGGAGTCGTCCGGCGTAGACCAGGAACCAGCCGAAGGCGAACGCGGCCGGCGGGGCGAACGGGAGGTACCGCAGCCCGTCCGGACCGACCAGCAGCCCGATGCCGGAGTTGAGACCGAGGGCCGTCGCGAACCCGACGACCGAACCGAGCGCGACCCGCCCGATCAGCCAGCCGGCCGTCCGCCGCCGGTCGGCCCAGGTCCGGGAGGGCTCGGTGGCGATGTCCTCCTCGCGGTCGGGCACCAGCAGCAGCCGCGCCTGCACGCCCTCGGCCCGCCGCGCCGCGGGGATCAGGGCGACCAGCGCCAGCAGCACGGAGTCCAGCACGATGCTCTCCGACAGGATCTCGCCGAGGCCGAGCCCGTACGTCCCGGGGTAGATCATCACCAACACGCCCACGAAGATCCACCCGACGATCAGGTGCAGCAGTCGCGCGTACGTGACACCGGCCACCAGCGGCGCGAACAACCTGGACAGCACCGCACCGGGTGCGGCGGCACCGGCGGGTCCGGACAACGCGGCCCCGGACAACGCAGCTCCGGGCACCGCGGCTCCGGGCACCGTATTCCTGCGCGCCGCGTTCCTGCGCGCCGTGATCTTGGGCATTGGGCCATCCTGCCAGGCCGGCGCGGCTCCCGGGATCCCGCGCCGGTCGCCGGCGGTCTCCCTCCCGGGAGGGAGGCGCTTCCCCGCCCCGGCGGGATCCGCCGGAGCGGGCCCCTCCGGTCGAATGGAGCCGTCAACGCAGTCCACCGACCGACGAGATGAGGGGAAGGCGACCGTGATCGAGATCCAGGGCCTGACCAAGGAGTACGACGACCGGCGCGCCGTCGACGACCTGTCCTTCGAGGTCCGACCCGGCGTGGTCACCGGCTTCCTCGGCCCGAACGGCGCCGGCAAGAGCACCACCATGCGCCTGGTCCTCGGCCTCGACCGCCCGACCGCCGGACGCGCCCTGGTCGGCGGCCGCCCGTACACCGAACTCGCCGACCCGCTACGCCAGGTCGGCGCGCTGCTGGACGCCCAGGCCCTGCACGGCGGGCGCACGGCGCACGGCCATCTGCGCTGGCTCGCCGCGAGCAACGGACTGCCGGCGCGCCGGGTCGACGAGGTGCTCGCCCAGGTCGGCCTCACCGAAGCGGCCGGGCGCCGGATCCGCAAGTTCTCGCTCGGCATGCGCCAGCGCCTCGGGGTGGCCGCCGCGCTGCTCGGAGACCCTCCGGTCCTGATGCTGGACGAGCCGGTGAACGGCCTGGACCCGGAGGGCATCCGGTGGATCCGCACCCTGCTGCGCGAACTGGCCGCCGAGGGACGGGCGGTGCTGGTCTCCTCCCACCTGATGACCGAAATGTCCCTCACCGCCGACCACTTGGTGGTGATCGGGCGCGGCCGGCTGCTCGCCGACGCCGCCACCTCCGAGTTCATCGACCGCCACGGCCGCACCCGGGTCCGGGTCCGGGCCGTCGACCCGACCAAACTCGCCGCCCTGCTCCGCGGCACCGGCCACGGCCTCGACGCCACCGAAGTCGACGGCGGCGCCTGGGAGGTGAGCGGCGCCGAGCCCGAGCGGATCGCCGCGCTCGCCGCCGCCAACGGCGTGGTGCTGTACGAGATCGCCGTGCAACAGGACTCGCTGGAGGACGCGTTCATGCGGATGACCGCCGACAGCGTCGAGTACCGGGCGGAGGCCACCGCATGAGCACCCCGACCCCCACCGTCAACGCCCTTCGCGCCGAACTGATCAAGCTCACCACCCTCCGCTCGCTCTGGATCACCCCGCTGCTCGCGCTCCTGCTCACCGCCGGGGTCACCACCCTCACCGGCGCGATCCTGAAGGGCGCGGATCACAATCTCATCGACGACCCCAGCGTCGGCGTCTTCTACGGGCTCAACTTCGGCCAGGCCGCGCTGGTGTGCTTCGGCATCCTGCTGATCGGCCAGGAGTTCAACACCCGCATGATCGACGTGTCGCTCACCGCCGTGCCGCTGCGCAGCCGGCTGTACGGCGCCAAGCTGGCGATGGGCGCGCTGGTCGGACTGCTGGTCGGCGGCCTCGGCACGGCGGGCGCCCTCGCCGGGTACGCGGCCAACGTCCCCGGCGCCTGGGACGGACCGGCCCTCGCCCGCAGCGTCATCGCCGGCGTGCTCTACCAGGTGCTGCTGGTGGTGCTCTGCCTCGGGGCGACCGCCCTGCTGGGCAACCTCACCGCCGCCATGGGACTGCTGGTCCCGACGGTCTTCCTGCTCTCGCCGCTGCTCAGCGGCGTACCCGGGGTCCGCCGGGTGGTCCAGTTCCTGCCCGACCGGGCCGGCCAGTACGCACTGCGGTACGTCGACGACCCGCAGGTCGACTACGGCCACTGGACCGGGCTGCTCATCCTGGTGCTCTGGACGGCCCTGGCGGCGTACGGCGGCCTGCGCGCCGTCCAGCGCACCAAGTAATCGTGCAAGAACGAAAGTTGGGAGAGACGATGAGCGGGACGGCTGCCGCCCTGCGCGCCGAGCGGGTCAAGTTCACCACGCTGCCCTCGCAGTGGGCGACCCCACTGGTCGCTCTGGCACTGACCGTCGGCGTCACCGCGGCCGTCAACGCCGCCTACGGGACGAAGGACCACACCCCCGGCGAGGACCCGACCGGCGGGATCTACTACGGGCTCAACTTCGGCCACGTCGCCGTGGCCTGCATCGGAATCCTGCTCATCGGGCAGGAGTTCAACACCCGCATGATCGGCGGCTCGCTCACCGCCGTCCCGCGCCGCGGCCGGCTGTACGGCGCCAAGCTCGCGCTCGGCGCCGGGCTGGGCCTGCTGCTCGGGCTGGCCTCCACGGCGGGGTCGTTCCTGACCGTCGGCGCCACCGTCGGCCTCGACCCGTCCACCCCGGGCCTGACCCGCAGCTTCCTGGCCGGCGTGCTGTACCACCCGATGCTGGTGCTGCTCTGCCTCGGACTGACCGCGATGCTGGGCAACCTCACCGCCGCGCTCGGCCTGCTGACCCCGATGCTCTTCCTCGGCACCACCTTGCTGTCCGCCATCCCCGGCGTCCGCGAGGCCGGCCAGTTCCTGCCCGACCGGGCCGGGCTGTACGCGATGCGCACCCAGCCCGAGCCTGGCGTCCACTACGGGCACTGGACCGGACTGCTGATCATGGCGGCTTGGGCGGCGCTCGCGGTCTGCGGCGGCTTGCGGGCGCTGCGACGGTACGAGGTTTCGGGTGGGTAGCCGATGACGAGCAACAGATGACGACTGACGGATGACGGGCAACAGATGACAGCGGACAGATTTCAAAATCTGTCCGCTGTCATCTGTTATCCGTTACCTGTTACCTGTCAGCCGTCACTCGTCCCCTGCGCCGGTCACCGCAGCGCCGGGTGCTCCGCGATCACCGTGCAGCTGCCCGGCGCGATCTCCGTGAAGCCCGCGTCCTGGACCACCGGCAGTCCGCTGCGGACGAGCTCCTCCCACGCCTCCGGCGAGGCCGTCCGCACGGCCAGCGCGAAGCCGGACTCGGCCCACTCCTTGCGCTCCGCCTCCTCCAGCCGCCACCACGCCAGCTGGGCGGCGTGCCCGGTCTGCGCCATCGTCTTGCCCGCGCTCATCTCCAGCTCCGGATTGAGCCACAGCACCGGCACCCCCGGCTCGGGCGCGCCGGCCTCGGCCGTCTCCTCCAGGTCCGTCCCGGAGACCTGCAGCTTGGCGAGCTCCTTCGGCCAGCCGTCCAGCGGAATCGGCGGGAACACCCGCACCTCCGCCTCCCGCCCCTGCACCGTGACCCCCGGCAGCTCGCCCGCCCGGCGCCACTCCCCGCCCCGGGCCCGGCGGACCACCTTGCGGATCCGGGCGTCCTCCCAGGCCGCGACCCGCTCCGCCCACTCGCCGTCCGCCTCGGTCACCCGCGGGTCGGCCAGCAGGGTCAGCACCGCCCGCGCCGACGTCTCCAGCGCGTCCGTCCGCCCGGGCGGGGTGGCCCGCTCCACCCGGACGACCAGCGGCAGCACGTACTGCGGTCGCGCGTCGCGCTCCTCGGCGGCCGGGGAGACGACGGCGCCGGAACCGGAACCGGCATCGGAGTCGGAGTCGGAACCGGTGCCGGAGCCGGGAGCAACGTCGGACGGAGAGGCGGAAGCCGGAGAAGCGGAAGCCGGGGAGACGGAAGCCGGGTCATCGAACGGAGAAGTCACCCGTCCAGCATGCCAGCCCCGCCCCGCCCGCCACCGACGGGGCCCGTCCGGCCGCAGCACCCCGACGCCCCGCGGACGCCCCGACGCCCCGACGCCCCGACGCCCGGTCAGCGCCGGTAGCCGCGCTGCGGGTCCCGCTCCTCCGCATCCTCGTACATCAGGAACCAGCCCTCGGGGTGGGTGGCCGCCAGCAGCATCTCCGTCCGCTGCTCCGCGGCCAGCTCCGGATCGCCCTCGTCCGGCCCGAAGACCCCGAACAGCTCGTCGTGGCAGCCGTCCCAGTCGTAGTCGTAGAGGTCGGCCGGAAGGTCGCCCATCATGTCCGCCACCGACTCGGGCTGCGCGCCGAGCAGCACCCGGGCGTCCACCAGGGCCATCCGCAGCGCGATCTCCTCGGCCAGGCAGCGCGGCAGCGGCCACTCGCCGAGCGCGAGGTCGTCGGCCAGGTCGTCGAAGGCCCGGGCCATCGTGCGGCGCCAGCCCCGGTGCATCCGCCAGGTGCGCTGGGGCAGCCGGGCGAAGACCGTCCAGTCCGTGTCCTCGCCGTCGACGACCGGCTCGTCCCCGTGCTCGTCGAGGTCGTCGTAGGCGGCGTCGGCGAGGCCGAGCAGCTGGGCGTGGAGGAGGCAGGCGGTGCGCGGGGTGAGCGTCCAGTCCGCGCCCGCGCCGCCGTCCTCGTCCTCGGACTCCAGCGGGAACAGGTCGGCGAAGTCCGGTGTGAAGTCCTCCGTGACGCTGATCTCCAGGGTGCCGCCGATCGCCTCGACGCCGGGGATCGCGGCCACCAGCCGGTCCGGGTGCAGCAGCGCGCCGAGCGCCGCGTTGGCGTCCTCGGCGACCTCGCGCAGCAGTTCGCGGCGCTGACCTGCCGGGTCGATGCCCTCGAAGTCCATTTCCTCTACGGCCCTGATCGCGGCCGCGCGCAGGGCCGGCCAGTCACTGATCCGCAGGCCCAGCACCACCGTCGCCTCGATCTCCTGCGCACCGGAGTCCTCCGCCGCGCCCGGCCCCTGTGGATGATCGCTTCGCTCGCCCATGGGGCTACGGTACGGCTTTTCGGCCGCCCGATCACCGGTCCGGACCAGCTTCCGGGCGCCTTCTCGGCCATCGCCCGGCCCGGCCTCGGTCACTCGGACGCACGACATTGGCAGGATGAGCCCCATGGCTGACATCAACGAGTACGGCGGCGGGCAGGGCCCGAACGCCGACGTCCTGGTCGTGACCACCAATGACATCCCCGGTTTCCGGGTCGACCACGTGATCGGCGAGGTCTTCGGGCTGACCGTCCGCAGCCGCCACATCGGCAGCCAGATCGGTGCCGGTCTGAAGTCGCTGATCGGCGGCGAGCTGCGCGGTCTGACGAAGACCCTGGTCGAGAGCCGCAACGAGGCGATGCAGCGGCTGGTCGAGCAGACCAAGGCGCGCGGCGGCAACGCCGTCCTGATGATGCGCTTCGACGTGACGGAGGCGGCCGACGTCGGCACCGAGGTCTGCGCCTACGGCACCGCCGCGGTGATCTCCCCGATCGCCTGAACGACGGGGAACAGTCACCTGGCCCCAGATGTTTCATCGGCGTGACTGTTTACGGTGCAACGAACAGCGCGCCGCAGCGCGTGGACGTCCTGGTGGTGGGCGCCGGGCAGGCGGGCCTGTCCGCCGCCTACCACCTGCGCCGCCGCGGCTTCGCCCCCTACCGGGAGGACGCCGACGGCGGCTTCGTCGTGCTCGACGCCGCTCCCGCGCCCGGCGGCGCCTGGGCGCACCGCTCCCCGTCGCTGCGGATGGCCACCGTGCACGGCTTCCACGACCTCCCGGACGCCGAACTCCCGCCGGCCGACCCCGAGGCCCCCGCCCGCGAGGTGGTGCCGGGGTACTTCGCGGCGTACGAGGCCCGGCACGCGCTCCCGGTCGTACGCCCCGTCGCGGTCCGCGCCGTACGCGCCGAGTCCGAGCACCCGGACTCCCGGCTGCTGGTCGAGACCGACCGCGGCACCTGGTCCACCCGCGCGCTGATCAACGCCACCGGCACCTGGACCCGCCCGTTCCTCCCGCACTACCCGGGCCACTACGCCGGCCGCCAGCTGCACTACGCCGACTACCGCGGCCCCGAGGAGTTCGCCGGCAAGCGCGTCGTGGTGGTGGGCGGCGGCGCCTCGGCGATCCAGGTGCTGTCGGAGGTGGCGGCGGTCGGCCGGACGGTCTGGGTCACCCGCTCCGAACCCGTCTACCACGACGGACCGTTCACCCCCGAGTACGGGCGCGCGGTGGTCGCCAAGGTCGAGGAGCGGGTCCGGCAGGGCCTGCCGGTGCGAAGCGTGGTGAGCGTGACCGGGCTCGGCCCGTCCGTCGCCTACCGGCGCGCCGAGGAGTTGGGCGCGCTGCACCGCCGGCCGATGTTCGACCGCCTCACCGAGCACGGGGTCGCCTGGGGCGACGAGGAGCTGGCGGTGGACGCGATCGTGTGGGCCACCGGCTTCCGGCCCGAGGTCGGCCACCTCGCCCCGCTCGGCCTGCGCTCCCCCGGCGGCGGCATCGCGCTCACCGGCACCCGGGCCACCGCCGATCCGCGCGTCCACCTGGTCGGCTACGGCCCCTCCGCCAGCACCGTCGGCGCCAACCGGGCCGGGCGTGCGGCCGTCAACAACCTGGTCAAGCTCCTCGGGGCCCCGGCGACGGCGCCCGTCCCCGCGATGCCGTAATCCCCTCCGGGCCAACCGCCCGGGCAAGCCGCAGGTCCCAGGCGGCTGGGCCGGTCCGGGAGCGGGGCGGCGGCGAGGGCGGTCACGGCCGGGGCGGCTCAGCGGTCGTAGTCGACGGTCACCCGGTCGGTGAGCGGCCGGGCCTGGCAGGTGAGGACGTAGCCGGCGGCCAGCTCCTTCTCCTCCAGCGCGAAGTTGCGGCGCATCTCCACCTCGCCCTCGGTGACCAGGGCACGGCAGGTGCCGCAGACCCCGCCCTTGCAGGCGAACGGCAGATCGGGGCGGGAGCGCTGGGCGCCGTCCAGGATCGAGCGGTCGCACGGCAGGGAGAGGGTGCTGCCGCGGCCGTCGAGGACGACGGTGACCTCGCTGCGCGCGCCGTGCGATGCGGCGTCGCCGTCCGACGCGGCGTCGCCGTCCGACGCGGCGTCGCGGTCCGTCCGGTCCCAGTCCTCGTCGCGCTCCGGGAGCGGCTCGTCCTCGGCGTGGAACAGCTCCTGGTGCACGCGCTCGCCCGGGACGTCCAGCTCGGCCAGGAGCTCCTTCGCCCCGGCGACCATTCCGAACGGGCCGCACAGCCACCAGTGCCCGACGCTCTCGACGTCCACCAGCGCCGCCAGCAGCGCCCGCACCCGCTCCGGGTCCAGGCGACCGCTGAGCAGTTCGGCGTCCCTGGTCTCCCGGGAGAGCACGTGGACCAGCTGGAAGCGGCCGAGGTAGCGGTCCTTGAGGTCCGCCAGCTCGTCCGCGAACATCACGGTGTCGCTGCGGCGGTTGCCGTAGAGCAGGGTCACGGTGGAGCGGCGGTCGGCGGCCAGCACGGAGCCGGCGATCGACAGCATCGGGGTGATGCCGGAGCCGGCCGCGAGCAGCACGTGGTCGGCCACGACGCCGAGTTCGGGGGTGAACAGGCCCGAGGGCGTCAGGACCTCCACCTCCTCGCCGGGCCGGGCCTCGCGGACCAGCCAGCGCGAGAACAGCCCGCCGGGCACCTCCCGGACGGCGATCCGCAGCGGGCCGCCGACGGGGGCGCAGATCGAGTACGAGCGGCGCTCGTCGGCACCGTCCACCAGCTTGCGCAGCGTCAGGGTCTGCCCGGGGCGGAAGGCGTACTCCTCCGCCAGCCCGTCCGGCACCGCGAAGGTCACCGCCACGGCGTCCTCGCAGAGCCGCTCCACCCGGTCGATCCGCAGCCGGTGGAAGGTGGGGCGGCGGGCGGGGCGGATGCCGGTGCCCTGGGTGTCGGCGGCGGAAGCGGCGGGCATTCAGATCTCCTTGACGCGTTCGAAGGGCTCCCGGCAGGCGCGGCAGCGCCAGAGCGCCTTGCAGGCGGTGGAACCGAAGCGGGACAGTTCCTCCGTCTCCGTGGCACCGCACTGCGGGCAGGGCACGGGGGGCGCTGCCCCGGGGCGGGCGGCAGCCCCGGCGTGCGACCCGGGCTCGGCGCGGGTCGGGCCGAGGATGAGCGGGACCGGTCCGGCCGACCCGACGGCGGAGGTCGGGCGCGGCGGGGCGATGCCGGCCTCGGCGAGCTTGCGGCGGCCCGACTCGGTGATCAGGTCGGTGGACCACGGCGGGTCCAGCCGCAGCCGCACCCGGACGTCCGGGTACCCGGCCGCGCGTAGCCGGCGGTCCACGTCGGCGGCCATCTCGGCGACGGCCGGGCAACCCGAGTAGGTCGGGGTCAGCCAGGCGGTGACCGCCCCGCTGCCGCCGTCCACGTCGACCCCGGACAGCACGCCCAGGTCGGCCAGGGTGAGCATGGGCAGCTCCGGGTCCGGGACGGCCGCGGCGACCGCCCAGGCCAGGTCGCGGGTGGTCGGGCCGACCGGCTCCGCGGCCGTGTCGCCCGCCACCGTGCCAGTCGCCACTACGCCGGTCGCCACCGTGCCGGTCTCCGCCACATCGCCCGTCACCACGTCGCCCCCGGGTGTGCGCGGGCCACCACCTGGAGTTCGGCGAGCAGCGGGCCCAGGGCCTCGGTGTGCACGCCGTCCCGCCCGGCCCGGCCGAGGACGGTGGCCAGCGGCGGTACGTCCGGCACGGCCAGCCCGGCCTCGGCGAGGACGGCGGCGAGCGACTTCAGCACCGGCTCGCGCAGGGTCGCCGGGTCGACGCCCACCCGCAGCTCCACCGGGTGCGCCGTGAACAGCTCCTCCAGCAGCGGCCAGACGGCGTCCAGCCCGGCCTGCATCCGCTCGGCGGAGTACGGGGTGCCGTCGCCGAGGCGCAGCGTCCACGCGGTGGCGTACTCGCGGTGGTACGCCAGCTCCTTGACGCCCCGGGCGGCGACCGACGCCAGCACCGGGTCGGGGTGCGCGCTCAGCGCCTCGTACAGGGCGCCGCGCGCGGTGGCGAACAGCAGCAGCCGGGCGATCGTGTGGGCGAAGTCGCCGTTCGGCGTCTCCACCAGCCGGACGTTGCGGAACTCGTGGTCCTCGCGCCAGTACGCCAGGTCGTCCTCGGTACGGCCGGAGCCGTCCGCCTGGCCGGCCCGGGTGAGCAGCAGGCGGGACTGGCCGAGCAGGTCGAGGCCGAGGTTGGCCAGCGCGACCTCCTCCTCCAGCTCCGGCGCCCGGGTGCACCACTCGATCAGCCGCTGGGCGAGGACCAGGGCGTCGTCGCCCAGCATCAGGCAGTAGGCGGCGAGGTCGGCGCCGTCCAGACCGGCGGGCAGGGCGGTGTCCACGCCGAGCAGCGGGTCGGCGAAGCCCGTCCCGTACGCCCAGCGGCCCTCGCCCTCGGGGCCGGGGGTGGCCTCGGCGAGGCTGAGGTAGACGTGGTCGTCCTGGTCGGCGCCGGCGGTGGCGGTGTGGTCGTGCATGGCGGTTCCCCCGTCAGATGTGCGGGACATCCTCGGGGATGTCGTAGAAGGTCGGGTGGCGGTAGACCTTGTCGCCGCTGGGCTCGAAGAAGGGGTCGCGCTCGTCCGGGGTGGAGGCGGTGATCGCGTCCGAGCGGACCACCCAGAGGCTGACGCCCTCGTTGCGGCGGGTGTAGAGGTCGCGGGCGGCGAGCAGGGCCATCCGGTCGTCGGCCGCGTGCAGCGAGCCGACGTGGACGTGGTTCAGCCCGCGCCGGGGGCGCACGAACACCTCGTACAGCGGCCATCCGGCCTTGGACTCGGTCACTTTCCGTTCTCCTGTTCGGTGGCGTGCTGCTCGACGGCGTCGGCCTGCTGCCCGGCGGTTTCGGTCTGCTGCCCGGCGGCGACGGCGTGCTGCTCGGCGGCGCGCTTGGCCGCGTAGGCGACGGCCGCCTCGCGGACCCAGGCGCCGTCCTCGTGGGCGGCGCGGCGGCGTTCGATCCGCTGGGTGTTGCAGGGGCCCTGGCCGCGGATGACCCGGTTCAGCTCGGACCAGTCCGGCTCGCCGAAGTCCCAGCCACCGCGCTCCTCGTTCCAGCGCAGTTCGGGGTCGGGGAGCGTGACGCCCAGGTGCTCGGCCTGCGGGACGGTCATGTCGACGAAGCGCCGGCGCAGCTCGTCGTTGCTGTGCCGCTTGATCCGCCAGGCCATCGAACGGGCGGAGTTCGGCGACTCGGCGTCCGAGGGGCCGAACATCATCAGCGACGGCCACCACCAGCGGTCCACGGCGTCCTGGACCATCCGGCGCTGGGCCTCGGTGCCGCGCATCAGCGTCATCAGGAGCTCGTAGCCCTGGCGCTGGTGGAAGGACTCCTCCTTGCAGATCCGCACCATCGCGCGGGCGTACGGGCCGTAGCTGCAGCGGCAGAGCGGGACCTGGTTGCAGATCGCCGCGCCGTCCACCAGCCAGCCGATCACGCCGACGTCGGCGAAGGTGAGGGTCGGGTAGTTGAAGATCGAGGAGTACTTCTGGCGGCCGGAGATCAGCTTCTCGGTGAGCTCGGCGCGGTCGATGCCCAGGGTCTCGGCGGCGGCGTAGAGGTAGAGGCCGTGGCCGGCCTCGTCCTGGGCCTTGGCGAGCAGGATGGCCTTGCGGCGCAGCGACGGGGCCCGGGTGAGCCAGTTGCCCTCGGGCTGCATGCCGATGATCTCGGAGTGGGCGTGCTGGGCGATCTGGCGGATCAGGGTGGCCCGGTAGGCGTCGGGCATCCAGTCCCTGGGCTCGATCCGCTGCTCGGCGGCGACGACCGCCTCGAACCGGTCCTCCGGCGTCTGCGCGGGGACCGCCTCGGCCACCTCTGCTGTCACCACGGTCACCTCTCGTGTCACTGCCGTGTCCGGCCCGGCCGATCATTCAACCGACTGACCGTTCGGTCGGTACCATTCTGCGCGGCGGGGCGGAGGGATGGCAAGGCGCGGAGACGGGTAACAGATGACAGCTGACAGATTTCGAAATCTGTCAGCTGTCATCTGTTACCCGTTTGCCGTCATCCGGCGGATGTCATCCGGCTCGTGTCATCCGCCGGCTGCCGCCCGTCGCCCTCTCGCCCCTCACCCCTCCGCGCGGTCACGCAGCCGCGGCAGCGGTACGGCGAGAAGCGCGGCCAGCAGGGCGACCCGGGGGCCGATCTGGTCCAGCCGGATGTGCTCGTGCCGGGCGTGGGCGCCGGCACCCACGGCGCCGAAGCCGTCCAGGGTCGGAAGCCCACGGGAGCCCGGCAGGTTGGTGTCCCCCGCCCCGCCCGCCGGGGCACCGTCCAGCGGCTGCCCGAGCACCGCAGCGAGCGAACGCACGTGCCGCAGCAGCGGATTGCCGGTCCGCTCGGGCCATGCCGGACGGCTGGACAGCACCTCCGTCCGCACCCTGGCACCCGGGCGCAGCGCGGTGAGCCGGGCCAGGTGGTCGAGCGTACGGCGCTGCGCCTCGGCGGTGGAGAACCGCAGGCCGAGTTCGGCCTCGGCTCGGCCCGCGACCACGTTGGCGCGCGAACCGCCGCTGATCCGGCCGGCGTTGAGCTCGGTGCCCGGCTGGCCGGCCAGGCCGCGGACGAGGACCAGCTGGTCCACCAGCTCGTCGACCGCCGACACCCCGTCGTGGGCGTCGTTGCCCGCGTGCGCCTCGCGCCCGGTCACGGTGAGCCGGACCCGGGTGCTGCCGCGCCGCGCGGTCTTCAACCGGCCGTCGGGGTGCGGCGGTTCGAGGCCCAGTACGGCGACGGCGCCGCGCAGTTGGCGCTCGACCAGGCGCCGCCCGTCCGGGCTGCCGACCTCCTCGTCGGAGACCACGACCAGGCGAACGCTCCGGTGCGGCCGCTCCCCCAGGTCGGCGAGCAGCGCCAACGCGCCCTCCAGGATGGCGAGTCCACCCTTCATGTCGACCACGCCGGGGCCGGTGAGCCGGCCGTCCTCCTCGGTGACCGGCCAGTCCGCCAGGGTGCCGACCGGCCAGACGGTGTCATGGTGGCCGACGATCAGCAGGTGCGGCAGGGACTCGTCCCGCCCCTCCCACTCCAGGACGAGGTGGTCTCCCGCCGGACCGGGTTCGCGACGGGCAGTGGCGCCGGTGGCCCGGAAGCCGGCGGCCAACTCCTCGGCGAGGGCGTCGAGTCGGGAGGCGTCGCCGCTGGGCGACTCGATCCGGGCCAGGTCGGCGCAGCGGCGTCGGACGGCGCCGGCGAGGGTACGGGCGCGGGCACTGAGCGCCTGCGGCAGACCGGTCAGCGCCGCGGTGACCGGTGCGTTCGCGGCGGGGGCAGCCGTCGCTCTCGCCGTGAGCGCCTTCGCGGTGGACGTCTGCACGTTGGGCGTCTTCGCAGTGGACGTCTGCACGGTGGACGTCTTCAGGGTGGGACTCTTCGCCACGATGGCGTTCGCAGCGGCAGCGTTCGCAGCGGCAGCGGCAGCGGCAGTGGCGGTGGTGGCGGTGGTGGCGGTGGTGGCGGTGGTGGCGGCTGTGGCGAGGGCCTCGCCGTCAGTGGCGGCCGGGACGGAGACCTGGGCCCGGTCGGGTTCTGCGGCGGCACCCGGTGCGGCGGGCGACCCGACGATCTGGGGACTCAACGCTCGCCTCCGCGGCCGCCGCCGGTATTCAGCGGCCGGACCGGCCGCCCGCTCCCGCCCGGGTACCAGGCCCGGCCGGACCGCACAGGTCGGCCGGGATGACCGGCGGCCCGCCCCTGCGGCCCGTCTGGCCCAAGTGTGGTGGAACGGCTGGGCGGCATGCTTGGCATTGCGTCCTCCTCGCTCGATCCGGTGGCCCCGGTCCGCCCGGAGCCCCGTGGACGGCGGCCTCCTTGCGGTGGGCGCGGTGGCCGAACCACCGCAGGGAAGCCGAGATGTGAGCCTAGAAGAACCGTTCGGTTTCCTGCGAGGTGGCCCTGCTCCCAACGTGCCGGTACCGGACCCGACCTCGGACACCCGTCGGGGAACGGCGACGGGCGCACGGCACGCGGGCCTGGATCGGCGCGCGGGCGCGGTCGCCGGATCGCGCCCATCTCCACCATGGACCCACCGCCCCAGTTCGGCAGCGCAAACCGCCAAGGCACGGCAATTCCACGCCGGATGGGTGACATCGGCTCAGCACGCGGTACGAACCGGGAGCACGCGACGGCTCAGGGAAGTCCGGCCCTCGGCCCGGCCTGACTCCGGGGGAGCCTCCGGGGAACACCCGCGTGGACACGGGCCGGTGGGATGCCCCGACGAGCCCCGACGTGCACCGCCGTGTACTGCCGTGCACCGCCACCGGGTAGGACGGACGGAACCGCGGCTCTCAGCCGCCGTCCCCGACCAACCCCGCATCGCGCGCCAGCAATGCGGCCTGGACCCGGTTGCCGACGCCGAGCGCGGTCAGGATCCGGCTGACGTGCGCCTTGACCGTGCTCTCGCGCATCCCCAGCACGCCCGCGATCTCGGCGTTGGAGAGCCCGTCGGCGAGTTCGCGCAGGACGTCGGTCTCGCGCGGGGTGAGCCCGGCGACCCGGCCGCGGGCGGCGACCGACCGGGGAGCACCGACCCGGTGGTACCGGTCGATCAGGCGTCGCGCCGCCGCCGGGTGCAGCATCCCCTGGCCGCCCGCGACGACGTGCACGGCCCGGGCGATCTCGGCGGGCGGGGTGTCCTTGAGCAGAAAGCCGTCGGCCCCGGCGGCGAGCGCCTGGTACACGTACTCGTCCAGGTCGAAGGTGGTGAGCGCGATGACCCTCGGGGCGTCCGGCAGTTCGCGCAGGCGCCGGGTCGCGGCGATGCCGTCGAGCCGGGGCATCCGGATGTCCATCAGCACGACGTCGATCCGCCGGCTCCCGGCGAGTTCGACGGCCTGCAGCCCGTCGGCCGCCTCGGCGACCACGGTGAGCGCCGGGTCCTGGGCGAGCAGGTCGACCAGGCCGAGGCGGACCAGTGCGTCGTCGTCGACCACCATCGTTCGGATCATGTGGCGTCCTTCGGCCGTGGGGGCGGTCTGTCGGTACGGACGAGCGCCGGCTCCGGGACGGGTGCAGGCACCGGTTCCGGAACCGGTCCGGGTTCCGGAACCGGCAGCGGCACGCGCTCGGACGCGGGTAACCGGGCGGAGAGCCGGAAGCCGCCGCTGCCGTCCGGGCCCGCGTCGAGGTGACCGCCGAGCGCGGTGACCCTCTCGCGCAGCCCCACCAGACCGTACCCGCCACCGCTGACCGGCTCGTCCGGCGGCGCCGCGCCCGGGCCGTTGCGCACCTCGACGGTGGTCTCCGGTGCCCCGTAGCCGACCCGGACGGTGACGGGCGCGGCGGGCGCGTACTTGCGGGCGTTGGTCAACGCCTCCTGAACCAGGCGGTGCACGGCCAGCCGGTGGGTGGTCGGGACGGTCTCCGAGTCTCCGGCGAGGGCCAGTTCGATCTGCTGACCGGCCTGGGTGGCCTCGCCGACGAGTTCGGTGAGGTCGCGCAGGGCGGGCGCCGGGACCCGGGCGGCCCCGGCGGGCACCGGGGGCTCGGCCCCGGCGGCTCGGGCGCCTTCGGCCGGTGGGTCGGCGCGCAGCGCTCCCAGGACGTCCCGCAGGTCGTCGAGCGAGCGGGCGGCGGTGGTGCGCAGCAGTTCGAGGCGGTGGGTGAGGCGTTCCTGGTCGGCGGCGACGGTACCGGCCCGGGCCTGGTCGCGCAGCACCCCGGCGTGCAGCACCAGCAGGCTGAGTCGGTGGGCCAGCACGTCGTGCATCTCCCGTGCGATTCGGCCGCGTTCGGCGGCCCTGGCCTGATCGGCGCGCAGTTCGCGCTCACGGCGCAGCGCGTCGACCTGTTGGTGCAGGGTGCGGATCAGGACCCGTCTGCCGTGCAGCCACAGGCCGAAGGACAGGGTGGCGGCCTGGACGAGGAGTTGGGATCCGGTGGTACCGGCCCAGCCGACCAGCGTCTCCGCGCCGGTCGCGCTGACCACCGCGATGACCGCGCCGCCCGCGACGGCCGCGCCGGTCCGGCCGAGGTGGGCGAGGTGGAAGACGCTGAACAGGCCGGGGAAGGCCCGGTTGAGCAGCCCGCCGGTGAGCACCGGCAGCACGGCGGAGGCGACGGGGTAGCGGCGTGCGAACAGCAGCGAGAGCGAGGCGAGCGCGGCCGCCACCGTCCGCGGCACGCGCAACGGACCGTCGGAGTGCAGCCACTGGTACAGGGCCTCCTCGGCGGTGAGGCCGAGCAGGCCCAGCAGCAGCAAGGTGTCGGTCCAGGGCCGGTGGTCGGGGCCGTACCAGTCGAGCGGGATCCTGCGCATCGGGATCCTGGGCATCGGGGTGGTGCGCATCGGGCTCCTCCTCCCCTCGCTCCGCCTGTCGTTCGATCTGTCGGGCTCGATGCTAGGGGCGGCCGGTTCCGGCGCGCCTCTGTCTTCCGGGTACCCGCACCCTCGACTTTCGTCGGGGCTCGGCGCCGCTGACCGGCCGATTCGCGGCGCTCCCGGGCTGCCTAGCGTCGACGGCATGACGAACGAACAGCTCCGCCACCGCCCCGACTCCCGTACACCGCAGGACAGTTCACCATCCCAGGGCGGCGGGGACCACCTGCTGTTCCTCGCCGAGGCCCTGCGCACGTTCCGGGACACCGGCGCGCTGGCTCCGAGCGGCACCGCTCTGGTGAACGCCCTGGTGGTGCCGGTCACCAGCCGCCCGGACCGTCCGATCTCGGTGCTGGAGGTCGGCGCCGGCACCGGCGTGGTGACCCGGCGTCTCGCCCAAGTGCTGCGCCCTGGCGACAGGTTGCACGTCGTGGAGGCGAATCCGCGGTTCGCCGAGCGGCTGCGGGAGGACCCGGTCCTGGCCGCGCGCCGCCCGGGCGTCGGGCTGCGACTGTCGGCCTGCCGGGTCGAGCGGCTGTCCGAAGAGCCCGAGGAACCCGGAGATCCCCAGGAACCCGGGGAGCCCGGGGAGCGGTACGACGTGATCGTGTCCGGGCTGCCGTTCACCAACTTCACGCCCGCGCAGGTCCGCGACATCCTCGACCTGTACCTGCGGCTGCTGGCCCCCGGCGGCGAGCTGACCTACTTCGGGTACCTCGGCACGACGGCGGCCCGTACCCTCACCTCGGGGCCCCGGCGGGGTGCCCGACACCGGGAGGTGGTGCGGCTGTTGCGGCGGTTCGAGGCGGCGTACGGGCTGGGCGAGCGCACGGTGTGGCGCAACCTGCCGCCCGCCCGGGCCTACCTGCTGCGCTCCCCGGGCGGCCACGAGGACTGGGCCCCGCGCAGGGAGCTCACACCGCACGAGGAACGGGCGACGGCGTGACCGGAACGCCGGGGCCGGGCGGCGCGGCCGAGCCGCTGGGCGGGACGGCCCCGGCCGCCCGATGATGGACCGGGGCCGGTCCCGGCCCCGACTCTCCAGCAGTGAGGACCTGTGATGACCCTCTCGGTACGCGACGTGGAAGACCAGAGCCGTTTCGAGGCCCGGGTGGACGGCCGGTTGGCGGGCTTCGCCGAATACCTGCGCAGCGACCACCTGGTGGTCTACCCGCACACCGTGGTCGAGCCCGCCTTCGAGGGGCAGGGCATCGGCAGCGCGCTCGCCCGCGCCGCCCTGGACGACGCCCGCGCCCGTGACCTGCCCGTCCTGGCGACCTGCCCGTTCATCAAGGGCTGGATGCTCAGGCACCCCGAGTACACGGACCTCGCGTACGAGAACCGCAGCCGGGTCGCCGACTGACGGCCGTCGGCCGGCTGCCCTGCGCACCGCCCGACCAGTTGCCCGACCAGCCGCCCAGCGCGCCACCCGGCGCGCCGCCAGCGGCCCTAACAGATGACAATCGACAGATTTCAACTTTCAGATAACAGACGACAGCGAACAGATTTTGAAATCTGTTCGCTGTCGTGCCATAGTGACACCCGGGCCACCCTGCCCGCGCCCCGCCGGCACCCCCGGCGCCGCGCCCCCCCCGGTCCTTGGAGTCCCCATGTCCTCGACCACCCGCCCCGCCCAGCGCCGCCTCGGCGCCGCCGGCCCCGTCACCTCGGCCCTCGGCCTCGGCTGCATGGGCATGTCCGACATGTACGGCCCGGCCGACGAGGCCGAGAGCATCGCCACCATCCACGCCGCCCTCGACGCGGGGATCACCCTGCTTGACACCGGCGACTTCTACGGCATGGGCCACAACGAACTGCTCATCCACGAGGCGCTGCGCGGCCGCGACCGCGAGAACGTGCAGATCAGCGTGAAGTTCGGAGCCCAGCGCGGCCCGGACGGCCAGTGGCTCGGCTACGACGCGAGCCCCGCCGCCACCAAGACGGCGCTCACCTACACCCTGCGCCGCCTGCGCACCGACCACGTCGACATCTACCGCCCGGCCCGCCTCGACCCGAAGGTCCCGATCGAGGAGACCGTCGGGGCCATCGCCGACCTGGTGAAGGGCGGCTACGTCCGTCACATCGGCCTCTCCGAGGTCGGCGCCGACACCTTGCGCCGCGCCGCCGCCGTCCACCCGATCAGCGACCTGCAGATCGAGTACTCCCTGCTCACCCGCTCGATCGAGGCCAGCGTCCTCCCCACCGCCCGCGAACTCGGCATCGGCATCACCGCGTACGGCGTGCTCTCCCGCGGCCTGCTGAGCGGCCACTGGAACCAGGAACGCACCCTCACCGGCACCGACTTCCGCAGCCGCAGCCCGCGCTTCCAGGGCGAGAACCTCGCCCACAACCTCGCACTGGTCGAGGCGCTGCGCACGATCGCCGCCGCCAAGGACGCGAGTGTCGCCCAGGTGGCCATCGCCTGGGTGGCCTCGCGCGGGCAGGACGTCGTCCCGCTGGTCGGCGCCCGCCGCCGGGAGCGCCTGACCGAGGCCCTCGGCGCCCTGGACGTCACGCTGACCGCGGCGGACCTCGCCGCCATCGAGGCGGCCGTCCCCGCCGGCGCCGCCGCAGGTGACCGGTACGCTGCCGCGCAGATGGCCCACCTGGACAGCGAGCGCTGAGCAACCCGGCCGGGCGGCCCCGGGGCCGCTCCCGCCGAGCGGCCCCGGCAGCCCGACTCGCCTGCCTGTCCGGAAGGCAGCACCACCCGACCGAACGACCCTAAGGACGGACCACGCCGTGACCACGGACACCACACTCACCGCCGAGCAGATCCTCATCGCGGCGGAGGACGTCCTCCGGCGGTTCGGGCCGGCCAAGGCCACCGTCGTGGACGTCGCCCGCATCCTCGGCGTCAGCCACAGCAGCGTCTACCGCCACTTCCCGAGCAAGGCCGCGCTGCGCGAGGCGGTCACCCAGCGTTGGCTCGACCAGGCGCACCACGAGCTCGCGGCCATCTCCACCGAGGGCGGCCACGCCGCGGAGCGGCTGCACCGCTGGCTCACGACGCTGTTCGCGGCCAAGCGGCGGAAGGCGCTCGACGACCCGGAGCTGTTCGCGACCTACATGGTGCTGGTCGAGGAGAACAGCGCCACCGTCGACGCGCACATCGACACGCTGGTCGGCCAGATCGCGCAGATCATCCAGGACGGCGTGGACGGCAAGGAGTTCAAGCTCACCCACTTCCTCAACACCGCCCGCGCCGTCTTCGACGCCACCGCCCCGTTCCACAACCCGGCCTACGCGCCCACCTGGTCCGTCCCGGGCACCGACGACCGCTTCGAGGCCGTCTGGAAGCTCGTCCTCGGCGGCCTGAAGGCCAAGTGACCAAGGCGCAGTGACGAAGACGCAGTGACCCAGGCGCAGTGACGAAGGCACCGTGCCGAAGAGGCAGTGCCGAAGACGCAGTGGGCGGGGCGCCGGCGACCGGGGCGAAATCCGGTGGCCGGTGCCCCGCCCCTCCGGCAGACTGCCGTGCACAGTTGATCTCACCTGGAGGATGACATGCGCGCGGCCGACCCGGTCCTGGACAGTCTGCAGGGGCTCGCCCTCGGCGACGCCTTCGGCGACCGCTGGTTCTCGGTCCCGGTGGACGAGGCGCCCAGTGCCCTCGCCGCGCGCCTGGTCCGCCCCGCCCCCTGGCACTGGACCGACGACACCGCGATGACCCTCGTGCTGGTGCGCCACCTGACCGCCCGGGGCGAGGTCCACCAGGACGCGCTGGCCCAGGAGTTCGCCGCGGAGTACGCGCGCGAGTACGGACGCAAGTACGGCCCGTCGATGCACCGGGTGCTGCGCGGGATCGGGGCGGGCGGGGACTGGCGCGCCATCACCTCGGGCCAGTTCGAGGGCCAGGGCTCGTACGGGAACGGCGCCGCGATGCGGGTCGCCCCGCTGGGGGCCTGGTTCGCGAACGACCTGGACGAGGTGGCCAGGCAGGCCGAACTCCAGGCGCTCACCACGCACTTCCACCCGGAGGCGGTGATCGGCGCGGTGGCGGTCGCCCTCGCGGCCGCGCTCGCCGTCCGGAGCCGCGGTGAAAGCGCCCCCGGCCGGGCCGAGTTGCTGACCGAGATCGCCGGACGGCTGCCGGTGAGCGACGTCCGCTCCGGTCTGCGGATCGCCGCCCGGCTGCCCGAGCACACCAGCATCCGGCAGGCCGCCACCGTGCTCGGTTCCGGAGTGCTGATCTCCGCCCCGGACACCGTCCCGTTCGCCCTCTGGTCCGCCGCCGGGCACCTGGACTCACTGCCCGAGGCCCTCTGGCACACCCTGGAGGGCTGGGGCGACAAGGACACCACCTGCGCCATCGCCGCCGGGGTGGTGGCCGCCCGCACCGGGCTCACCGAGGTCCCGCCCGCCTGGCTCGCCGCCCGGGAGGAGCTGCCGGACTGGGCCGCCGGGACGGCGGCGTCCGCGGAGTGACAGCCGGCGGCGGCCGGCGGGGGCGGCCTGAGGAGGCGGCCGGTCAGCGCCGGACGATGCGCTGGAGCACGCCGTAGAGGAACAGCAGCACCACCGCGCCGCCGATCGCCGACACCCAGGTCGTCAGGTCGAGGAAGCTCACCTTCACCGACCCGTGCATCCAGTGCGAGACGATCCAGGTGCCGACGTAGGAGCCGGCGATGCCGATCAGGGTGGTCCCGATCAGGCCGCGCTCACCCTTCCCCGGCAGCACCATCCTGGCCAAGGTCCCCGCCACCAAGCCCAGTACGATCCACGCCATCCAGCTCATCCGTCGCCCCTCGCGTCATCGGCGTGACGGCCCCGTCGAGAACACCGGGTCCGGTCCCAAGGACGCCGGAGGGCGCCACATGGTTTCCGGCGCCCGGGACGACCGGCACGAACCGGCCACCGAACAGCGGCGCCGAACGGCAGGCTAACCCACCTGTCAACGGCGCGACTTGCCGAACAGCAGCCGGTAGAGGATCAGCAGCACCAGGGCACCGCCGATCGCCGACACCCAGGTCGCCCCGTCGAAGAAGTGCGCCGTGATCGACCGGTGCATGAAGTGCGAGGCGATCCAGCCGCCGACGAAGGAGCCGGCGATGCCGATCAGGGTGGTCACGATCAGGCCTCCAGGGTCCTTCCCCGGCAGCAGCAGCTTGGCCAGCGCTCCCGCCAGCAGGCCCAGCACGATCCACGCGACGATGCCCATCCGTCTTCCCTCCCGTACTCGGCGCGACGGCCCCGTCCCGTCCGCTCTGCCCGGAAGGACGCCACCGTCCGTCGCCCGGTTCCGACCCCGGCCGCGACACCCAGTCCCGACACCCGGCCCCGGCGCCCTGGACCGGCACCCAGGCCAGACGCGCAACCCCGACGCCACCGGGCACAGCGTCCGAAACCGGCCACCGCCCTCCCTCCCGACCGCGCGTGGCGTCCTTCCCGCCGGCCCTGCGCGCCGGAATACTGCGGCCATGCGCATCCTGATCGCCACCGCCGGCTCCCGGGGCGATGTGGCCCCCTTCACCGGGCTCGGGGTCCGCCTCCGGGAGGCCGGCCATCAGGTGGCCGTCGCCACGCACGCGACCTTCGCGGAGTCCGTCCGGGCGTCCGGGCTGGAGTTCCGCCCGCTGCCGGTCGACCCGCGCGCCGAACTCGCCTCCGAGCAGGGGCGGCGGCTGCTGCGGGCCGGCAGCGGCCCGGGGGAGGTCCTCCAACTCCTGCGTCTTGGCCGGAGGTTCATGCCCGCACTCGGTGACGGCATCGTGGCGGCCGTCGCCCTCGGCACCGACCTGCTGCTGACCACCAGCACCACCAGCGCGCTCGGCCAGGTCGCCGCCGAGGCGGCCGGCCTGCCCACCCTCGGACTGTTCCTCCAACCCATGGCCCCCACCCGGGAGTTCGCACCCGCCGTCACCGGCACCCGGTCGCTCTCCCGGCCCGGCAACCTGCTCGCCGGGCACGCCGTCCAGGCCGCGACCGACCGACTGTTCGCGCCCGCCGTCCGCGCACTGCGCCGCCGGCTCGGCCTGCCGCCGCGCGGCATCGCCCGGGCCCGCCGCACCCAACCCGTCCTGCACGGCTTCTCCCCGACGGTCGTGCCCCGGCCGGCCGACTGGCACCCCCGGCTGGACGTGGCGGGCTACTGGTGGCCGCCGGAGCAGCCGGACTGGCAGCCCCCGGCCCGGTTGCTCGACTTCCTCTCCGCCGGACCGCCACCGGTCTTCGTCGGCTTCGGCAGCCTCGTCGTCCCCGATCCCGAGCGGCTCACCGCCGCCGTGCTCGCGGCCGCCCGTGCCGCCCGGGTGCGCGTCATCCTGCAGTCGGGCTGGAGCGGGCTGGCGGCCGAGGACTCGGAGACCGTCCTGACCATCGGCGACGCCCCGCACGACTGGCTGTTCCCGCACACCGCCGCCGTGGTCCACCACGCGGGCGCGGGCACCACCGCCGCCACCCTCCGCGCCGGGGTGCCCACCATCCCCGTCCCCGCCCAACTGGACGCCCCCTTCTGGTCCGCCCGGCTGGCCGCCCTCGGCGTCTCCCCCGGCCCCGTCCCCCTCCGCAGCCTCACCCCGGCCCATCTCGCATCCGCCATCCGCCGCGCCCTGGACACCCCGCACCACCGCGCCCGCGCCCGGGCCGTCGCCGCCACCCTCGCTACCGAGGACGGCACCAGCAAGGTGCTCGCCGCCGTCGAACGGCACGCCGCGGCGGGGTGATCGGCGATGGCGGACGACGAACCGGGAACAGAGAACAGCGAACGGACGACAGCTGACGGATGACAGCCGACAGATAACAGCTGACAGATTTCAACATCTGTCAGCTGTCATCCGTCAGCGGTAGCCCGTGAGCCGCCGCCGGTCACCTGCTCGCCGTCACCCGCGCCCACCCCCGCTCCGGCGCCGCCCCGCTCCCGCCGCCCCCAGCCCGACGTACACCAGCGAAGCCGCCGCCAGGCCGACCGCCCAGCCGTAGTCGGCCAGCGGCTTGAGGAAGGGGATCAGGCCGTCCGCCGGGAACGGCCCCTGCTTCGCGCCGTGGGCGTCGACGGTGGAGTACGAGCCGCCCACCGCGAGCAGACCGCCCACCAGCAGTGCCGCGACGGCCCGCCAGTTCCACCCGCCGGTGTACCAGTACGCCCCGCCCGGTCGGTAGAGCTCGGCCAGTTGCAGGCGGGTGCCCCGCAGCAGCCAGTAGTCGGCGATCAGGACGCCGGCGACGGTGCCGAGCAGGCCGCCGACCACGCCCAGCCAGGTGAAGATGTAGACGTGCGGGTCGGCGATCAGCCGCCACGGGAAGATGGCGATCCCGACCACGCCCGTGATCAGCGCCCCGGTGCGGAAGTTGACGAACCGGGGCAGCAGGTTGGCCAGGTCGTAGGCTGGCGAGACGACGTTGGCGGCGATGTTCACCGACAGCGTCGCGACCAGGACGGTCAGCAGCGCGAACAGGATGCCGACCGGGCTCTCCATCTTCGCGGCGAGCCGGATCGGGTCCCACACCGGTTCGCCGTACACGGCCTGGGAGCCGGAGGTGACCAGCACGGACAGGAGGGCGAAGAGCGTCATCGTCGTCGGCAGGCCGAGCGCCTGGCCCCGGATCTGGGCCCGCTGGCTGCCGCCGAAGCGGGTGAAGTCCGGAATGTTGAGCGCCAGGGTGGACCAGAACCCGATCATGCCCATCAGCGACGGGAAGAAGACCTTCCAGAACCCGCCGCCCCACCCCAGTTTGGACGGCTGGTCGAGCAGCGGGCCCAGCCCGCCCGCCTTGACGGTGATCCAGACCAGCAGTGCGAGCGCACCGACGATGACGAACGGCGCGGCCCAGTTCTCGAAGCGCCGCAGCGCCTCCATCCCCCGGGCGATGATGGCCATCTCCAGCAGCCAGAACAGCAGGAACGAGAGCCACTGGGTCCACGGGTAGCCGCCCAACTCCCCTGCGGTGCTCCAGGACTGGCCGAACAGCTTGCCCGCCAGCAGGAAGATGCCCTCGCCGCCGATCCAGGTCTGGATGCCGAACCAGGCGCAGGCGACCGCCGCTCGTATCAGCGCGGGCAGGTTGGCGCCGCGCAGTCCGAAGGCGGCGCGGGCGAACACCGGGAACGGGATGCCGTACTTGGTGCCGGCGTGCCCGGTGAGCAGCATCGGCGCCAGCACGACGACGTTGGCGAGCGCGATGGTCAGCACCGCCTGCTTCCAGTCCATGCCGAGCGCGACCAGACCCGAAGCCAGCGTCCAGGACGGGATGTTGTGGGCCATGCCGACCCAGAGCGCGAGGAAGTTGTACGTGGTCCAGGTGCGTCGTGCCACCGGGACCGGCCGCAGGTCCTCGCTGGTGAATCCGTTGGGAGGCAACTCCCCGGCGGCCGGGTCGAGTTCGACCCGGCCGTCGGGGTGCTGCCGCTGTCTGCCGCTGATGGTCGCGGTGTCGGGCAAGGGCAACTCCCGTCTGCTGCAACTGGGATCACCTGAAGATCGCCCGGGGTCGCCCGGGATCAATGGAGTTCACCGGAGCGCGCCGGAGGCCTCCGGGATCACAGGTGGGGGATGACGTCCGTTCCGTAGGCGTCGATGGTGGTCTCGATCGCGTCGTGCATGGCGTAGACGGCGAACTGGTCGACGCCGAGCGAGCGGAGTTCGGCCAGCCGGGCGCGCTGCACCTCGGCCGGGCCGATCAGGCAGAAGCGGTCCACGATCTCGTCCGGCACGAAGGTCGTGTCCGGGTTCCCGGCCCGGCCGTGGTGGCTGTAGTCGTAGCCCTGGCGGCCCTTGATGTAGTCGGTGAGCGCCTCCGGCACCAGGTCGGAGTGCTCGCCGTAGTGCTCGACCAGGTCGGCGACGTGGTTGCCGACCATCCCGCCGAACCAGCGGCACTGCTCCCGGGCGTGGGCGAGCGCGGCGGGCGAGTCGTCGGCGGTCACGTAGGCGGGGGCGGCCACGCAGATGGTGACCGAGTCGGGGTCGCGGCCCGCCTCGACGGCGGCGGCCCGCACCGCCTTGACCATGAACTCGGTGAGGTACGGGTCGGCCAACTGCAGGATGAATCCGTCCGCTTGGCGTCCGGTGAGGGCGAGGGCCTTCGGACCGTACGCACCCATCCAGATCGGCAGCGACGTGTCCGGGCCGACCCACGGCAGGTGCATCTCGGTGCCGTCCACCTCGACGGTGCGGCCCTCCGCCAACTCCTTGATGGCGTGCATCGCCTGGGAGAGCCGGGCGAGGGTCGCGGGGTGGCGTCCGGCGACCCGCATCGCGGAGTCGCCGCGGCCGATCCCGCAGACCGTGCGGTTGCCGTACATGTCGTTCAGGGTGGCGAACAGGGAGGCGGTGACCTCCCAGGTGCGGGTGGAGGGGTTGGTGACCATCGGGCCGACGGTCAGTCGCTCGGTCTCGGCGAGGATCCGGCTGTAGATGACGAAGGGCTCCTGCCACAGGACGCAGGAGTCGAAGGTCCAGCCGTGGCTGAACCCGGCCTGCTCGGCGCGGATCATCCGGTCGATGAGCAGGCGGGCGGGCGGGTCGGTCTGCAGGACGAGGCCGATGTCCATGGGTGGCTCCGGGACTGTCTCTTATACACATCTGACGCTGCCGACGAGCGATCTAGTGTAGATCTCGGTGGGTG